>JALDYP010000027.1:0-39478 GCA_032153875.1 Methylophilus sp.
TTATTGCCGGGCAGCGTCCTAACCCCGTTTTGTCGGTAGGCTTCTCCAGCCTTAATCTCAACCGCGGCCAGGGTAATATGAACCAGAACGGCGCCAATGGCTTATGGGACAAAACTTATAATTCTTCACTTCAGATCAGCCAGTTATATGAGCGCGGCAACAAGCGCGAGTTGCGGACATCCGTGGCTGAGAGTGCCGTTAAAGCTTCCGAGTTTGATTTAAAAGAAACGTATCGCCGGCAGGGTCTGGCGATGGCGACGGCTTATTATGATCTCAAGCTGGCGCAAGACACCCTGCAGATCCAGCAGGCGAATGTTGATTTATATGAAAAAACCTTGCAGGCAGCAGAGTTTCGCCTGAAGGCCGGGGATGTCGCTTCAGCCGATGTGGCGCGTATCCGCGTGGATGCCTTGCGGGCAAAAAATGATTTACGGCAGGCACAAGCCACTTTGCAAAAAGCACAGGCGCAACTGGCTTATTTAATTGGTAAAGACCAGGAGGCTGCTGCATTATATGTCGCTGATCCCTGGCCCCTGCCAGGCACAGAATCCGCAGTGCATGAGGGTGATGCCTGGTTGTCCGAGCGTTCAGATATCAGGGCGGCCGAGGTGCGCATGCAGCAGGCGCAAGATGCCAGGAAGCTGGCAGAATCTTTAAAAACCCGTGATCTGACCTGGTCGCTGGCTTACCAGCACTTTCCAGGGCAGGAGCCAGGTTCTGCACCAGATACTGTGGGTGCATCGGTCAGCATTCCTTTATTTATTAACTACCAGTATGAAGGCGAAGCTGCCCGCGCGGAAGTTGATTACAACAGCGCCACCGAAGCTAAGGAGCAGGTAAGGGCGGCTGCGCTGGCTGAAATGCGTAGCGCCAAAGCCGATTTAGAAGCGGCCATAGAGAAGAATCACCGTTTTGACCAGAGTATTCTCACTGAAGCACAGAAGGCCGCCGATGCCGCCGAGTTTGCCTATCAGCATGGCGCCATGAGCGTGATGGACCTTCTCGACGCCAGGCGGATTTTACGTGCCTTGCAACTCGAATCCGCCAGTGTCAGGGCCGATTATGCCAAGTCACTGTTTGCCTGGCGGGCAGCTACTCATCAAGTTTTTAATACCCCATAATTATGAAAAAGACCATTGATCAAATGCGCTTATCCCTGATTCCGAATAAAAACGCCATGCAGCTGTCGAGCGGATTAATGTTGCTAACTGGCTTATTCTTTTCTATTCATCCGCTACATGCGGCAGAAAAAAATGCAGCCGAGAAAACTCCAGTGACGCCTCGCATGGCTAACGAGATTGTGCTGACTGCGGGATCGCCTCAGGTAGCCAGTTTAAAAATAGAAGCGGTGACTGAGATTCCGGTGCCGGTGACAGAGCCGCTGAATGGCAAAATCATGCTGGATGAAAACCGTACTGCACGGGTTTTTTCACCAGTGGCTGGCCGGGCGATAGCCATTAAAGCGCAAGTGGGTGACCAGGTGAAAGCGGGTCAGGCATTGCTGGTAATGGATTCACCTGATGTCGGTGCTGCGGTGGCGGATGCCCGTAAAGCCCAGGTTGATCTGCAACTCAAACAGCAGGTGCTTGAACGTAACCGCATGCTGATGGAAGGCGGCGTACTCGCGAAAAAAGAAGTAGAAACCTCACAAGCTGACTTTTCCCTGGCGCGCGCTGAAACTGCGCGCGCATCTGCCCGCCTCAAGAATCTGGGTGTATCCACCTCTGCCAATGACACTTATTCCTTGCGCTCGCCTATCAGCGGTACGGTGGTAGATCGCAAAATTAACCCTGGCAGCGAAATCAGGCCAGATGCTGCTGATCCTTTATTTATCGTGACCGACCCGACTAATTTATGGGCCAGCATTGATCTGCCGGAGCGTGATTTAAGCCGCATTTCACAGGGGCAAAAAGTCAGTGTGCAAGTGGATGCTTATCCCGATGAAGTTTTTAGCGGTGAAGTGAAAACCATAGGCGTGATGGTGGATACCACTACGCGACGCATTCCAGTGCGTTGCGTGATTGAAAGCAAAGGCAAGCTCAAGCCCGAGATGTACGCACGGATCACGCCACTGGATAACAGCCAGCACAAAGTCATCCGCCTGCCTAACAGTGCCTTGATCACCGAAGGTTTATACAGCTATGTGTTTGTGGAAGAGCGTCCCCTGCATTTCAGAAAGCGTGTAGTCACGCTGGATGTACAGCGCAGGGAATATGCTACCGTCAAGCAAGGGCTCAAAGCGGGTGAGCGGGTGGTTACCGGCGGTGCGATTTTGCTGAATTCAGATCTGTCGGTGAATAAATAATCAAACAAACCGGTCTGCCGTGCGCCGGGTCATCGAAAGCCAAACATGTTAAAAGGGTTAATCACTTTCTCGTTACAACAGCGCGTGTTTTTGCTGATTGGCGCTGTGGTGTTGATGATTTTTGGCTGGTTTGCGGTACAGAATCTGCCGATTGAATCTTTCCCTGATGTGGAAGATGTGCACGTCATCATCGTGACGCAATCCCCCGGCATGGCGCCGGAAGAGGTCGAGCGGGTGGTCTCGCTACCGATTGAGCATGACATGAGCGGCGTGCCCGGCCTGACCCAGATGCGCTCAGTTTCTATTACCGGATTGTCAGTAGTGACGTTGACTTTTTCCGAGAACACAGCAGACTATTTTGCCCGGCAGCAGGTGCTGGAACGCTTGCAGGGGGTGAGTTTGCCTACCGGGCTGCAGCCTACTTTGGCGCCATTAACCACTGCGGTAGGCGAAGTTTACCGTTACCTGGTTGAAGCACCCAAGGAGATGCCGCAACGCGAGGTACGTGCGATACAGGACTGGAAGATCATCCCCCAGTTACGTATGGTGCCTGGCGTAGCCGATATCACCAGTTTCGGTGGCGCGGTGAAGGAATACCAGATCAAGCTGGACCCGCACTTGCTGAAAAAATTCGCGGTCAGCATTGACCAGATCAACCAGGCGATCAGCCACAACAGCAGCAATGCCGGTGGCGGGCTGATGCACAGGGGCGATGAGTCATTGGTGGTACGTGGCATCGGCTTGTACCGCAATGTGGATGACATCGCGCAATCCGTCGTGGATACCCGCGATGGCAAGCCTATCCTGATTGGCGATTTGGGCGAGGTGACCATTGGTGACCGGCCCCGCTCAGGCATCGTGTCATTCAACCAGCAGGATGACATCATTGAAGGCATTATCCTGATGACCAAAGGCCAGAATGCCGCCAAAGTCATTGCCGCATTGCGTGAGAAAGTGGTGCAGGTCAATGAAACGCTGCCTGCGGGTGTGAAGATAGTCCCGTTTTATGACCGCACCGGCCTGGTAGACCATACCGTACATACCGTTTCTGAGAACCTGATTGTCGGCGCTTTGCTGGTGGTCGCCATCCTGATTATTTTCCTGCGTAACTGGCGTGCGGCCTTAATCGTGGCTTCGGTGATCCCGTTATCGTTATTGTTTGCGTTTATTGTGATGGATTTGCGTGGTGTATCTGCCAACCTGATCTCGCTTGGGGCAGTAGACTTCGGCATTATCATCGATAGTGCGGTGGTGCTGGTCGAAGCGCTAATGGTGCGGCTGGCGATGGCAGAAACTGACAAGAATCCGTCGCACGCTGGCATCGCCTGGCGCATGCAGACGCTGAAAAATACCGCGATTGATATGGGTCACCCGATATTGTTTTCCAAAGCCATCATCATCACCGCTTTCCTGCCGATCTTTACCTTCCAGCGTGTGGAAGGCAAGATTTTCTCGCCCATGGCTTTTACCCTGAGTTTTGCCTTATTGGGCGCAATTTTGCTCACCCTGACACTGGTGCCGGCCTTGCTTTCATACACCATGAAACGTGAGGATATGGCAGAAAAACACAGTGCCTGGATGCAAAGTATCCAGGATGCTTATCGAAAAGTGCTGCTCAAAAGCGCTCAAGCCAGAAAACTGGTGGTGCTGGTTTCAGCCGCCGTATTGGTGGTGGCCATGTTCTGTGCCCCGATGTTGGGCTCAGAGTTTTTACCCAAGCTGGATGAAGGCAATATCTGGCTGACGGTGGATCTGCCACCATCTGCCAGCCTGGAGAAAACCAAGGAAATTGAACGCCATATCCGCAAAATCCTGAATAGCTACCAGGAGGTCAGGCTGGTAGTCGCCCATGTCGGGCGGCCTGATGATGGTACCGATCCAAAAGGCCCATATCATATGGAAATCCTGGCTGACCTTAAACCGCATAGCGAGTGGCATTTCGCCGATAAAGAAAGCCTGATCAAGGATATCTCACGCCGTATCCATGAAATTCCAGGCGTGCCGACCAATTTTTCCCAAGTGATCCAGGACAGTGTTGAAGAGGCTTTGTCTGGTGTTAAAGGAGAGATCGCAGTCAAGATTTTTGGCCGTGACCTAACGATTCTTGAGCAAAAGGCCGGAGAAGTGGTCGATGCGATCAACAGTGTGCGCGGCGCAACCGATGTGGCAGCGGTGAGGATCTCCGGTAACTCCGAACTGGATATCACACTGAACCGTAGCCAGCTGGCCCGCTATGGTTTGCTGGTCGATGACGTCAATAATACCGTGCAGACTGCGCTGGCCGGCAATGCGGCAAATACCTTTTATGATGGTGACCGGCATTTTGATGTGACCTTGCGGCTGGAGCGCTCTTACCGCGATTCGGTCGATGATATTGATGAGTTGCCGATCGCCTTGCCCAATGGTGCCGGCAGTATTCCGTTGAGTGAAGTGGCCGAAGTGACCATCAAGCAAGGCGCGTCCCGTGTCAGTCGTGAGGCAGGCTCACGCATCGTGTCGATCAAGGCCAATATTAGCGACCGTGACCAGGGCAGCTTTGTTAAAGAGGCGATGCAAGCCGTGCAGGATACAGTCAAACTGCCACCGGGCTACACCATGACCTGGGGCGGCCAATTCGAAAACCAGCAACGGGCGATGAAGCGCCTGATGGTGATTGTGCCGTTATCGGTGCTGCTGATTTTTATCCTGCTATTCTGGGCATTTAAATCGGTCAAAAACGCATTGCTGGTATTGTTGATGATTCCTTTTGCCTTGGTAGGTGGCCTGGCGGGCCTGGCAGTGGCGGGCTTGCACCTGTCAGTATCTGCCGCGGTAGGCTTTATCGCCCTGGCAGGCATTTCAGTGCAAAACGGCGTGATTATGGTGGAGCAGATGAAACACCTGATGCGTGAAGGTAAGCGCGTCAGTGAAGCGGTGATTGAAGGTGCAGTCGCACGTTTGCGGCCTATCCTGATGACTGCGCTGATGGCAGGTATAGGATTGATGCCGGCGGCTTTATCACATGGTATAGGCTCAGAAACGCAAAGGCCTTTCGCGGTGGTGATTGTCGGTGGCCTGATCACGGCCACGCTGTTCACCTGTTGTTGCTGCCATTGTTATTCCCGATGTTTACCGACGAACGTCGCCATTTACCTCGCTAGCCTGAGGTTGGTTTTTTAAAACCAGATTGGTGGTTTAAAGCAACCAATTACAGTTTCTGCCTTGGCAGTTTAAATAATTAACCATTAATAATCAATGGCTTGTAATGAGGTGGATGTTGGCATGTTTGATGCTCTGTTATTCATGTGCTACTTATTTGCGTATATCAATAAGTGGTTGTCATCTCCAAAGTGGTAAATGTTGTCGTGGTGTTGAATAACAACAACGAGCAATTGTTGCCCCTATTATCCTTTCCCGAGGATATTGCTTGAGCCCAAGCCTAGTGCTTGGGTTTTTTTTACCCGTTTGATACTCTTATTGCTTGAATTGCTGCGATCTGGCTTTGGGTGTGGATAACAGTCTGAGATTAAGCTTAATTCTTCAAGGCAACTTAAACACCGATTTGTGGGCGTTTCTCGGCATTGACCAGGTTTTTAGGCAGCTGAAACACAACGTTTTCAACCACGCCTTGCAGCTCTTCCACCTGTGCCGCACCCATGGCGTGTAAGGCTTGAATGACTTCCTGCACTAATACCTCAGGTGCAGATGCGCCGGCAGAGATGCCGACTTTCTTCTTACCTTTTAACCACTCCGGGTTCAGCAGCGTGGCGTTATCAACCATATAGGCTTCCACGCCCTGGTTTTTGGCGACTTCACGCAGGCGGTTGGAGTTGGAGCTGTTGGGCGAACCGACAATAATCACCAGGTCGCAATCTTTTGCCATGATTTTCACTGCATCCTGGCGGTTTTGTGTGGCATAGCAAATATCATCGCTTTTAGGCGCCTTGATATTGGGGAAACGATTTTTCAATGCATTGATCACTTGGGTCGCATCGTCTACCGACAGTGTCGTTTGTGTCACAAACGCCAGCTTTTCCGGGTCGGCAACTTGCAAGGCAACGACATCTTCCGGTGTTTCCACCAGGTACATGCCACCAGCTTCAGATTGGCCCATGGTGCCTTCAACTTCAGGGTGGCCTTTATGGCCGATCATAATGATCTCAAGGCCATCTTTGCGCATCTTGGCTACTTCAATATGCACCTTGGTCACCAGTGGACATGTCGCATCAAAAGCAGTCAAGCCGCGTGACTCTGCCTCTGCGCGAACCGCTTTGGAAACGCCATGCGCACTAAAAATCACAATATTGCCTGCCGGAATTTTTTCCAGTTCATCGACAAAAATAGCGCCTTTGTCGCGCAGTTGGCCGACCACAAACTTGTTGTGCACGACTTCATTGCGCACATAGATAGGCGCACCAAATTTTTCCAGCGCCTGTTCGACGATGATGATGGCGCGGTCTACCCCGGCGCAAAATCCACGCGGATTAGCCAGGACAATATTCGGTGAATCATTTGTTTGCATAAATCAATTCCGTAAAGGAGGCTACAGCATTTGCACAGCGTGTCACAAGGGCTGGCGGCATCAGGTATAATCGGCGTTTTGTTGCCAGTTACCTGCTAAATGTTATGAAAAACACTGCTACCTTGCTGATTACCTGCCCGGATACTAAAGGGATTGTGGCGGCGATTGCGCAATTTTTGTATGAGCACAATGCCAATATTTTACACGCAGACCAGCATCAGGATGCGGAAAATAATCTGTTTTTAATGCGCGTCGAGTGGGACCTGAGCAATTTCAATGTCGCAGTGGCTGATTTTGAGCAGGCATTTAGCCCGGTTGCACAGCGTTTTGCCATGACCTGGCAATTAAAACTTTCCGAGCAAAAAACACGGTTGGCGATCATGGTGTCGCAATATGACCATTGCCTGGCAGATTTGTTGCACAGGCACCATAGCGGCGAGCTGGCTTGCGATATTCCGCTGATCATCAGTAACCATCGCGATACAGAAAAGCTGGCGGCTTTTTATGGCATAGATTTCCATTATTTGCCGGTGACCAAGGAAACCAAGGCAGATGTGGAGGCGCAACAATTCGCACTGTTTGATCAATACCAGATTGATCTGATCGTACTGGCGCGTTACATGCAAATCTTGTCACCGGAGTTTGTGGCACGTTATCCGCAAAGAATCATCAATATCCACCATTCATTCCTGCCGGCATTTATCGGTGCGCGCCCTTACCACCGCGCGTTTGAACGTGGTGTGAAACTGATCGGTGCCACCAGCCACTATGTGACGGAAGTGCTGGATGAGGGACCGATCATCGAGCAGGACCTGGCGCGTATATCGCATCGCGACCAGGTAGAAGACCTGATCCAGAAAGGCCGTGACCTTGAGCGGATCGTTTTATCGAAAGCGGTGCGCTGGCATATCGAGCACCGTATTTTGCTTTACGCGAACAAGACGGTTATTTTTGACTAACTTATCGTAAGCGAATGATGCGTTGTAGATAATGAACGTATCATTCAAATAAAAAACCGAAGCTTGAGGCTTCGGTTTTTTATTGTGCGGCTTCCAGAAAATGCTAAGGAAGTGTGCGCTCCAACTTAAACAGGTCAGCAATCTGCTCGCGTTCACGAATCACATGTACCTGGTCGCCGTCTA
This sequence comes from Methylophilus sp., assembly GCA_032153875.1. GTDB lineage: Bacteria > Pseudomonadota > Gammaproteobacteria > Burkholderiales > Methylophilaceae > Methylophilus. Next base: position 7,949 of record JALDYP010000027.1, read on the forward strand.
CCAGCACCTCGGCAGCACGCGCACGCGTGTTGTAATTGCTGGACATGCTCATGCCGTAAGCGCCGGCGGAGTGAATCGCCAAATAGTCACCTTCTGCAATCGCCAGTGAGCGGTCATGGCCTAAAAAGTCGCCACTTTCACATACCGGGCCCACCACTTCGTAGGTTTGTGCCTGGGCTGCAGATTCAGCAATCGTGGTGATGTTGTGATAGGCGTCGTAGAGCGCAGGGCGCATCAGGTCATTCATGGCTGCATCGACAATGGCGAAATTTTTACTCTCGCCCGGCTTTAAATACTCAACCTTGGTTAGTAATACACCCGCGTTACCCACCAGTGCGCGGCCAGGCTCGAATAATACTTTCACGCCACGGCCTGCCAGTTTTTGCATGATGGCCGCTGTATAAGTGGCAAATTCGGGAGGGGTTTCGTCGCTATAAGTAATGCCCACACCACCGCCTACATCAATATGCTGGATATGGATATTGCGTTCAGCCAATGCATCCACCAGTCCCAGCACTTTATCCAGCGCATCCAGGAAAGGAGACAACTCGGTAATTTGCGAGCCGATATGGCAATCCACGCCATGCACAGCAATGTTTGGCATCTCTGCAGCTTGCTGGTACAGGTTCAAAGCATCTTCAAATGCCACCCCAAATTTATTGTTTTTGAGGCCGGTTGAAATATACGGGTGGGTTTTAGCATCCACGTTCGGGTTCACGCGCAATGAAATTGGCGCGATTTTGCGCATTTCAGCGGCGACTTGCTGAATGCGGTGCAATTCATTAATCGATTCAACGTTGAAGCAAAGAATGCCCGCTTCAAGTGCAGATTTAATTTCAGCGTGTGATTTTCCCACACCTGAAAACACTACTTTTTCAGGGTCGCCCCCTGCCGCGAGAACGCGTGCTAGTTCCCCGCCAGAAACAATATCGAACCCAGCGCCCATGCGCGCAAACAGGTTGAGGATAGCCAGGCTGGGGTTGGCTTTGACCGCGAAGCAGATCAGGTGATCGTGCCCAGTCAGGCCAGCTTGAAAACTTTCAAACGCCTGCGTCAGTGCGCTTTTGGAGTAAACATAAGTCGGGGTGTTGTGGGTTTCGGCAATATCACACAATGCTACATTTTCGGCATGCAGCAAGCCATGTTGAGTATTAAAAGCAGTCACGGCGTAGTGGGTTTTTCCTGAGGTTTTTCTTGCGGTTGAGGGTACTGGCGTTCAGGGATATATAAGTCGCCCTTCAGGCCGCACGCACCCAATTGTACCAGCAGCAGGCCAAGCGCCAGGAGTCGCATCCAGAAGGAAGGCATCGTTTACAGTCCCGTTTAAATAGAAGCACATTTTATCACTAAACCTTCAGTGCTTGATTGCCGTGGTTTCAACCACTTGTCGGCTGGATACTGCCGCCGGTCAGCTAGCACTGGACACGGCTATGCACAATTTGCATGATGAGCACATCGTCAAAAAGGTCTCAATATGATGCGCAGCGTAATGCAACACGGATTCAGTCTGATTGAAATCATGATAGTGGTCGCCATCATGGGCATATTGGCGAGTATCGCTGTGCCCGGTTACCAGGATTACATCCGAAGCGGTAATTCGGTAGAGGCGCCAGCAAATCTGGCCAATTGCCGCGTGCAGGCAGAGCAGTTTTTTCAGGATAACCTTACCTATGTAGGATTTGTATGTAATCCGACGGATACCAGATTCTTCGATTACGCCATCGATAATCAAACGGCAACAACATATACCTTGCGTGCCACAGGTAGGGCAGCCCAAAACATGGGCAATTTCGAATTCACCGTCAACCAGGATAATGCTAAAACCTCCAGATATGATGGTACGACAGGGGCTTCCTGCTGGTTAACCAGTTCTTCGGGTGTTTGTTAGGATGCAACAACAAGGATTTTCATTGATCGAACTGGTGGTGACTGTCGTCGTTCTGATGACTGTCTCGGTTTTCGCCATCCCGGCATTTCAAACCTCTATCGGTAACTCGCAGATACGGACGGTGACGGAATCTATAAAAAACGGCTTGCAACAGGCGAGAGTTGAAGCGATCAAGCGTAACGCCCGGATAAGGTTCACTCTTCAAGAAAATGGTTCGTGGCAAGTGGGATGCGTGGATCCAGTCGCAAATTGTCCAAATATCATTACCCAGAAAAATGCTCAGGAAGGTTCTTCAGCAAACGTCTCTATCGAGGCCGACAATCCAGCAGCCGTTTTCACAGGGTTCGGCACGCGTGATCCGTCTGTTGCCAACGGACTTTCAAATGTCAATGTCTCCAGTATGCAGGTGGCTGAAGCTGAGCGAAGGGCTTTGCGTATCGTACTGGCAGCAGGCGGTCATGCAAGAGTCTGTGATCCGAGTGTTAGAGCGCCGGGGGATGTACGCAGATGCTAGATTCTATGCCCGCAAAAAATAAAATGCCGCGTCGTTTACTCCGGCAATCTGGGTCTGTATTGATTGAATCCATGGTTGCCGTGGTCATTTTCAGCATGGGGGTGCTTTCACTGGTCGGATTGCAGGGCGCCATGCAAAAAAACAGCAGCGATAACCGTTACCGCGCAGAGGCGCAATTGATTGCGCAAACACATATAGCGAATATGATGGCCTTTGGAGGCGATGCTGCGACATATGTCGCGCAGGTAGATCGTAATCGGATCAAGGCGCAGTTACCAAATGGCACACTTAACTTTTCTGCCATCACTAACAGCATGATTACCGTGACCGTTGGCTGGCAGGTCCCTGGTGGCAGGCTGCACCAGGTCAATGCTTCCAGCTATTTGTTTGATGAGCCGTCTAATGATGCAGCCAATCCCGCCAATGCCGCCAATAGTTTCTAGAAAAATCCGATCTTATCGAGTGCAAACCGGGATGAGCCTGGTTGAGCTCCTGGTAGGCATTCTGATCGGTCTTGTAGCTACTCTGGCAATTGGGAACCTATTCAGTGGTTTTGAAGCCCGCAAGCGTATGATTGCAGGGACTTCAGATGCTCAATCCAGCGGCGTACTGGCGCTATATTATTTGCAGCGTGATGCACAAAATGCAGGCTATGGGCTGCCTTTATACAATAGCCAGGATCCTTCGCCTTTGCTATGCCCGATCAACACTTCAATTAACCAGGGCGGGGTAGTGATTAACCTCTCGCCCGTCGTTATCGTGGATGGCGGTGCGGGACAGGATATTGTCCGCATACGCTATGGTAATCCGCCCAGTGGAGGTGCTTCAGTACGTGCAACTGGCAATGTGGCTGCGCCGGCGCTTGATGGTCCATTGCTTGGTTGCCAGGTGGGGGATGTGGTGCTGTTTCACCAGACCCAGGAAAATCCGAATTGCAGCCTGGCACGGATCGAGAGACTAAATGCTGACCGCGTGATTAATACGTTGACTGAAATGAATACCGTACCAACGGATAGGCCAGTGACTAATTTGAATGGCGCAGAGTGGGTGCGCTTTTCATGCCTGGGCGTGTGGAACCAGTATGAGTACACGGTGAATGCCAATCTGGAACTTACCAGAACTGGGGGGACATCAGGTACTGCCCCTTTCCCGAACAGTACAGCGGTTCCGCTTGTGAGTGATATTGTCTCTATGCAGGCACAGTACGGTGTGGCGAATACGCCGCACCCTGATCCTGACTGGGCAGTATCCCCTACTGGCTCGCGCTTTCTAAACCGGGTGGATCAATGGACAGATGCGACAGGCGCTTTCGGTCCGGCAATGACTTTGCTGGACAGGAACAAGATACGGGCCATACGTATTGCCGTGGTAGCCCGGGATGGCAGTTTGCAAAGAGAGGTTGTCAGTCAGGCGTGTAACGGAAATGCTGTGGGTATCAGCAAAGTATGCATTTGGAGTAACGATGCTGTGCCTGCCAATGTCGATTTAAGTCATGTTGCCGATTGGGAGCGATTCCGGTATCGCACTTTTGAAGTCATAGTACCGCTCAGAAATATCCTTTGGAATCGCGATGCCTTATAACGCTCTGCAACCTTTGATTGTGCATAGGACTGCTCGAAGTCAATCCGGAATAGTTCTGTTTTTTGCCTTGCTGGCACTTGCGGTGATGTCTATTGCGGCAGTGGCCTTGATTCGCAGTGTGGATACCAATGCGCTGCTATCCGGCAATATGGTATTCAGGCAGTCAGCCAGTGCGGCCTCTAATGTGGCTTTGGAAGGTGTTGCCGAAAATATCGCGAAAAACATCAGTTTGGCGAATAGTGTCCGGCATTTTCCGGGCCAGGGGTATTACGCGAACTGCAGCAGGTTCGATATGCAACCGGATGATTCGATTTGCGATGGAGCCAGACTCACGACTATGTCTTGGGATAATACAAACAGCCGCCTGGTCCCTGACCAGACGGATGGAAACGCAGAGATTCACAATGGTGTTGACCGGCAAGGCAACCAGATAAGGTATGTGATTGAGCGCATGTGCAATTTCAACCAAGCTGAAATCAATGCCGGTAATGCGGCCATGGATGCAGCTCGTTGCCTGATGGCCAGCTCTACAGCCTGTAGGCCTCCGATAGACATCCCGGGCGGGCCGGAACAACCGCCATGCCCTAACCAAGCGACCTCACCACTTTACCGCCTTACATTGCGTATCAGTGGCCCCAAAAACACACTGACGTTTATGCAATCATTTATCTCGAACTAGCACAGGTGGCATGATGAAAAATAATTCCTGGATAAGAAAACTGGTTTGGTTGGTCGCGATTATTCCCTGTCTGGTGCAGGCAGAATTCCTGGATCTGGCGACCATGCCATTGCAGACTTCCGGCAGTTCTGATGTAAAGCCGAACCTGATGTTTGTGCTGGATAACTCAGGCAGTATGGGCTGGGATTATTCGCCTGACTGGGCGAACTCGTCGTCAGACTGGTTAAAGGACAATTCTGATTTCAACACCCAATATTATGATCCTGAGGTATTGTATAGCCCGCCTTTGAATTATCAGGGTGTGAACATGGCGAACCAGACCAGTTTCAATGGCGTGTCAAATGAAGTCAATGATCTGGGCAATACCAAAAATGGCACGTCCGATCTCAGAAATAATGCATTCTATTACTCATTCATTCCTGGAGAGTATTGCACAACCCCTAATTTGACCAGCTGTGTGATATCCCGAGTGCCAACGGGGATTTACACCTATCCTTCAGATATCAGATGGTGCAACTCCACAACAGCTGCTACCAGGCGTACCTTGTCAGGGTCACAGCGTTGCCAGAAAATACGCAATGCCTACAGCACTGTCAATGATAGCAACACTTATACCTATTTGCGTCGGCCGATGGCTACTTACAGGTTAACGTTCAACAAAAGCAGTAACAATGCCTCGGTACAAAGTATCAAGATTAATAATATAGAACTCTTGTCCCAGACAGTCACGGCCAATTCTTTTGATAACAGTAATGACCTGGCAGCATCGGTACTTAGTGCCATGTGCCGGACCAGTCTTTCAGGAAACTGTAATTTGAGTGGTACTACGGTCAGCCGTAGTGGCAATGTGTTAACCATAGACACTCCAGCGGGTGATCCGGTAAATACCGCCGCACCAATACAGGTGACGATGTCTGGTGGCAGCTACACTGCCCAACTGACAACGGATACCACCAACGATATTCCGGGCAGTATGGTATATGTAAAAATCACCAGCGGTATCACTAGTTACAGCGCCCCTGGGCAGGCAACAAAAGGCGTAGACAGGACAGATTGCGCCGGTGCTACCTGTACCTATAATGAGGAAATGACCAACTTCTCCAATTGGTGGGCCTATTACCGGACACGCATGCAATCGATGAAAACAGCGGCCAGTCAGGCCTTTAAATCACTGGATTCCCGCTACCGCGTAGGACTGGTAACTATCAACAGTCCGTCTTCGAACTATCTGGCCATCGCACCATTTAACGCTGGGCAGAAGCAAGCATGGTATGAAAAGCTATTTGCTGTTTCGCCCAGCGGCGGTACACCTTTAAGAACTGCTTTATCCAGTGTTGGCCGGCATTTTGCGGGTAAGAAAACGCTTGGCAACGATGACCCTATGCAGTATGCATGTCAATCGAACTTTACATTATTGACAACCGATGGATACTGGAACGACGGCACTAACCCTGTCAGGGCCAATGGTGCAACTGCCATCGGAAATATGGATGGCGGCAGTACCCCGAGGCCACAGCTGGACAGTAGTAACAAGTCCAATACCCTGGCAGATGTCTCTAAATATTTTTACGATACAGACATCCGCGATAGCAGTCTTTCAAATTGCAACGGCGCATTGGGTACCTCTGTCTGTGGTTCGGCAAACGATTATGCCAAGCAGAACATGGTGACCATGACGCTGGGTTTGGGGATAGACGGGACGCTGGTCTATACCGAGGATTACAAGAATCAGATCATCGGGGATTTCCGGGATATAACCACAGGGTCCAAAAACTGGCCGGACCCTACTGTTAACGAAGACGGTACCCGTATCGACGACCTCTGGCATGCGGCGGTTAACGCTAACAGCACTTACTACAGTGCGAGTAACCCGAAATTATTGCGGGAGTCGCTAGCAAAAGGCCTTTCTGAAATCAAGTCCGTGCAAGGCGCCGCAGCCGCAGCCGCAGCGAGTAGTCTTGCGCCTACAGATGGCGACAACTTCCAGTATGTAGCCAGTTATCAAACCGTGAAGTGGACAGGGAACCTGGAGGCACGCACGGTGAATGTGAAGTCACTGGAGACTTCTGAAAATGCGGTTTGGTGCGTGGAAAATGTCTCGGCTACCTCGTGTACATCCCCCGCCGTTGAAACCCGGCTTACCGGCAATGGGAGTACCGCTATTTATTGCAAAAGCACCAGCTCCAATCAGGCCACTTGTGACGGTTTGGGTGGAAAACTGGGGGGCGAGTTAGGTACGAATGAAACATCATCCTGCTATGTTCAGATTTCCGGAAGCTGTACCGGCAGGTTGCAGACACAAGTGGTGAACAACAGCCGGAAAATTTATTTCAACGCAAATAATACTTTGATGCCCTTTACTGGGGATAATTTACCGGCCTTGCAAAAAAACGCATTATCCAATGGTTATTTGGCCTTAAGCCAGATGCAGGGATTGCCCGCCTCTGATCCTCGCATTTCGGACGCCAATAAAGTAAACAAATTGGTGGATTATTTGCGGGGTAACAAAACTTATGAAGACACAAGTTTGAATACCGTCGCTGCAAACCGCTTATTCCGAGAGCGACAGGCGACGTTGGGGGATGTCTCGCAGTCACGCCCCGCTTATTTTAAAGCATCAAATATGACCTATCTCGATGCTGGATACAAAGCTTTCCGGGATGCAGCGGTTGCAAATAGAGTGCCGGCAGTATTTGTCGGTGCTAATGACGGGATGTTGCATGCTTTTAATGCCAATACCGGGGATGAGCTTTGGGCATTTATTCCAACGCCGCTCATCAGCAACCTGGCCAACCTGGCCGATAAAGAGTACGGGGCTAACTTCCATACCAATTTTGTGAATGGAAGTCCAACAGTGGCAGACGTCTGTGTTTCAGGCTGTAGCGGTAGTGGCGCTGTCTGGCGCACGATTCTTGTGTCGGGTCTAAACGCAGGGGGTCGGGGATATTTTGCACTGGATGTGACTAATCCAGCTGCCCCCACACTGCTATGGGAGTTTAACGCGCAAAACCTTGGCGTTGGCATTAACTTGGGCTATACATTCGGTAATCCGCTGATCACAAAAATGCAGGATGGTCGCTGGGTCGTTTTGTTAACTTCAGGCTACAACAATGGGACTTATGCACGTAAACTGAATGATGGCACTTTTGTCAATAATAGCCCGGTGGGCGATGGCGGCGGATATCTCTATGTTGTGGATGCAGGAAGCGGAACAGTGCTGAAAGTACTTTCTACCGGAGAAGGCAATGCTGCCAGTCCTAGCGGCTTGGCAAAAATCACCGCCTACGCAGAACAGCAATATGAAAACAATACTGCTGTCAAAGCGTATGCCGGGGACTTGAATGGCAATATCTGGCGTTTTGATATTAACACCAATGCTGTCACCAAAATCGCCACCTTACGTGATGCCAGTGGCAATCCGCAAAAATTGACTACCCAGCCTGTCATGGTCAGGGTGGGTAAGAATATCGCCGCTATTGTTGGTACCGGCAAATTCCTTGAAGTGGCGGATTTGACCAATACTCCACAGAACTCTATCTATACATTCAAAGATAGCGGGCAGACAACCGCGATTGGGCGCAGTCAGCTGGTCCAGCTGGCATTAAGTGCAGATCGCACAGTTGCCGCCAGCACATCTGTCAACTTCAACACCGGATCTGGCTGGTTTCTGGATTTTCCGGCAGGAGAGCGTGTGAATCTGGACCCCAAAGCTGTGAATGGAGTTATGCTGTTGTCTACCTTAGTACCCAGCAGTGAGGCCTGTAGTGGTGCTGGTTATGGTTTCATAAACTATTTCAATTATGAAAAAGGGGGCAGTATGTTGCCTAGCGGGCTAGTGTCAGAACGACTGACTACCCCTGCGGTCGGTTTTAACCTGGTTTATGATCAGAATAACGTGCCGCACTTGCTCGTAACAGGCAGTGATGACCCAACCCCCAGGCAGGTCAATCTGGATGACCAGATATTTGGCAAAGGCAATGGCGGGCCGGGAGAGATTGATAATGTATTCAGTCGAAGAGATAATGGCAGCTACGGCACCAAGCAAAGCTGGCATGAGCTGATTCAATAACCAATAAAAGCCCCAGTCAGGGGCTTTTTTATTGTTAGATCTGTTACTTCACTACTTTGGCGAATCCGTACAAAATCGCGCAAATCACTACAACAATACCAATCAGCGCATAGATTCCAATTGCTCCTTGAAACATACCTGCCTCCTGTCGTGATAGTTGAGGAAAGTTTATTCTAGTTAAACATGTGGCGACTGTCTATGCGTGTAAATCCTACAATAGGGTAACTTAAATTGAGTGAGTGATGAACGGTTCGGGCTATAGCAAAAAGCACCGGCAATTTCAATGTGAGTGCAATACCTTAATGCCAGAAATTGCATGGAGCAATCTTTGCGGCAGGAAAGACTGGTGATTAAACGACTTCGAGTGACAGTTCAGCTGGCTTGTAGATGGCCAGAATATTATTGTCAGCAACGATGTCTTCAGCCAGGTACATAATATCCTGGGCCGTCATCAGTTCAGGCATGCTAGCGGTATAGGTCAGTGGTTCTTCCTGCCAGTTATTCATGATATTTCCTTAGATGCGCTTCCGTATAAGTTAATAACGTCATGTCGGATCAAATCTTGATAGCAATCACAGAATCATTGATTACCGTTGAGATTGATCTTGTTGATGCGTAGCTTACTGGCCTTGTGTGAAAATTTAATGAAGCAAATGTGCAAGGTATGTGTCACTGGATTGTTTTCGGATGGCTGGTCTAAAGCTGTGAATGCGTGCAAAATAAGCTATCAAGAAAGCGGAAAGTGAAGGCTTTGCAAAATGAAAACACTCAAAGTAATAGGCGCGCTGGCTGTGATGCTGGTAATGGGTGCAGGCGTGCTGTACTGGCAAAATATGCACGAAGATGTGCCGGAAACAGCACACGGTGAGCTGGCGCAAATGATTAATCAATGTGATTTAATCGCCAGTAAAGCGGCGGCCGAGTTGCCTGAGGCGTTGCCATTCCAGAGGCTGGAGAAGTCTGCCAGGCAGTCCCGCGTGCTGGATAGGTGTATGCAGGATAGAGGCTATCAGCAAAATCCGGCCTGGGTTGCCAGGGCTAATGCGCGTGCTGGCGACATTGCACATACGCAAAACATTTCCCAGGGTGAAGCCTTGGAAACGTTGCGCAGGCAGGCAATGCTGAAAGATGAAGACGCAGGCACCAGTTACTGGCGCAAGCGTTCATAAAAAATTTAGCGTTTTTGGCCAAGATAATCGGTTTTGCCCAAAGGCACGCCGATATGGCGCAAGATGTTATAAGCCGTGGTGATGTGGAAATAGACATTCGGCATCGCCCATTTCTCCAGGTAATCCAGTCTGGTAAAGGTGAGGTCAACTTTACGTATTGTGAGCACCACTTCCTTGTCTTCTGCGCCTTCCAGTTGCGCTGGTTGAATCTGCGACAAAAAATCGATTGTTTTATCGATTCTGGCATACAGCATTTCAAAACTGGTTTCATCATCTGCATATTGCGGCACTTCCAGCCCCGCCAGCCTGGCACCTGCGCCTTTGCTCAGGTCGCTGACCAGTTGTATCTGCCGGGTTAGCGGATACATGTCGACAGACAAACGACTGTTCAAAATAACTTCAGGCGCTACCTTTTTCTGCTCGGTGTAGAGTTCGCCCTGTCGCAGGATGTGCTTCAGGTTTTGCAGGTTGCGCACCAGCGGCGCGATACTAAAATCATATAAATGCATGGGAAGTGCCCTTAATATTCATAACGGCGGTATTGTAACGCCTCCGCAATGTGCGTATCACTAATGTGGTGGCACTCTGCCAAATCTGCAATGGTGCGTGCCAGTTTCAATATACGGTAATAACTGCGTGCGGAGAGTGAAAACTTTTTCATGGCCGCCTGCAGCAGCGAATGACTCTTATCATCCAGCTGGCAATGTTTCTCTATTTCGAGCGGACCTAAGGCCGAATTGGGTTTGTTCTGTCTCTGTATCTGCCGCTGCCTAGCCAGTACCACCCGTTCACGAATAGTCGTGCTGGCTTCGCCTGCCTGGCTATGGCTTAATTCTTCGGGCTTTAGCGCAGGTACCTCAATATTCATATCAATGCGGTCCAGCAACGGGCCTGAGAGTTTATTTTTGTAACGCGCAATCTGTTCAGGTGTGCAACGGCATCGATTGTTGTAGTGACCGTAATAGCCGCATGGGCAAGGATTCATCGCTGCCAGTAACTGGAACTGTGCCGGAAAAGTCGCTTGCCGGGCCGCACGTGAAATCGTGATGGTTCCACTTTCAAGCGGCTCACGCAGTACTTCGAGTACTTTTCTATCGAATTCCGGTAATTCGTCTAAAAACAAAACCCCATGATGCGCAAGGCTGATTTCGCCAGGCCGCGGCACACTGCCTCCGCCTACCAGCGCGACTGCCGATGCCGTATGGTGCGGGGCGCGAAAAGAACGCTGCTTCCAGCTGGAGGCAGGAAACTGGCCATTCAGCGAAAGTATGGCCGCGCTTTCAAGCGCTTCTTGGGTAGACATTGCAGGCAAAATGCTCATAAAGCGATGTGCCAGCATGCTTTTGCCGGTGCCTGGAGGGCCACTCATTAACACGCTGTGTTGACCGGCAGCGGCTAACTCAAGTGCGCGTTTGGCGCGTAACTGGCCTTTGACTTCCCGGTAATCTGAAACCATTACCGGTTCACCACAATCCATAGCCGGTTGTTGTGGCAGCGTCTGTTTTTCAGATAAATGCGCACACACCGCCAGCAGGCTATCAGCGGCATAAATAGTCGAACCTTCGACCAGACTAGCCTCGTATGCACTCTCTTGGGGCAGAATGGCGGCACGAATTCCCTCAGTGTCCCGATGAAGCTGATAAGTCATCGCGAGGGCCCCGCGAATGGGTCTTAGTGCGCCTGTGAGCGCCAGTTCGCCGGCAATCACATAGTTGGCAAGGTTTTTTTTGGAGAGCTGACCCGAAGCGGCCAGAATGCCTAACGCAATCGGCAAGTCGTAACGGCCGCCTTCTTTTGGTAAATCTGCCGGGGCAAGGTTGACGGTAATACGTCTGGCAGGGAATTCGAATTGCGCGGTCTGGATAGCAGCGCGGACGCGGTCTTTGCTCTCTTTGACCTCTGTTTCCGGCAGACCGACAATGGTAAAACTGGGCAGGCCATTTGCCAAATGTACTTCAACGACGACTTCTGGTGCTTCCATCCCGCTTAAAGCGCGACTATATAAAACGGCCAAACTCATGCAGCACCCCTCTTAACGGAATGCTAACAATTGTAAATTAATTTTTACTTTTCTGAAGCGTGTGCTTGTTCCAGCGCGCTGATTTTTTGTTCAAGATCCCGCAATTGTTGTTGAGTACGGGCTAATAAAGCCGTCTGGATATCAAATTCTTCACGTGAAACAAGTTCCATTTTGGTGAGCACGCCCTGAATTAGTGCATGAATGTTAGCTTCAAGCTCTGAAATTGGGCTTGAGTCTATTAATTCTTTGATTTTAAAAGATAATTCTTTAATTCTTTCGTTAGAAAATAGCATGGTTGTGTGCTCCTTTTATCAGGATTTTAGCATGTGCTGAACTAACTGAGACAGGTTTATTTGCCTAAAATAAAGTATATTTATTTATAAATCAACAGCTTAAGAAAGTATTGTAAATTTTATAATTAATATATATTTTAATTATTTGATTTAAAACAAATTATTAGATTGGCACATGCTTTGCTTAGTCGTCAATGTTGTTTCATTCTCGTTTACAACAATTCGATCAAGACTTTATAGAGAGAGGACTCATAAATGCGTCAATCTATTTTACTTACAGCTGTATTAGGTACTTTGTCATTCGCACAAGTTTCTTATGCTGCTGAAGCTGAAGAAAAAGCGCCTGCCGCTGTAGAAGCTAAATCGTCATGGGCAGCGACAGCCAACATTGGCTTCGTGTCTGATTACTATGCACGCGGTATTTCACAAAACTGGCACAAACCATCTGTACAAGGTGGCCTGGACATTACCCATGACAGCGGTTTCTACGTAGGTGCCTGGGGTTCTAACGTAACACCTAATACATTCCCTGATGCCACTGCAGAAGTTGATATCTACGGTGGTTATAATGGTGCCGTACCTGGTATCGAAGGTCTTGGCTACAGTGTCGGTTTGATCGGTTACCTGTATCCAGGTGGTTCATGGAAAAAATACAGAGGCTCTGCTTCTGTTGGGCCTAATGGCGCAAATACCGTGTTAACTCCGCGTGGTGGTCGTTGGGATACCGCTGAAGTTAACTTCGGCCTTGCCTATGGCTGGTTGAGCACCAAGTTGTCAGTGACCTTGACTGACTGGTTTGGCGCTGAACGTGCCACCGGCTGGGATGGCAGCACCAAGGGCAGTACTTATTTTGAAGTGAATGCAAACTATCCTTTGCCATGGTGGGACCTGACGTTGGTAGGTCACGTGGGTCAATTGAATGTGAATGGTAAACTGGATACAACGTTTACAACTGATGGTTTGAATCTGCCAAGTTCAAGTTTTTCTGGCGCATCCAGCCCGGATTACACAGATTATAAAGTTGGTTTGAGCAAGGCATTTAAAATTGGTGCCTCAGAAGGCTGGAACGCTGGTTTGTACTATGTTGGTGCCAGCAACAAACAGTACTGGGGTGAGAACGGTTACGGCGGTACAAGCTTTAACGGTAAGGGTGATAGCGTCCGCGCACAGAGTAAAGACTTGAATGAAGGTCGTCTGGTATTTACACTTACTCGCACTTTTTAAGTAGGGTTTAATCTGGCAGGCATTGTGCCTGCCGGAGTTCACAACAGGAGAAGCAAATGAAATTTGTGTCCGCAATAATCAAGCCATTCAAGCTTGATGAGGTGCGTGAAGCTTTGTCCAATATTGGGGTACAAGGCATCACTGTCACTGAGGTTAAGGGGTTTGGACGCCAGAAGGGGCATACCGAGTTATATCGTGGCGCCGAATATGTCGTGGACTTTTTGCCAAAAGTTAAACTTGAGGTTGCCATTAAAGATGACATGCTGGATCAGGTGGTGGATGCCATCGAAAAAGCGGCGGCAACAGGCAAGATTGGCGATGGCAAAGTATTTGTCTTCGATTTGGAACAAGTTTATCGTATCCGCACCGGCGAAACCGGTCCGGATGCGCTATAGAGAGGGCTTCAGCTATGAAGAAAATTCTTTCTGTGTTATCGCTGGTAGCCTTGATGGGGCTGGCAGCCACTCCAGTAGCTTATGCTGAAGAAACCGTCACAGAGACCGTTACGGTTACGGAAACAGTCACGCCTGATGCTGCACCTGCAGCCGAAGCGCCTGCGGCAGAAGCTGCCCCTGCAGAAGCTGCAGCTGCACCGGCAACATTGGATGTCGGCAATACTGCATTCATGATCATTGCCACGGTGCTGGTGATTCTGATGACTATCCCTGGCCTGGCACTGTTCTACGGTGGCCTGGTACGCCAGAAAAACATGCTGTCAGTACTGATGCAGGTGTTCGTGGTGTTCTCTCTGATCTCTGTCTTGTGGGCGGCTTACGGCTACAGCCTGACATTCAGTGAAGGCAATATGATCGTCGGTGGTCTAAGCAAGGCATTCCTGTCCGGCATCACGACTGACAGCTTGTCCGGTACCATCCCTGAGTATGTGTTCCTTACCTTCCAGATGATTTTCGCGGCGTTGACGCCTGGCCTGATCGTTGGTGGTTTTGCTGAGCGTATCAAATTCTCTGCTGTGCTGTTGTTTACTGCATTGTGGGTGACTTTTGCTTACATTCCAATCGCACATATGGTGTGGGGCGGCGGTTACCTAGCTGAACTGGGTGCCAAAGACTTCGCCGGCGGTACGGTAGTGCATATCAACGCCGGTGTTGCGGCATTGATCGGCGCGATGATGCTTGGTAAGCGTATCGGTTACGGTAAAGAAGCCATGCCTCCGCATAACCTGGTGATGACCATGATCGGTGCTTCATTACTGTGGGTGGGCTGGTTCGGTTTCAACGTAGGTAGCGAACTGGCTGCTGATGCGACTGCCGGTATGGTGTTGATCAACACACAATTGGCAACCGCTGCCGCGGTGATTGGCTGGATCTTTGCTGAATGGTTGTTCAGAGGCAAACCTAGCATGCTGGGTGCAGCTTCAGGTGCGGTTGCTGGCCTGGTAGCGATTACACCGGCATGTGGTTTCATCGGTCCTATGGGCTCTATCATCCTTGGTTTCACTGCAAGCTTTGTAAGCTTGTGGGGCGTGACCAAGCTCAAAGGTGCACTGGGCTACGACGACTCACTGGATGTATTCGGTGTGCACGGTCTGGCAGGTATCTGGGGCGCGGTAGGCACTGGCGTGCTGATGGCTCCTGGCCTGGGTGGTGTTGGCTACGCTGAAGGCGTGACTATGGGTGGTCAGGTGACTACGCAGATCATCGCCGTGGTCGTAACACTGATCTGGACCGGTATTGTGAGCGTGATCCTGTACAAAGTAGTTGATGTCGTGGTTGGTCTGCGTGTCAGCGAAGAGTACGAGCGCGAAGGCCTTGATACCACTGAGCATGGTGAGCGTGCGTACAGCATCTAATGCAATCGTAGCTTACAGCAAATAATTTCGGGCCTGGATTGCAGGTGGGATTGGGAAAAACGGCTCTTTACGAGCCGTTTTTTTTGAACTTAATCCAAACTGTCACACACCAATGCAGTGGGCCTGAATTACAATAACTTCATTATGGCAAAAGCACAGTCGGATTTAACCCCTCTCCAAAGAGTCTCCCAGTTAATCAGTTTTGAAAAACAGGACATCCTGTTATTGATTTACCTCACCATGGGCTACGGCCTGTTGGGTATTGCGACGCCGGTGGCTGTGCAAACCATGGTCAATCTGGTGACGATGGGCGGGGTACTGCAACCGCTGTATGTCGTTGGCTTTATCCTGTTTTGTCTGCTGGCGCTGTCCGGTGCCATCTATGCGATTGAAAGTTTTCTGGTGGAGCTGATCCAGCGCCGCATTTTTGTGCGCAGCAGTTTATTGATCGCGCAGAACACGCAGCAAATCCACATCTCTGTCTACGACAAAAATAACCCGGTAGAGCTGGTTAACCGCTACTTCGATATCCAGACCGTACAAAAGTCAGTAGCGACCTTGTTGACCATTGGTCTCACTGCTCTGCTGCAAGGCCTGATCGGCAGCATAGTCTTACTTTTTTACAGCCTGTATTTCGGCATCCTGGTGATCATCATGCTGGTCGTGTTATGGGCGGTGATTTTCTGGCTGGGCAAGCAAGCCGAACAGACCGCACTGGATGAATCTAAGGCCAAATACACCATGGCGGCCTGGCTGGAGAATATTGCCAGGAACAAATGGCTATCCAAGTTTTACGGGGCAAAGCAGCGCACCCAGGACAAAACCGAAGAACTCGCGCAATACTATCTCAATACCAGAAGTGATCACTTTAAAGTACTAATGACGCAGCTCATCAGCGCGGTCAGCATGTATGCGGTGATTGGCACCGGCATGCTGGTATTGGGCGGTACGCTGGTGATCAAGGGGCAAATCAACCTGGGGCAGTTTGTGGCAGCCGAACTGATTATTTTTGGCGTACTTTCCGCATTCGTACGTTTCATCACCAAGCTGGAGTATTTTTACGACCTGCTGGCGGCGGTAGACAAACTGGGTGTGCTGGAAACATTGCCGGTGGAAGCCTCCGGCCAGCATCAATCAAACGGCGACGGCTATTACCAATTACAGGCGGTGGACCTCAGCTTCAACCACCATCATCAAACCGCCTTGGTGAACAAACTCAACTTTACCCTGCAGCGTGGTCAGAGCCTGGCGATTCTTGGCGCGCTGGGCACTGGCAAAAGCACGCTGTTGGAACTGATTGCAGGTTTGCGCCAACCAGAACAAGGGCACTTGACCTATAACGGTATTGATTTACGGCAACTGAATTTAAACCACCTGCGCGACCGTATAGGCGTGGCGAACAAAGTGGAGTGGCAGCAAGGCACGATTCTGGAAAACCTGCGCTTAACCAGGAACGAGATTGAGATTGATTTGATTATCGATGTCTTGCAAGTGCTAGGCTTGTGGGATGACATCAGCAAGCTCGAGCGTGGCATCGAAACGGAGTTGACGGATTACGGTGCACCCATGTCTTACACCCAGTTGCAACGCCTGATGCTGGCCAGGGCCATTGTTGGTGCCCCGGACCTGCTGATTGTGGATGGTTTGCTCGATGGATTGGCGCAGCATGAGCTGGAGCAAGTGCTAATACTGCTCAAACGCTACGAAGCGAATTGCATGTTGATAGTGACGACACGCTTTAAGCACATTGCCCATCAATTTCAGCAGGTGATCACGCTGGATGCCGCTAACGGCAAGTCAGGAGATGGCCATGCAGAGTAAATTGCAAGCCAGACTGATGCGCGGCGTGGAAACGCCGGGCGGATTGCGGGTGTGGATCAAACGCATGGCCTGGCTATTGCTGGTATTGCCAACCATCTTTATGTTTTTACCTTGGCAGCAAAACGTGACCGCACTGGGCAAAGTCACGGCCTATTCACCTTCAGAGCGCGTGCAAACCATTGATGCGCCGGTAAGCGGCCTGATCAACCGCTGGCATGTGCAAGAAGGCACCCAGGTCAAAGAGGGCGATCTGTTGCTGGAGATCAGCGATACTGATCCTAACTTCAAGCAACGCCTGGAAGCACAGCGGGATAACCTGCAAAGCAAATTTACGGCCAAGCAGGATGAGTTAAGTGCTTATGAACTGCAAAAGCAAAGCCTTACCTCTGCCCGAGATGCCAAGATTGCGGCTGCCCAATACAAAATGGATGTCGCCAACCAGAAAGTCCGTAGCAGCCAGGAAGCAGTCAATTCTGCCCAGGCCACGCTGGATGCAGCCAGCTCGCAGGTAGCACGATTGCAACGTCTGTTTAATGATGGGCTGGTGTCAAAGCGCGATCTGGAAGTGGCCGAGCGTGACCATATTATTGCCAGCCGTAATTTAAATTCGGCGCAGGCACAGCTGCAATCGGCCAAGGCGGAAACCAGTTCAGCCGGTGCCGATATTCAGCAGATCCGTTCCGATACGCAGGCATACCTGGATTCCACAGCGGCGACTATCAATAAAATCCGTGGCGAAATGGCCGATAGTGAAAACAGTCTGCACAGTGCTGAAGTTTCATTAGCACGGCAAAATATGCAGAAAATCGTTGCGCCACGGGACGGCACTATTTTCCGCTTGCCGGTCAATTCGCAATCGCAGATCATCAAGCAAGGTGACCCTTTGCTGGTGATCGTGCCGCACACTTCCCAGCGCGCTGTAGAGCTGTGGGTAGATGGCCGCGATGCGCCTTTGATTACCCAGCGCAGTGTGGTGCGCTTGGAGTTTGAAGGCTGGCCTGCCATTCAGGTGCCGGGCTGGGCTCAAGTCGGCGTCGGCACGTTTGAAGGCGAAATCTCTTTCGTAGACCCAACCGACAACGGTAGCGGGCACTTCCGTATCATGGTGGTGCACAAACCCGGGTCACCGGAATGGCCTGCCCCGAGATTCTTGCGCCAGGGTATAAGTGCCAAGGGCTGGGTGCTGCTGGAACGCGTAACCATCGGTTACGAGATCTGGCGTTTGCTGAACGGATTCCCGCCGCGTATTCCACACGAAATATCACCGCTGAATGCCGGTGCGGGCAAACCAGCATGAGGCGCCAATCCGTCATAAGACCATTGTCTGCAAGTCTGGGCTTGTTGGCCTTGATCGGCAATGTGGCTTTTGCAGACGAAGTCAGTGATGCACGCACCCGTCAGCGGCTGGAAAAACCTGAAGGCAGGGCGCTGGAGAACTACAGTCAGCAGCCTGCCCTGCCGCTGCACGATGCTGTCAAAAAGCAGCAACGCAGGCCGTCAGTCGCGGTGGATCTCAAGCGCGCATTACAGCCGTTTGATAATCCTGAAGACGACAGCATGCTCCCAGAAGCACAAGGCCAGCAGGTCACCATTACGGATATCCGCCAGCGTGCACTGCAAAACAATTTGCAGGTGAAAGTCGCCCGGCTGGATCCTGAACTGGCTAAACAGTCATTGCGCGAAGAGCAGGCCAAATTTGACCAGGTGATTTTTGCTTATGCCAAATATGCCGAAAAAGACACGCCACCGATGTCTGGCGACAAAGTCATTTTTAAATCCGATAATCCGCTGCTGGATGGAGAATTGGCTAAATTGAATATCGACGCCCAGAAAAAAGAATACTGGGATGTGGAAGCAGGAATTAAAGTGCCCTTGCGTACCGGTGGTACCGTGACCTTGAGTGCGCCGCTGGAAAACCGGCAAAGCCTGGGAAAGTTTGCCAGCGACCAGTACCGCAGTGCGCTGCGCTTTTCATTTAGCCAGCCGTTGCTACGTAATGCCGGGCGCGATGTGAATGAAGCCAGCATCCGCATTGCCGAGCTGGACCGCGATGGCGTGCAGTTGCGTACCCGCTTGCAGACTATCCGCATTGTGGCGATGGTGGATAAAGCCTATTGGGAGTTGTATGAAGCCTGGGCAGCCTTGGATGTCAGGAAAAACCAGTTTGAATATGCCAGCCAGAATATGGCTATGGTTAAACGCAGAGTACAGGAGGGCCTGACCGCCGCAGTGGAAATCAACCGTGCCGAAATTGGCGTGGCTGACCGTATGGAAGCGCTGATTGTGGCTGAGACCAATCTCAAGCTTGCGCACAGGCAATTGCAGTTTTTATTGAATGATTTGCCGGATGACCAGGAAAAACAATCACCCTGGGTGCCCGCCAGCCCGCCTAATCTGGTGAAGTTTGAATTTGACCGTGCGCACCTGATCCGTGATGCACTGGATAGCCGGATTGAGTTGCTGGATCAGGAGCTTAAGTTAAGTGCTGACCTGATCCAGATCGATTACCTGCAAAACCAGACGTTGCCGATGTTTTCGCTCGATTACCAATATGGTGCCTTGTCAGGTTCGGGCGAGCGCTTCAGTGATATCGGCCAGGATTTGTTTGATGGTCGTTACCGCGACTGGTCGCTGGGCTTGAAGTTCGAGATGCCGGTGAGCAACGAGGCACGCAAAGCCAAGCTGGACAGGGCGATTGCGCAGCGCATGCAGCGTTTGACCACCAAGACCTTGCAGACGTTGACAGTCAAGCGCGAGATTCATGACGCGCTGGATAAAATAGACCAGAACTGGCAGCGGATTATCGCAGCACGCCAGCAGGTGCTGGTGGCCGGAATTAACTACGAAGCGGAACTCAAGCAGTTTAATGAGGGCTTGCGCACCATGACAGAAGTGCTGGAAACACTCACCCGCCTGGGTGAGGCACAAATGAAGGAAATCCGCGCTATCAGTGATTACCAGATATCACTGGTCGATGTCGCCTATGCGACCGGTACGGTGTTAGGCCACGGCCAGATCAGCTTGCAATAAGCTATTGATTTGGCGCTGGTGTGTTTGATGGTTGCGAACGCACCATCTCGCTAAACTGCGATAGATTCATGCGGTGTATGCCGGACTTCTCGCCATTTTTACGCGGCGCCGAGCGGATGTCATCTGCCTCAAAAATACTGATGCGTTGCGTACCAAACCGCGTTTCTACCAGCACCACCGGTACCCGCTTACGCACCAGGTCATGTTTCTGTTTGCCGGGGCGGTCCGACATGCGGTATTGCTGTTCGTCGCCGTGATAGGGAATATTCTGGTTAAGCAGATAGATTTCCAGCTCTTTGGCACTTTCGGCAAACACATGAATATCGGTGTCGGCATAGGGTCCGGCCGTGCCATCCAGTACAGGCCCTGTCAGGTGCGGATTAAACTTTTGCAGTAATTGCATGGTCAGCAGGGCTGCCTGCCTCAAGTCATGCAAGTGCGCAGCATCTGCCTCATCGGCATACAGCGCATGATATTCCCGCAAAGCCGTATCTATCTCGGCATTGGTCGGCAGCGGCGCATCCTGCTGTATGCCCAGCAGTTTCACCGCTTTGCGTTTGGCGCGCGCATAGTCGCTAATGCCCTCTTCAAACATCAGCCTGGCTGCCGATTGCGCTATTTCCTGGCGCAGATCACTTGGAAAGTCGTCAAACATAAGCGCTTTTACGAATCAGTATTTAGTTAGGACTCAATAATTTTGCCGCAGGATTCGCCGGCACTTTTCTTTCTTCATCGCCGCCGGAATGCTCACCGATCAAGCGCTCCAGAAATGAGGGTTCATCCTGTTCCGGCCCTTGTTCGCTATCCGGATCAAACAATCCCGGCAGGTTTTCCGGTTTCGATTGCGGCAAGTGTTCTTCGTAGAAGTACTCATAAATGCCTTCGTCATCCTCGCCGATTTGTCCGCCGGTGTAAGTGTCCACTTTCAGTTGCAGTATGCCTTCAGGTACTTTGTACTGATAAATAGGCACGCCTTTTAGTGTGGCCTGCATATACTTGATCCAGATCGGCAAAGCGGCACGGCCACCGGTTTCACCACGCCCCAGGTTATGCGGATTGTCGTAACCAACCCAGGCGACCGCGACTTCTTTCGGGTGATAGCCGGCAAACCAGGCATCAAACTGGTCATTGGTAGTGCCGGTTTTACCCGCAAGATCCGGGCGACGCAGTGATAAGGCAGCTCGCGCCGTACCGTCACGCACCACATCCTGCAACATGGTAGTCATGATGAATGCATTGCGCTGGTCAATCACGCGTTCTTGCGAAATATGCTTGCCTGGCTGCACTGCCATCACCACCTTGTCGCGGCTGTCGGTAATTTTTTCGATCAGGTAAGGGTGTACCTGATAACCGCTATTAGCGAAAGTCGCATAAGCAGCGGCGAGCTGCCACGAGGTGGTCGAGCCTGCACCCAATGCCGTGGATAAGTAGGGTGGATGGTCTTTAGGGTTAAAGCCAAATTTACGCAGGTAATTTTGTGCATAACGCGCACCGATGGCATTCATCAGGCGGATGGAAATCGTATTCTTTGATTGGGCCAAAGCTTCGCGCAAACGCATGGGGCCAGCGTATTTTTCATCGTAGTTACGTGGCTCCCAGTTGCTGTTGCTACCTGTTTCGGTGGAGGCAAAGCTGATAGGCGCATCTTCAAATACGCTGGCGGGGGAATAGCCTTTTTCCAGCGCCGCTGAGTAAATAAACGGCTTGAAACTGGAACCCGGCTGGCGGCGTCCCTGGGTCACATGGTTATATTTATTGCGCTGGAAGCTGAAGCCGCCAATCAATGCATTGACCTGGCCGGTTTCCGGGTTAAGGGCGATAAAACCGCTTTCCACTTCCGGCAGTTGCACTACCATCCAGTTGTCGTTTTGCTGGTAGACGCGGATGACAGCACCTGCGGTGAGCGTCAACGGTGTCTTTTTGGAGGGCGGCATATGATTTTTAACCAGCAAAATGGCTTTGTCCTGCAACTTGAGCACCGTACCACGCTGAGTGACCAAAGTGAGCAAGTTGGGTTCGACCTTGGTGACCAAGGCGGGCACAAACTGGTTGTAAGTGACAAAATCACGCAGTAATTCGCGGGCTTCGGAAGCCTTCATCTTGCCCGATGGCAATGAAATCACTTTTTCCGCGCCGCGGAACCCGTGCCTTAGTTCAAAGTTGATGATGCCCTGGATAACGGCAGCATTGGCCGCTTCCTGATGCTGTTTATGGATGGTGGTGTACACCTTGAACCCGCTGCTATACACCTTTTCGCCATAGCGTTTAAACAAGCTGCTCCTGACGATTTCAGCTACGTATTCCGCGCCCAGGGCTGGCACCATGCGTTTGGAGGACTGGAATTTGAGTGGCGCCTGCATCGCCTCATCGAATTCGTGTTGTGAAATCATGTTGTAGCGACGCATATCACGCAGCACTTCATGCTGGCGCCTGATGGCAAAGTCCGGGTGGATATAAGGGTCATACTTGCTTGGCGCTTTGGGCAGGCCTGCCAGCAGGGCAGCTTCAGCCAGATTAAGCTGGCGCAGGTCTTTGTCATAATAAGTCCTGGAGGCGGCAGCAAAGCCATAGGCGCGCTCGCCCAGGTAAATCTGGTTCAGGTAAAGCTCAAGGATTTTATCTTTGCTGATGGCGTTTTCAATTTTAATCGCCAGCAGCGCTTCTTTTATCTTGGTCCACATATTACGTGGCGTGGTCGGGCTGCTGAAAAAGTTTTTCGCCACCTGCATGGTGATAGTGCTGGCGCCTTCATGCCCGCGACCGGTCATATTGTTGCGGATCGCCCGCAGGATGCCGGTGGTGTCAATGCCGTTGTGCTGGTAAAAGCGGCGGTCTTCAATCGCGAGGATGGCCTCTTTCATGACCTTGGGTGTTTGCTCAATCGGCACGAAGGCGCGCCTTTCCTGGCCGAACTCGCCAATCAGGTTGCTTTCGGCATCGTAAATCCGCAGCGGTAATTTGGGGTGGTAATCAGTCAGCGCTTCAATTGACGGCAGCGAAGGGTAAAGGATGCTAATCATCAATACCAGTAGTGCTGCGACGATCAAACTGCCAATGATGGAGATAAAAAGAAAAGACTGTAACCAGCGTTTTGAATTCATGCCTAGTGTTGCCATCGTGAGAATTACCCCTGAATTGTAATCTTTTTTTGCCGATGCAACGGTAGTTAATTATGGAATCATGACAAATAGTCAGGACCCGTCCCGAGATGGGCGGCAGCAGTATTTCATGAATACATTTAAAAGTGGAGTGGTTGGCACGGTTGATGCATAGCCCTCTAAGAATTTAATACTAATTAAGGGCAATTCAGTTGAGTCTGGGCTTTTTACAACGCAAAAAAACCAGTTTTATCGGTGTGGATGTCAGCGCAACCGCCATCAAGATGGTGGAGTTGTCGGCGATTGGCAAGCATCAGTTCCGGTTGGATGGTTATGCCAATATTGTCCTGCCTAAAGGTGTGATCAGCGATGGCAATATCAATGATTTAACCCAGGTGGCAGATACCATACGCTCAGCCTGGCGGTTGCTGGGTTCACGCGCACGCCAGGTGGTGATGGCCTTGCCTGCCTCTGCCGTAATTTCCAAACGCGTGATTATGCCTGCCGGCCTGAGTGAAGAAGACCTTGAGTTACAGGTTGAGGCTGAGGCAAACCAGTACATTCCATTTCCGCTAGAGGAAATGAACCTGGATTTTCAGGTGTTGGGGCCAATCGGTAAAAACACCGATGAAGTGGAGGTGCTGATTGCCGCAGCCAAAAAAGAAAAGATTGATGACCGTGTAGCCGTGGCAGAAGAGGCTGGCCTGAAAGTCAGCATTATGGATGTGGATGCCTACGCCACTGAGACCGCTTACCGCCAGATTTTCAAACAGTTGCCGGAGCACAATAAAAAGACCGTCACCATGATTCTGGATATTGGTGGCCATGTCACTCACATTAGCGTGATGGTTGGCTTGCATTCGGTCTATTCGCGCGAGCAGGCATTTGGTGGTGCTTTATTGTCGCAGGAGATTCAGCGCCGGTTTGGGCTTTCGCCCGAAGAAAGTGAAATTGCCAAACGTCACGGCGGATTGCCGGACTCGTATGAGCAGGAAGTGTTACAGCCTTTCTTGCAGACACTGGCTGGTGAGGCAGCACGTGCTGTTTCTTTCTTTACCAATTCTACCCAGTATAACAAGGTGGATCATTTGGTGCTGGCTGGCGGTGTCTCAGCAACAGCAGGCCTGGCAGAACTGATTGAACAAAAAACCGAAATACATACCCTGGTTGCCAATCCGTTTCACGGCATGACGCTGGTGAATAAAATTAAACCATCCCAGCTGGAAACCGACGCGCCAGCGCTGATGATCGCCTGTGGCCTGGCATTGCGGGGTGTTGACGCATGATTAAAGTCAACCTGCTACCGCACCGCCAGATTCGTCGTGCCGAACGGCAACGCGAGTTCGGCTTGATGGCTACGCTGATCGCCATTGCGGCTGCGGCAATAGTGTTTGTCAGCTGGAGTTACATCAACGCCCAGATCCGTACGCAACAGGACAGAAACCAGCGCTTACAGGACGAGATGGTGCGACTGGATAAAGAGATTGCCATCATCAGTACCCTGAAAGAGCAGATCAAGCATGTGCTGGAACGCAAGCAGATCGTTGAAGGCTTGCAGAGTGACCGTAACCAGGCGGTACAGATACTGGATGAACTGGCCAGATTATTGCCTGAAGGTGTGTCACTGAAAAGTATCAAGCAAGTTGAGGGTGAGATAGAGTTGAAAGGTATTGCTGACACCAATAGCCGTGTGGCTTCGTTAGTGCATAACCTGAGCGGGTCTTCCGTTATCCATAACCCAAATCTGGTGGAGATCCAGGCGAGTAATTCTGCGCAGGATTCGAAAATATATGAGTTTGTTATCAGGGTCACGCTTATTCAAAAGCAATCAGCAAATA
The DNA here is from genome assembly GCA_032153875.1 of Methylophilus sp. Classification (GTDB taxonomy): domain Bacteria; phylum Pseudomonadota; class Gammaproteobacteria; order Burkholderiales; family Methylophilaceae; genus Methylophilus. The sequence goes on from JALDYP010000027.1 coordinate 32,983, forward strand.
ACCAGGCCGGGCAAAAAACTGTATCGCCAAGAGGATAACAAGCACCATGCAACTTTCGGACTTTAATAATATAGATTTAAAAAATGCCGGTAACTTGCCGGCACCTATGAAGGCGGTGCTGTTAAGCATACTCGCAGCAGTGTTACTGGTGATGGGTTATATGTTTTTACTCAGCCCTAACCTGAAGGAGCTTCGTGCGGAAAAAGAAAAGGAACAAGGCTTGCGGGACGAGTATCTGGCGAAAAATGCCCAGGCTATCAAGATTAAAGCCTATGAGCAGCAAGTTCTGGAAATCCAGCGCACATTTGGGGTATTGCTTAAACAGCTACCTGATAAATCTGAAATGGACGGATTGTTGACTGATGTTAACCAGGCGGGATTAAGCCAGGGGTTGTCATTTGAAGCTTTTGTACCGCAGCCTGAAGTATTTGCCGACTTTTATGCGGAAAAACCTATCAATATCAAAGTATTGGGCAGATATCACGAATTGGGTGCATTTGTGACTGAAGTGGCAAAATTGTCGCGCATTGTCACCTTGCATAATTTACAAATTCAGCCGATGGCAAAAGACGATAGGCATCCACACAAAGAAGTGCTGGTGATGGAAGCGGTCGCGAAAACTTACCGCTATCTTGATGCGGAAGAAGTGGCGGCACGCAAGGCGAAAGAAGATGCCAAGGCGGTTAAGAAATGATGCGTAATAAGTATTTGTTAATGGTGATGTTGGCCGCATTGCTGGCGGCATGCGGTAAAGCGCAGCAAGATGACCTGACACAGTTTATGAATGAAGCGAGTCAGTCCACCTCAGCACCTATTGAGCCATTGCCGCAAGTGCAGGGTTTTTCGCCCCGGCAATATAACGCTGACGCAACTTTGCATGATCCATTCGTGCCACGTAAAGCCGCAGTCAAAAGCGCTTTGCAACCTGATCTTCAAAGGCGTAAAGAACCGCTGGAAGCTTATCCGCTGGAAGGCCTCAAATTTGTTGGCGTATTGAGCAAAAAAAACAAAATATTTGCTGCCATACAAACGCCTGACAACATGGTTTATCAGGTTAAGCCGGGGCAGTACATGGGGGAAAAGCTGGGGCTGATCACCGCGCTGGCAGAAAACCAGCAGACGTTAAAGTATGAGTTAAAGATTAAAGAGACCATTCAGGACCAGGTAACCGGCGAATGGACAGAGCAAATGACGACATTGGAATTGCAGGAACATCAATGATGAAAACACATATTTCTTTTGCTACAAAGCTGGCACTATTTTTCTTTGTGATGGCAGGGCAACCGGTAATGTCGGCAGAAATGCCTGCAGGTAACAATCAGTTACAAGCTGTCGAGGTAACCACGCTGCCAGGCGGCAGGCTGAATGTACAATTGCAAATGTCACAGCCTTTAGCTACCGCACCAGCGAGCTTTACCTTGTCAAATCCACCCAGGGTGGTATTCGATATTCCCCGTACCAGCAATGCTACCGGCAAGAATGTGGTGGCTGTTAATCAGGGCGCACTGAAAACTGTGCAGGTAGTGCAGGCGAATGACCGTAGCCGCGTAGTACTGAATCTGTCTAAACCGGTGCAACATCAGTTGCAAGTGCAGCAAAATGCACTAGTGATTGCTCTCGCTCAGGAAAATGGCGAGCTAGCGCCTGCAACAATCGCTGCCAAACGATTCTCTGAACCGGTGGCGATTGCTCAGCATCGTGTCCAGAATATTGATTTCGTACGTGGCAAAAATGGGGAAGGACGTATTGTTGTAGATCTGTCCGACAGTCATGTCGGCGTGAATGTGCGCAATGCCGGTAAAACCGTGGTGATCGATTTCACCAATACCGAATTGCCTGAGTCGTTGCAGCGTCGTCTGAACGTGATCAACTTCAACACGCCAGTACTATATGTAGATGCCTTGCGACACAATAACCAGGCGCAAATTGTGATTGAGCCACAAGGCGACTGGGAGCAGTCTGCTTACCAGGCCGACCGCAAGCTGGTGGTGGATATCCGTCCATTGGTAAAAGACCCTAACAAATTGATACAGGGCTCCAAACAGGGATATGCCGGTGAAAAATTGTCACTTAATTTCCAGCGTGTAGACGTGCGGGATGTGTTGAAAGTGATCGCTGACTTCACAGGTAAAAATATCGTGGTTAGTGACTCGGTTTCCGGCAGTGTGACCATAGGCTTGAAAGATGTGCCCTGGGACCAGGCTTTGGACGTTATTATGCAGAGCAAGGGTCTGGATATGCGCGTCAATGGTAGTGTGATCTCTATCGCCCCGGCTGAAGAGTTTGCGGCGAAGGAAAAAGCACAGCTAACTGCAGATGCAGAACGCGAAATTTTGGAGACCTTGCGGACTGAAGTTTTTTCACTGAGATATCAGAAGGCAGCCGATTTCAGGAGTATGTTGCTGGGAGGTGGGCCAGGTATGACCGCTGGCGCTTCAACTGGAGTCTCTACAGGGTCTTCTGCCGGGCGAATGAACCGCATCCTTTCTCAGCGTGGCAGCGTTACTTTTGATGTACGCACCAATACGATTTTTGTACAGGATACACCGAAAAAACTGGAAGAGATCCAGGCGATCATTAACAAAGTCGACGTGCCTGTGAAACAGGTAATGATTGAATCGCGTATGGTGATTGCTTCAAATACTTTTTCGAAAGCCTTGGGCGCACGTTTTGGTATTACCCAAACAGGAACACCGGGCAGCAACACCAATATGACAGTGAGCGGCTCTTTGGGTAACCGCTTCACCGAAATTTCCGCCACAGGTGTAGCGACTCAAGGTACCCACAACGGTAGTATTCAAACAGCCAGCAGTAACGGCAGTACTTTAACAAGTTCTGATGGCCTGCCAGATTTGATGTCCAATCTGCCGGTCACCAATGCCTATGGTGGCATTGCCTTGAGTTTGCTCAAGTTGTCAGCAAACCTGCTATTGAATCTTGAATTGTCAGCACTGGAAGCGGATGCTCGCGGTAAGGTAATTTCTAGCCCGCGCGTGACTACGGCTAACCAGCAAAAAGCGCGCATTGCCCAGGGTGTGGAAATCCCATATCAAACTGCAACCAGCAGTGGTGCAACAGCGGTAAGCTTCAAAAAAGCTGAATTGAGCCTGGAAGTGACACCGCAAATCACGCCTGACCAGAAAATTATTATGGATCTCGATGTCCGTAAAGACAGCCGCGGCGAAACATTACCTGGTGGTGTTGCTATCAATACACAAAACGTGCAAACGCAAGTGTTGGTAGGCAATGGCGAGACTGTGGTACTTGGCGGCATTTACGAACAGGTCTCCCGTAAAGCCACCGACAAGGTACCGTTCTTCGGTGACTTGCCGGTAGTTGGTTATGCGTTTAAACGTAATACCAAGCAGGAAGACAAAACTGAATTGCTGATTTTTATCACCCCTAAAGTGATGGATGAGACGCTGGCCTTAAACTAATTGCTTACCGCAAACTAGCCTGTTACTGACAGCAGGCGAGCTTTGCCTTAAAATGCCCAACTGTAACGGTTGGGCTTTTTTATGGGTGAGCGTATACCAAATAATATTTTTTTAATCGGTTTGATGGGTGCAGGTAAAACCACAGTTGGCAAATTGATCGCCAAGAACCTGGGTAAAACCTTCTATGATACCGACCACGTGATCGAGCAGCGCACCGGCGTTAAAATTCCCACTATCTTCGAGCTGGAAGGCGAGGCTGGTTTTCGCAAACGCGAAACATCTACGCTGGAAGAGTTCGGTCAGCAGAATAACATTGTGCTGGCCACCGGCGGCGGCGCCATCATCGCCCCGGAAAATCGCGCCATACTGAAACAATATGGCTACGTAATTTACCTGCGCGCCAACGTCAATGAACTTTACCTGCGTACCCGCAACGATAAAAATCGTCCATTGTTACAAAATGTAGACGTCAAAGCCAAGCTGGAACAGCTGTTTCACGCCCGTAACCCCCTGTACACAGAAACTGCCGATCTGATTGTTGATACCGGCCATCAGCCGGTGACTGTCATTATTCATAAAATAGAAACTGCTTTGCACGCGCTGGAGTCATCATGCAAACCTTAACTGTAAGCCTGGCTGACCGTAGCTATCCTATTCATATCGGTAACGGCCTGTTAGGCCAGGTCGATCTGATCCTGCCGCACCTCAAACGCAAGCAGGTGGCAATTGTCAGCAATACCACTGTGGCGCCTTTGTATATGCATGCGCTGGCACAGCCTTTAAGAGATGCCGGCGTGAGTGTGATTGAGATTATCCTGCCGGATGGCGAGGCGTATAAAAATAACGAGACCCTGCAGATTATTTATGATCATCTGCTGCAAAACCGCTGTGAGCGTAATACCACGCTGATCGCATTGGGTGGCGGCGTGATTGGCGATTTGACCGGCTATGCGGCAGCAACTTACCTGCGCGGCGTACCGTTTATCCAGGTGCCGACGACTTTGCTGTCACAGGTGGATTCGAGCGTCGGTGGCAAAACCGGCATCAATCACCCGTTGGGTAAAAATATGATAGGCGCTTTTTACCAGCCGAAACTGGTATTGGCTGATATCGATACGCTGAAAACACTGCCGCAGCGTGAATTATCCGCAGGTGTGGCTGAGGTGATCAAGTATGGCCTGATCCGGGATGCCGATTTTTTTGACTGGCTGGAAACCAATATGGCTGCGCTGATGGCGTTGGATACTGCGGTTGCAAGCTATGCCATTTACCGCTCGTGCCAGAACAAAGCCGAAGTGGTGGCTGCGGATGAGCATGAGCAGGGTGAGCGTGCCTTGCTGAATCTGGGTCATACCTTCGGCCATGCGATTGAAAACGCCATGGGCTACGGCGTGTGGTTGCACGGTGAAGCAGTCGCGACCGGAACTGTGATGGCGGCAGACTTGTCCCAACGCATGGGTTGGCTGAATGCCGCAGAAGTGCAGCGTATCAAAGCGATTTTGCAAGCTGCCAAATTGCCGCTAGAGGCGCCAGACTTTGGCGCTGAGGAATATTTAAGGCTGATGCAGCTGGATAAAAAAGTATCCGATGGCCGGATTCGCCTGATTCTGCAGCAAGGTATAGGTAAGGCGGTGATCACAGCCGATTACGATGCCGAGAAGCTAAAACAGACACTGTCACTGACTGCCTGATCACACAATAGAGACCAATATGTCCTTAGCCCGCTTTGCCGCCAATCCCGAACAAACGCGTGGCCGCAAGGTCGTTGAGCAAGAGTCGCCCACACGGAATGTTTTCCAGCGTGACCGCGACCGCATTATTCACTCTACCGCTTTCCGGCGCCTGGAGTATAAAACCCAGGTATTTGTGAATCATGAAGGCGATTTATTCCGCACCCGCCTGACCCATAGCATTGAAGTGGCACAGTTGACGCGGGGGATTGCACGTACTTTAGGTCTGCATGAAGACCTGGCCGAAGCGATTGCGCTTGCGCATGATCTTGGGCACACACCGTTTGGCCATGCCGGGCAGGATGCACTCAATGAATGCATGCGCGATTACGGCGGCTTTGAGCATAATTTACAATCGTTACGCGTGGTCGATTTACTTGAAAACCGTTACGCCAGTTTTGATGGTTTGAACCTCACTTTTGAAGTGCGTGAAGGTATCCTCAAGCATTGTTCCAAGAAAAATGCCGAGCAGTTAGGCGATGTTGGCGAGCGTTTTTTGCGTAAGGAATCTCCTGGTCTTGAAGCCCAGGTTACCAACTTTGCCGATGAAATTGCCTACAACAACCATGATGTAGATGACGGCCTGCGTTCCGGCCTGATTACGATACAGCAATTGTCGGGTATCCAGCTGTTTGCCGAGAATATGGCAGAAGTAAAGCGTCTGTATGGCGAAATTGAAGAGAAGCGGCTAATCCATGAAACCGTGCGCCGCATGATCAATGTGCTGGTGGTGGATTTATGTGACCAGAGCCAGCAGGCGATAGAAAAGCTCAATCCCGCGACCATTGGCGAGGTTCGCAAAGCGCCTTATCTGGTAGGCTTCAGCCAGGCGATTGAAGATAAAAACCTGGAACTCAAGCAGTTTTTACGCAAGCATTTATATCAGCACTACAAAGTGAACCGCATGAGTGCCAAGGCCAGGCGGATTATTGAGGAGTTGTTTTCAGCGTTTATGCAGTCGCCGAAATTAATGCCTGATGAACATCAGCTGGCTGCAAGACAGGATCAGGCGCGTGCAGTCGCAGACTATATTGCCGGTATGACTGACCGTTATGCGATCCGTGAGCATAAGCGACTTTTTTCTGTAGAGGAAAATTGGTAAGGCTGAAAGTTTAGAACTGGTATCTGAACGGCAATGTAAGTGTCAGATTGGCACCATCTAAAAAATGGTTTCAGCTAAATGGCTTAACTTAAGAGAAGGACTTGGAATAAAAAAAGCGAGTGGTAATCAACCACTCGCTTTTTTGTGAGTCACTATTTATTTAGCGACTTGCCTTTCACGCATTTCATCCAGCGTTTTGCAATCAATACACAGTGTTGCAGTCGGGC
>JALDYP010000028.1:0-37715 GCA_032153875.1 Methylophilus sp.
CGGTCTACCTGCAGATCGCCCAGCAGATCATGGAAGAGATCCAGCGCGGCCGCCTCGCACCTTCCACTGCCATGCCGGGCACGCGTGAGCTGGCCGAAATACTCAAGGTCAACCGCAAAACGGTGATCCTGGCCTATGATGAACTGATCGCCCAAGGCTGGCTGGTCTCCGAGCAACGCAGGGGTTCGTTCGTTTCCGCCAACCTGCCCAGCTTTAACGCGCAGCCGCAAACGGCAAAGACCAATAAACAACCTGCCAACGTGGTCGAAGGCCCTGACCATCCCTTGCTGAATTACCAGTCACCGGAAGCCGGCGTGATCGACTTTAATGATGGCATCCCCGATTCACGCCTGATCCCGTTCAATATCCTGTCGCGTGCTTTCCGCCATGCGCTGATCGGCTCCAGCAAAAACCTGGGCTATGGCGACCCGCGCGGCACGCTGGCGTTGCGGCAATCGATTGCCACCATGCTGAATATGGAAAGAGGTTTAAGTGTAGACATAGACCAAATCTGTATCGCGCGTGGCAGCCAGATGGGTATTTTCCTGGCAGCGCGGGTATTAACCCGCCCGAATGATTTTGTGGTGGTGGAGCAACTGAGCTACCCCGCCGCCAAAGAAGCGTTCAGGTCCTGCGGCGCCAATATCCTCACCGTCGGCCAGGATAAGCGCGGCATCGATGTGGTCGCGCTGGAAAAACTGTGCAAGCAACATCCTATCCGCGCCATCTATGTCACGCCGCACCACCAGTTCCCCACCACCGTGATCATGACCGCCGAGCGGCGCCTGAAGCTGCTGATGCTGGCCGAGCAATATGACTTTACTATTGTCGAGGACGACTACGACCACGAATTCCACTTTTCGCACCATCCGGTATTTCCGCTAGCCAGCACCAACCACGGCGGCCGCGTCATGTATGTCGGCTCACTCTCCAAAGTGCTCGCCCCCGGTTTACGCGTAGGTTACCTGGTGGCGACACCCGGCCTGATAGACCGCTGCGCCAAAGAAGTGATGCTGATAGACCGGCAAGGCAATTCGATCACCGAACTGGCAGTCGCCGAGCTGATGCATTCCGGCGAGATCAAACGCCATATCCGCCGCACCTTCAAGATTTATAACGAACGCAGAAACCTGCTGATCGCACTGGTTAAAAAAGAGCTTAAGGAATATGTGACGTTCGATGCACCGGATGGCGGATTAGCGATCTGGCTGCGCCTGAAAGAAGGTTTCGACGTAGAAAAAGTCGCCGAACAGGCGCTGAAACATAAGGTGCGTATCCTGCCCGGCACGCTGTTTTCAGAGTCACCGCAAAGCGTGCATGCGATCCGGCTGGGGTTTGGAAGTTTGACGATAGCAGAATTGGAGAAAGGCGTATTAGCGTTGAAATTAGCATTCTCAACATCTTTATAATCTGAGTGCTGATAAATAACTTTGCAAAATCAGAGTGTTGGAATAAACTCAAGCTATGAAAAAAGCTACATTAAACACGACGAATCAGTTTCTAAAACAAAACGAAATTGCTCGCAAAATGCGGGTTCGCTCTATCGCAAGCTCAACAGCCATCGAAACTGGTGAATCAATCGAATCAATCGAAAGTAAACTCAAGCGCCTAAATGCTTCTCCGCGTCGAGTAACGCTTGCTTAACTAAAGTCGTCATCGGAGTATAGTCTCCAGCTAACCCTGCCTGTATAGAAGTAAAGTAAAACTCTTTATTTACATCCCAACTTGAATAATCCAACGCTGGTTTATTTGCCTGAAGCGCCATTACATCAGCCAAAAGCCTGGAAATTCTGCCGTTTCCTTCTCTAAATGGATGTACCAGAATGAATTCTACGTGTACTTTTGCAATGGCTTCAGCCAACGTATCTTGATCCATTAGGTGACAAGGTGTCAAAACCGCTAACTGATTTTTTTCAAACTCTTTTAAACCATAAGGTATTTGTTTAGCTGCAGCGAAATGAAAACCGCCTTTACTCATATTGAGTGAGCGTTCTTGCCCTGCCCAATCATAAACGTTACCAAGCCACTTTCTGTGCCACTCAAAAATATCTGCGACTGTAATAGCTTGGTCTGCTGCACTATTTGAAAAAACCGCATCATACAATTCAACTAACAAGCCAAGCTCTACATCTGCCATTTCTTCAGCATCAATAATCGACAATTTATTAGCCAGGACGAGATTATTCGAGCCAGGCTCATATTGGCCCTCAATATTTAATGATGTGTCATAGCGGTCTGTCATGTTGGCGCAAAAAATGATTTTTAGATCTCAATATATCACTCGCTTTATGGCTCAGTCACGTTCAATAAAGGTTTAGAGGCCAACACCTTGATATTTAAGAAAAATCAAATATGACCGAAAACAGTTTATAGGTTACAAATCATTTACATAGTGGGAAGATACACAAATCAATATTAGAAATATTCGTTCATGCCATGAAAAATATTCAAAATCAAAATATTGAAGGTGATCAATACATCCAGACCTTGATTGATAACTTTCCATTCATGGTCTGGCTGAAGGATGTGGACAGCCGCATCCTGGTGGCGAACACTGCTTATGCCAATATGGTGGGCGTATCTTCAAGCGCCGAGCTGATCGGCAAGACTGATTTTGATTTTTTCCCGCCTGAGTTGGCGCAAGAATATGTCGATGGTGACCAATGGGCCATGCAGAACACGTCGCCGAGTGCAGTCACGGTGCCGATTAAAAATGCTGAGGGCGAGTACTACTGGATAGAGTCCTATAAGTCCGCCGTGGTGGTGGATGGCAAAGTGGTCGGTTCTTTGGGTTATGCCAGAGATGTCACTGAGAGTATCCAGAAAGCAAACGAATACAAATCCATCGTCGAAAACTCGTCCAATTGCATCGCCAAATACAACCGCGAATGCCAGCGTATCTTCCTCAACAATGCCAATTCACTGTTTTACGAAGTCGATGCCACCAGCCTGATCGGCAAAACACCGTCAGAATTTCCCGGTGGCGTATCCGCTCTTGCGCTGGAGAAAAGCATACAGCAAGTGTTCGAGAGCGGCGAAGACCTGCATGTCGCATTCAGGCTGACCACCAAAGACGGGCAGCATAAAATCATGGATACGGTATTAACGCCCGAATTCAATGCTATCCAGGAGGTCATCGCAGTCATCGCCATCGGCCAGGACATGACGCAGTCCTACGAAAACCTGGACCGCATCCACCACCTGGCGTATTTTGATTCCATCACCAAGCTGCCCAACCGTATTTCATTGCTGGAAGTGCTCGATCAGTGCATCAAGCACACCCACCAGTCAGAATCTTCGTTTGCGTTTTTAATGCTCGATCTCGATGGCTTCAAAGCGGTGAATGATTTGCTGGGCCATGCCGAAGGTGACCTGCTGCTTTACGAAATGGCCAGGCGTATCGAACGCTCCATCCGCCCTACCGATACCGTGGCACGACTGGGCGGCGACGAATTTGCCATTGTGCTGACCGAGGTCGATGAGCCTAAAAATTCCGGCCTGGTGGCCAAAAAAATCCTGGAAGCGATCAAGCAGCCACTCCAGATCCGCGGCACCGAACTGTTTATTTCCGCCAGCATCGGCATCGTCATTTGCCCGGACCAAAGCTGCGATGTCAGCGATATCGTCAAATTCTCAGATATCGCCATGTACAAAGCCAAAAAACAAGGCAGAAACAACTACCAGTTTTATTCCGCCGATTTATCGCAAACTACCATAGAGCGCATAGACATTGAGCTGTCGTTACGCAACGCACTGCAAAACAATGAATTCCTGCTGCACTACCAGCCACAGGTCAATCTGCAAACCAACAAAATCGTTGGCGTAGAAGCCCTGTTAAGATGGCACCGCAACCACAACGAAATGATTCCTCCCAACCGGTTTATCGGCATCGCCGAAGATTCAGGCTTCATCATCGAAATCGGCGAATGGATCATGCAAACCGCATTTAAAGATGCAGTCAGGTGGAACACCGGCCGGCAAGAACCCATCACTGTTGCCATCAACTTATCCAGCCGGCAATTTATCCATAACAACCTGCTCAACTCGATCAACCACTTACTCAAAAAAACCAAATGCGATCCAACCTGGATCACGCTGGAAATCACAGAAAGCCTGCTGCTGAGCGACAGCGCACACATCACAAAAGCCCTCAAAACCCTGGATAAAATGGGTTTCAGAATCTCCCTGGATGACTTCGGCACCGGCTATTCAGCGCTCAGTTACTTAAGCAAGTTCCCGGTGAGTGAAATAAAAATCGATCAGTCATTTGTGCAAGGCATTGCAGATAACAATGATCATAGGTTGATCGTGCAGGCGATTATCTCCATGGCGAAAAGCTTGAATAAAGAACTGGTGGCTGAAGGGGTGGAGACCGTTGATCAGGCGGAGTATTTACGAGGTTGCAACTGCAATGTCGTGCAAGGCTTTTTGTTTAGTAAACCTAAGCCATTTGATGAAATTGATGTGATAAGTTGAGTGCTTACATATTCATCACTCAACCTTGTCCTTTTTTTCAGGCCACTGAATATCGTAGCGTGTACTTCTGCCGCCACCTTCACATTTACTAATACACTGCTTATCTAGCAACTCCTGCAAATGTCTAGTCGCGGTGGCTTTAGAAACACCTGCAATACTTTTATATTTACTGGCATTCAGCTTGCCTTCAAAGCCATCCTTACCGGCATCCAGCAAACGGTTTAACACTTTTATTTGGCTCTCATTCAAACCTGCTTGCGCGTGTGTCTGCCAAAAACGTGTTTTCTCTAACACCATATCAATGCGGGATTGTGCTGCGTTGATACTGTGTTTGAGGGTTTCTAGAAACCAAACCATCCATGCAGTAATGTCTAAATTGCCTTTTTGGCAGGCTTCCAGCACATCATAATAACTACTACGTTTTTCCATGATGCTGGCAGCCATGGCATAAAAGCGTATTGACTGATGCTCAGCTTGCGCCAATGCATAGTCGCTGATCGCCCGCGCCAAACGGCCATTACCATCATCAAACGGATGTAAGGTCACAAACCAAAAGTGCGCTTTTGCCGCACGTAAGATCGGGTCTAAGCTTGTATCATTTGCACTTTCGGCAAGCCAGTTTAAAAAAACATCCACTTGCTGCTCTAATCCGTCTCTCGGAGGCGCTTCAAAATGCACGGTACGTTTATGCACAGGACCAGAAACCACTTGCATTGGCTCATCACCTCGTAGCTGACCAACCTTGATGGTCTCTAATTGAAAGCCACGGCCATCTTGCTCAGCAAACAAATACGCATGCCAAAGATAAAGCCGCGCTAAAGTTAAAGGCTCAGCATAGTTCTGGGTTGCATCCAATAGCAATTCGACAAGCCCAGCAGTTTTAGCTGTTTCTGCAGTTAAGCCTGCTTCTTCAATCCCTAACCTTTTTGCTAGAGATGAACGTACTGATTCAACGTTCAGCACCTCGCCCTCAATGGCTGAAGACTGCACAATGTTTTGCAATAAGGCATCCATATTCGCCTTAGTACTATGCGCCTCGTTTATACCCCCAGCTTGTCCAAGCAAGCGACCTTGCAATTGCGTCACCTCACGCAACAATGGCGCTAATGCCGTATTATCCCAATGCATATTAGGCCAATCAGATTGCTGCCAAATCCACTTTCCTTGCGCTTGTTGCGTTGAGAGCATTAATGACCTTATCTTTTAGTTGGATTATATATAGCTCGTTTAACTAACATGAGCCGATTAAAACATATTATTCGGCTCAAATTAAGAGCCAATTATACTATTTATTCGGCTCATTTATATTTCCATCAAGATACTTAAGTAAAAATTACGATGAGTGAAATCAAAATCGATCAGTCATTTGTGCAAGGCATTGCAGATAACAATGATCACCGGCTGATTGTGCAGGCGATTATTTCAATGGCGAAAAGCTTGGGTAAAGAACTGGTTGCAGAAGGGGTAGAGACAGCGGAACAAGCCAAGTATTTAGAAAGCTGTGATTGCAAAGTGGTGCAAGGGTATTTCTTTAGTAAACCTAAGCCTTTTGATGAGATTGATATACAGGCTGACTAAACTTTTCCACCTACCCCTCTAAACTTCTCTACAAACATAGCTATTTTTTGGAAAACACTCTGCTTCTTAGAAAGGTACTGTGGATTTAACGGACTCATTTTAGGTAACAACTCATTGAGTTCAGTGCCATTCTCAGTGGCATACTCACGTTTCAACGATGCAGTGATATATCGTTTAGCTGCATCAACATTCAGATTTTCAGCACTAATTAAGTCCTCAGCCTCGCGTTTTTGCTCTGCTTGGGCAAAAGTAAAAAAGGCATCAATCACGTTAGCTTTTTCGCCCAGCTCGTCCAAGTCAGTTTGGTTAATAAAATCGACAAGTAAGCTCTCTTTAGCACGGTTACCCAAGCTGGCACGAATCACCCGCCGCACATCTTCTACTAATGAGGCTTTGTCTTTAACTTTTTTATTGTTCTCAAAAATCAACTCTAGAATATAGTCCAGATTGATCTCTTGTGATTTAAGCAGATCAACCTCAAAGACTACATCATCCCAATCAATGGTGGATTGTTCTTTTTCATTGGCAGATTTTTCCCGCCGTTGCCAATCTCGAATGTCATTATAGGTCGAGCGGTAATCTTGAATTTTTCGCTCGGCAGGTATTTTGATCGTCTGCAGTGCTGCCAAACCCTCATCGCTTAAATAGTGCCTAGCTTTGAATGTCTCAACTGCCCCGGGGTCATTCATATTCAAGTTTTGTAAGGCTTTCAGGCTGGCAAACTCATCATAGTTTTGCAGCACGTTTTCAACGCGCAAATACTCGCCAAACAGTTTTGCAAAAGCTTTCTTGTCGGACTCTTTTTCAATCGCTGCAGGGTCAGGAAAGCGCTCCTCCAGTTCCCTGACAACGTCGACAAAACCACGCCGTGCCTCACCTGTCATCACATCGGTAAAGCCTTCCATGTATTCCCTGTAGCTTTTCTCCAGAACCACATTCTTGGTATTCTTGTCGCCAAACAAGGTAAGCGCATCGATAGTCGCCTGCTCCAGATCACGGAAGGTGACAATATTGCCAAAGGTTTTGGTGGCATCATAAATACGGTTAGTGCGCGAATAGGCCTGCATCAAACCGTGATAACGCAGGTTTTTATCCACAAACAAAGTATTCAATGTAGGAGCATCAAAACCAGTCAGGAACATGCCAACGACAATCAGCAAGTCGATTTCTTTGGCTTTGACTTGTTTAGCCAAATCCCGGTAATAATTTTGGAAACCGTTACTATCGACGCTGAAGTTGGTTTTAAACAGCGCGTTATAGTCTGCAATGGCTGCACTCAAAAACTCTTTGGCACTGCTATGCATGGCTGAAACATCAAAGCTCTCATCCTGAATGTCCCCCACTGCATCCTGCTCTTCATTGGCGGCAAACGAGAAAATGGTAGCCACTTTCAGCGGCTTGTCGCTGCTCTTCTGCAAATGCTTGAATGACTCGTAATACAACTTGGCAGCATCAACACTGCTGACGGCGAACATAGCGTTAAACCCTTTGCCATTCGCCTGCAGTCTATGTGTTTTTTGCCTGAAGTTATTCAGGATGTATTGCGAAATTTCATTGATACGATCAGGGTGTAACAAGGCCTGCTTGTTTTCTGCCGCGCTGAGTTTTTTTTCATCCTGCTCGGTTTCAATCGCTTTAAATTGTGGACGCACATCATTGTAGTCCACCTTGAACTTAAGCACTTTCTCATCGCGAATCGCATCGGTGATCACATAAGAGTGCAACTCCCGGCCAAATACGCTGGCGGTGGTCTCCGCGCCTAGCGCGTTTTGCGGGAATATCGGCGTGCCGGTAAAACCAAACTGATAGAACCTCTTGAATTTTTTTGTCAGGTTATTCTGTGCTTCGCCAAACTGGCTGCGATGACACTCATCAAAAATAAACACCACTTGCTTGTTGTAAACGGCTAAGTCACCTTCGCTTTTAATCAAGTTGTTAAGCTTCTGAATGGTGGTGACAATGATTTTGTTGTCGTCTTTATCCAGATTGCGTTTGAGTTCTGCAGTGCTGCTTGAGCCATTCACGCTATCTGGTGAAAAGCGTTGGTATTCTTTCATGGTCTGGAAATCCAGGTCCTTGCGGTCCACCACGAAAAACACCTTTTCGATAAACTCCAACTCTGTGGCCAAACGCGCTGCCTTAAAGCTGGTCAAGGTTTTTCCTGAACCGGTGGTGTGCCAGATATAACCACCGCTTTCCGTATTGCTCCAGTTTTTGGCTTGGTAACTGCTCGTGATTTTCCACAACATACGCTCGGTAGCAGCAATCTGGTAGGGACGCATCACCAGCAGCGTGTCACTGACATCAAACACCGAGTAATGGAGTAGCACATTGAGCAAGGTGTGCTTCTGAAAAAAGGTTGCAGTAAAGTCTTTCAGGTCTTTGATCAGGCTGTTATCTGCCTTCGCCCAGTTCATGGTGAAATCAAAGCTGTTTTTATTGCGTTGGGTGGTGTTGGCGAAATAGCGGCTGTCGGTGCCGTTGGAGATTACAAACAGCTGCAAATACTTAAACAGGGAATTCTCGCTATTAAAGCTCTCTTTGCTATAACGGTGAACTTGGTTAAAGGCTTCGCGAATCGCTACCCCACGCTTTTTCAGCTCAACTTGAACTAAGGGCAAACCATTGACCAAAATTGTTACATCGTAGCGATTGGCGTAGGTTCCTTTTTGTTCAAACTGCTTAATTACCTGTACATTGTTGCGGGCAATGTTCTTTTTATCCAGCAAGTAAATGTTCTGAATATGCCCATCGTCAAACACAAAGTCATAAATATAGTCATCATGAATTTTGCGGGTTTTATCAATAATGCCATCACTTGGCTTATCTAAATATGCCTCAACAAAACGTAACCATTCGCCTTCCAGAAACTGCACATTGTTCAAGCTTTGCAAAGCAACACGAATATTCGCCAGCATTTTCTGGTACGTATTCAAATCCCGCAGATATTCATAACCCTGGCTTTCCAGGTCGGCAATAAATTCTCGCTCTAAATCATATTCACTTTGGTAAGTCTGATTGACCTGCAAAGACTTAGTATATTTATCAAGAACAATAAATTTATTAGATTCGGCAATGGTTTTGTAATCGCTCATATCAGGCTGCCACCTCATTCGGTTTAGGAAAGCTCAAAAGCAAATCTCGGTAATACTCGTATTGTTTCTGACGCAATGCAATTTCGCGAGGCAAGCCTTCACTTATGGAATTAGTGAGGGCGTCGAATTTATCGAGGATGGCGACGATGCGGGCTTGCTCATCAAGAATTGGTACCAAAACAACGGGAGCTTCTAAAATGTGATAAGAAACAAAAGGCTGAGAGGCACTATTTGACTTCGATCCAAAATCTTGCAAAAGTAGTAAATAGTATGCGAACTGGGGTAAAACATCTTTGGTTTTTATTTTGCAAATCACACCGTTGTATGTGACGAAGTGCTTTCCTTTGCCCCAATTAACAATACCGGCATAAGCTCCGATATGGCCAATAACAGGTGAGTCCTCACTATTGTATTCATCATGACTTCCGACTATTCCATTACTGCCATAGACTGGATATTGACCCCCTGTTTTGGGAATGGTGTTACCAGTTCCGTATTGAAATTCATAAATATCACCTAGGGTCATCTGCCTTACCCCTTCCCCCTCTTCAAAACTCAGCAACTGGTCGCGGTAGTAGTTGTATTGTTTTTTGCGGGCGGTCAGCTCGGCGGTCAACTCGGCGGTCAACTCGGTAAAAGTATCCAGAATGCGGACGATCTCGGCCTGGATGTCCAGAGGCGGGATAGGAATTTCCATGTCAAGAACATTAGCCATGCTTGGATGTTGAATTCCTGCGCCACGATAAAAGGTGTCTATAACCTCAGCTTGACTAGTCATCCAGTAATACAGAAATTTGTTCAATAATCTATCTGTGTCAATGGATGTAGCAATACGATTATCTGCGGTAACGAACTGTCCTTTGTAATACTTAATTACCTCCCTTAGTGGGCGAGACTTTCCCCAAGGAATGGCCACCACTTCGCCTTCACGGAAGTTTACTCCTGCCAATTCTTCGGTTGTCCAGCCAGTACGCTCACCTGTGGAGAGCAAAAAGACATTGCCATTTTTTTGCTCCAGCTTAAAAAGATCTGCCGCAAGTAAATACGTGTAATTGACGACCTTTGGCTGCTTTTCACGATCAACTGCATTAAATCTCTTATCCCACGTTGTAACTTCCCAGAGAGCTCTCCATTCCACCGCAGCCCCATCCAGCAACTTTCCCATAAAATCAAACTGGCTCATTTTTTACGGCTCTTGTCTTTCGCCTGCTTTTCCAGAGTGGCAATGGTTTTCAGGTAATCTTTTTCTACATTGTCGAGCGTTTTAGCTTTGTATTTCTGGTATTCCAACTTGGCTTTGTTAACTGCTTGGCTATGTGAGATTTTGCCAGCATTGTCCAGCAGCTTGCGTCCGGTGGAGCTGAGAATGCTATCCAGCTCGCGTACATAATCGGCCATGCGCATTTCACGCTGTTCGATGGCATTTAATTCGGCCAAATCAAAATAGGCAGATACCAGATTGTTCAGTAAACGCAACTCCTGTTCACTCAGATAGTTTTTGGCAACCATGGCTTCCGCTTGTATGGGCTGGCTGCCTTTGAAGCTGTTTAAGCCCGCAAAAGGTTTTTCACTATCCACGCGGAGGTAAATGACTTCGCTGGCGGTATGGCCATGGGCAGCGTAATGCAGTTTGTTTTGTACGATTTTAAAAAATGTGAGACTTTGCTCACTGTCGGCGTCGTAATCGGTTGCGGTTGCGTACAGGTCAAGTACTTGGCGGTACATGACTTTTTCACTGGAGCGAATATCGCGGATGCGATCAAGCAGTTCTTTCCAGTAATTACCACCCCCGAGATTTTTCAGACGCTCGTCATTTAAGGCAAAACCTTTTTCAAGGTATTCTTTCAACACTGTGGATGCATAACGCCTGAATTGCACACCGCGCACGGAGCGTACACGGTAGCCAACTGACAGAATGGCATCCAGACTGTAGAGCATGGTCTGGTAACGCTTTCCATCGGCGGCAGTTGTCAAGGATTCCTTGACAACTGATTCCGCGTCCAGCTCGCCATCATCAAAGATGCCTTTCAAATGCAGGGAGATGTTCTGTTTGGTCGTTTGGAAAAGCTCGGCAATTTCTAATTGAGATAACCAAACGGTGCCGTTTTCCAGACGTAAGTCTATTTTGGTGATGCCGTCTTCAGTAGTATAAATGATGACATTGCTCATGCTTCATGCTCCTCACCTTCAATCTGAGCCACAATCGCATCAATCTCACCTCGTAGCTGGTCTATCCTGGCAACGGTGGTTTTTAGCTCGGCGTTAAGCTGGGCCATATCAACCACTTCGCGGTTGTCTTTCGCCTCAACATAGCTTCTTACCGAGAGGTTATAGTCGTTGGCGGCGATAGTCTCAAATGGCACTGATAACGCAAAGTGATCTACGTTGGCTTTGCTGTCGAACACCTGCATGATCTGCTGAATGTGGCCGGGATTAGTCTCATCATCGTTGTCGGTAAGAACGTTGTTATTGGTTTCTTTTTTGAATAATCCGCTAGCATCAATGAATTGGGTGGTGGTATCAGTTTTATGTTTGGAGAGCACCAGAATATTCACAGCGATGGTAGTGCCATAGAACAGGTTAGGCGCCAGCGAAATCACTGTCTCGACATAGTTGTTATCTACCAAGTATTGACGGATTTTCTGCTCAGCCCCGCCGCGGTAAAAAATACCAGGGAAGCAAACAATCGCCGCGCGACCTCTGGGGGAAAGATTGCTAAGTGCATGTAGCACAAAGGCAAAGTCGGCTTTGGATTTCGGCGCAAGTACTCCAGCCGGGGCAAAGCGTTCGTCATTGATCAGCGTAGGATCGTCACTACCAATCCACTTCACTGAATATGGCGGGTTGGAGACGATGGCATCGAAAGGTTTATCGTCAAGAAAATGCGGGTCTAACAAGGTGTTTCCCAGCTGGATATTGAACTTGTCGTAATTAATGTTATGCAAAAACATGTTCATACGCGCTAGGTTGTAGGTGGTGTGATTGATCTCCTGACCGAAAAAACCATCTTCAATAATGTGCGCGTCAAAGTGTTTTTTGGCTTGAAGAAGCAACGAGCCAGAGCCGCAGGCCGGGTCATAAATCTTGTTGACACTGGTTTGCTTATGCATAGCCAATTGTGCAATTAATTTAGAGACGTGTTGCGGTGTAAAAAACTCGCCGCCGGATTTGCCAGCATTGGCAGCGTAGTTTGAGATAAGAAATTCGTAAGCATCGCCAAACAAGTCGATATGGCTGGCATCGAAATCGCCAAAATCTAGCCCGGCCACACCTTTTAGTACAGCGGCCAGACGGGTGTTTTTGTCTTTAACGGTGTTGCCGAGGCGATTGCTGGTGGTATCAAAATCAGCGAACAGGCCTTTGATATCTTGCTCGGACGCGAAGCCATTGGCAGAAGCCTCAATCGCGGCAAAAATGTTGGCGAGATCTGTATTTAAACTTTCATTATTGTTCGCGTTTGCGGCGACGTTGATAAATAACTGGCTGGGATAAATAAAGTAGCCCTTGGTTTTAATGGCATCGTCTTTGGCAGCCGCAATGTTTGAATCTTCATCTTGCATTGCCGCGTAATTGACAGATTTATCACCACCGCTGATGTAGTTGATAAAGTTTTCGCTGATAAAACGATAGAACAACGTACCGAGCACGTATTGCTTAAAATCCCAGCCATCCACTGCGCCACGTACATCGTTGGCGATTTGCCAAATTTGGCGTTGCAGGGCAGCGCGTTGTTGTGCACTTGTCATGTAAATCCTGTTTTATATTTTTTAGAGCAACTTTACGTTGGCTGCCAGCATTATAAATGGAACAACTTCGCTCAGACATTATCATTAGTGCCTGTTAAGAAGAACAGCTTATTGGACTCTTCTGAAGTCTGCCTTAGAGTTTATTTTATTTATACAGCACAAAAACTCCCTGAAATTTTGATGTCGCTTTCAATTCGCTAATTATCTGCGTATTCACTACAATTTTTGCCCTGCCCTTTTCTTCATAAGTCTTTTTAAAACTCTCCCAATCATCTGTTGATTGGAAACTCGCCACACATTCAAAATCTGTTTTCACCGGCAATATATAATCAATCTCCTGACGTTTGATGACCAAATTACCTTTTAACCCTGCCTGCTCAATATTGTGCTGCACCAGTGACCAGGCGCTGGTGATGGAAATCGCTGCGATGCTGCCGCCAAACACGATATCGAGATGATTTTTGTTTAAGGCAAAATCGCCATGCACATGAATTTCTTTCTCATTGATGCTGGTGATTTGTATGCCTAAGGTTTTGGTTTGCGGGATAAGTGTAAACAAGGTGTCTTCAAACGCTTTTTCCAGTTGCCCCATTTATTTTCTCCTTTCAGTTATTTAAATCTTTAGCCAATTTTCTGCAGTAGTTCGCACTCAGAAAACAACTCGGCGACCCATTCAATAAACGCGCGCACTTTGGATGAGAGGTGCCGGTTTTGCGGATAGAGCGCATTCAGCGGCAGGCTGCCCGCCGGATAATCAGGCAGCACTTTTTCTAATTTACCTTCACCCAGGTAACCTTGCACCATAAACGTGGGCAGCTGGCAGATGCCTATCCCGGCCAGTGCGGCGGCGACTATTGCATCACCATTATTGATGGCGAGTTTGCGTATGGTGGGGACTTCTTGCTCTATGCCTTCGTGCTCAAGCATGAAGTTGCGTACTTTGCCGGTTTTGGATGAAAAGAAGTGCACGGCCTGGTGGCGTTGCAGGTCATCCATCTGGGTGGGCCTGCCGTAGGTTTGCAGGTATTCAGGCGAGGCGACCAGTATGAACTGCATGGTGCCTACCCGCCTGGCGACCAGGGTGGAATCCAGCGGATGGCCGACGCGGATCACACAATCGACACCCTCTTGTAGCAGGTCGATAGGCCTGTCGTCACAGCCGATTTCGAGCTGGATTTCCGGGTAGCGTTTTAGAAAGTCTTGCAGTGCCGGGATGATCACCAGGCGGCCTAGCGGCGTCGGCACATCTACCCGCAAACGGCCTTTAGGATTGCTGGTGGCATGGTGCAGGGCCGCCTCGGTTTCTTCCAGCTCGTTCAATAACCGGATCGCCCTTTCGTAATAGGCGGCGCCATCGGTGGTGACGCTGATACGGCGGGTGGTTCTGTGCAGCAGTTTGACCCGCAGGCGTTTTTCCAGCGCCAGCACTTGTGCCGACACCGTGGTTTTGGGCAGGTTTAATGACATGGCAGCTTTGGTAAAGCTCTCCAGCTCCACTACCCGTGTGAATGCCAACATGGTGTCGAATCTATCCATCTATGTCTCAAATATCTCTCGATTGTGCAATAAATTAACACAGTGAATGCTTATTTAGCTTATTTATCTTGGATTTTTATTTATTTATAGTGGTTACCACTTTCAAACAACCTTTCACTTTAAATTTAGGAGATTAAAAAATGAGCAACAAACTTGAAGGTAAAGTCGCAGTGGTTACTGGTGCTTCCAAAGGCATAGGCGCTGAAATCGCTAAACGGTTTGCGCGTGATGGCGCGGCAGTAGTGGTCAATTATTTATCCAGCAAGGCCGGTGCCGATAAAGTAGTAGACGAAATCACACAGGCGGGAGGTAAAGCAGTAGCCGTTGGCGGTAATGTGAGTGTGGCCAGCGACGCACAGGCGATCATTGATGCGGCGATCACCAACTACGGCAAGCTGGATATCCTGGTGAATAACTCCGGCATTTATGAATTCGGCACTATCGACCAGATCACCCCTGAACACTTCCACAAACAATTCGATATCAACGTGCTGGGCTTGCTGTTGACCACCCAGGCGGCGGCCAATCACTTGCCTGAGGGTGGCAGCATCATCAATATCGGCTCGGTGATCAGCCGCTTAACGCCACCTGGTGCGGCAGTGTATACCGCGACCAAAGGTGCGGTAGATGCGATCACCGGCGTACTGTCCAAGGAATTAGGCCCGCGCAAGATCCGCGTCAATGCCTTGAACCCTGGCCTGGTGGAAACTGAAGGCACGCAAACGGCTGGCGTGATCGGCTCGGAAATGGAAAGTGGCTATGTGGCACAAACCCCATTGGGTCGCACTGGCCAGCCGAATGATATCGCTTCGATTGCATCTTTCCTGGCTTCGGATGACTCTTACTGGTTGAGCGGCGAACAATTGCTGGCCGGTGGCGGCTTACGTTAATTCAAATTTAGGAAAAGAAATGATCAACTTATATACATGGGCGACACCGAATGGCCGCAAGATCTCCATCATGCTGGAAGAGTTGGGCGTGGACTACGAGGTGAGCCCGGTTGATCTGGGCAAGCTGGCACAATACTCACCGGAATTCGGTGCGATTTCGCCCAACAACAAGATTCCGGCGATTATCGACACCGAACCGGTGTCTGATCAATCAGCCACAGAGCCTGGAAAAGATGATGTGGTTATTTTTGAGAGCGGCGCCATTCTGACTTACCTGGCGGAAAAGCACGGGAAGTTTCTGGCCCCTGCCGGCCAGGCGCGTTATACCGCTTTTGAATGGCTGCACTGGCAAACCAGCGCGCTAGGCCCCATGCTCGGCCAGCTGGGTTTCTTTGCCGTGCGCAGCGAAGAAAAAGCGCCGTTGGCGATCAGCCGCTTTACCGAAGAAGCTGACAGGTTACTCAATGTGATGGATAAGCAATTAAGTAGCAACACATATCTGGCGGGTGACGAATATTCGATTGCGGATATCGCCAGCTATGCCTGGACACTGGCGGCGACTACTTTTCTGAAAGAAGTATTGAAAGATTCATTGGCGACCAAACCGGCAGTACAACGCTGGCTGAAGTTGGTGGGTGAACGTCCGGCGGTGCAACGCGGGATGGCGATTCCCCAGGTTTGATATGGACTAATAGGAGGCTGACTTAACTTTGTCGAACAAAGCATTGATGTGGACAACCACTTTTGAAACCCCTGCAACCAGCCAAGCGGTGACGTTGCAGGGTTTCGGCACGCCAGCTAAAAGGCCCGGTCATAGCAAATCGCCGGTGGTGGTGTTTTTCCACGGCGGGTTGTTTAATGCGGGCAATATTGAAGAGGCGCAACCGCTGGCCAATGCGCTGGCTGACCAGGCGATTGTGATATGTGTAGCTTACCCGTTGGCGCCAGAAGTGAAATTCCCCGCCACCATTGAAGTGGCGTTCGCGGCGCTCGAATGGGTAGTTGACAACACCAGGCAGATTGGCGCGGATAGCAAACGGATTTTTGTGGCCGGTGAA
This sequence comes from Methylophilus sp., assembly GCA_032153875.1. Lineage (GTDB taxonomy): Bacteria > Pseudomonadota > Gammaproteobacteria > Burkholderiales > Methylophilaceae > Methylophilus. Next base: position 16,380 of record JALDYP010000028.1, read on the forward strand.
CATGCAGGTGGCAATCTGGCAGCGGTAGTCACCATGCTGTTTCGCGACCGTGCCATCAACTTCAACAAGCAAACAAACCTGGCTGGTCAGATACTGATCAACCCGATGCTGGATGCGCTACAGACTTCGAAATCCATGGGGGCAGCGGCGGATAGTCCTTGCCGGCGTGCCTGGGCAGAATATATCCCCTCCGCCAGTGATTGCACCCACCCGTATGCTTCACCGTTGCATTCATGCCGCCTTGGGAATCTCGCGCCAGCAACGATTATGACGACTGAATCTCACCCGCTGCGCGATGAAGCTGAAGCGTATGCGGCTAAACTGTTACTGGCAGGAGTGCCGGTGCAGGTGCGGCGGTTGGGGGATAGCACACATGCGCTGACTTCACCGCAGCACCCTTGTTTTAACAACCTGGCCCAGTTGATCCTGCAGGTATTGATGGATAAAAGTTCTGCCGGATAGAAGCCAGGCAAAGTAACCTGAGCTCAAAGTGACTTAAGTTAAATCATTGGGATTAGGCTTTTTAAATATCATTCTCGCTACTCAACTCGCCTGGCGACAATTGACCATCTTCGACTTCTTCCGCTATTTCGGCTGAGTGTGAACCGGTGGGTTGCTTGTCATTTTTCTTGTGCGTTTTTGGTGGTAGCAGCGAGGTTTCATCCAGCACTGGCGTTTCAGGTGGATGGTTATTAGATTTATCTTTGGCATGATCTTGCATCGGGCTCTCCCTTAACTATCTAAACAAAAGGCTTTATGTCTGGTCAGACAAGGCATACTCCTTTGTGTTTCATAACAACTGCATTCTCAGCCAAATTTACTGTTCATCAGCTATGCCATCAAATTCACAGTTACCGAGCTTACAATCACCGAGCCTGTTATTACCAAATGGATTCCGGCCGCAGGATTTCATGACCTTTCATGGGCGGGACAAGCAGGCAGTTTCGGAAAGCGTCAGCGGCAACACACTGGAAAAAGCGATTGTGTGGAAAGACCGCCCTGCCCTGTTAACGCTGGTTTTTGATACTGGTCCGGCAACCAGCGAAGTCAAATATCAGCTGGCGCTGGATGACCCGCTGTTCGAAATCGACCCGCAAGAAACACTGAAGCTGGTGCAACACATATTGGGGCTGACACAGCCTATAGCCGCGTTTGAGCAAGCACATGCAGCGCACCCCTTGCTGGGCGGGATGATTGCAGCGCAGGCCGGATTACGCGTGCCGGTGAGTGTCAGCCCGTTTGAGGCGCTGACATGGGCGATCATCGGCCAGCAGGTGAGTTTGAGTGCGGCGATCTCGATGAGGCGTAAATTCATCCAGCAGGCCAATATCGTGCATTCATCCGGCTTTTATTGCTACCCTTCGCCAGCGCAGGTGGCGCAATTATCGATAGAATCGTTGCGGCTGGCAGGCCTGTCACAAAGCAAGGCGAATACGCTGTTGAAAGTAAGTTCGCTGATGTTAAGCGGCCATTTGCCACTGGATGACTGGCTGCACAATCAGGCATCGCCTGAGCTGATCGCCACCAGCCTGGCGACCATTAAAGGCATAGGCCCGTGGACCATCAGTTATGCATTACTGAGGGGCTATGGCTGGCTGGATGGCTCGCTGCATGGTGATGCAGCGGTACGACGTGCGATCAGGGGGTTGATGGCTGTGGAACAGTTTAGCGATAAAGAGGCTGAGCAATGGCTGCAACCATTCAGCCCCTGGCGCGCGTTGCTGGCGGCACATTTATGGGCATGGCAATCGCGCACACCTGGTTGATTCAAGAATGACTTTAAGAATTACGGACATATTAAGACAGGGTTCAAGCCGGGCAAGGCATGCCTGCATTTACCCATTGTTTCACTGCGGCGACCGTTTGCTCTTTGGTCAGTGGCGGTAATGTGCGGTTGCCGCCCGGGTTCCAGCCCCAGGCTACCAGCTTGTCATCCGCAAAGTGATGAATCAGTTTCTGGCCATCCCTGCCGCCATTTTTGGCCGGGTCTTTCAACACCATACACAGGTCTTTAGGCGACAGTCCTATAAATACCATTTTGTTTTCCGGTGAGGGTAATTGCCAGTGTGGCGCGCCGGGTGGCGCATGCATACCCATGACGGCAGGTGAGTTTTTCTGCTGGTGGCAGGAGCTGCATTCCATCGCCGGCATGCCTTTGCCATCCATGCCGCGCTGCACCAGCATCGCGTGCGGTTTGCCCTGGTCATATTGCAGGGGCTGGTCACCGGGGATATGGCAGTTCTGGCAACGTGGATGCTGCAAGACAGAACGGATAGGTTCGAATAATTGTGCTGGCTCGGCCCCGATGACGTCGGCGGCGTACAGTGCGCCGTAAACAATCAGGAGTCCGGACCATAGGTTGTTGTTTTTCGGGCGGTACATACAGTCTTCTCCTTATTGGGTGAAATCAGGTGCTGCGCATTACAAAAGGCCTGACAGTTACGCCAGGCCTTCCGGTTATTTTCTAGTATTCACCGCTCGATCAGGCGAATGAAAGCTCATGCCAGATCGATTTGTCATTGGCAGCCACTGGTTCATCAAAGCTGTTGTGATGCGCTTTGAGTAAGCCGTCTTCTGTAGAGAAAGTCAGCTCAAATTTATTGGTGACCGGCAAGCTCTGGAAAGGACCTGAAGGGTCAAATGAGCGGTATTGCAGGCACAGGTAAATACCAGGTTCTATCAGCAGGTCGAACCGCTGACCGTAGGCAGAAGTCGTCGATACATCTGTTTGCTTGAAACCGTAAGCTAGCGCATCCCGTCTGACGTGATACCAATCCTGCTCATTGCATGCCTGATTGATAGAGAAACTCAATACTTCAAAGATTTGTTCTGCAAATTCGTTCGGGGTACGCATACTGTTTCAACCTGTTCACTAATTAAATTGCACTGCTAAGAATGGCGCTAGTGTAGGTTGAAACTTGTAGGATAAAAACTGGCGGAAATCTGATTTTCTTGTCAGATAAATCTGGCAAAACTTCTGAATGGAATGATGGGCTTACTGTTTATTGTGAAAGAAAATTCTGAAAGAAGTTAAGATGCGTAACCTTATGGTGTAGCAATCAGCTGCAATGCAGTAATTAACTCCCCTGCATTGATCTGCCTGATCAGGCGTTCTTGCTCGACCCCATCTTTTAAAAAGATCAGGGTTGGCCATAATTTAACCTTGAATGAGCGTCCCAGCCTGCGGCCTTTGCCATCTTCGATTTTAATATGCTGCACCTGCGGAAACTGGCTGAGGGCGGAGGTAATTGCTGATTGTGCAGCCTGGCAATGACCACACCAGCCGGTGCCGAACTCAAGCACCACTGCACCTATCAATGCATCAACTTCTTCACGGCTAGGTTCTGTTAAGGGCTGAGCTTCAAACATTTATCAATTAAACAGCTACGTTTTTGAAGTTGAACTGAACACCGGAATCACTGTGCACAATCTCGCATTGCTCAGAGATATTGCTTGCCCAATCCCAATTGCTTAACAGGCCTGTGTTACTGCTTTGAGACCCTGCACATGCCTTGTTCCAGCTGAACTGGATGCTGTCACCCTGCGCCCTGATTTCCAGTTTTTTCTCAGTACCCTGTTTATCTGCCAGCAGGATGATGCCTGCACATAACAATATCCTGGCCTCCTGTGCCGGCAGCATGTGCTGGCTGGTCACCTGGTTAGTGATGATCAGATTGCTGGTATAGCACTCCATTTTGAGCAGTTCTACACATTCACTGACCAGTTCGTCAGCAGCCAATTGAAACGGGCTTTCCTGCGCAATCCAGGTAAACAGGTTCTGGGTTGCGTTGGTTAAGATCTTGGCGTTGAGTTTGATTTCATCCACTTGCGTCTGCACATAGGCGCTATCGGCGCTGCCGCCATGTACCTTCCTGCTCAGCACATGCGAGAGCAAGGTGATAGGCTGTAGTTTACCCAGCATTTTGTGGCGCAGGCCCGGCATCACACGGTTGAGGACTTCTGCCCTCAACTGATCGAATGATGCGGTGTCGGCCACGTTGCTCATTGCCTGGTCCCGGAAAAGCGCTCAATCGCCGCCATAAATGCATCCATTTCCAGCGGTTTCTGGCTCCATTCCACTGAAAAAGGTAATTCATCAAATTGTTGCTCGCCATAGCCGGAACATACCATGATATCCATGGCCGGCTGGAGTGATTTTGACATTTTGGCCAGCTCAATGCCTGACATGCCAGGCAGGCTGACATCTGTGATCAGCAGGTCAATGGCGGAGGGCTGGCGCAGGATATCCAGCGCATGATGGGCTTCACTGGCGGTGACGATGTCATGCCCCTGCATTGCTAGCAGCTCGCTTAAAATTTCCCGCGTATCGTAATCGTCTTCAACAATCAGAATGTTCATGCACTGGTTTCTATTGATTAACTTTTTAAGAGTTTTTCAGCGTTGTCCTGCCGGCAAACTCAGCGTAAACGTACTGCCTACATCTTTCTGGCTGACTACAGTGATTTCACCACCATGCGCTTCAGCCAATTTGCGCGAAATATACAGCCCCAGTCCCAAGCCAGTGCGCACTTCGTTACCCGATGCGCGTTCAAATGCCTCGAAAATATTCTTTTGCTCATGCCCGGAGATACCAATCCCCTGGTCAGTCACTTGCACGATGGCCAGTTCGCCTTCCCGTTTTAAAACCACCTGCACCGGCTTGCCTTTGCCATACCTGATGGCATTGGTCATCAGGTTGATGATGATCTGCTCTATGCGGAATTCATCCCAGTAACCGGTCACCTCTCCTGCTATTTCCAGCTTGAATCCAGTATTGGCTTCTTTAGCCAGCGGTGTCAGATCCTCAGCAATTTGCCTGACCAGCACCGATAAATTCGCATCGCCCGGCTGTATGGAAAGTTTGCCATTTTTGATACGCGAAACATCCAGCATGTCTTCAATCAACCGGATAATACTTTTCAATTGCCGCTCGCCGCGACCCAGCATTTTGTGCAGGTTTTCCGGCGTGAATGCCGAGAGATTATTCTTGGCTAATTGTGCCAGCCTGACCTGCACTTCCAGGAACAGCGTATTCAGCGGCGTACGCATTTCATGTGCTACTAGTGACATGAATTCTTCGCGCATGTTCAGTGAATGTTGCAGTTCCTGCTGGGTAGACCTGAGCTGGCCCAACAAAAACTCCTGTTCGCGCCGGCTTTCTTCCAGCGCCTTGACCTGGTGTTCGAACGCCACGCGGTGTCGGAATAGCTCGACAAATACGTTGGCCTTACTTTGGACCGCATTGATGTCCAATGGTTTATACAACACATCCACCGCACCGGCGCCATAGCCTTTAAACGCGTAATTCAGCTCCATGCCGGCGGCAGTGACGAACACGATAGGCACATGCTTGGTTTTTTCGGTGCCGCGCATCAGCTCGGCCAGCTGGAAGCCATCCATCTCCGGCATTTCGACATCGACCATCGCCAGCGCAAAGTCGTGCGCCAACAGCAGTTCCAGCGCATCGATACCACTGCTGGCCTGCATGATGATGCGGTCGGGCCCGCGCAGGATGGCATCGAGTGCGCGCAGGTTTTCAGGCAAGTCGTCCACGATCAACAACTTGATCTTTTCGTTACTGTCCCGCATGTCCCTCCCCAAGTTGCAGCAATATCTGCCTGATGCCGGCTAACCCTGCAATCAGGTCCGGCGTTTGTAGTTTGATGGCTTCGCCCGGCATAGTACCCGATTTTGCTTCCAGCGGTGCCTGCACCACGGTAAAGCCGCCAAGCTGTTTAATGGTTTTCATGCCCAGCGCGCCATCCAGGTTCGCGCCGGTCAATAATATGCCCAGCAGACCAGCGCCATAAGCCTGGGCTGCAGTCTGCATCAGCAGGTCTATCGAAGGCCTGGAGTAATTCACCGGGCTTTCACAACTCAGTGAAAAACTGGCGTCTTCTTCCACCAGCAGATGGTAACCAGCCGGGGCAAAATACAAGCGGCCATTGAGGATAGACGCTTTATCCTCGGCATCCATAACTTTAATGCGCGTCCATTGCTGGAAAACTTCCGCCAGGTTGCTGTCATGGTGTTCCGGCAAGTGGATCACACAGATAATCGGCAGCGGATAATCCGGCGGCAGCGGGCAGAATAGTTGCATCATGGCTTCTATGCCACCGGCGGAAGCGCCCACCACCACGGCCTTGATTGCTTGCAGCCGCGCAGTTACCTGGCTGTCCCTTTCCACTACAGTTTCCTGAACAACTTATCCTTTTTCACGATCGCTTCAAACTGATGTGAGCAGGAAGAGAAATCCAGGCTTTCTTTGTGCCCCAGGCCAAGGAAACCACGCCTGCACAGCGACTCGTGAAACAGGCCATACGCGCGGCTCTGCAATGCCTTGTTAAAGTAAATGACCACGTTGCGGCACGATACGAAATGGGTTTCCGAGAACACCGAATCAGTCGCCAGGCTGTGATCGGAAAAAGTGATTTTTTCGGCCAGCGATTTATCAAACAGGGCACCGCCATACGCGCCGGTATAGTATTTATCCAGCGTAAACCTGCCGCCCGCCGCCTGGTAGTTTTTAGTGTATTGCGGCATTTTATCGAGGGCGAATACACCTTTTTTGGCTTTTTCCAGCAACACCGGATTGATGTCGGTGGCGTAGATGATACTGCGCTCGAGCAAACCTTCTTCCTGCAACAAAATCGCCAGTGAATAAGCTTCTTCACCGGTGCTGCAGCCTGCCACCCAGATCTTAAGCGAAGGATAGGTTTTTAACACCGGCACCACCTGTTCACGTATGGACAGGAAATATGATGGATCTCGGAACATTTCGCTGACCGGGATAGTGAGGTATTGCAGCAACTGCATAAACACCGCCGGATCATGCAGCACCTGGTCTTGCAGCTTTGAAATGGATTCGCAACGCAATGCACTCATGCCCTGCTCTATGCGCCTTTTCTGCGAGGCTTTCGAGTAGTTCCTGAAATCATAGTTGTACTTGAGGTAAATGGCCTCGATCAACAACTTGATTTCAATGTCTGCGTCCGGCAATTGCATGCTTACAAGCGCTCCAGGTTCGGTATCCAGATGCGTAACAGGGATTGCAGCCTGTCAATATCCAGCGGCTTGGCCAGGTAGTCACTGGCACCGGCTTTCATGCACAGTTCCTGGTCATCTTTCATCGCTTTTGCCGTGAGGGCGATGATAGGCAAGCGCGCGAATCTAGGGTTTTTCCGGATCTCGCGCATGGCTTCATAGCCATCCATTTCCGGCATCATGATATCCATCAGCACCAGGTCGATATCTTCCAGCTGCTGCAATTTATCAATCGCCTCCAGCCCGTTGCGGGCGATATCCACATGCAGGCCCTTATGTTCAAGCACTTTGGTCAGCGCGAAAATGTTGCGCACATCATCATCCACCACCAGGATTTTCCTGCCTTCAAACACGCGGTCACGGTTGCGTATGGTTTTAAGCATGGACTGATGTTCAGCCGACAGCTGGGATTCGACTTTATGCAGGAACAAGGTCACTTCATCAAGCAGGCGTTCTGGCGACCTGGCACCCTTGATGATGATGGAGTTGGAATATTTGAGTAGCTCCATTTCCTCTTCGCGCGTCAGGTTGCGGCCGGTGTAGACAATGACAGGCGGAAATGAGAGGATTTTCTCGCCTGACATGCGTTGCAGCAGTTCGTTGCCTTTCATGTCAGGCAGTTTCAGGTCTATGATCATGCAATCAAACACCTGCTTTTGCAGTTGTTGCAGGGCTTCTTCGCCCAGCTCAACCGCCACGATCTCGATATCTTCATCGGTCAGTAACTGGATCACGCTTTCACGCTGGCGGGCGTCATCTTCAACCAGCAGCACGCGCTTGATCTGCTGGGTATATTTTTCTTCCAGCTTTAAAAAGACTTCTTTCAGCTCGGCACGTGATTTCGGTTTAAGGGCAAAACCAATCGCACCCAGCTGCAATGCCGCATCCTGCTGTTCGGCCGCCGAGACGGCATGCACAGGAATGTGGCGCGTTTCAGGGTCTTCCTTAAGCTGTTGCAATACCGTCAACCCCGAAGCATCCGGCAGGCGGATATCCAGCAGGATCGCCTGCGGCTTATGTGTTTTTGCCAGCCACAAGCCTTGCGAAGCATTATTTGCCACCAGGCAGCTGTACTGCATTTCATGCGCGATGTCATACAGTATCCTGGCAAAATCCTTGTCATCCTCGATCACCAGCGCGATGCGGTTGGCATGCTGGATATTGTCTCTGTCATCGGGGAACGCTGGCAGGCCTGCCGCTTCCGGTTCAGCCGGTTTGGGCGCTTTGACTGCCGGTGCAGATGCCGGTTTTACTTCAGCGACGCGAGCCGGTTTATCTGCGATTTCGCTGACCACCAGCGGACAGGTCAGGGTAAACGCGCTGCCGCTGCCTGGCGTGCTTTCCAGCGTCAGTTCGCCGCCAAGTAACTGTGCAAGGTCACGCGAGATCGATAAGCCAAGGCCGGTGCCGCCATATTTGCGGCTGATCGAACCATCGGCCTGATGGAAGGCTTCAAAGATATTTTGCTGCTGGTCTTTGGCTATGCCTATGCCGGTATCGCGCACGGTGAAGGCAACCTGTCCGTTGTCATGCGCAGCAACCGACAAGACCACTTCACCACTAGCAGTAAATTTAAAGGCATTTGAAAGCAGGTTTTTAAGTATCTGCTCCAGCCTGAATTTGTCGGTGGTGATGCTGAGCGGCGTATCCTTGCTGACCGATACCTGGAACTGCAGTTTTTTCTCTTTGGCGACCGGCTCAAAACTGATTTTCATCGCGTCAGCCACGCTTTGCAGGGTGACCGGCAGCAGGTTGAGTTCCAGCTTGCCGGCTTCTACCTTGGAAATATCCAGGATATCGTTGATCAGGTTAAGCAGGTCATTGCCTGAGGCATAAATGGTTTCCGCAAACGTCACCTGCTCTTCACTCAGGTTACCTTGCGCGTTATCCGCCAGCAGTTTGGAAAGGATAAGCGCACTGTTGAGTGGTGTGCGCAACTCGTGTGACATATTCGCCAGGAACTCGGATTTATACTGGCTGGAAGACTGTAACTCTTCGGCTTTTTGCTCCAGTTCTTTTTGCGCGGTAATCAGGGATTCGTTTCTCTGGTCGATCAGTATTGCCTGATGCGCCAGCTGCTCATTGGTTTGCTCCAGCTCGGCTTTCTGGTTTTCCAGCATGGAATGCGATTCTTCGAGGATGGTCGATTGCTCTTCCAGCTCTTCATTGGCGGTTTTGAGCTCTTCCTGTTGTACCTGCAGTTCTTCATTGAGTTGCTGCATTTCGGCATAAGCACGTTGCAAACGCTGTTTGGCGATTGTCGCCTCAATCGCCGAGCCGAGATTGTTGGCAATAAATTCCAGCAGGGTAATATGCTTTTCCGGGACCGCCTCCAGAAAGCCTAACTCCAGCACCGAATTCACCTGACCATCGCTTTTCAGCGGGATGATCACTATGGCGTTGGCCGGGGCTGAACCCAGCGCGGAATGGATGCTGAGATATGCTTCAGGCAAATCATTCAACTGCATGATTTCGCCGGTCAGCGCTACCTGTCCGACCAGGCCTTCATGTTTTTGCAAATGCTCAGGTGGCAGTTGATCGTTTTCCCTGAAGCCATAGGTAGCGTAGCGGCTCAGCGTGCCATCCTCTTTATACTCGTAAAGAGCACCGACTTTCATTGGCACATATTTCGACAGAATAGCCAGGGCTGACCTACCCAGGTCAGGCAAAGCCAGCTGACCTAACCCACTCTGTACGATTTCAGCCTGCCCCTGGCGCATGCGGCCCTGCTCCTGCAGGTAATCGGCGTGTTCAACCTGCTTATTCAATATATCGCTGTAGTTTTTGGAAAGCTTCATCAGGTCTTTGCGGCCCATCAAGGCCAGCAGGCCACTGACCAGCAGGCTGATCACCAGGAAAGCAATCACGCTGGTGTAAGTGGCGCTGATTGCCTTGTCGTTTCTTTCCTTTAGCAGGCGCTGCTCGGTTTCCAGCGTCTGGCTCAGGTCTTTACGCAATTCATCGAACTGCACTTTGCCGCGCTGTGAACGCACTACGGATAAATAATCCCGGTTATTCTGGCGCAGCTCTATCATAGACTGCGCATACTTGTCCCACTCGGTGACCTGGCTCTTGATTTTGCGGATGCGCGCAATCTGGTAATCGTTATCCCCCACCATTTTGGTCAGGCCATCCAGCTCGGCCTGCACCAGCGGACGGGCAATCTGGTAAGGCGTCAGGAACGCAGGATCACCTGCCAGCAGGTAACCGCGCATGCCGGATTCCATATCGGTAGAAAGCTTGGCCGTTTCATTGATCTTGCCGATGACTTTCTGGGTATGCTCGACCCAGTTCAGGGCGGTCAGCAGGTTGAAAATCAGCACGACAAAAATAATGGCGCTCAGGACACCAAGCGCTAACGGCAATGTGATGTTGCGGATAAGAATCCTGCGGAAACCGATTTGGTCTGCTTGTTGCTGTTCTGTCATTGCCATTCCTGAAAATATCTCTGCTTAACCTAATAAAGATACCGTAGATAGCATGTGATGGCTAGCCAAAGCCACGATTTGGCCGGAAAAGATTTGTTTACATCAATATGATCAACATCAGGAAGTCATTTTGTACGGGAAATCTGTGCTGACTGTTCAAGCAAGACAAGCGTAAGAATGACTTTCCTGGTCAACGCTTGTGTGATAATTTCGCCAGAAAATTAACCTTAGAAATCATCGTAAAGGCGCTCCATGGATTCATCCCACTTTCTACTCCAGGCAGCAATCTATTTATCTGCCGCTATCATTCTGGTTCCTATTTTCAAACGGCTGGGCCTGGGCTCTGTGCTTGGCTATTTGATTGCCGGTATCGTGATTGGCCCATATGCGATGAAACTGATTGCGGACCCGGAGCATGTGCTGCACTTTGCTGAATTTGGCGTGGTGCTGATGTTGTTCCTGATCGGCCTGGAACTCGAATCGCAAAAGGTCTGGGAGTTGCGCAAACTGTTATTCGGGCTCGGCGGCATGCAGGTGACGCTGACCATTTTGCTGGTAAGCGTGATTGCCCACACGCTGGCGTTTAGCTGGAGTGAAGCTATCATTATCGGTATGGGGGTGGCGATGTCTTCCACCGCGATCGGGCTGACGGCGCTGATTGAAAAGAAGCAATTGCATACCTCGGGCGGGCAGGCGGCTTTTGCTACCTTGCTATTCCAGGATTTGTCCGTGATCCCGCTATTTATGCTGCTGGCATTTCTGGCGCCCGACCGTACTGCTTCCAGTTTTGACCTGATGGCAGTGACGAAGGCGATTGCCGTGATTGCCGCCATCGTGCTTGCGAGCCGCACGGTATTGCGCCCTATCATGCGCGGGATCGCGCAGACCGGTGTCAGGGAAATTTTTGTCGCTTTTTCCCTGTTGCTGGTGATTGGTATCTCGCTGGCGATGGAATCGGTGGGCTTATCCATGGCGCTGGGTACCTTTTTAGCAGGCGTATTGCTGGCCGATTCAGAATACCGCTATGAGCTCAGGCTGGATATCGAGCCGGTTAAAGGCCTGCTGCTGGGCCTGTTTTTTATCGCGGTCGGCATGACGGTGGATTTATCACTGGTCGCCAGCCAGCCATTGCTGATTTTCGGCTTTGCCTTACTGATCGTCGCTATCAAAATTGGCGTGCTGATGGGCCTGGGCCGGGTGTTTAAATACCCGTTGCGCGACAAACTGCTGTTCGGTTTTTCCATCTCGCAAATCGGCGAGTTTGCCTTTGTCATTTTTGGCTTGGCCCTGGCGCAAAACTCCATCTCGCGTGAAACCTACAATATCCTGAATGCCATTGTCGCCGTATCCATGCTGACTACGCCACTCCTGCTGTTGCTGTACGACCGCTTTTTAAGCCTGCAATGCAGCGAACGGCCTAAAGATGCTATCCCGGAAAATAATAGTGTCATCATTGCCGGCTTTGGCCGTTTTGGCCAGATCGTTGGCCGCGTGCTGGTTGCCAAAGGCATCACGCCGACACTGATTGATAATGACCCTAACCAGGTCGACCTGATGCGTGATTTTGGCTGGCGTTGTTATTACGGCGACGCCTCAAGGCTGGATCTGCTGGAAGAAGCGGGCATTGCCGAAGCGAAGCTGCTGGTGATCGCCGTCAACGATTCTGCCGCAGCGCTGGAGATGGCGAAACTGGTGAAGGAGCGCTGGCCTGCGGTGGCTATCGTCGCCAGGGCCAGAAGCCGTACCGACGCGTTTGACTTGCGTGAGCTGGATTTAAACCCGATCAGGGAAACCTTTTACTCTTCGCTGGAAGCCGCCAGGCAGTCATTGCTGGCGATAGGTGAAAGCACCAGCTCGGCTGAAAAGATCGTCAGGCAATTTGAAAAACATGACCTGGATCAGCTGGAAGCTACCTTGAAAATCCGCCATGACCGCAAAGCCATCTCCAGTTTGATGGAACAAGGCCGGCAGGATTTGAAAACCTTGCTCGAACTGGAAAGCCCGAATACCGAAACGTAAAGATATTCCTACAAAATTAAGCGCATTTGCCCTATAAATTTTTCCATTTATTGCCGTTAATCTTCATACATGGGGCAAAGCGGAATTAACTTTAATTTTGCCAAGTGCACAAGAACAATTAGTGCGAAAGACGAGTGGCTTCTACGGAAGCCCCTTTTTATGCCCAATCAATGAGCGAGCTTTTCATGAAAATAGAATTCAAAAAATTAGAAATGCAATCCAATATGGATTTTGTATATATCAACGGTGTGTTAGCTGGCGAATTTGTTTCTGATATAGAAAATGAATCCTATTTGTTTGTGCCTGAAGATGGTGACCGCATCCTGCTTTCGCGGGTGGCTTATGAGGAGGCATGTAAACTTCTGACTGGCGAACTGACGCAGTTGTATCTCTATAGCGGCGCCAAAGCTGCCTGATCGGTTTGTCTGTGTCCGGTTAATACAGACAACAAGAACTTGGCTAATCCTCTGCTGGCATTGCTATGGCTAGCGCCAGTTTAAGATCATTCACTAGCCGCGCGTAGTATTGCTGCTTCACTGTTTCATCTTTTGTACGCAGGATAAATGATGGGTGATAAGTCACCAGCGCCTGCCGGCCTTCCGGCAATGGAAACAGTTTGCCACGATTGGCTTCCATCTCCAGCGCTATACCAGTGATGGCGTGTGCCGCTACGGTCCCCAATGCCACTACTATACTTGGCTCCACAATAGCGATCTCACCTTGCAACCATGGCCAGTAAGCCTTGATATCCCCGATACCAGGCAGCATACGCACCCGGCGCGTGCCTTGCAGCTTGAACTTGTAATGCTTGAGTGCATTGGTGACATAGGTCTGTGAACGTTCTATACCAGCTTCAAGTAATGCCTGGTTCAATAGTTTCCCGGCTGGACCAATAAACGGCTGACCCGCCAAATCTTCCTGTTCGCCAGGCTGTTCACCCAGCAACATGAGTGAAGCTGGCGCAGCACCTATGCCTAACACGGCCTGCGTGGCATGCACTGCCAGCGGAAAATCTAATGCCAGCATGCTTTCATTCAATTTACGCAGTGCCGCCCGTGCCTGTGTTTCATCTACATGGATTGTGCTCTGCCTGCTGACTACATATTTGACCACTTTGCGCTGTGGCACAGTCGTCCTGGCAGCGATCATGCTATCCATGCGTTGCGAGGAATTCGCGATCAGCTCTGCAATCAACGGTGCTTCCGGCAGATTACGCCAGTATTTCTTGGGCATTTGCGACTGCATGGCTGATATCTTGAGCCGTGCCGGATTAAAGATACTGCGGTAATACGAGCGCCATAAATCCTCGCCGGCATCATCAACCGGTGCATCTGCCTTGCTGGCGCCCGGGCTATAACTTAACGCTGTGCCATCCCAATGCATGCAGATAGCGGGCGTGAGTATAGACCAGCGCATATTGGTAAAACGCCCGGTAAAAAATGGTGCAGAAGCCTCGACGATGTGATGACTGGGCTCAAACCAGGCAACAAATTCAGACTCTCCGCCTTCAATCTCTATTTCGCGGAATCGTACAAAGGCTTTCATCTTATGCAGATCGCGGCGCACAGCTTTGATCATAAATTGTATGCGCGCGACATCCGGGTCGAATGAAATCTGTAGCAGCTTCTGCTCCTGCTTTAATCGCCACAACAGGCGGTACAACAAGCCAAAACGCGTCGGGTCGCTATGCAGGATAGCTTTACGGCAAAGCTCGATAAAGTCACGAGGAACCTTGAATTGCGTGGCCTGTGGCTGGTTGGTCTTGGGTAGCTTTGACGGCGATTGATCGAATAGCTGATTTTGCTGTGCATCCGGTTCAAACTCTGGGCTATCGAATAGACCACCGCCTTCTTCGCCCACCAGCCATTCGATATGTTCAGGGGCAATGCCTTGAGCCAGCAATCCGCGTGCAGCTGTACGCCAGCCTTCAAAATCAGTTTCACTGGCGAGCCTGATTACGTGCATAGGGCTTTCTGGAGACTTCTAGATAAGGTGAGGGTAAAGCTAGAACGGCTCAAACAAGCCGAACTGTTGCGGCGCCACAGTTTGCTGCAAGTGCTGTTTCAGGTTGTTGTCATCCAGACTGCGGCCGGGATGATAATCCGGCAGCACCACGAATGGCAGCACCTTTTTCATGGACACGCGCAAACGCGCCAGATCGTCATAGCGGACAGGACGCACACGACGCGCAGTGACGATGCGTGCAACACTGGTGACGCCCAGTCCTGGCACGCGCAATAACATGGCCTTGGGCGCGCGGTTAAGGTCAACGGGGAACTGCTCGCGATGCTGCAACGCCCAGGCGGTTTTCGGATCGACATCCAGATCAAGCATGCCATCCTGGCCGGTCACAATCTCTTCAGCGTCAAAACCGTAAAAACGTAACAACCAGTCAGCCTGGTACAGCCGGTGTTCACGCACCAGTGGCGGCGCTTTCAGCGGCAGCACTTTGCTGGCATCCGGTATCGGGCTAAAGGCCGAGTAATAAACGCGGCGCAAGCGGAAAGCACCATACAGGTTGGCACTGGTATCGAGGATAGCGCGGTCGTCCGTCGTATCCGCACCCACGATCATTTGCGTGCTTTGGCCTCCGGGTGCAAAACGCGGCGGTTTTTTGCCGGTCAGCGTTTTATCTTTGCTCTCGTCTATCTTGAGCCGCAAGTGGCCCATGGAACGGCGGATGGCCTGACCATCTTTCTCAGGCGCAAGATTGTGCAAGCTGGCGATGGTCGGCAGTTCGACGTTGATGCTGAGCCGGTCTGCATAAAGACCTGCACGCGCCATCAATTCTGGGCTGGCATCGGGAATGGTTTTGAGATGGATATAACCGCGGAAGTCATGTTCCTCGCGCAACACGCGTGCGACTTCCACCACCTGTTCCATAGTGTAATCAGGATTACGGATAATGCCGGAACTCAGGAAAAGTCCTTCGATGTAGTTGCGGCGGTAAAAGCTTAAGGTGAGATTAACTACTTCCTCAACACTGAAACGCGCACGGGGCACATTGCTACTGACACGGTTCACGCAATAAACGCAGTCATACACGCAGAAATTGGTCAGCAAAATTTTCAGCAACGAAATACAGCGTCCATCAGGTGCGTAGCTGTGGCATATACCCATGCCAGTAGTGGAGCCTATGCCTTTGCCGCCAGTCGAAGTGCGTTTGTCAGTGCCGCTGGAAGCACAGGAGGCATCATATTTAGCGGCATCAGCCAGTATTTCGAGTTTTTGCTTAAGCTCCATGAAGGTTTTTTGCTTTGGATTTTCTTGAATGATTCGGAACAGAGATATGACCCGGCATTAGCCCCTTGGTTCTGAGTGTTGCTGATAAGAATTATATTTTTTACAAGCTGATTGTACTTGCTGCTCATGATAGTGCCGGCATCTATAGACACCAGAACAAAGTCTAAAACCCAATCTCAACATTCATTGCAAGTGTCAATAAAACTCAAATTCTCAAGAAGAAAAAGGCTCCTTATGGAGCCTTTTACTAATTACAGTTTGATCGAGTCTTGAGTTGATCCGACGCTAGATGCTGCTATACATCCAGTGAGCCTACGCTCAGCGCATTGCTTTCAATAAATGCACGACGTGGTTCCACGTTATCGCCCATCAGGGTAGTGAAGATCTCATCGGCACCGATCGCATCTTCGATCTGCACTTTAAGCAGGCGGCGCACGGTTGGGTCCATGGTGGTTTCCCACAACTGTTCCGGGTTCATTTCGCCCAGGCCTTTGTAACGCTGGATATTCAGGTTGTGTTTAGCTTCACCCAGCAACCAGTCCAGCGCCTGCTTAAAGGTGCTGACGCGTTGCTCTTTTTCACCACGCTTGATCAAGGCACCTTCACCCAGCAGGTTGTTAACCATTTGTGAGGTGCGGTTGATCTGGCGGTAATCGCCACTGCTCATGAATTCGGCATCAATCACGCAGCTTTGCAGGTTGCCGTGCACGTATTTGTTCACTTCCAGACGATAGGCGCTGGTTTCCGTGTCCTGCGCCACGATGACTTCTGAGCCAATCGCGCCCAGGATAGGACGCAGTTTACCGGCAGCTTCGTTGGCTGCAGCTTCAGTGCTCAGGTCGAGGTCACCCAAGTCCTGGATGGCGCGGAGTACGCTTTCGTCATACAGGTTGGCAATACGGCGGATCACTGCTTCAGTCAACACCATTTGTTTGGCGATGCTGGTCAGGGCGTCATCTTTTAGCGTATTACCGCCTTCACGGGTCAGCAATTCGGCACCTTTCAGCGCTGAATTCAGCAGGTATTCATCCAGCTCATGTTCATCTTTCAGGTAGCGCTCGTCACGGCCCTGTTTGACTTTGTAAAGTGGTGGTTGCGCAATGTAGATATGCCCGCGCTCAACCAGCTCAGGCATCTGGCGGTAGAAGAAAGTCAGCAGTAAAGTACGGATGTGTGCACCATCGACGTCGGCATCAGTCATGATGATGATGCGGTGGTAACGCAGTTTTTCGACGTTAAAGTCGGCTTTACCGATGCCGGTTCCCAATGCCGTAATCAGCGTGGCGATTTCCTGAGAGCCCAGCAGCTTGTCAAAGCGGGCTTTTTCCACGTTAAGGATCTTACCTTTGAGAGGCAGGATAGCCTGGTTTTTACGGTCCCTGCCCTGTTTGGCTGAACCGCCCGCTGAGTCACCCTCGACCAGGTAGATTTCGCACAAGGAAGGATCTTTTTCCTGGCAATCGGCCAGCTTGCCGGGCAAGCCCATTGTATCCATTACGCCTTTACGGCGGGTGATTTCACGCGCCTTACGGGCTGCTTCACGCGCACGCGCCGCTTCTACAATCTTGCCGCAGACGATTTTGGCATCGTTAGGGTTTTCTTCCAGGAACTCTGCCAGTTTGGCAGCCACGATCTCGGAAACGACTGGCTGTACCTCACTGGAAACCAGTTTGTCTTTGGTCTGGGATGAGAATTTCGGATCAGGTACCTTGACTGACAACACGCAGGTGATGCCTTCACGCATATCGTCGCCAGTGGTTTCTACCTTGGCTTTTTTTGCAAATTCGTTTTGCTCGATATACTGGTTCAATGTACGCGTCATCGCCGTTCGCAAACCAGTCAAATGGGTGCCGCCATCGCGTTGCGGAATGTTGTTGGTAAAGCACTGTACGGTTTCGGAATAACTGTCGTTCCATTGCATGGCAACTTCGACCGTCATGTTGTCTTTTTCGCTGATCGCGTAAAACACTTTTGGGTGCAATACGGTTTTGCTGCGGTTCATGTACTCCACAAACCCTTTGATACCACCGCTGAAAGCAAAGTTTTCTGACTTGCCGCTACGCTGGTCGATCAGCTCGATTTTAACGCCGTTGTTCAGGAAAGATAATTCACGGATGCGCTTTGCCAGAATTTCAAAGTGGTATTCGACCAGGGTAAAAGTGTCTACAGAAGCCAGGAAATGCACTTCTGTCCCTTTTTTGTCTGTGGTACCTGTCACCGCTAAAGGTGCTTGCGGCACACCGCGATGAAACTCCATCTGGTGAACCTGGCCTTTACGGTAAATTTTTAGCCTTAGCCAGTCAGACAAGGCATTCACCACTGAAACACCTACGCCATGCAGGCCGCCAGACACCTTGTATGAGTTCTGGTCAAACTTGCCGCCGGCATGCAATTCAGTCATCACAATTTCAGCAGCCGAACGTTTAGGCTCGTGTTTGTCGTCTTCCTTGATATCGGTCGGGATACCGCGACCGTTATCTGAAATACTGATGGAATTATCCGGATGGATAATGACTTTGATGTCATCACAATGACCAGCCAAAGCTTCGTCAATCGCGTTATCCAATACTTCGAACACCATATGGTGCAGGCCGGAACCGTCTGACGTGTCACCGATATACATGCCTGGACGCTTACGCACTGCATCCAAACCTTCTAAAATCTTGATACTGTCTGAGTTATATTCTTGTGGCTGTGCCATAACGAAAGTTTCTTTAATTTGATTAAAAGACGATTGAAACCAATACAGGCCGTGTTTCACGTGAAACACGGATACTTGCTAATCCTGCATTATATGCGCATTGGCATCACAACGTATTTATAGTTGGTATCGCTGGCGGTAGTGATCAGGCAACTGCTGTTGGCATCGGCGAATGCAAACTGGATATTTTCGTCGCCCAGATTGTTCAACACATCAATGAGGTAAGTGACATTAAAACCGATATCCAGCGCTGCCTTGCTGTAATCAATATCCAGTTCCTCTTCGGCTTCTTCCTGCTCGGTATTGGTGCTGATCAGCTTGAGTTGGCCATCGGTAATCACCATACGGATACTGCGATATTTTTCGTTAGATAAAATTGAGGCGCGTTGCAAGGCACTCAAAATGGCCTGGCGATTTACTTCAAACGTATTCTGGTGTCCATTCGGAATCACGCGGTTGTAATCCGGGAATTTACCATCGATCACTTTGCTGATCAGCTGGATATCACCGAATTCAAAACTGACCTGACCATTGAGTAAATCAATCACTACCGGTGAATCTGATTGTTCATCTAGCAGTTTAGTCAATTCCAAAACGGTTTTGCGCGGCAGGATCACTTCGGTTTTTTCAAACTCCTGGTCCAGCGTGGTATTGGTGTAGCTTAAACGGTGACCATCGGTACCCACAACATGCAACTGGTTTCCTTGTACCTCCATCAGCAAGCCATTCAGGTAATAACGGATATCCTGTTGCGCCATGGCGAATTCAACCTGCTTCAGCAGGCGTTTCAATTCTGATTGCGCCAGGCTGAAACTGATATTCTGGCCGCTGGCTTTGCTCATTAACGGGTAATCGGCTGCGGGAAGGGTTTGCAGATTAAACCTGCTCTTGCCCGCTTTCAGGGTAATGCGGTTATCCTGGTTATTCATTTCTATGGTGGTGCTGTCAGGCAATGAACGGCAGATATCCAGTAATTTCTTGGCAGAGATAGTGGTACTCAACTCACCCTCGACGCCACTATTCACTTTTAGTGAAATCTGCATTTCCAGGTCGGTTGCCGTCAAATGCATTTCCTGCTGTTTGATGTTAATCAACAAATTGGAAAGAATAGGTAACGTATGTCTGCGTTCTACAATTCCTGTGACATTGTTAAGTGGTTTAAGCAATACTTCACGGCTGATTTTGATTTGCATGGCCTGACCTAATTAATAACTTTATTTCAATATATAAAAGATAAGAATAATAGTAATGATACGATTATTTGTGGGTAACCTAAAAAACTATTTAAATTCAACCACTTGTTTCAATGTTAGCTTGTGTATAAATTGCGGTTTAAACCTGCATTGTTTGTGCCTGGTATTGTAAACTGAATTTATCCTGGCTTTACGCAATATTTAAACACAGTTCATTCGCATCTTATCCACAGCATTTGTTTTTACAATCTGTTGCTTTACCCTTGATTCTAATCCCTGATTACCTGCGTTAAAAAACCGATATCGCGCGCGAGTGTCTGGTCATTTAAGCGCAACTGCTCGATTTCATCACAGGCATGCATCACTGTCGTATGGTGACGCCCGCCAAACGCTTCGCCTATTTCCGGGAAGCTGTGATTAGTCAATTCCCTGGCCAGCGACATGGCTACCTGGCGTGGCCTGGCGACATTACGCGAGCGTTTTTT
Organism: Methylophilus sp.; assembly: GCA_032153875.1. Lineage (GTDB taxonomy): Bacteria > Pseudomonadota > Gammaproteobacteria > Burkholderiales > Methylophilaceae > Methylophilus. The sequence goes on from JALDYP010000028.1 coordinate 36,493, forward strand.
GCTGAACATATCGCTGACTTTAATCTTGTAATAGTCAGCTACGGTTTTTTGTATATTCTCTATCGTAATCTGGCGGCCTCGAACCGCAATCAAATCACGCAAGGCATCTTTGGCTAAATGTACATCAATGGCATGGCCGGTAAAGTTGGCCATGGCGATGATACGGTTGAGTGCACCTTCGAGTTCACGTACGCTGGAGCGGATCTGCTTGGCGACAAAAAACGCTACATCTTCATGCAGGTTGATTTTCAATGTCTCGGCTTTTTTACGCAGGATGGCTACCCGCATTTCCAGTTCCGGCGGCTCAACGGCCACGGTCAGGCCCCAGCTGAAGCGCGTGCGCAGGCGTTCATCCATATCCACGATCTCTTTGGGATAAGTATCACAGGTAATGACGATCTGCTTTTTTTCTTCGATCAGGGTATTGAATGCGTAAAAAAACTCTTCCTGCGTGCGGGTCTTCTTGGCAAAAAACTGGATATCATCGATCAGCAATAAATCCAGTGAATGGTATTGCTGTTTAAATTCATCGAAGGCTTTATTTTCGTAGGCTTTCACCACGTCAGATACATAGCGCTCGGCATGCAGGTAACGGATATTGGCATCCGGTTTAACCTTTTTAAGTTCGTTGCCGATAGCCTGCAGCAAGTGGGTTTTACCCAGCCCTACACCACCGTAAATAAACAGCGGGTTGTATGCCTGGCCAGGATTACCGGCAACTTGTATCGCTGCGGCGCGTGCCAACTGGTTGGCACGGCCGGTGACATAGTTATCGAACAGGAAACTGTTATTTAGCCCGCTGCTCTTTTCAGCTTTTAGATTTTTAGCGGGTGCCCGGCCAGGTAGGGGTTTCTTTTCGGAGATTTTTTCCAGGGATCTTGAAGGCAGTTTGGCCGCTGGTTTTTCACTAATGCCAGAATCAGTATTTGTGGCTGCTGCACCAGTGGCTGTGTTCACCAGACCGGGTTCGGTTTGCAAAATACTGCTGTCAACAATCAGTTCAACCACTACCGAGTTTGAGAGTTCGTGGGCGATGGTTTCAATGCGGTTAAAGAATTTGCTTTTCACCCATTGCATGACAAACTTGTTAGGCGCAACAATCTGCACAGCCTGACCATTCACGCGTGCTCGCAGGGGTTTAATCCAGGTATTGTATTGTTGTGCGGACAGTTCCTGTTCGAACTTCAGCAGACAATGCGCCCAAAAGTTTTCCATTGCTCCAG
>JALDYP010000002.1:0-122720 GCA_032153875.1 Methylophilus sp.
CAGGAAAAAACGCTTAAAGAGTGGATGCCACTGATGATGGCTGGCCGCAAACAGGTTGAGCATATGTCTGCTACTTATGTGGGGCATGGCTCGGATGTGAATTTTGGCGCGTTGACACGGCAACTGGTCGCACATTTGAAAACGCAGCCCAATTTCACCTTGCTGACCCAATCGCGTGTAAGCAAACTAAAGCAGCATCAGGTAAAAGAGCAGGCCTCTTGGCAGGTGCACATACAGCATTTACCTTCAGGGCAAACGCAATCCTACAATGCCGGGTTTGTTTTTCTCGGTGCCGGCGGCGGCGCCTTGCCGCTCCTGCAGCAATCGGGCATTGCTGAAGCGCAGGGCTATGGCGGTTTCCCGGTCAGCGGACAATGGCTGATCTGTAATAATCCAGCGCTGATCAATAAACACCACGCCAAGGTCTACAGCCAGGCTGCGGTGGGCGCGCCACCGATGTCTGTCCCGCACCTGGATACGCGCATGATCCACGGCAAACCGGCGTTGTTATTTGGCCCTTATGCCGGTTTCACTACCCGCTTCCTCAAGCAAGGGTCGCGTTTTGACCTCGCCAAGTCTGTCAAATTCAAGAACATTAAAAGTCTGCTTGGCGTCTGCCGCCACAATGTAGACCTGACCAAATACCTGATCAAGGAAGTATTCCAGGGCCATGAAAAACGCATGGATGCACTGCGCGTATTTTTACCGGAAGCGAATAGCCATGACTGGAAACTGGCGCATGCCGGCCAGCGGGTACAGATCATCAAACGCTGCCATCAGCACTGGGGCAAGCTGGAGTTTGGCACTGAGATCGTAGCCTCAGCCGATGGCAGCCTGGCTGCCTTACTCGGTGCTTCGCCAGGTGCTTCTGTGAGCGTTAAGGCGATGCTGGATGTGTTAGAACGCTGTTTTGGCGACCGCATGCGAACGCCTGCCTGGCAAGAATCACTTAAAGCGCTGATTCCCTCTTATGGGGAGTCGCTGATTGATGATGCAGCTTTGCTAAGCCGCGTCCGTCGTGACACATTAAGAACACTAAATCTCGCGCCATAGCCCATTGATTTTATTAAAAAACTTATTTAATTAGTTTTTTTTAACAGCTGAAAGATAATAAGAAAAATTGAATTTCATAGCCGTTGTCATGGTCCAGCCTACAAATACTTAAAAAGGAAAACCATTTGTTGATGTCTTATTTCTCATTGTCTCATTCAGATTTTCCAGCCTTTAACCTGCCTTTTGGCGCCAAGGCTTCTGCGTTATTTGCCAGCCTGGTACTCGCTGGCTGTCAGGCAACAGAAGCGCAAAATACCCCGGCACAAACACCGGATTTCGGTGAAAACGTCATCATCATGGACCCTTCCATGCCATCGGCCGATATCCAGAACAAGCTGGATGCCATCTTTAAACAGCAGGAAGCCAACCAGTTTGGCCCTGAGCGTTATGCAGTTTTGTTCAAGCCTGGCGTTTACCATAACAAAGTCAGGCTGGGATTTTATACCCAGCTATTAGGCCTTGGGCAGTTTCCGGATGATGTCATGCTGAAAGGCGGCATCCAGGTTGAAGCCTCCTGGCATGGCGGCGACGCTACGCAAAACTTCTGGCGCAGCGTGGAGAACCTTTCAGTGACGCCCGATAACGGCACCATGCAATGGGCCGTGTCACAAGCCTCGCCTTTGCGCCGCATACACGTCCGCGGCAATATGTTGCTGGATGACAATGGTGGCTGGTCCAGTGGCGGATTCATGGCAGACAGCCTGGTCGATCAGGAGATCAATTCCGGAACCCAGCAACAATGGTTTACCCGCAACTCCACCCTGGGCAGCTGGACCAACCAGAACTGGAACATGGTATTCGTCGGTGTAAAAAATGCGCCCGAAGCCAACAACTGGCCTACCCCACCTTATACCGTGGTAGAGCGCACGCCGCTGGTCAGTGAAAAACCATTTTTAAATATTGATAGCGTCGGTCATTACAGTGTCTTCGTCCCCGGATTGCGGAAAGATACTCATGGAGTCAGCTGGCAAGAAAAAAATGTAGCTGGTGAAAGCCTGCCTTTAACCAAGTTTTATATTGCCAAAGCGGCTACAGATAACGCCAAAACTATCAATGCCGCGCTTAACACGGGCAAACATTTATTGCTGACACCAGGCATTTACAAGCTTGATGCTCCAATCCAGATCAAAAATCCGAACACGGTAGTGCTGGGATTAGGCATCGCCACCCTGCTGCCGACTGCGGGCAATGTCGCGATGAAAGTAGCCGATGTGGATGGCGTTAAAGTCAGCGGCATACTGTTTGATGCCGGTGAAAAGAATTCTGAAATACTGCTACAACTGGGCGACAAGAAAACCGCTGTCAGCCACGCGCAAAACCCGGTCACCCTGCATGACTTATTCTTCCGTGTCGGTGGTGCCAGTGTCGGCAACGCCACGCATAGTGTGATTGTGAACAGCAACCATGTGATAGGCGATAACCTGTGGGTATGGCGCGGTGACCATGGCAATGGCATAGGCTGGCAAACCAACAAAACCAGGCACGGCATTATCGTTAATGGCGATGATGTGACCATGTATGGTTTATTTGTAGAGCATTTCCACAACTACCAGACCCTGTGGAATGGCGAAAACGGCGAAGTTTACTTTTACCAGAGTGAAGCGCCTTACGACGTACCTGACCAGCAAAGCTGGATGAACGGTAAAACTAATGGCTATGCATCCTATAAAGTGGCTGATAACGTCAAGCACCACAAAGCCATCGGTATGGGCGTGTATTGCTTCTTCGATACAAACACCAGCGTCAAGCTACATAGTGCCATTGAAGCACCAACCGGCCCTGGCATTCAATTCAGTCATATCACTTCTGTTTCGCTGGGTGGCACCGGTGAAATCACCCATGTTTTAAACGAGCTTGGTGACAAGTCTTACGATAAAAACTATGTGTCACGTATGGTTCACCAATAAACTTCATTTGATTTTTTGAAACTACAGTCCAAACAACAGTCCCTCAATTGTGCGGGCTGTTGTCTGAACTGACTTTATGCATGCCTGCCGCTGATCCTCAGTCAGCCAGCCTGTCAGGAAAGTAGTCCCGATTGCGGCCACCGGCATCCCGTAAGGGTCAAGAATGGCAACACCTATACCGCTGGTCGTCCTGTCCAGGGTAATGTTATCGAATGTTCCAAAACCACTCTGCATGGCTTCTTTCACACTTCTGCGGAAGCCGGCTTCATCAAAGCCTTCTACTCGATGGTAGCGGGAAATATTCGTTTCAATAATCTCATCAACGTCCTTTACCGGCATATGCGCCATGATGCCCAGGCAACTTTGGGTCATGCCAAACGGTCCGCGTAATCCCGGGTCACCACGGCCAATCTGAATCTGGGATTTACTTTCATACCTGCCTATACAAACAATATCCAGCCCTGCCCTGACTGACAGATACACTACCTGACCCAACTTATCGGCAAGTACTCTCAGCTCATTTTCTGCGACCTTTTCCAGAGGGTTTCTTGCAATTGCCGAGTAGCCTAACGCCGCTAGTTCAAGACCCAGATTGAATCTGCCGCTGGCATTATCCTTCACCACCCAACCCAGATGAATTAATGCTTCCAGCGTCCGTACCACCGTAGTGCGCGGCAGCGCTTCCCTGGTGATAATTTCAGTAAGCAAACTGCCTTTTCTGGAGCCTCTGGCGATGGCCCGCATAATCTGGGCAGCGCGCGGCAAGCTACCTGCTTTATCAGATGGCTGAATGGTTTCTTTGATAGATGCTGCTTTAGTCATAGGAGTTTAGAGTAGAGCTGTAACCGATTATCGGTCATTTAATTATAGTCTGTAAATTGACTATATTTCCATGTATTAATAACATCACCAAGTCACAAAACCAACGTTATTAAACCTAATTAACTGAATACCGGACACGCCATCATAAGTCCGGATGTACAGGGGAATCGAATTGCAGCACAACTATAAGCGCCTGATCAGCAGGCTCTGGTTTCTGGTTAATCTTCTGGTTAGCTTATATCCGCCTTTGTACTGGCAAGTCGGTGCCAGCCAGCAATTGATACTGGGCATGCCAGTTTCATTCATTTATTTCATAGCCATTTCAATCTCCATCACGCTCAGCATTATCTTTGCTTATCAGGAAGAAGCAAGCAGAGAGGGTTGGAAATAATGCTGATTACCTTTGGTGTGATGATTTTGTTTTTCGCAGGCCTGATTGTCATCCTGCAACGTATCAAGATTGACGATAAATCCTTTACCAATTATGCGGTGGGCGACAGGTCGTTTGGTGCGCGTTTCCAGGCCATGTCCTTCCTCAACACCTGGTATCCAGGCGCCATGTTTACCGCATTTGGCGGCATGGCAGCAGCTAGCGGCATTATTTCATTCTATGTTTTAACCTATAGCCTGCTTACCGTGATTACGCTATTCATTATGGCGAAGCCGGTCTGGACCTGGGGCAAAGCGTTCGACCTCAAAACGCAACCGGACCTGTTTTCGCTGAGATATAACTCGACACATATCAGAACCATCGCCGCAATTATCGGCATTATTTCCGGCATTCCCTGGCTGGCGCTAGGTATGCAGGCATTGGGCGAAATGTTTCGTTATATTTCCCTGGGCGCGCTAACTTTTGAACAGGCGGTTATTTTCGGTGTGATCGTGATTGCTATCCGGCAGATCTGGACAGTGCGCATAGGCATGAAAGGCGTCATTATTTCAGACTACTACCAGGGCATACTGGCTTACATTGTGGGCACCGCCATTTTAATCGGCCTGATTGGATGGCTGATAGTCAGTAAAGACATCACCTTTGCCAGCCTGGAACCGGCGAAATTCACTATCCCAGGGCCTGGCTCAAAAGAAGGACCGTTATATTTATTCAGCCTGATACTCACCGGCGTGGTCGGGGGCTGGTGCTGGCCTTATATCTTCGTACGCCTGTTCACTTCTAATGGTGTGCACAGCCTGAAAAAATCAGCCGCACTGGCGGTGCCTTTATCGTTAGCCTTTTGCGGGTCATTATTAGTTTTTGGCATGTTAGCCGGTGCCTTGCCAGATGTAGCGAGCAACCCGAATAATGTCTGGTTCATAGTGACTAAACAGGCGGGAGGACTGGTTTTACTGGGCGTAGCGGGTGCAATATTGCTGGCAGCCACTATGGGCCACATCGATGGCAACATCCAGGCGACAGGCGCCCAGATTGCCAACGATCTGATCGGCAATTACTTCAAGTTAAATACCAGACAGCTGATTGTTTTGTCCAAAGTCGGCATGCTTGCCTTAACCATACTTTCATCCTGGCTGGCCTGTCTCGAGTTACCGGCCCTGTTCTCTTTAGGCGTGCTCGCCTATCAGGGCATCATTCAATTGGCCGTGCCGCAATTTATGGGTATTTTCTGGAAGCGCGGCAATCGATACGCCGCCATCACCAGCATGTCAGTGGGTTTTACACTAGCGGTCATCCTTGAGACCACCTATCATGGCACATTGCCCTGGGCCTATGGTTTAACCTCCGGCGCGGTTGCACTAGGTGTCAATGTCTTGATCTACATAGCCATGTCTTATCTGCTGCCACAAACGGCTGAGGAAAAACTACGGGTAGAAAAACTGTTTGCAATGGTTTCAGGAAAATAAACTGAAACTCACGACAAAGGAATTGTTTATGAAAGATAGCAATATTTACTTCCCCGAACATCGTGCCATGCAGGAGATGATGGGCAGTGTCGCACTGGCTGACAAAATGGAAGAGATGATTATCCATGACACTTTTACTGAGGATGACATAGGGTTTATCACCTCCAGGGAAATGTTTTTCTTATCTACCATCGGTTCCGGCGGTGAGCCTACTGTTTCTTATAAAGGCGGACCCATCGGCTTTGTTAAGGTTGAGGAAAACGAGCTGATTTTTCCAAACTACGATGGCAATGGCATGTTCTTGTCAGTTGGCAACCTGGTAAAACATCCGCAGGTTGGCATGTTATTTATTAATTTTGAGACCCCACATAGATTGAGGGTGCAAGGCACCGCAGTCATTGATGCCAATCCGGATTTGCAATTATTCCCTGGCGCCCAGTTTCTGGTGCGCGTCAAACCAAACAAGATCTGGGTGAATTGCACTAGATACATTCCGACCTACAAAAAAGTCTCGGAATCACCTTACACACCAGACAGATGCAAGTCGCCGAAACTGGCCGAATGGAAAAGAATAGATGCGGTGTATGACAGCCTGTCAGCGTCAGATAAAGCGCAGGTTGATGCACAGGGACTGATCACCATTGAGGAATATGGCGCCATGGTCGGCGAGAACAAAGCCTAGCCGCTCATTTCAAAAACTGTGCGGCAACTTCTCGAACACTACACGTGACCAGATAACATCTGGTTTAAAGCTGAACATGCTGGGCAGATCTTTCAAAAGCATCACGCATTTCAGCCCGACACTTTTTGCCTGAAGTATGGTTTGTTCGGCATCCGTAGCAAACACATGCGTACCCATGCCTGGCGGACCATTACGCAGTGAAAGTGCGCATCTTCCGCCGGTCTTCAGTAACTGTGCTAGTCGCTGCCAGGCTGCTTCCCTCTCCGCATCATCTAAATGATGCCACACACCATCCACTAGAATAAAATCGAATCGCTCATTGCCATCAGCCAAACATTTCAGCATTGGCAAACTGTCATGCTGCCAGGTGATCAAAGGATGGGAAAACCGATTGCGCGCTGCATTCAGGAATTCAATCATGGGTTCTACTGCAATGACTGAATGTCCCATTTCAGCTAATGCCATCGCATTCTGGCCAGCACCTGCACCTGCATCTAGAATGTTGGCAGGCGCTTCTGGCAAGAATTCAAGAAAGTCATGGCAGACCTCCTTGAAGTCTAATGCCTGGCTACTGGCAATAAAATGATCTACAAATCTTTCGTAACCTGCAGTTCCGCGGACCATACTAAACTTTAAGCAGTTTGCTGGCCGTACAGGCGCTGATACACACTACCCGCCTGGTTGACCAATGTTGCATGCTGGCCTTCCTCAATAATGCGCCCGGCATCAAACACCAGTACCCGATCAGCCTCTTTTACGGCCGACAAGCGATGTGCGATGGTGATGGTGGTCCGGCCACGCAAGAACGTATGCATAGCTTTATGCAGCAAGGCTTCGGTATGGGTATCCAGCATGGAAGTCGCTTCGTCGAGGATAACAACTTGCGGTTGCTTGAGCATCATGCGCGCGATTGCCAGGCGTTGCCGCTGCCCGCCTGAAAGGCGCACACCACTTCTGCCAAGCTGTGAATCCAGTCTCTCAGGTAGATCGCGGACAAATTGCGCCAATTGCGCGACTTCCAGCACCTGCCACAATTCTTCATCTGAATAGGATTGTTGCATGGCAAGGTTTTGCCGCACGCTATCGTTGAATAACATCGGGTGCTGCAGTACCACGCCCACATGTTCACGGATCTGGGCATAGCCTAATTGTTCTATCGATTGCCCGTTAAACAGGATCTGGCCTTGATTGGGCGCATATAAACCTAGTAGCAACTGCACCATTGTAGATTTACCCGCGCCGGACACACCTACCAGGGCTACCTGTTCGCCAGGCGCAATATCCAGGCTGACCTGCTCGAGAATCGGGTCACCTTCACCATAGGCAAAAGTTACTTCTTTTAGTGTAATGGCCGCAGGATGCTGGTCAGTAAAGCCTTTCACTGTCGCCGGATAATGCGGCTCTTCATCTGCTTCCAGTACCTGGTTGATCCTGGCCAGAGCTGCTTTGGCTGCATAGTATGAAAATTGCACATTGAGCAATTCCTGCACCGGGCCCATCATGAACCAAAGGTAGCCGAACACTGCAATCATCTGCCCGACTGACAGGTCAGAGAACACTACCATCAGCATAGCTACCGCGCGGAAAATCTCGAAACCGAACAGGAATACACCAAATGACAAACGGGATAACGCGTCTGATTTCCAGCCGGAAGCAGTTGCGGCTTCCCTGACTGCCTCAGCCGCTTGTTTGGCTTTTTCCAGGAAGCGTTTATCGCTGTTGCTGGCGCGCAGCTGTTGCATCACTTCCAGCGTTTCACTGACCGATTGCGACAGTACTTCAAACGCATTGTTTTCGCGCTGCTTCCAGAGTTTGACCTTTTTGCCCAGCACCATGGTCAGCGCAATCACAAACGGATTCAGCAATAAAATGATCAGTGCCAGTTGCCAGTGCATCCATAGTAAAACCACGGCGACACCAATCACACTCAGCACGGCTACCAGCACTTTGGCGATGGTTTCGCCGAGGAATTTATCCAGCGTTTCAATATCCGTCAGCAGGCGCGCAGTGATTTGCCCTGCCCCCAGGCTTTCATACACCTGCATACGGATACGCGAAAGCTTGTCGAGCAGGGTTTGCCGCACACCCAGGGTGACCTGTTTGGATAAACTGACGAAAATGCGGGTAGTCGCCACACCGAGCAATACGCTGCCCAGCCGCAGGCAGATGGTGAACAGCGTCACGCAGGCAATGATGGCGATTGGTCCCATCCATGCTGGCGGCAGCAATGCAGCCAAGGTCCGGGTGAGTTTGCCGGGCTGATTTAACAGCACTTCATCGACCAGCAGCGGCATCATCAACGGGATAGGCACCGCCACTGCGGCGCCACAAAACGCCAGCCACTGGCCTAACCACAACCGCCTGGATTGCCGGCGTAATTGCTGCCAGAGGCCAGTTAAGGTAATCATGAACCGATTATTTTTGCGCCAGGACGCGTTGACGGCGGATCTCGTACAAAGCGATGCCGCTGGCGACACTGACATTCATACTTTGCACTGAGCCAAACATAGGGATAGTGATCAGCGAATCACAGGTTTCCTGCGTCAGGCGGCGTAAACCATCACCTTCAGCACCCATCACCAGGGCAATCGGCCCGTCAAACTTGGTGGTATGCAGCTCACTTGGCGCATCCATAATGGTGCCGACGACATGCACGCCAGCTTCCTTGAGTTCACGCATGGTGCGCGCAAGGTTCGTCACAGAAATAAAAGGTACGGTTTCCGCAGCGCCGCTGGCGACCTTTCGTACTGTGCCGTTCAAGCCAACCGAGCGGTCTTTGGGCGCGATAATGGCATGCACACCCATGGCATCGGCAACGCGCAGACAGGCACCCAGATTATGCGGATCCTGCACGCCATCCAGGATCAGGAAAAAAGGCGGTTCATCCAGGTCAGATTCAAGGATATCGTGGATATCCTTATACGGCATCGGCGTTTCCACCACCCTGGCAATCACGCCCTGATGACGGCCATGCGCACCGATGAATCCATCCAGGCGGTTACGTTCGGACTGGATCACGCGGATATTCTGTGACTTGGCCATGTCGAGCAGGTCACGCATGCGCGCATCCACCCGGTCTTGATCAATGATAATTTCCTGAATGCTGCTGCCATGCTGACGCATGCGACTCAACACCGCATGAAAACCAAACAGAATGCGGGTTTCTGACATAGTGACTCCTAATTCATTTTATTCCGGATTAATTTTACTCTGGCTTCAAAACGCAATCCCCGCTAAAAAAATCGGCGGAGACTGGTCTGAACATTCCGCAAGTATGCGCGAGGCGACCATATTTGCGGAATGGATACAGGCGTTATTATCGGGCTTTCGCCTTGGGTTTGCCTTTATTTTTTTGCACTGAACGACGATTTTTTTCTTTTGCCGTACGAGGTTTCTTGCCACTGCTTTTTTCAAAGCCTTCTGCAGGCGCAGAAGGTTTTACACGCGATGGGCTTATGCTGCTGGCAGTTTTGCCGGATTTAGCGCCGGCTTTAGTCCCGGACTTGTACGGGCTATCCGCTCTTGCTCTGGCGTCTGACACTTGCGATCTTCTGGGGGCTGAGATGTCACCTTCCGATGCCTTATCATTGCTAGCAGTGTCGCCAGAAACTTCAGCAGCGCCAGCCAGGGTGAAGTCGATACGTGCGGTTTCCAGATCTACCCGCACCACTTTTACGGTCAGCCTGTCACCCAGGCGGTAGCGCACACCGGTGCGTTCACCGACCATTTCATGACGGGCCTTGTCGTGGATAAAGTAATCATTGCCTAAATCCGTGACGTGTAACAAGCCTTCAACATAGACTTCATCCAGCGCGACAAACAAGCCAAAACTGGTCACGCCAGCCACGGTACCGGCAAATACTTCACCAACCTTATCCTGCATGTAAAAGCATTTCAGCCAGTTGGTAACGTCACGCGTCGCATCATCTGCACGGCGTTCTGTCATCGAGCAATGCGTACCCAGTTGATGCCAGTCTTTGGCCTGGTAATGCTTACCTTCAACAACCGCCTTGATGGCGCGGTGCACCAGTAAATCAGGGTAACGGCGGATTGGCGAGGTAAAGTGGGTATAAGCCTCATACGCCAGTCCAAAGTGGCCAACATTATCCGGGCTGTAAACGGCCTGCTGCATAGAGCGCAGCATCACGGTTTGTAATAACTGGGCATCCGGACGGGATTTGATGCGCTGCATCAGCTTGGCATAATCCTTGGCATGCGGCTGTTCACCACCGCCAACGCCAAAACCGAACTCACCCATAAACAGGCGCAGCGCTTCCAGTTTTTCCGGTGTCGGACCTTCGTGGATACGGTACAGGCAAGTCTGCTCATTTTTCAGCAGGAAATCTGCGGCACAGACGTTGGCTGCCAGCATGCACTCTTCGATCAGCTTGTGGGCATCGTTGCGTACTACCGGCACGATCTTGTCGATTTTGCCATTGTCGTTGAACACCATCATGGTTTCAGTGGATTCGAATTCCACCGCGCCACGCTTCTCACGTTGTGTCAGCATTAGCTTGAACACACCATTCAGGTTGTTCAAATGTGGCAGCAACCATTCATATTCAGCAGTCAGCGCAGGGTCTTCTTCGTGCAGTAATGCAGACACCTTGGTATAAGTCATACGCGCTTTGGATAGCATCACCGAAGGATAAAACTGGTATTGCTTGACCACGCCCTGGCCATCAATCTGCATGTCACAGACCATACACAAGCGCTCTACATCCGGGTTCAGCGAGCACAAACCGTTCGATAATGCTTCCGGCAGCATCGGGATCACCCGGCGCGGAAAGTAGACCGAGTTGCCACGGTCATACGCTTCTTTATCCAGCGCATCGCCAGGTTGCACATAAAAACTCACATCGGCAATCGCTACTACCAGCCGCCAGCCTTTACCCTGTGGCTCGGCGAACACGGCATCATCAAAGTCACGCGCAGTTTCACCGTCAATAGTGATCAGCGGTAAGTCACGTAAATCCTTGCGGCCTTTGTAATCTTTAGGCTGCACAGTTCTGGGGAAATCTTCAGCCTGTTTAGTTGCCGCCGGATTAAACTGGTGCGGCAAATGGTGCTTGCGCAAGGCAATCTCGATCTCCATACCGCTATCGGCATAATTACCGAGGATTTCGACGATTTTCCCCATGGGGCTGGAATGCGAGGATGGATACTCGGTCAGCTCTATGGTGACCACCTGCCCTACCTGGGCATCCATATCCAGATGATACGGAATCAGAATATCCTGGCTGATACGCTTGTCTTCAGCAGCCACAATAGTCACGCCCTGTGCGCGAATGACACGGCCGACCAGCGTTTTATTGGCGCGCTCAAGCACCTCAACCAGCTTGCCTTCCGGGCGGCCTCTTCTATCCAGTCCTGCCAGCCTTACCATGGCACGGTCACCATGCATGACCATGGTCATTTCTTTCGGGCCCAGAAAAATATCTTCCGGGTGCTTGGTCTTGTCATCCGGCACTAAAAAGCCAAACCCATCGGTATGGCCGAATACAGTACCCGCGATTAAATGTATCTTGTCCGGCAGGCAAAAAGCATTTTTGCGGTTACGCATCAACTGGCCATCACGCTCCATCGCACCCAGGCGGCGATTGAAGTTATCACGTTCATCGTGGCTGATATCGAGTAACAGGTAAATCTGGTCTGCACTGAGGGGAACACCCTGATCGGAAAGAAGCTGAAGAACCAGCTCACGGCTAGGTAATGGCGTTTGGTATAATTCGGCTTCACGTTGCGCCTGCGGGTCATTTGTACGCAGGTTTTGTTTCGTTTTTTTTGTTGACAATATTTATTCTTCCTTTAAAATGCACAGCTTCTTTAGCCCAGGTGGCGGAATTGGTAGACGCGCTAGTTTCAGGTATTAGTGTTTAACGACGTGGAGGTTCGAGTCCTCTCTTGGGCACCAGAAACATCAGAATAATCCTAAGTTTTCAAATACTTAGGATTTTTTGTTTTTAAGTTACCCGCAAATGATTTTTTTGTAGTGAATTGATTCATCATTGAGTCAGTTTAACATTATTTAGTTTTGATTCAGATTTAACTCGAATCATGTTTTGAATAATTACTCCAAAATATAGTTTTGAATTAAAAGCAAAACCTTGAACTAATAGTCCTTATTAGCTCTCTTATTAATATATGTTTCGCTATTTGTGATTTAGAATTTACAGACATCTTCTTAAATCCAATTAGAGGATGGTATAACTGTGAGTCATTGACAAATAAATTTGTTTATATATAGTTATATACATTGCTGCGACGTATCCATACATTATTCGGAACGTCCAGCCTATACAAGGCCCCGAAAGGGGCCTTATCCTTATCAACTACTACTTTACTTAAATCCGAAAGGATCTATATGTACCATCGCGTTGCCACGTTCGTGGATGCTGGTTATTTCTTTGCAGCATCATCTCAAGCAATCAAATCAAAATCGATACCAAGAAAAAATATACAAATCATATCCCCAGAGTTGCTATTGCAAGAAATCTCTGCCGAAGCTATAAGGATTTCAAAATGCGGTGATACTTTACGTACATATTGGTATGACGCAATGCAAACTAGCAGAATGTCTCTTGAACAAACTCGTATAGCCACTTTGGCGGGAGTTAAATTGAGACTAGGATCATTAAATAATGCTGGCGAGCAAAAGGGAGTTGACTCTCTGATTGTTACTGATCTGATTGAACTTGCTAGAAATAAAGCTATCGCAGATGCAATACTTGTTTCCGGCGATGAAGATTTACGTATTGCAGTTCAACTTGCTCAAACATTTGGAGTAAGAGTCCATGTTCTTGCAATTGGCGATCACAATAATAATGTTAGCCCTGCTCTAAAAATGGAAGCAGATTCTTTTAATAGCCTGGATGCAAACTGGTTAGCAAAACATTTTCAATACACTGATCATCTCAAAACTACTGCAGCTACAACAGCAACATCGCCCCAAATTGGTAAAGACACTCAAAAAGCAAAAACTACCAAATCAGCAACTGCTAGCCCTACCGAGATGACAATTGAACAGGCGGCAGAAGCTGTCTCAAAAGAGTTAACTAGGACATTAAAAGCAGAAACAATTGCGGCATTAAAAGAGCACTTTAAAACAAGCAAAAGCGTTCCACCTGAATACGATGGAAAACTAGTAGCAAAAACAGCGGCAATTCTTACAAGAGAGTTATCGAATGATGAGAAGAGATCTGCCAGAGGTGTTTTTGTAAACACTATAAGATCTGTAAAATAAATAGCTTAAAGGCCACCTCTAGTGGCCTTTTTCAAACTCATTAATGAATAGCCTAACCGTATGAACGGTACCTTCAATCATTGCTCTCAATATAGGTAATATTGGAGTATTTTCAACTCCCCCACATCTATCAAAAGCAAGTTGAGGGACTAGACCAGTATCGTCAATTTTATATTCCGGAGCAGGCTCTTCAAACTTAAATTTAAATATTGCTATGCCTTCCGGTGTTACTCTTTGAGCGCCCATTTCTACGCCTACAATTGCTGGCGGCTTTCCTTCACGGCCTAGTGATTTTGCAATATCTTCGTTAACTCCTATTGTAAAACCATCGTTCAAGTGCGCAATGGCTGTAACAACTACTAACAGACGATGTTTGTCAGCATTATCGAATTTTGTAATGACATTTAAAATGGTGCTACTTGGAGTTGGCGTAGTAAATGGCTGTACGCTCCTCACCAACTTCTTGGCACTTTCGCTAATTCCTCTTATGTGACCTTTTTTGCAGGCTTTCTCAAAATCTTGTTCAGAGGTACATATGGGAAACTGATGTTGGTAGGTTGACTCTAAACCATTACTGATTACTAGTGCGGTTATCAAATGGTCAAGACTGGACCGTAAATGGTGAACTATCTCTCCAGTCATAACCGCAAATTTCAATGGTAGATTAGGATCTCCATAAGCCATAAAAGCGTATTCATCATGAATATGCTTATGCTCTAGCTTTACCACTGGTGGATCTTGAGAAAAGTACTTTAACGACTCCGCTTCCAGGCATGCAAAAATCTCATTAGCCCTATCCAGTTTCGCTTTAACACCTTCTAGTAAAGAAGACATGCTTGCCATTCAGAACTCCTAAGCATTCAGCTGGTAACTGTATAACGCATCAATCCTGTTTAGGTCTAAACGAAACCATACTTTTTAATATCATCTGTATTGGCGTCACAAATTGCCATAATGTAGTGGGTTGGTATTTTTACTGGTCGCATTACATCTCGTTTTTCAGTTTGCACAATTTCCAACTGTGTAAAATAACCATCAACTATATATGTAGTTGAAAACATGGCACCTTGGTCATCATTCACTATGATGTATTGATTAAAAAATTTATAAAACTGCGGCGTAGCCTGATTTGATAAAACAATAATATGTTTAATTTTCATAATTCCTCCCTTTATTTAATCAACCAAAAGCAATTCATATCGCCTGTTCGTGTAGTTTGAGCTTTTTCAGACTCTTGCTAAGCTCATATTTATTGAAATTTAGAGCTCTCAGTTAATGCCTAAAAATTAACTTACCCTACCAAAATCGGTCTTTTAAATTTAGCAGTATGCTGGGCCATATTATGCAATGAAGCAAGATAATATGAGTCCGAGATATACTACACGGCGGGATAAATTGTTAATGGTGAGTTGAATGTGTGAAGATAAGTTTTGCTGGGCATGGCAGTCAAACTGTACATTTGATTGGCCAGCATTTTGGAATGGAATGCCAGGATGGTTGCAAGCAATTGGTAGTTTAGCAGCGTTGATGGTCACAATTTGGCTCTATTCGCGTCAAATTATTGAAACGAAGACTAACGCACGTAAGTCACAAGTTTTATATGATCAAATATTTTGCGCATATTGCAGAAGATTTAATCAATGAGTGTTCAGGAGCTTATGATCTAGTGTCGTACAGATGGGAAGTCTTACGTGTGCTGGCTGGCAGATCACATGACGTTTCTGATTGGTCAAAAACATTCAATGTTGATACATTAAGCTTTGAAGAGTTAACTACTTTCGTTAGCGTTCGTGATGCAATGCACAAACTTGCCCTATGGATTGAAATTTTCGATAAAGATGATGTGCTTAATGATACGGTTTTTATAAAGGAACTTACTACTCTTATATTGCCTAGGATTAAGGCGCTAAAACAGTTGGACGAGGTTTAACAATCCTATCAATTTCGAATTGTGCTGTAATAAATTTCACAAGCCCGCCCTGCTATGGCAGCTTAGTCGGCTTCTTCAGCAATTGTGTCCGCTGTAGCATTAGGCTCTCCCTACTAACTCTTCATTTAGACATAGCGTGAATGTAGTTCGTTGATTGATTAGAGTCGTCGCCATTCGCAACCGCCACCACTCTGTACGTTTGTTCTTTTAAATCGCTCAAGCACAAACGCTTTGGGAATAAAAGCACAAACGATTTTTGCAGTGCAAAATTGGTCGATGGCGAAAAAAGCGATTAGGTTATTGAGTTTGATGAAAATGCTTGGTGCGCAAGGGATTTTGAATAGTCACCATTAAAGAGTGTTTGTTTTATTACTGCCGGCATAAATTAGGCAACACCGCTTCTGCTCCATCATTCTCAGCTTTTCTTGTTTCAAAAAAGATTTTTTGATTCAATCTTTTTTGAAATCTTCGCATATCGCCAATTAGTTTTAATTCAATATTCCTACATTAAACCAGTTTTAAAAACGCTACAATTTGATCGAATGATTTCAGTTTTTTTACAGTAAACATGTGTGATGAAAAAAAACGCCGCATCGCGCATATCGATATGGATGCCTTTTTTGCATCCTGCGAATTGTCACAGTATCCGGAACTACGCGGTTTGCCTGTAGTTGTAGGTGGACGGGCTTCTGATACGCCAAAATTGAATGGAGACGGCACGCATATTTTCTCGCGGCTGCGGGATTACGTTGGCCGTGGCGTATTGACGACCGCCACCTACGAAGCACGTGCGCTGGGCTTGCATTCAGCCATGCCGACGATGCGTGCTGCCAAGCTGGCGCCGGATGCCATCATCCTGCCGGTTAATTTCAATTTATACCGTCGTTATTCACGGCTCTTTAAAGAGGCCATCCAGTCGGTCAGCCCTGTTATCCAGGATATCGGCATTGATGAAGTCTATGTTGACCTCAGCAAGCTGGATGAAGATTCCCTGACTATCGCAAAAAGACTAAAGTCTGCTGTATTCGAGGCCACCAGCCTCACCTGTTCTGTCGGCATTGCACCTAATAAGTTATTGGCCAAACTTTGTTCCGATATCCAAAAACCGGACGGCATCACCATTATCAATATGGACGACCTGCCCTCCCGCATATGGCCGATGCCGGCACGCAAGATCAATGGCATTGGCCCCAAAGCCAGTGCCAAGCTTGAGTCGCTGGGCATCAACACGATTGGCGAGATTGCTACCCTGCACGAAGCCTGGCTGATCTCTCACTTCGGGCAAAGTTACGGCAAATGGCTTTACCGTGTCTCGCGCGGGCAGGATGACCGGCCGGTGGTGACAGAGAGCGAGCCGGTTTCCATGAGCCGGGAAACAACCTTTGAGCAAAACCTGCATGCCGTGCGCGACAAACAAACCTTGAGCGCCAGCTTTACTCATTTATGTGAGCGTGTCGCTGACGACCTGCAACGCAAGGGCTATGTCTGCCGCAAGATAGGCCTTAAGCTGCGTTTCGATGATTTCAAAACCGTTACCCGTGACCTTACGCTACCCAAACCGGTTGCGGATGCGCAATCGATACGCAAGGCTGCGGGCAAGTGCTTAAAGCGCATAGACCTTAACCGTACCATACGCCTGCTGGGGGTAAAAGCCAGTGGGCTGGAACGGCCGGGTACTCAGGGTAGTAAAGAATCTGAACAATACACGTTTAATTTTGATTGACAGGGATATTTGCTGCATCTGAGCCTGTCTTTATCCCCAGTTAGAATGACACTGTAGAAAATCCCATCCACTCAGGCTTTACCGGAGAAACCTAATGAAGTACTGGCTTTATCTAGCAATCGCAATTATTTCCGAAATC
Organism: Methylophilus sp.; assembly: GCA_032153875.1. Taxonomy (GTDB): domain Bacteria; phylum Pseudomonadota; class Gammaproteobacteria; order Burkholderiales; family Methylophilaceae; genus Methylophilus. The sequence continues at coordinate 17,357 of JALDYP010000002.1, forward strand.
ACGGCGACATCCAGCCTGAAAGCCAGTGAAGGCTTTACCAGACTATTACCTTCAATGGCGGTGGTCATTGGCTACGGGCTATCGTTTTACTTCCTGTCGCTGACGCTTAAAGTCATTCCCATCGGGATTACTTACGCGATCTGGGCAGGCCTGGGCATTGTGCTGCTGGCGATTGTTGGCTGGGTGTTTTATGGACAGAAACTGGATACTGCCGCCATCGTCGGCATAGGTTTTATCCTGGCTGGCGTACTTATTATGAATTTATTTTCTAAAACGGTCTCTCATGGATAGGTATTCAATTAAGCGAACAACCAATCACAATAATTTAAAAGGAGAAAATGAATGAAGGCTTTATACACATCGCTGGTATTGATGGCCGGGTTTATCCCGGTGGCTAGCCACGCGGCAGCCGAGACGCTCAAACTTGACGAATCCGTTGAGATCAATGCCAATGCAGATACGGTCTGGGCCAACGTCAGTAACTTTGGCGATTTAGGCTTGTGGCATCCTGCCATTAAAACCACGCATATTCTGAGTGGTACGCCTAACCTTCCAGGCGCGATCCGCTTGCTGACATTGCAGGATAACAGCCAGGTTAAAGAAGAATTACTGACCTTCAGCCCGGCACAAAAAACCTTTAGCTACAAAATTCTGGATGGTGTGTTGCCGGTCAGCAACTACCGCTCAACCATCAGTGTGAAAGCCATTTCCGCGACTAAAACCAAAGTCACATGGAGCGGCGACTTTAAGCGCAAAGATCTTTCCGATAAGCCAGTCGCTAACCAGACTGATGATGATGCGATTAAAACCATGACCGTGGTGTATAGATCTGGCCTGGACAACTTGAAGAAAATATCTGAAGGCCGGTAATCAGATTCAATATCCCCACTTTATAAAACAAAAAAACCGGCAGATGAGTTTCTGCCGGTTTTTTAATGTCAAAGAAAACTTTACTTAAAGGCTAAAGTCCTAATTCACTCAAACCGGGATGGTCATCCGGTCGCCGGCCCAAAGGCCAGCGGAATAGCCGTTCGCTCTCTTTGATCGGTAAATCATTGATAGATGAAAATCGGTTAATCATCAGGCCATCCGGGCCGAACTCCCAGTTTTCATTACCGTAAGAGCGAAACCAGTTGCCCGAGTCATCTCTCGACTCGTACGCGTAGCGAACCGCGATGCGGTTTTCAGTAAACGCCCACAACTCCTTGATCAGGCGATACTCCAGCTCTTTATTCCATTTGCGCTCAAGAAATGCCTGCGCCTGGTCACGGCCATCCACAAACTCAGCGCGGTTTCTCCATTGCGTATCTAGAGAATATGCCAGTGCTACTTTGGCTGCATCCCTTGAATTCCAGCCATCTTCAGCCAGGCGCACCTTTTCAATCGCTGTCTCGCGTGTGAATGGTGGTACCGGTGGGCGAATAGCTGGGGTTGAGGTCATTTCATGCTCCTGAGAGTGGTTTAGCAATTCTGGTAAGGATTTCAGTAATGCACGAGACCAGAATTACATTGTTATTATCATTAGGAAAAAATATTTGGCTAAATCAGCAAAGATAGACTTAGCCTAACCTGCTGAAACTATACCGTTTTAAAAGCCAATTGAGTAACCTACATAACCCAACGGCTGAAAACGTGTTTCTACAATCGGGCTATCGGCTTGCTGGTTGCCCAGGCGATTGGCAATCAAGCCGAAAAACACTGCCTGGTCAGCAGTCACGCTATAAATACCGTTCACACCCAGTTGCAGCTGCGTGCCTGCCTTAGCCTGGTAAGCCGGGCGGTCTGCACGCACTTCATCGGCATCTACACCAAAATAATAGTCATTGAACTTGCGGTTGTTCCATTGCACGCCGACCAGACCATTCACACGGAACCGCTCCGAGCGGTAAAGGCTGCGGATAAACTGCAACTGCACATTCTGGCCGTTGCTGGCACCTCCCGCATCAAATCCCCATTGTGCATTGATGGTGCCGTAATCCGTCTGCCAGCGCAGCACAGGACCAACATCTACTGAAAAATCACGGTCGTTCATGCCTTTGGTGCGGCTGCTGTCATCCGCATCCCAGCCAAACCTGGCATCCGCAGATAAGCCCATCCGGATGCGTTTGTCATCTGACTCCAATAGCCAGACGCCAGCCTGCAAACCATTAATATAAAAACGCTCGCCATAGTTGGCATTGATCACCGGCAAAATCAGCATGCGCTGGTCTTTGGAACCTGATGTTTTGGGAATCACCCCTACACCCAGGCCATACATGTTTTTCTGGCGCGGCATAGCAGTTTCGGTTTGCCTGTCAATATTGGTTTCCGCCATCACGCCTGAATTTACCAGCAGTATGCTGACAAGCCCTAATGCGTGATGTAAAGGTGCTAATGATTTCCCTGGTTTGTTCAAACTTCTTCTCCGGTTCGTGAGGCTTTAGTGATCTTCAAATTATATTAACTGGATTCTGCAATTTACTTAAACCACAGACTGTTGACTCTGCAAATAAGTTGCTTAAGTTAATGTGCATTTCAGACTAATAAAACCATCGTCAAACAGACCAAAAAGTTTAATCCTACAAATGACAATCATTTTCAGCCGGAACTTTTATTTGTAGATCATTGGTCTATTTAAAAATATTTGCTAAATGATTGGAAATAAAAGAAAAAATACGACTTTATCTGAACGATAAATGTAGGCTTTTGTACGAATATTCCTACAAGAGATTCAGCCAAAGGTGTATGGAGCCTAATTTGATAAATCAGCATTATTGAGCCTTCATTGAAATAAATGCATTACACCAAATTAGAAAATTCGAGGGAGGACACACAATGTCACAATCTTCAGGAAAAAACAGCGCTACCAGCGCCATTTCATTAGCTGCAATCACTGCTGGTGCCGTTGCTGCCGCAGTAGTGATTATGTCAATTGGCTCTATTGTCACCATCATTTCCATTGGTTCATCTATCAACCCAGGCGCTCAGCAAACAGCTTCTAATTTTATTGATAGCAATGATGGGTTTCGTAATGTAGCTGTATTGCCGGTCGAAATGCAAACAACCAATGCTGGCAACTTCCACAAAGTTAAAAAGACCAACAAAAATAAAAGCTTTTACATAGATGCCATCTTACGTGAAGACTCTCACACGATTTCACCTGACCCAGAACAAAATAATTCTGAGCCTAAAGAGCAACAACCTAAACTTTCAATCAAAGGTAATCACGTCTTCGCAAGCTTGAACGCTGAAGCAATGCAAATTGAAGTTGCTGCAGCCTGACTTGGTTAGATGCGCAGGCTAATTTCAGCGTTGGCAATGATCAGCAGTTTTTTAACTGCTGATTTGTTATTGGCGGCTGAAACCTCTAAAGCACCGCATGTAGCCTTTTCCAGCAAATACCGTAGCGTAGATTATTTATTCACTGACCGAGCCGAAGTTGAAGCCATCGCCGATGGCGCAAACTATGATTTCGCAATCCGCGAAGTGGGTTGGGACCTGCTTTCAGCGGTTGGCAGAGCGTGTAGTTCTGTAAAAAATATCCAGGCAATATTCATAGACCGCATTAATTTCAAAGAACGTCACTCGCTCGTTGTGCTTGGCGTGCTGGCGGACCTGCAATTCCTATCTTTAAATATCGATGAGGCACTCTCCAACGCAACAGTGAAAGAACTGCTTAACGCGTTTGAAAGAGAGCATGTGTCTATCATCCGCCTTGCTGAAGCCAGCAGTGTTGAGCTTTCGATCTCAAAATAAAGAGTCAATCGCAGTCATTATAAAAAGCCTGGCTCTATCATCAATTAACGAATGCTTTGATTTGCTGCTGCATCAGAAATACATTGTTTAAAAGCCTATTTCCAATCTTATTCCCAACATCAATACTTCGCTCAGGCATTTAAAATAAAAGATCATAAAGTTAATTACCTATAGATTAATTCATTCAGGTAACCATACAGCATTTGACTATTTATCAAGTGCAAAACCTTGAATCTTGACGATTTTTAAGGCATTGTGGCGACATTGAAAGAAGATACATTGGAATAAATGAATGAGTAGCACGTTTTACCCTGAAAAAACTTGTGTAAAGATTTACCGCACGAGCTTTCTAAATGGAAAGAACGCCTCCCTGAAACAGCTCGGTTTCGAAAGAGGCTTGGTAGAAATTGGCAAGCTGAATATTTTCCTTATCGGCCTGATTGGTGTGATCATAGTTGGCCTGATTGCGAAGGAAGATGGAAGCACCCTGCTCTCTACACAGAATATGCGTGTGCAAACCGTGACTACGCCAGAAATTGCGGCTATTGAAACGCAAAAAGTCGAAACACCTGTACAAGAAGAACCTGAAAATTATCTACCCGAATCAAAACCTTTAGCTAAGAAGCTTAAAAAAAGCGAAACCAACCCTGCAGTGGTTGTCACCCGCACTCAGCAAACTGAATCAGCGGCGGGTAACCAGGTTCAGCATACTGCAGAAAACACAGAGAATGCTGCCAATAATGAGACAGACCAGCTGACACTTAAAGAACCTCAAAGAAACCTGCTGGTGTTTAATATCTGGAGTGTTTCTGAACTGAGATTGCGCAGTGCATTCACAAAACTGATCAATGATGGCTCAGCCCCAGCCGCAATCCTGGAGTCAAGAAAAAAAGAATATCTCAGCTTTGTTAATAAAAGAACGCATAAGTGCGGCGAACTTAATAACAAGTTTGCCAGTAATATCAACACGGTGGAAAAGTTGAGTTTTAAAGATAAAGATGTGGATATTTTGGAGTGCCATACTTCTGAGAACACGACTGAATTAAACAGGTTGAATGAAGCTGGCGTAAACCTTTCATAACATGCCATTGTTTAAGCTTGGCTGACTTAACGTCATGATGCCTCCTGGCAGTTATATTGAGAAGTCAGCAAAACAAAAAATCGCCCCTGAGGGCGATTTTTTTATTAAGTCCTTTTTACAAGGTACCTTTCAGAACTAAACCGATATAGCGGAATGTTCCCAAGCCATCCCAGCCCACAGGATAGTTATTGGTAAAGTTATTCACACTGGTTGTGTAACGTTTATCAAACAGGTTTTTAGCGACCAGGTTAATCTCAAACTTGTTCTTTGTGTTGGTAATGATACCAATACCGCCATCTGTGACTGAGTAGCCACTGACCTCGCCATATTCAGACAGTTGTGATTCCAGGTTTTGCTTGGAACGGAACACTGTGCTGAAGAATGCATGGCCGGTAAAACCATAAGCTAATGGCAGCCGGTAATCAGCGCCGATGATGGCGGTTAACCTTGGAGCACCCACGATCTGTTTACCTGTGTTATCGCAAGTCGGGTTAGCGACCGTGACCACGATCTCAGCCGGGCAAGTGGCGTTCTCCCAATCGGTGTAGACTGCATGGTTATATGCACCGCCAAAGTTGATTACCAGATTAGAAGTCGCATTGAAGGCGCCATCTACCTCGAAACCTCTGGCCGTGATTTCAGGAATATTACCAAACCGGGATTGATAACCGGTCGGGACTCCTGAAGAAACACCTACGAACTCACTGGTGGTCGCCTGGTAGTCCTTGATGATCGTGTTGTAAAAGTTGACGTTCAATAATAGCCGGCGATCAAAGAGCACGCTTTTGAAACCTAACTCAAAATCAAGGGATTTCTCGGGTTTTGCATCCTGTCTCTCACCATTATTTGTGGCGAAGGCTACAACACTGGACTTTTCGCCCCCCGCAGCAGATGCATAAAACATCAAATGATCATTATATTTATAGCTGGGGCTTAACAACCATGAGACAGAATTCTCGGTAAGTTCACCATTAATACTGCCATAAGAGTTACCTGTTTGGCCGTTACGAATTGCATTTGCGGCAGCCAGCTCTCCGGCTGTTGCTCCGTTAGCTGTCAATGTGGGAAGTGCAGACCCATCGTAAAGCGTATTTTGCTTATAAATGCGGTTAGACCGATCTTCGACAGTGTATCGAAGGCCCGTGGTTAAATCGGCCTTCTCAGTGAGATGCCAGTTGATTTGTCCGAATACTGCCTTACTGTCTGTACTTGAAACCTGATTATTAATGGCATAAACATTATTTAATGAATCTTTCAAGAGCGCGCGACCAGCAGCTGTTGCGGAGTTGTATAGCGTATTGTAATTTCCATTACCCGCAAAATAAGCTCCTGCATCTTCGCCATATAGGTTTCTGGAAGTTGTATCCGCTTGGGACTTCATAAAAAAGAAACCTGTTTGGTAGTCAAGCAACTCCCCAGGCTCTGAAGTTAATCTGAACTCTTGTGAAAATTGGTTTGCATCAACTAGTGTCCCGCCTCGTTGAATATCGAATTTGGTTTCTTCAGAATCATTTCTGGCATCAAAGTGATATTTTCTGGTACCTGTGATCGAGGTTAGTGTAACCGGGCCAAGATTCCAATCCAATGCTAAAGAAGCCCCGCGGTTGTATGTTTGCAAAGGCTGTGCAGAATTTAATTCAACTTTATCCGCATTGTCTTTTCCAATCAAAGGATTGTAATTGCCTCCATCAAAGTAGTCTCGTGACAGACGTGAAGTATGGGTGATCGGCCGTAAACTGCCATTCGCGAATGTTAAAGGATCAATAATTTTGGCTTTTGTGTTACTGCGTTCATTTGCCACAGCCGAGTCCAGATTCAGCTTGGCTGTAATATTCTCAGTCGGCGTCAACAGAAACTGTAGTCTTCCGCCCAATCGATTTTTTTCATGCCAGCGCCCACCTTCAGTGAATACATTTTCGCGGTCACCGTCTTGCTTATCCACAAAGAAAGAGCCTCGCCACGCAAGCAGATCATCCACGATCGCATTGCTGTAGGAACCTCGTGCTTTCTGACCGCCAGGAGAAGCATCTTCGCCCATACGCCCGCCTGCTTCAAGCTCTAGCCAGCCTTGCTGGGTAAAACTAGGCGCACGGCTGACATAGTTGATTAAACCCATGGTGGTATTTTTACCTTTTAATGTACCCTGTGGACCACGCAGCACTTCTACACGATCCAGATCTGTAAAGTTCTGGAATGACATACCCACCTGGCTCAGGTAGATGTCATCCACTACGATACCTACCGCTGCTTCTGCATTTTCGTTACCGGTTGATTTACCGACACCACGGATGGAAATCCCTGAACGGCGCGCGTTGGGTGTAGTCGCAGTCAAACCCGGAGTCACTCTGGTCAGGTCATCGATAGTGAAAATACGGTCACGGTCGATCTGTTTACCGCTGATGATGGTTTCCGGAATCGGCACATCCTGCGCGATCTCAGCACGGTTACGTGAAGTCACCACTACTGAACCCAGCAGGTTCTGATCTTCAGGTTCAGCTTTCTTGGCAGTTTCCGCTTTAGGAGTAGCTTCTGCAGAGCTTGCAGGTTCTTCACCAGTCTGGTCTTTCAATTCTTTTTTGGCATCTTCCAGCGCTTGTTCCAGCTGGATGATTTTATCTTTGATCTCTTTGGAGTCTTTTTCCGCTGCGTATGCATCCAGTGAACCTGCTAGCGACAATCCAGCTAATACGGTAACTGCGGTGCCGCGGAAAACTGTAGTCGAATGGTGTTTTCCAAACACCATTGTGGAAAGCAGTTTGGCGATAATCCTGGGGTTGGTATGTATCCCTGTATTAATGTCTTGCATTACATCATCCCTTTTATAGTAAGTAATTAAAACTTTGTCACGCAAGCCTTATTGCAATATGCGTACCATAAAAAAGAATGATGAAATTAATCTCTTATCTTATTGATATCATTGGATTTAATATTTATTTCATGCTTAAAAATACCTGCACAGAATTAAAAATTACTGTGCCTTTCTCAACACAATCTCCGAGGCCTGTTGCTGTAGAAACAGTTTTTAATCCATGAGTCTCGAGGAATATAGAACAAAAAAAAGCCCGGGTTTAACCGGGCGTTATCAGGCGATGAATTAGGGAAAGAAATTGCTATTTAACTAATATTTGTGGCGTGTCTGTTGCCCCTAAACCAAAGCCGCCATTGTTCTCAAAACATATACGCTCATCGTGCTCCAGATATTTGGCATTTGTTTTGGTTTTTGCCCAGCGTGCTTCCAGGTTCCAGCCGTCAGAATCATCTGCATCGGTATATTTAATCGCAGGAATGGTTACAGTGAAAGGCCGTGTGTAGATCGTCGGATCATCAAACGTACCTTCGTAATTAAAACGTTTGCCATCCTCTGAAAAGATATATTTTTCCTTGATGGTGGCATTTTCACTGACGAATTCGCCAGAACGTCCAAACAACGCTTTACCGTTATGGTTGCTGACATCAACGACCAAGGTATTACCCTCCCAATGCCCTCTGGAATCACCATTCCACAGTTTTAACTTGGCAGGCAGATGCGGCTTGTTATCCAGATGGATAATCCGGCTGCCATTATCAAAGACGAATAAAACATATCCCGGATATTGCAAAATGTCATAGCCATGCCAGTAAAAGGATTTCGGTACACCACCCGGTGCGCAACGCGCATTGGGCTCTACATGGCCTGGATTGGTCGGGTTATGAAAGCCTATCCTGAACTGCTCTACTTTCTCTTTAGCCCAGGGCTGGAAAGGAAATTTGCCATCTTGAGGGTCGCTGATCCTACTCGGGGCACGCTCTTCACGTGGACCCAGTGGTTTCTTTCTAGCCTCATAAATAACGCCAGCTTGCGGGTCTTCCAGATTGCTGTGATTGCCTATAGTGTTTGACCATAAACCGCTGATGTCAGGCTGGCCATCTGGCAAACGCGGGCCAGCCCATTTTCCCGAAACCAGTTTCGGAAATGCCGTCTCGCGGGCGATTCTGGTTTGCCCTGGTGGTGTGGTAACCGGCGTTGCAATTGCCGGTTGGGTTTTGCTTTTAGCTTCATCAGCAGCAGACAATGTATTTGATACGGCTAATGCACACACTGCCAGGAAAATACTGGAATACTCTGGGAAGCGCTTGATACCTTGTTTCATCATAGATTCGTTACCATTCATATTGTTTTAACTGTGGGAATGAGCTATTTCGCATCCGGCATGGGCGGGTAATGCTGCTCGTACTCCAGTGTGTAGCGGTAATCTTCAATCAACTGAAAGTCTTTCTCAGGATGACGGTGCAAATAGACAGTGATGTTCCATGGCCGGCTGAAAACATTCTTGTCTTCAATTGTGGCTTTGTATTCAATGGTATTGGCATCTAGCAGCTTCCAGCGCTCAACCACATGCAGCGCATCGCTATGAAAATTGCCTGAACGGTCCAGCCAGGTTTTATCATTAAAATGCTTCACGTCTACAATCAGGGTATCGCCTTCCCAGTGCCCTCGGGAGTCGCCAAGCCACCAGTCATTCGGGTCATCAGGATGCTCGGTGTTATTAGTGTGGATGGTTCTCACCGAATGACCGAACTGATGCACGATGGTGATATCACGCGCCCGTTGAAAAAGCTGAATCGGTTCACGGTAATAAATGCCGCGTGGCACCCCTAAGGTTGCACCTCTCAAGCGAGGGTCAGCAGTAAACCTGTTTTCAAAATTCTTCTTACGCTGTTCCAACGCCTGCGGCAAATATGGGATCTCGCCACCTTCGACAATACCCGGCCCAGGCGCAGCGTCAGCACGTGCGATATGCGGTTCCAAGTCCTCATCAGCTGAACTGGTAGTTTCCCAAATGCCGGAGAAATCCGGTTTTTTATCTGCTCCTCTGGGAATTTTGGCATCATGGGCGAACACATTGTCGACCGGTAATAAAAAAGCCAGCAACATGAATGAAAGCAAAGTGACTATTTCTTTTGCACGTTGCCCGGGTTGTATCATCAACTGCATCACTGAAATCCTGTTCTTTTAAATTTTTTAGTCAGCGTATTAATTCGCGGTGCCTGCAGAAGGTAACGTCGGCGCATCTTGCGCGCCACCTGTTTGGAACACCCGGCCATCCGCTAATTTGATAGACGTTGAATAAGCGAATTTTTTGCCATTTTTGGATAGGTATCCGTTAATGACCACCTCAGTGCCCGATGGCAATACCGTTTTAGTCAGGCCTTTTTGCTTGAGGCTGAAAGGCGCACCAAACTCAAATCCCCAGTTGCTAACTGTGCCATCAGCCTCTTTCACATCTACATATACCCAGCTATGCGGGTTGACCCACTCGGCCTTGGTGACTACCCCTTTTACTTCAATCGGTTTCAGCGCATCAAACTCTGCTGAAAAGGCATGGTGTGCAGTCACATTCTGTGCGCTTAACAATAAACCTGTGGTGATCACGGCTAGTGTCCCTTTTAAACGCACAAAATCATTTAATTTATTCATTCTTCAAATCTCCGCTTTTTTGTTCCGCTCTGGTTTTTTCCAGTTGGGTTATTCCACTTTGGTCAGCACTGCCAGCTTCGAGATACCGACACGCTCAACCACAGCCATTACTTTTGCTACCGAGCCATAATTCACTTCGTCATCCGAACTCAAATGAAAAACCTGCTCAGGGCGCTGCTGGTATATGGTTTTCAGCTTGCTTTCCAGTTCGTTTAAAGGCACCTGGTCTTTATCGACGTAGACATCCCCTTTGGCATCTACGCTTAAAGTCACAGGTTTTAGCTGCTCGGTTGGTTTGGTCGCAACTGTTTTGGGCAGATTCACCGAAATCGCATTGGTCATCACCGGTGCAGTCACGATGAATGCCACCAGCAACACCAGCATCACATCCACTAGCGGCGTAACGTTGATCTCACTCAGGACGTCATCGCCATCGCTTGAACTAAATGACATTACGCTATCGCTCCTTTCAGGTTGCGCACTACAGGGGCATTGCCATCTTGCAAGGTATTACCAGTTTCGATACGTGGCTGGAAAGTCACACGGCGGGATACTTTGATAAGGTCTGCGGCAAAATCATCGAGGTTGTCGCTGCTGGTTTTCAAACGTCGCAGGAAAAAGTTATAGGCAAGCACGGCTGGCACCGCTACAGCAATACCAATCGCGGTGGCAATCAGGGCCTCGCCGATTGGGCCGGCGACCACTTCCAGGCTTGCAGAGCCCAGGCGGCTGATATCAGTCAACGCATGCATGATGCCCCACACTGTACCGAACAAGCCGACAAATGGCGCTGTACTACCAATACTTGCCAGTACCACCAGGCCAGCCTCACGGATAAAGCGCTCTTTTTTGATCTGCTGTTTTAACGCACGCTCAAGTACATCCTGGCGATCACCTGAGTGCTGCAAATCGCCACCGGCACCAGAAGAAGAATCAAATTCTTTCAGTGCATGAAAGCCGACTTGTGCCACGCGGTAGGCAGGGCCGGCATGACCTTCCAGTTTGGAAGCTGCAGCCAGATCAGGCGCAGACCAGAAAGCGCCACGGAATTTCACGTTCTGGCGACGGATCAACCATACCTGGTAGGCTTTGATCAAAATCAAGACCCAGGTAAAAATTGAGCCGATCACTAACGCAATCAATACCCCTTGTACGACTGCAGATGTTGATGAAGATACTTCTAACATAATCTAGATTCCTTATTGTTCAGGATTGAAAATAATTGGCACGGTAGCCCAGCCATCGATAGATGTACTGCCGCGCTTTGAGGGTACGAAAGTCCATTTCATTACGGTGTTGACCGCTGCATCATCCAGCACTTTCTTTCCGGTCGATTTCTTGACTGTTGCACTCTCGGGAGCACCGCTTGCCAGCACCCGCACACGCAATATCACTGTGCCGCCCCATCCGTTTCTCAGTGCTGCACCCGGATAGTCAGGTTTGGGATTATTCAAATACCCTGCATTTGCAGAAGCTTCCGTTACCGGCTCTTCAACCTTTGGTGCAGGCGGCGCCGGTGGAGCTGGTGGCGCCGGTTCGGGAATCTCTGCATTCTTATCCAGTGGCCCGCTAGCAGCCATCACTGGAGCACTGGTAGACTCGGCTTTGGTGTTTTCCTGCACAGTCATGTCTGTTGGCGCTACGTTTTCTACCGCAGGTGCAGTTTTAAGCGCAGCGATAGGCTGTGGCGGTGGCGCTACCTTCTGCACTTTTGGTGGAGGCGGAGGTGGCGACGGTGGAGGTGGTTCCACGACTGGCGGCGGAGTTTCAGGTTTAATGAACTCAATAGCCACTTCATGTTTTGGCACTATGGTTGGTGCAGGCTCTTCATAATTCAGGTATGCCCATACCGCAGCCAGGTGCAGCAGAACGATACCTGTTCCCGCCCATATATAAACACTCTTCTTCAGTTCGCCATCAAACTGCAAACCCTGCTTGACTGCCACCCTCTCAAGCCTGGCAGCCAACTGTGCCGTTGGCTTGGCCAACTGGCTAAATGTTTTGTCATCAAATGCATCAACTACATAACGACTCAGTGAACTCGACATCAATTATTCCCTTAAGCAAGCGTACATATGCATAACCTTGCTTTGTACATCCATGAAAATATTGCTTTACATATACAATTTCCATGCCAACATGAAAAACCATTAATATTCAATTATTTACGATATAATTGCATTTCTTTTAACTGCTAACTGTCTCTACAGAAACAACTGCTGTTGCGTTACAAACAGCTCATATGGCTACAAAAAAACCACTCGCTGCTTTGAGTGGCTTCTGAAGAATTACCTGTCTAAAAACTAATTACTGGATAATGCCGTATTGCTTCAAGTAGGCTCTCAGCACATTGCGGCTAATCCCCAGCACCCGCGCTGTTTGCACCTGGTTCTGGTGTGTATATTCATAAGCCTTGAGCACAATTCTCTTGACGCAATTCTCAAGTAGCTCATCCGGCTCCAGCTTGATGTATTCACTGAGCAAGGAATCCATTTGATCCTCGAGCGACAGGCTATTGCTCAGGCCTGAGCCTGCAAGACTCTGCAAACTGGGCAAGTTCAAATCCAAGGGCTTCAGCAATTTGCCGTCGCAAACCAGTAATGCCCGGTGAATGACATTTTCCAGTTCGCGGATATTTCCCGGCCATGGATAGTCATTCATCAATTTAATGGTGTCTGGCGTTAACTGTGGCTTCACCGTATGCAATCGATTGCGGTACACCTCCAGAAAGTGCTCAACCAGAGGCAAGATATCGCCTTTACGGTCGCGCAAAGGTGGGATCTCGATAGGAACGACTTTAATGCGGTAGTACAAATCTTCGCGGAACCTGCCTGCGTTCACTGCTTCAACCAGGTTTACATTGGTCGCAGCAATCAGCCGCACATCGATTGGCACCGGCTTTCTGGAACCTATAGGCGTCACTTCACGCTCCTGCAACACCCTGAGCAATTTCACCTGGGTGGATAAAGGCAGATCGCCTATTTCATCCAGGAACAATGTCCCGCCATTCGCTGTTTCGAACCATCCCTTTTTCGAACCAACGGCGCCAGTGAAAGCACCTCGTTCGTATCCGAACAATTCACTTTCAACCAATGTTTCTGAAAAAGCGCCGCAATTGATTGCCGCGAACGGGCCCGCTTTCCTGGGGCTTAAATTATGGATATGCCTTGCTACCAGCTCCTTGCCAGTTCCTGTTTCACCTTTGATCAAAGCAGTCGCATCACTAGGCGCAACCTTTTCAATTAAAGAAAGTAACTGCTTGGATTTTTCATCAGAATAAATAAGAGCGCTGGCCCTGACCGACAAACTTAAACGTTGTGGATTAGGGAAAAGAACGATTTTGTCCTCTCCCGAAAGGTTTTCGTCAAACTCGGATGCTGTCCAAGCTCCCTCACCCGCATTGTCCCTGTCATTTCTCGCCATTTGTGTATCCGTCACGTGGTATTTATTTTTAAAAACGTGAAAGATACGCTTGCTACATAATAATTACAAATAACATTTTATCGATCAGTTATATCAAATAGTTATTATAGAATCGCCAATAGTATTGTTGGCAATGCAACAGGGCTGAATGGTTAATTGCTGCAAAAGAAACAGCTCGCACAATTAGCTAAAAATATAAAAATTCTCAAGCCATTGATTAAATATGTTTTTAATTAGATGGCACACATTCTGCTACGAAATCGGGTACTATAGGCGCCTCCCCTATCAATATAGGCCACCCCCCTATATTGATAACTGTATTTATAACTAGAAAGAATCGATTCATGTCACGCCGAGCTAAGCCCTCACATTCGTATTTATCAGCATTATTTTTATCTCTCGCCGCTTATACAGAATTTCAACAAGCAATGGCTGCTGAAGACGAATTACCCGCTGTAGAAGTGAAAGGTCAACAAGAACAAGAGTCCGCTATCAACTTGAAAGCCAAAACCAGTACCGGTAGCCGCCTGGGATTAAGCAACCTGGAAACGCCAGCCAGTGTTGAAACATTGGATGCCGAGACCGTAAAACTCCGTGGAGACTTCAGTATTCGTGAAGCTGTTTCCCGTACTACCGGTTTCACCGATATCAGTAACCTGGGCACCGGTGTTGCGTACTCGGCCCGCGGCTTTACCGGCAACAATTCGGTAGCCCAGGCTGAAGATGGCATACGCTTGCTAGTGGCTGCCACTACCATCACCTACCCTTCCGACAGCTGGGGATATGACAGGTTTGAAGTATTACGTGGCCCGGCATCAGTCTTGTTTGGAGATGCTTCTGTAGGTGGCATCGTCAATAGCATCCGCAAAGCACCCAGTCGCGAATACTCGCTGCAAGGGCTGGTCGCTGGTGGCACCCAGGGCGTGTATCGCCTGGGCGTAGGTGGAACTGCACCAGTGGGTGAAGTGGGTGCGGTACGCATAGATGCCTCTGCATCTGGCGGCCAGGGACATGTGGATGATGGCCGTTATTACAGCCACAAGCTGATGACCAATTTTGAGGTCAAGCCTGGCGATACGCTGAAGCTGAATTTTATTTATGACCATAGTGATGAAAACCCGATTCAATACACCGGTATTCCGTTGAGAAATGGAAGAATTGTTAGCAGCCTGAGGGATGAAAACTTCAACATCAAAGATGGTACACAAGAGTTTCTGGATGACCGCCTGAAAGCCAAGTTGGAATGGGATATTTCCGATAGTCTAAAACTTACCAATGTTTCCTATTGGTTTAACTCGCGCAGACACTGGAAAAATCTGGAGTATTTTGCTCTCGATACGGGTACTAACACCGTCGATCGGTTTGGTTATACTGAAATCCGTCACAAGCAAAAACAGTTGGGCAATCAGACCGTGTTAAATGGGTTTAGTGATTTGTGGAGCCATGAGAACAAATGGTCATTGGGCTATGAGGTAGCGCGAGTGGATTTGCAGTACTTTGATAACTTCTACAACGGAAATGACCCAACAAGTAATGTTGACCTAAATAATAGCAACCCTGGTTTTTTCCAGACTATAGATCCTACTGTCAAAGACTTCTCATCCAAAACTGTGCAACATGCTTTGTTCTTGGAAGATGCATTCCGTGTAACTTCAGACCTGACGTTTAGTGTTGGCTTACGCCAGGACTGGATACGTGTAAAACACGACGCTAAACTTAATCCCAATGACTACACAAGTGACTTTTCGCCTTTCTCATATCGTTTAGGTACCAACTACTTGCTTTCAGGCAATACGTCTCTCTATGGTCAATGGAGTGAAGGCTCGGATCCAGTTTCAACTATTACGACACTGCGTCCTTCTAACCAGACGTTCAGACTGACTTCAGCGCAGCAGGCTGAAATTGGGATAAAACATATCCTGGATAACCGCAAAGGTGAACTAACGTTTGCTATCTACGATATTACTAAAGACGATATCCTGACAAGGGATCCTAATAATTCAGCGCTGCGCGTACAGGGTGGTCAACAATCATCAAGAGGTGTAGAGTTTTCAGCTTCGCTCCTACCATTTGAACATTGGCGTACAGATTTTAACGTAGCAATTCTTGATGCCAAGTATGACAAATTGGTAGAAAGCGTTGGCGGTGTCAATATTTCCCGCGCTGGCAATACGCCTACAGACGTACCTGAACGTGTAGCCAATGCCTGGGTGTATTATCAACAACCTGGTTGGCAGGCAGGCCTTGGTGCAAGGTTTGTAGGCGCACGTTATTCAGACAATGCAAACACTACAAAGATGCCTGGCTACACTGTATATGATGCTAACGTTGCCTGGCTGATCAACAAAAATATCACTCTACGTGCAAGTTTACGAAATTTAAGCAATAAGCTTTATGCTCCTGTGGCATATGATACCCAGCAATTCATTATTGGTGAATCACGCCGTGCTGAACTTCGCGCAGAGTTCAACTATTAATTACATTGTAAGTGCGGTATTTATATCTCACACATCGATGGCTGGGCCTTACTCTAGGCCCACTCATCGTACTCTGGTTGTTATCCGGGGTAGTCATGCTGTTTGTCAGCTACCCCTCCTTCACCGATGAAGAACGATTCAATCATTTGCAACCTCTACAACGCTCTTTAGTGCAGGTTTCACCTGAAGTCGCCTGGCAAGTTCTCGTCAACAAAATCTCTCAAACACAACATCCTGAAAACATCCAGCTGGCTATGCAACAAGGCCGGCCTGTGTATTACTTCTTAACCGACCAATGGCGAGCGGTATGGGCAGATTCAGCCCAAAGCCTGGTGGTTGATCGTGAATTGGCCGTGCGGAATGCCCTAGCTTTTCAACCTGCGGGGCATGCTAATAAAGTCAGCCTGATCGCACTCGACCAGTGGTCTTTTTCTGGCAGGTTGAATCCGCACAGACCGCTTTATAAAGTATCTCTGGATAACGATGGCAAGTCAGAAATATATATTTCCAGCCGTACCGGACAAGTGGTGCTTGAAACCAGCCGGCACGAACGGTTCTGGAACTGGCTGGGCTCAATCACCCACTGGGTTTATTTCACAGAATTACGTGCCCGGAGAGAGCTATGGCGGCAGGTGATTTTATGGCCCGCCGGTGCGGCTATTGCGTTATCGGCGATTGGCATCTGGATAGGCATATCAAGAATGCGGCTGACCTCGCGTTATAGCCGGAATCGGCATACTCCCTACCGCGGCCTGATGCGTATACATCATCTTGCCGGATATGCGCTGGGGTTGATTTTATTCACCTGGTTATTCAGCGGCTGGCTTTCGATGACACCACTGAATTGGCTCTCTGACCGCAGCCTATCCGATGAAGAATTACTTAGCTGGCAAGGCAAGCCGGTTTCTTTACATGATTACCGGCTGCCCGACCATTTTCCAGACGGTGCAAAATTGCTGGAGTGGGTGCCATTTTCAGGCGAAGTTAGCGTTATTAGCCATTCTTTAAATAATACCCAAAGGCTAGACCCGGTAAGCGGAAAAGTATTGCCTGCGCGCGCTCTGCAGCAATTACAGGCAGCAGCCAGGCATTTGCAGACAGCGCCCCTGGTATCTATCGAATGGCTTCCTGAGCACGGAGACGCTTATTACACTCCGGATGATGACAACCTACCCATTGCGCGCGCCAGTTTTGCAGGTGACTCTAATGTGAGTTATTACATCAATGCGGTGACAGCCGAAATCGTTTCCAGCCAGGATACGCGCAGCCGGTCTTATCGGTGGCTGTTTACGGCGTTGCACACCTGGAACTTTCCGGGGATTGAACCGCAATTCTGGCGCAGGTTGTTGATTATCCTGCTATCGATCGCGGGACTGACCATTAGCCTGACCGGCCTTTATTATGGCTTTAAACGCCTGGCTTTGCAGCGTTAAGCCTAATAATGATTGCGGCGTATTTCAGAAGGGATATAACTCCATCTGGGAATCCACAGCAAAGCAACCAGTGATCCTATCGCACCGGCAATCGCTATAAAAATCATGGCCGGATGCTCTACAAGCTGTTCCGGATAAATACTGACAAACGCCCCCAGGCCGATGGCATTGCCGCCAGCGACCAGCACCGCGGCGGCATAATCATGAAAGCGGCGTGCCTTGTTGGCGCCCATCGCCCATTTGGGGTCGGTGTTGTAGCTTGGCATGTGCGTGTGTGCGTTATCCAGCTTTTCAAGCTCAGACAGGAAACGGCGTAGATTGGTGATCGCTCGCTCTGATTTGTAATCCAGAAATGCAAGACTGGTGGAAGCCACCGGAAATCCAAGCACCAGCCACTCTATCGGCAAAGGGTTATGTGATGCTCCCGAGGGTTTAAGTGCAACGAAAGCAGCCAGCAGGCTGACTGTCAGCGTTACATAGAGTGTCAATGCCTGTTGCCGTTGCGTAATGCGGGCATTGACTTCCTGGGAGGCAGAAATAAACCGGTAATTGGCATCAACGATATTTTTTGACATGGCTTAATGTGAACAATAACGTGGATAGTCGTTAGAGTGTAACTGAAACAAAAAAACCGGAATAGCCTTCTTAAGCAGTAGAAAGCTATCCCGGTTGAGCCAATCTAAACACAGCTAACTTAAATCTGCGCCCTTGATCAGGCGTGCAAACAAGCCTGACCCAGCCTGGCCTAGTGGTTGCCATGAAACAGGCCGCTTATCATTAGGGTACCAATAGGCCGAGTGGCAGGCTTCACAAGCTTTTTCTATGCCCTCACCTGCTTTTAGCAAGGCATCAGGATTCTTTTCGTCGATCGCGATCAGTGCGATCTTGGTGGCTTCCTGCAAGCCCCGGGCTTTTAGTGCGAAATCTGCACGGTTATCACTGATAAGCTTTTCTATCGCTTTCGGATCTTGCTCAACCGCATGAATCGACGTGCTGGCTCCGGTGACCGCAACCTGGCGATCAGGTATCTGTAATAAATTCCCGGCTTCTATCAACGCAATCGCATGTTGCCGCAGCACAGCCCATTCTGCATCCGTAGATGGCGCCTTCTCCTCCACGCCATCTTTCGTCACCGTAGTAGAAACAGAATTCCAGATAGGGTCGACATTCGGATCAATCACCGAAAGCATAAGCTCTTGCAATGTCCCAAATGGTTTGATTCCGCTTGGGACTTCAGTTGTTTTCTGGCTACAAGCGGTGATCACCAAATAAGCCGTGGTCAAAAGCACTACCTTTACATTCATTGCTAAATTACTCTCTAAATCTAGTTCAAAAATCCAATTGCACGCCCTGCAAATGCCACCCCGAACCACAAGGTAAGGCTAACTACGGCTGCTGATATGGCCAGAACCGGAGTTGGATGTTCTTTACGGGTCACCAGTCGTGTAAGCGTAAAGTGCACAACCAGCACAGCGGCAAGTAAATAGAATTTCAGCCAGAACGCAGGATTCGGGTAATACAATGAAGCGCTAGGCAACAGGATGAACAGGCCTGAAATAGCCACCAGTACCAAGCCAGCCAGAATCAAGGGATTGGTGACCTTGGCCAGATAGGATATTGGTTGTTTGCGCAATCCCAGCCCGATCAGGCGCAGATTCACAATTAACACGGCAGTCAAAATCAGTAAAAAACCCAAGATATGAAACAGCTGGGCAATTGCACCGGCAAATGCATTCAGCTGTGAGATATACAGGCTCACCTGATTGGTTTGTAATTCATTAAAAAAAGCTTCTGTAGTCATATTGGTTCTCGCTTGCCTGATTAGAATCGGGATTGTGTGGCTTCCAGGTAAGGGATTAACCGCCCGAAAATAACGACACCACTCCATGACACCAAGGAAACCCAGCCAGCGAGTTTCGCCCCCGCCGGGAATTGCGCCTGCTCACCCCATACGTGCACGGTTCTGCCAAATTTCAGCTCGAACCACAATGCATTGAATCCGGCAACGACGATGAGTGCCAGCTTGAGGGGGAACACCGGGATCTCCCAGATGCGCGGGCCTTCTGCCCACAATAAAATAACACCGGTCACAAATGTGATCAGAAAACCAACCAGCACATAAGGCCGGAAATTATGCAGTACCTCTTTGACCGGTACTTGCTTGAGGAATACCCCGATCAACCGTAGATCCGTAGCAATAATCAACCCGACCGATAATGCCAGCCCGATCAAATGGATACCTTCGAGCAATGGAAACAAATACAGTGACTCGCGGACACTGGTGCCAAATTCCGAGTCATGCAGAATTTGTAGAAATTGAATAATGGTCATGAACGTCCCTAAAATTAGTCGCTATTACGATTAAGCCCAAGTCTCAGTATTTAGATGCTGTGATCAGCATCACCACTTGTTATATAGGCTTATCCCCTATGGCTATAGCAGACTCCATGCCATCAGAACGCTTCAGAGAAGGACATGTATAAGTAACTGATTTATATGTAAATTATGAAAAATAATTACGGGATTGAATCAGAAATATGAGAAACCGCTGTTGCGTGCGCAACAAGTGGCAATCGGGGCTGTTGATTACACAGCAATGAAGTGCTGCGAAAGGGCTTCAAAATTAAAAGGTATGCTACGCCCTGATATCACCATCAGAGAGGGATTTGATCAGGGCATAACATACACAGAGACTGCAGCAGTTTACTGATGTCAGCTTAACGGCTGCCGGGAGACGGTCAGGCCAGGGTTTGACGGAAAAAATGTATCGTTCTTCCCCAGGCTAACCTTGCAGCTTCCGCGTCGTAGCGCGGTGTAGTATCGTTATTGAAACCATGCTGGACATCAGGATAAATAAACGCCTGATAATTCACTTTAGCTGCTTTAAGCGCAGCTTCATATTTAGGCCAGCCCGCATTAATCCGTTCATCCTGGCCGGCATAATGCAGCAATAAAGGCACTTTGATTTTGGCTACTTCTTCATCAGCCGGCTGTCCACCATAGAAAGGCACAGCGGCATTCAGATCGGGTAGCTTGGTCGCGAGGAAATTGGAAATGCCGCCACCATAACAAAAGCCGACTACGCCAACCTTGCCATTACCTTGTGGAAGCTTTTTCAACGCAGCGGCTGAAGCAATAAAGTCTTCACGGCTTTTGGCCTGATCCAGCTTTTGAAACAGCTCGCGTGCCTTGTCTTCATCGCCCGGGTATCCACCAAGCGGAAATAAAGCATCAGGGGCAAAAGCAATGAAACCATCAACAGCAAGGCGGCGTGCAATATCCTCAATGTGCGGATTCAAGCCACGGTTTTCATGCACGACCAGTACAGTAGGCAGTTTGCCTTTGGCATTAGCGGGTGTGACCAGGTAGCCACGCACTTTGCCGTAACCATTCGGGGAATCAATTTCAATATATTCCGCCTTGATGCGAACATCTGATTCTTCGACCTGTTTAGCCTCGGCAAACTTCGGTGTCAGTGCGCCCAATAGACTGCTGGCAGTCACGCCAGCCACTGTATATTTACCAGCCTGGTTGAGAAAATCGCGACGGCTGATATCGCCATGCACAAACTTGTCAAACAGCCCTAATACTTCCGGATGAAAATCCTTCGCCGTTTTTTGCGTCATTCAAATTCTCCGATACTGATTACTATTATTTAACGCGGCCCAGGTAACCCTGAGCCAGCAATG
This sequence comes from Methylophilus sp., assembly GCA_032153875.1. Lineage (GTDB taxonomy): Bacteria > Pseudomonadota > Gammaproteobacteria > Burkholderiales > Methylophilaceae > Methylophilus. Next base: position 38,653 of record JALDYP010000002.1, read on the forward strand.
GGATGCGGTAAGCAGCGCCACGTCCTACTACGTACAAGGTTCTCTTGTCTTTGCCGGCAAAGGCCAGGTTCTGTGGTTTGTTAGGCAAAGCGATAATGCCCTGTTTTTCACCTTTGGCATTAAACACTTCCACCCCCACATTAGTGGCGACATACAAGCGGTTCTCGGAGTCTACTGCAATACCATCCGCACCGCTGGAGAACTCACCGGCGGCGTTCTTTTGATACCCTTCCAGCTTGGCTAACTCACGTTTACCAGACAAGGAACCATCTGCTTTAATGTCATAAGCAATCAGGTATTGATTCGCGGTGTCAGCCACGTATAAAGTCTTTTCATCTGTACTTAACTGTACACCATTCGGGCGCTTCAGATCATTCACCACGTGTGTTGTTTTACCTTCAGGTGTGATGTAATAAACCGCTGGTCTGGCAGGCTCATTATTACCTTCTTCCGGCTTGGGAATCACGCCAATATCGGTAAAGTAGATACCGCCTTTTTTATCCAGTACCAGGTCATTAGGGCGCTGGAACGGTTTGCCCTCATAGCTGTTTGACAAAACCTTTTCATGTCCGGCAGGATAGATAATCCCGACTTGCGGCTTCAGGTTCTGCACAGAAATCAGGTCGCCTTTAGGTGTGAATGCCAAACCATTGGAACCATTGCTGTTTTGCAGGAAGATAGACACGGCACGGTCATCTTTCAGCTGTGTAATGCGGTTAGCACGTGTCTCGGTGAAGATGGCAGAGCCGTCCGGCAAGGTAATCGGGCCTTCCGTACCGTCAAACCCTTCATACAAGAATTCGTATTTGCTGCCTTTGGCAACTACGCCTGGAATATCCGCATTCACTTCATACTTTGGTGTTGGCGGTGCGATTTTGGTTAATGCACCACCTTGTGCTTCGTAATCCTGGGCGCCAATGGCACCAACGACCTTATAGCCTTTATTGATCAGCAGATCCGCTGCTGCATGTGCACGACCGGCATGGTTGGAGACTGTAGCAAGCTGTTTATCTTTTGGAATGTAATCCAGGTATTTTTCCAGCTCTTTGGATTGGATATTCAGGTAAACCGGGAAACCACCGATTTTGATCAACTCGTCCGGACGACGCAGATCAATCAGTACATACTCATTTGGCCTGGACAGAATGGCATCAACCTCTTCACGGGTTAATTTCTTGGAAATTGGTGGTTTTTTTGCTTCTTGCTTGCTTGCTTGTGGTTCAGCCGCAGCTACGGTAGTCGTCACCCCTCCGGCATAAGACAACGTTGCCGTGGAAATAAATAGTGTTGCTACGATCAAGTGAATCTTTTTCATGTCTTCCTCTTATATTCATCGGGTTGAAGCTCCACATGTTTGGTATATCCGCTTTGCGAACCACATACATGCGATATCAGACCTGACTATTGCAACGCGCATGCCAGTTTCAGCGGTTGCAATAAAATTATTCCTTTTTTGAGAAATTCCACCTAAGCAGTTGATTTTAAAACTATTTAAATAAAACAAAAAAGGCACACCATAGGTGTGCCTTTAAACGATCGCCATTTAGCTGTTGATATCGCAACAGCTGCGATATCAGGCTGTTGGTTCAGAAACAGACGTAAATTAAAGCTTTCAAAGTTAGTGCGTATCCCCAACCGCGATGAAAGATTATTTCAAGTAGGTTTTGAGAACGTTGATCACTTCGTCCAGATCTTCTTCACGGTTATGGCCATGCTCATCTCCCTGGTGCGGCTGGCCCAAATGTTCGCGGATATGGCCTTCCAGTGCTTCAGACATCAAGCCATCAATGGCACCTCTCACAGACGCCACCTGATGCAAAAAATTGGCGCATGCCACCCCGTTGTAAAGTGACTTTTCCAGCGCATCGATTTGCCCTTTGATGCGATTGATGCGCAAGCCGAGCTTTTTATTATTTTCCGTGATGTGAGACATGGTGTTCCTTAAAAAATAATGCCGGGGCAGTATGGCTGGCTCCCGGCATTGATGATCAGTTCGAGAGATGCTTAGCTTGAATATTTGATTGAGCAACCATAAGGTTTAGTACTTGCATGCGGTACTTTTTTACCATCAGCCAATGCAGCCCATACTTCGCGTACATAGTTATTTGCTTTTGGCAAATCTTCAACTTTGGCAGTTGGAATATCATCAATACCGCCTTTGTAGACCAGAATACCCTTAGGATCAACAATATAGATATGCGGTGTAGTCTGGGCACCATAAGCCTGGCCAATCTTTCCGTCAGTATCGAGCACTACATAAGCAGGTTTTGCGCTTCTGGAATCATTGAGTTTAACGGCTTCAGCTCCACTAACGTTACCCTGCTTGCCAGGGGCTGAGGAATTCACTTGCACCCAAACAATATTCTTCGCGGCTGCATCTTTTTGCAGTTGTGGGATATTACCACTTTCATAGTGTTTTTTTACAAACGGGCATTCGTGGTTAGTCCATTCCAGCACCACGGTTTTGCCTTTCAGCGAATCCAGGCTTAGCTTGCTACCATCAGCAGTGGTACCGGTGAATGCTGGGGCTGGCTGATCCACAATAGCTTCAGCAGACACGGTCTGGCTGAAAACACCGATGGCCAAACCAATAAGGGTATGAGTGAACATTTGTTTCATTTGCATGATATCTCCTGGTTAAAGTGAGGGTTGATTAAGAGTTGGGTTGAATATGAGAAAGCACACTGGCTGGCGTCAGAATCTGCGGCAACTCAATCGGCTTGCTCGCTTGTCCTGAGGGATAAAACACATACAAAGGCACGCCACTACGCCCGAATTTGCTCAAAATTTTGGTGATTTCGGCATCTTTGTTGGTCCAGTCGCCTTTGAGGTAAGTAATTCCCTGCTGTTCGAATGCCTGCACCACTTCCGGCTGGCTGAGCGCGACTTTTTCATTGACCAGGCAACTGATGCACCAGGCCGCGGTAAAGTTAAGGAACACAGGCTTACCTTCGGCCAGCAGTGCTTCAAGCTTGTCTGCTGAATATGGCTGCCAATGCTGTTTTGAAGCTGCCACTTGTTTGCCGGGCGATGATCCGCCGCTGGTGTCAGCCAGTAGTGTGACCAGTGCAATCGCAAGTCCTGCCACCAGCACTACGCCAGCATTTGCAAGCTTAAGCCGCCTAGATGAAGCGCCCCTGCTGATGGTATAAAGCCAGGCAGCCAATGCAATCAAGACAAAACCACCCAGGACTAGCACGACAGCCAGCTCACCTTGCTGTTGTGTAAGCACCCATACCAGCCATACAGCGGCGGCATACATGGGGAATGCAAAAAATTGCCTGGTGTATTCCATCCAGACACCAGGTTTTGGCAATCTTTTTTGCAAACCTGGCCAACTGGTCAACAGCAAATAAGGGAACGCTAGGCCCAGGCCAAGGCTGATAAAAATCACTACCAGTTCAGGTGCCGGACGTGCCAGTGCAAAGCCTAAAGCGGCGGCCATAAATGGCGCGGTACAAGGTGTCGCCACTACAGTTGCCAATACGCCGGTAAAGAAGCTGCCCCAGTAGCCTGGCTTTTCTGCCAACTCGCCGCCTATACCACTGATGCCACCGCCTATCGTAAACACGCCTGATAAATTCAAGCCGACAGCGAACATCAGATAAGCCATCAGGAACACGAACCAGGGTGACTGAAACTGGAAGCCCCACCCAACCTGTGCCCCACCCGCTTTTAATAACACCAGCACCAAAGCGAGTGCGACGAAACTGGCTACCACGCCCAGGGTATACACCAGCCCTTGTTTAATCAGTTCAGCACGGCCGAGATTCGAGTGTGAGATAAGTGACAACGCTTTGATGGAAAGCACCGGGAATACGCAAGGCATCAGGTTCAATACCGCACCACCGACAAAAGCCAGGACAATAGCCAGCCACAAGCTGTCAGTGCCGGATGCAGAATTGTTTGATTCCGCACTCGCTTGTAGTTTGGTGCTGACTAAGTAGCCTTTTTTATCAGCCGTTTTATTTTGTCTGGTTACCAATACGCCTTCCAGGGTTTCATTCTCCTGTAACGGCATGTCCCCGGCATGTAATTCGATGGCGATACCTGTATCGGTTTTAGTCACCACTTGCGACTGACTTTGTGCAATCTTTCCCCACTCATATGGATAAAACCAGACATCTTGCACCGATGTGTCCGCCAGCTCTGGCGCATCTACCAGCAAGCTTAAAGCGGTAGCATTTCCTTGTAAGCGAACAGGCCATTTAGCCGTGGCAGGCTGCTTCGCTAATGCCTGATCAATATCCGCGGATGCTGCCTTCCGGCTTTGGCCGACTGCGCCCACTGGTAAATCAAGCGATAAAACAACCTGCTGGGGAATGCATTCTTCTTTGCAAACCAGCCAGTCAACTATCGCCTGGATGTGCAGCGGCTGCCCTGGCTTTAAATTGGCAGGTAATTTCAACGACGTGGGCAGTGTCACGCTATTTTCATAGCCGTAATTCACAATCGGGCCCATTTTGAAACGGTCCGGTACAGGCCAAAGTACTTCGCCAGCCTCGACCGGCTGGGAAAACTTCCAGCCTATGGTCGTTACTGTGCCGGAGTCACCAGGATTACGCCAATAGGTATGCCAGTGCGGCAGGATATCCAGCTTGATACCCAGCGTAACCTGCTCGCCAGGCGCGATGTGGCTATGTGAAGAAATCAGGGTCGCTGTTACCTGCTCAGTACTCGCTTGATTTGAAGCCGCCCAGGCAAGCAGGCTGAATCCCATCCAAAGAACCGACAACATCAGGCTGCTGATGGATTTAAAGCTCATGGTGCAAGCCTGGCCTGGATTTTTTGCAAACCCGCGATAGCGCAAGGCTCATCGGTGCGGCCGCCACCCACGCCGATGGCACCAATGATTTCATCACCGACCTGGATCAGTATGCCACCCGGCCGGCTATTGATATTCGGGTTAGCTGCCACTGAATCAGCGAATGCCTTATCTGTTTTTGCCTGCTCAAACAAAGCGCTGGTGCTCTTTTTAAACTGCAATGCGGTCTGCGCTTTAACTGTACTGGAGCTGACGCCACGCGGTGAAGTACCATCTGCTGCCAGCAAAGCTTTTAATACACCGGCGGAATCAACCACACTGGCAGCAACAGTTTGTGCACCATCGGCAGCACAGGTTTCTACGGCAATTTTTGCAGCCTCGATCGCCAGGGCTAATGATGGCCCTTTAGCTGCCGGTATCCTTGCAGGCGTGTTGACTGGCGGCGGCGGAGTCTCTTCAGCGATTAATGGGGTTGCCAGTCCCGTGTACAAAGAAACCAATGCAACAGTGGCGGATAATTTTTTCATTACTTTTTCCCTGACTCTTATAAAACGCTTAGGCGTATGCCTCTTCGAAAAGACGAGGCTACATCTGCTACTAAACACAGGGACCGTATTGGCAATTGCTATGCCAATCACGCATAAAACTCGATTGAATCCAGGAAATAATTTTTAACTGATTAAAATCAATACATTATTGAAATGCATATTGCTGTCAGAGGATCAATAAACATTTAAAAACACGTTAAAAGCTTTGATGTTTGTTTGGATTTGAACACCTTAAGCAACAGATTGTTGCTGTAGAAGCATTTTCAGTCTGGCCCTCGCACTTGTCACTTTGCTTCAATAGAAACAGTTTGTTTTTAAATTGCTCGCATACCAACATCATTTACTCAACCTGAAATACATAACTCCATTCCAGGCCATATCAAATTAATAAATTCCATATATAAATCAGTCTCTTAAAAAATCCTCCTGCTAAATTGAGTCAACAGGTAAACATGCCAATGACATGGCATATTTTCTGCTATGAGTCATCGCTGTAACGACAATACCTATTGATTACTCATTTATTTAGCAGGGCTCAAGCGACACATGCAAGACACCACCATAAAAGTCTGGGATCTCCCTCTGCGGCTTTTTCACTGGCTATTAGTATTCGCAGTGGCAATTTCATACCTCTCGGCGAAAACAGATTGGCTGGACGTAGATGTTCACTGGTATGCAGGGCTTGTGATTACCTTTTTATGGTTATTCCGGTTGAGCTGGGGATTTGTTGGCACTTCGACCGCAAAATTCGTCCAGTTCTTCCCTACCCCGCGCAGATTGGCCAGCTACTTTCGCCGCACCTGGCAAGGCGTCGGGCATACGCCTACAGGCGCTGCTTCGGTGATTGCCCTTTTATTATTACTGGCCGGCATGATCACCACCGGCGTACTGGCTAGCGATGACATCACATTGCAAGGGCCGCTGGCCAAGTACATTGATGAAGCTTTCAGTGACCAGATGTCTGAATGGCATTCCCTGCTATTCAATGTGCTGCTGGGCCTGATCGTGCTACATGTGCTCGCTATCGTTTTCTATGGGTTATTCAAAAAAGATAATCTGTTAACGCCGATGATTCATGGAAAAAAATCGGTGCCCCTTTCCACATCCTTAACATTACCTCCGATCAATCAAAGGCTAGGCTGGCGTTTGCTGTTCAGCCTGTTGCTCTCTGGTGCATTGACCTGGCTGCTGTTCAGCCCTCAGGCACACACATTTTTTTACCAGCCCCCGCCTGCTCCCGTCGCGCCTGCTTCACAGCATGCGTGGTAAAGCAGGTGTTTTTTAAATCCATCATTTCAAGGAAAATTACATGAAAATTAAAACAATCCTGTGCGCACTGTTGATGCTGCAAGGAGCAGCAGCCTCTGCAGGCCCGATTGAAGATCAGATCAAGTTTCGCCAATCTGCGTACAGCTTTATTGGCTGGAACACGAACAGGATTAAAACCCAGCTGGATAACCCGGACTCTTTTTCTAAAGAAGAGGTGATTGCAGCTGCCAATGCGATTGCCGCAGCGGCGAACTCCGGATTAGGCGCTTTATATGGACCTGGGACAGACAAAGGTGAAGGTTGGAAGAAAAGCAGGTTAAAATCTGAGTTCTTTGAAAAACCTGAAGAAGCCAAAAAAGCAGCGCTGCAGTTCAACCTGGAAGCGAATGAATTTGCCAAGGTGGCGGGAACTGGTGATGTCGGCCAGATCAAAGCCAAATTCGGCAAGCTGACACAGTCATGCAAATCCTGCCATGACAGTTTCAGGGAAAAAGATGTGAAATAAGCATCCTTTCTTACTTCGATCCTGAACCTGCACGGCGGCTGGCAATTGTCAGCCGCCGTGCGTATGTGTAGCGATTAAATAACCCTCACCACCGCCTGTGAATGCATGAGCCAGTATGTCCTTTAAAAAATTAGTATTTTTAGCCTTATTCAGTGTGATCCTGATCGGAGGCTCAATGTGGCTGTGGCGGGCTTATGAAGCGCGCAATGGTGTAGTGGCTGATGAGCCCGGTAGTGACAAATCAAAAGGTAATGACCATGGCAATGCCGGTAAACACTCGCGAGGCGGTGGCCGCCAGCATGGCGATAAACCTGTCCCGGTGCTGGTCACAGGGGTGAGCAAAACTGATGTGCCCATCGTTCACTCAGCGCTCGGTACTGCCATCCCTTCAGCCGTGGTGACCGTGACCAGCCGCGTTAATGGCCAATTGATACAAGTAGCGTTCAAAGAAGGTGAGCTGGTGAAACAGGGGCAGTTGCTGGCGAAAATAGACCCTAAACCATTTGAAACGGCTTTGGCGCAAATCCAGGGCCAGGCTGTACGTAACCAGGCTTTGCTGAAAAACAGCCAGATTGATTTGGAACGCTATAAAACACTGCAGTCGCAGGATTCGATTGCGTCACAACAGGTAGACTCGCAAGCCTCCTTAGTCCAACAATATCAAGGCACGGTGCAGGCTGACCATGCCTCGGTGGAAAATGCCAGGCTGCAAGTCAGTTATACCAATATCGTTGCGCCAATTGGTGGCCGTATCGGTCTGCGCCAGGTAGATAGCGGCAATAACATCACCACCACTAATCCTCTTGCCGTCATCAATGCTATCCACCCGATTCATGTAGTATTTACGTTGCCTGAAGACAAAATCACACGTTTGATTCAACAAACCAACACGTCAGGCAGCCAGCATAGATTTAAAGTCGAAGCCTGGGATAAATCCAACGTTACACGGTTAGCGACCGGCTATTTAACCAGCATAGATAACCAGATCGATACCACTTCCGGCACGCTTAAACTCAAGGCTGAATTTCCCAACGAAGACAACCGCCTGTTTCCCAACCAGTTCATCAATGTCCGCCTGTATAGCGACACCATACGCAATGCCAGCGTGATCCCGTTGAATGCCTTGCAACACGGGCCGGATGGTGCTTTTGTTTACAAGATCGTCCACGATGACAAGGGCGACAAAGTCATTCTACAAGGGGTTACCGTTGCTCATACCAATGGCGAGATCGCGGCTATCACTAACGGCCTTGCTGCCAGTGACCGCGTAGTCAGCAGTGGTATTGATAAGCTTAAACAAAATGCCAAAGTAAAAATCAAGGACCCTGCACAATCATTTGATGACAAAGATGACCATGGAACAAATGAGGATGGCGCAGAGAAAAAGTCCAGGCAGCCCCATGGTGCCGTGAATGCTGACCAGCCAGCACATAAGCGCCGCAAGGATGCGCACGCGTAAGTAGCTCATATGATGAACCCGTCTCGAATCTTCATTCTGCGTCCGGTGGCGACGTCGTTGCTGATGCTTGCCATTTTGCTGGCTGGTATCCTCTCCTATAGCCTGCTGCCTAAATCCGCCTTGCCGCAAGTAGATTACCCGATCATCCAGGTGGTGACCTTATACCCTGGTGCCAGTGCCGAGGTGATGGCTATGAATGTCACGTCACCATTGGAAAGGCAATTTGGCTCTATGTCCGGCCTGGCGCATATGTCTTCCGCCAGCTCTGGCGGTGCCTCGGTCATCACCTTGCAGTTCAGCCTGAAAACCAGCCTGGATGTGGCGGTGCAATCAGTGCAGGCTGCAATGAATGCGGCCAATAGTTTCTTACCTGCTGATTTGCCAGCGCCACCAATCTACAACAAGGTCAATCCTGCCGATGCACCGGTGTTAACGCTGGCAGTTACTTCTTCCTCATTGCCGTTGCCAAAACTGCGAGACCTGGTGGATACCCGCATGGCGCAGAAAATAGCGCAAGTCAGTGGTGTAGGGCTGGTCAGTGTGGATGGCGGGCAGAAGCCTGCCATACGCATCCAGGTCAACCAATCCGCTTTGGCTGCCTATGGTTTGGGCCTGAATGACCTGCGTACACTGATCGATAATGCAAACTCCAACCAGGCCAAAGGCAATATCGATGGCCCATTACTCGCGTACGAGCTGGATGCCAACAGCCAGTTACGCTCGGCAGAAGAATACCGCCGCCTGATCATCGCCAATATCAATGACAGGCCGGTGCGCTTAAGTGATGTGGCCGAGATCAAAGAAGCTCAGGAAGATTTGTACCTGGCGGCGTGGGCAAATAAAACACCCGCTGTTCTGGTCAATATCAAGCGTCAGCCGGGTGCAAATGTGATCGAGGTGGTTGAACAGATTCAGGCGCGCCTACCTTCATTAACCGCTGGCTTACCTGCAGATGTAGAAATCAAGGAACTCACCAATCGCACGCACACCATACGCAGCGCCCTGCACGATGTGCAGTTTGAGCTGATGCTGGCTGTCGGTCTGGTGGTGATGGTGATTTTCCTGTTCCTGCGTACTGCGGCCGGCACCCTGATCCCCAGCCTGACGGTGCCGTTATCGCTGGTAGGTACGTTTGCAGTGATGTATGCCTGTGGCTTCAGCATCAATAACCTGACACTGATGGCCCTCACCATTGCCACTGGCTTTGTGGTGGATGATGCGATCGTCATGATTGAAAACATCGCCCGTCATATTGAGGAAGGCGAAGCCCCGCTTGAAGCCGCATTAAAAGGTGCCCGCCAGATCGGCTTCACGATTATTTCGCTGACCTTTTCACTGATCGCCGTGCTGATACCACTGCTGTTTATGGGCGATGTGATTGGCCGCCTGTTCCGGGAATTCGCCGTCACCCTCGCTGTTGCCATCCTGATTTCTGCGGTAGTGTCTTTGACGCTGACACCAATGTTGTGCGCGCGCCTGCTCAAGGCCACCCCGCCCCGGCAGAATACGCGCCCCACATTCAGCGATAAGGTGATTGAGTCTTACGGCCACTACTTAAAAATAGCCTTAAATCATCAACCCTGGGTACTCGCCATTGCCACCATTTCTTTTGTATTAACGATTGCGCTGGCAGTGGTGATTCCCAAGGGCTTATTTCCGGTACAGGACACAGGTTTTATCCAGGTGATCACTGAAACACCTGGTTCAGATGCGTTCCGGCAAGTCAGCCTGAAACAACAGCAAGTGGTCGATGAAATCTTGCGTGACGCGGATGTGGATAGTGTGTCTTCAGTGGTGGGTATCGATGGTGTGAATACCACGCACAATAGCGGCCGTATGCTGATCAACCTGAAACCCTACCCCCTGCGGCAAGCTTCAGCCACAGAAGTGATCGCCAGGTTAAAACAAACACTGGATGAATCCTCGCCACTTATCTTGCATATGCAACCGGTGCAGGACCTGACACTGTCAGACCGTGTCAGCCGCACCCAGTTTCAATATCTTTTAACCAGTACCGACCCAGCAGCATTAACAGAGGTACTGCCAGCGTTTTTAAAAAAGCTGCATAAGCTGCCGCAGATCAAAGACGTAGACAGTAACCAGCATGATGATGGCTTGCGCGCAGCCATTGTGGTGGACAGAGATAATGCCGGCCGCCTTGGTATTACCATGGCCGACGTCGATAACGCGTTGTACAGCGCATTTGGCCAGCGCATGATTACCACCATCTTTACCCAGGCGAACCAGTACCGCGTGATTCTGGAAGCGCAGTCTTCGCCGCGGCCAGGGCTGGCTGCACTGGAGCAGGTATTTGTTTCCAGCAGCAGCGGACGGCAGGTACCGCTGGCCAGCATTGCGACAGTGAGCGAAAAGCCAACTTCGCTGGTGGTGTTCCGTGAGGACCAGCTTCCTTCCATTGAAATAGGCTTTAACCTAGCCGGAAATTATGCTCTGGGTGACGCGGTGGCCGCGATCGAGCGCGTGAAGCAGCAAATGCAATTTCCGGCTACTGTGCTAAGCCGTTTCCAGGGTGCTGCTTCGGCATTTATTGCCGCACTGGATAACGAACTATTCCTAACGCTGGCAGCGATCACCACCATGTATATCGTGCTCGGCATCCTGTACGAAAGCTATATTCACCCTTTAACCATACTTTCGACGCTGCCAACAGCGGGCGTAGGCGCATTACTGGGCCTGATAATCACCAATCATCCATTAAGCGTGATTGCCATCATAGGTATCATTTTGCTGATTGGCATCGTGCAGAAAAACGCCATCATGATGATTGATTTCGCGCTTGAAGCAGAGCGCGAACATGGCAAACCTCCACTCGAAGCTATTTACCAGGCTTGCCTGTTACGCTTCCGCCCGATTTTGATGACGACGCTGGCGGCCTTGTTCAGCGCCGTGCCGCTGGTACTCGGCGATGGCCCGGGGTCAGAATTACGTGCGCCACTCGGCATCGCGATGATAGGCGGGCTGCTATTGAGCCAGTTGCTGACATTATTCACCACGCCGGTGATTTACCTGACCTTTGACCGGGTCGCCAAATATTGGCGTTCATCTGGTGCTAAAGCGGAGCGCGCGGCCTGATGGCTTTGCAAACCATTTTCTTGCGCCGGCCAATTGCCACCACTTTACTGGCGGTGGCAATCGCCTTGCCGGGCATAGCCGCCTATTTCGCGATGCCCATCGCTTCTTTGCCGCAAGTGGAAATGCCCAGTATCGATGTGTTTGGTCGTTTACCAGGCGCCAGTGCCGAAACCATGGCGTCAGCGGTGGCTTCTCCTCTGGAGCGTTCGTTGGGCAACATCGCCGGTGTCAATGAAATGACATCCAGCAGCAGCAAGGGCCAAACCCGTATCAGTTTGCAATTTGACCTGAACCGCAATGCAGATGGCGCCGCACGCGATGTCCAGGCAGCGATCAACGCCGCCGTGCCTTTGCTCCCGGCCGGCATGCAAAGCAACCCGACCTGGCGCAAAAGCGGTTCCAACATGATCATGCATATCGCACTGACTTCAGAGCGCTATAGCCGCCGGGAGTTATACGATATTGGCTTATCCCTGGTCGGGCAACGCATTTCCCAGGTGGATGGTGTCGGCCAGGTCAATGTGAATGGCAGCGCCCTGCGCTCGGTAAGGGTTGAGGTCAATCCACTCACCGCAAATCAATACGGTATTCCGCTCGAGCAGATACGCACGGTCATCGCCAATACCAACGCCCACCTGCCTAAAGGCTTTGTGGAAAACGATGACAAACGCTGGCAGCTGGATGTGAATGATAGCGGCAGCAAAGCTGCTGACTTTGAAGACCTGATTGTCGCCTGGCGTAATGGCGCGCCTATCCGCCTGCATGACATTGCCGATATCAAGGATTCTGTGCAGGAGCTTCGCAGTACCGGTAGCATCAATGGCAAGCCTGGCGTTGTGATCTCAGTCAATAATATCCCCGGCACCAACGTTGTCGCCACGGTGGATGGCATCAAAGCTTTACTGCCTAAACTTAAGCCCTTGCTGCCACCGGGGATTGAGATGGAGGTGCTGATTGACAGAAGTACCATCGTCAGGAAATCCCTGGAGGAAGTTGAACACACGCTGCTGATCTCTATCGGGCTGGTGATCCTGGTGACTTTTGTATTTTTACGCAGTGGTCACGCCGCACTGATTCCCAGTATTGCAATCCCGGTCTCACTCCTGGGCACCGTGGCGGTGATTTATTTATGCGGGTTCAGCTTGAATAACCTGACCTTGATGGCGCTGATTATAGCGACCGGCTTTATCGTCGATGATGCGATTGTAGTGGTTGAAAATACAACCCGCCATATCGAGCATGGCATGAAACCATTGCATGCCGCCTTTCAGGCAGTGCATGAAGTCTCGTTTACCATTGTCGCCATGAGCCTGTCGCTGATTGCCGCGTTTATCCCGTTGCTGTTCATGGATGGCGTCATCGGCCGTATCTTCCGGGAATTCTCGATCACACTGGCTAGCGCCGTGTTGCTTTCTTTAGTCATCACATTGACGCTAACCCCGGTGTTGGCTTCCCGCTTACTCAAACCAGCTTCTTCCGGTAACAAGCTATCAAACTGGCTGGCAAATATATTCGATATCCCGCAACGGGCATACCATAAGGCTCTGCAATGGGCGATACGCCATTCACGGCTTATCCTGCTGTTGTTCTTTGTGGCTATAGGCAGCAATGTGTTCCTGTATTCCATTGTCGCCAAAGGATTTTTCCCTCTGCAGGATACCGGCAGGTTACAAGGCAACTTTGAAGGTGACCAGAATCTCTCCTTCTGGGCCATGCGCGAGAAAGTCGACCAGTTCATGCGCGTGATTGCCAGTGACCCTGACATTGAAACCTATTATGAATACACCGGTGGCTTTGGGGGCGGGCAATCCAATACCGGCATGATGAATGCGCGGCTTAAACCGCGAAAAGAACGCGAGGCTTCTGCGCAGGAGATTGTAGACAGGTTGCGTCCCAAACTGGACCGGGTGGCTGGCGCTTCTCTGCGCTTGCGGCCGCAACAGGAATTCAATATTGGCGTGCGCCCTGGTTCAGCTGAGTTTCAATATACACTGCTTTCCAGCAATGTTGAGGACCTGCGCGCCTTCTCGCCCTTGTTACGGGAAGCTTTATCCAAATTGCCCCAGCTAACCGATGTGAGCAGTGATGCGCAGGACAAAGGCTTGCAGACCAACCTGGTGATAGACCGCGATGCAGCGGCCAGGCTGGGCATCACCCAGCGCCAGATCGATGCGACACTGAACGATGCATTCGGCCAGCGCTTGGTGTCTACCATTTACGAACCATTGAATCAGTACTTCGTTGTGCTGACGCTGGCACCACGGTTTGCAGAAGGTCCTGAGTCTTTAAACCATATCTATTTGAACAGCACCCAGAATCAACGGATTCCCTTATCCAGCATTGCGCGTTGGCAACTGGTGAATACACCGCTGGCGGTTAATCATGAAGGCCAGTTTGCTGCCACCACAGTTTCATTCAATATTGCAGAGGGGTACGCACTGGATGCCGCCAGCCAGGCGATTGAATCCGCTTTCGTAGCACTGGATCCGCCAGAAAGCATCCACGGGTCATTCGCGGGTAAAGCAAAAGCATTTAAAGAATCGATGGATAGCCAGCCCTGGCTGATCCTGACCGCGTTGATCACCATCTACATTGTGCTTGGTATTCTTTACGAGAGCCTGATACACCCCATCACCATACTTTCCACCCTGCCCTCGGCCGGTATTGGCGCATTGCTGGCCTTGCTGCTGTTTGACAGCGAGCTGACGATTATCGCCATGATAGGCATCGTGCTGCTCATCGGCATCGTCATGAAAAACGCCATCATCATGATCGATGCTGCGCGCTACATTATCCGGCACCAGGGCAGCTCTGCTGAAAAAGCCATCGTCGAAGCCTGCATGCAACGCTTCCGGCCGATCTTAATGACTACCTTTGCGGCTGTGCTAGGTGCGGTGCCACTGCTGTTTGGTGTGGGTGATGGCGCCGAAATCCGCCAGCCATTAGGTATCTCCATTGTCGGCGGCTTGCTGTTAGGGCAAGTATTAACCTTATTCACTACCCCGGTCATTTACCTGTACCTGGATAAACTGAATCAGTTTCGAACAAAACAGCCACAACCAACAACACCTGTCTCAACAAACATCACATCTGTATGAAAAACATTAAATTAACCGTTCTGGTGATCGCTGGCCTGTTGATGGAAGGGTGCAGCGTATGGGAAGCCTACACCCGGCCAACCATGGTGATTCCCGAGCAGTACAAAGAAGCCAATGCATTTGCCGGCTGGAAAGCCGCCACGCCCGGAAGCCCGGCTTTATCGGATAAATGGTGGGATCGTTACCAGGATGCGCAACTTACACAATTGTTACTGTCAGCTAACCAGGCAAATTACTCCATCCTGATTGCTGAAGCCAACTACCGCCAGGGCCTCGCGCTGGCAAGAGCAAGCCGTTCACCACTGCTGCCTGCTGTGAATGGCCAAGCTGCCATCACCCGTGGTAACAATAGAAACTCGGGCTCTTCAACCGAGCTTAGCATTGGCATCAGCGCCGCCTGGGAAATCGATTTATGGGGCAGGATACGCAACAGCATACTGGCTGGTGAAGCCAATGCCGAAGCCACTGCTGCAGACCTGGCCGCGGTAAAGTTATCCGTACAGTCTGCACTTGCACAAACCTATTTCCAGTTACGCATCCTGGATTCGCAAAAGCTGTTGCTCGATACCACCGCGCAGAGTTTCGAGCGCTCATTGCAGCTCACCACCAACCGTTATAACGTAGGCTTAGCCTCGCGTACCGAAATTGCCCAGGCGGAAACCCAGTTACGCAACACACGCGCGCAAGCCATTGATATCACTGCTGCCCGTGCGCAACTGGAACATGCGATAGCAGTGCTGATAGGAAAAGTCCCGGCCGAACTCTCCATCCGGCCTAGCCCTTACAAGCAAGTGACTGGCATTGTTTTCCCGATTGCCGAAGCCAGCCTGCCCTCCAGCTTGCTGGAAAGGAGACCGGATATTGCAGCTGCCGAACGCCGTATTGCACTAGCAAATGCGCAGATCGGCGTGGCACGCGCGGCACTATTTCCTACCCTGAGCCTGGGTGCAGGCCTGGGTTACAGCAATGATACCTTGGGCAACCTGCTATCACTGCCAAATCGCGTGTGGTCGCTAGGCCCGGCATTGGCTGGCCCTATTTTTGACAATCAATTACGTCAATCGCAAACGAATGCCGCAATTGCGCGATATGACGCCAGCGTTGCCAGCTACAAACAGACGGTCATCAACGGGATACGTGAAGTGGAAGACAATATGGCGTTGTTGCGTATTCTGGAAGCCGAAGCGCAGGAGCAGGAAATTGCCGTTAAATTTGCGCGTGAAGCCGTTGAACAGACTGAGAACCGCTACCGCGCCGGTATCAGTGAATACCAGAATGTAGTGATTGTGCAATCGGCATTACTCAATGCCGAGCGTAACCTGCTAACTATCACCGGCAGGAGATTTAACGCTTCTGTGGCGTTGATGATTGCACTCGGTGGTGCGAATTAGCGAGTCTTGCCAAAGTACAAATAAAAAAGCTGTGTCCGCAGACACAGCTTTTTTTAATACATTAAAGAATTAACGATTATTGAAATAGCCAATATTCATTACCCTGTCGTTCACGAAAGTCATTTCTGTTTCTTTATAGGTGTTTTTTGCATCATATTTGACCAGGTTTTTGTAGTACCACATCTCTACCTGCACTGGCTTAGAGCTTTTTTCCTGGCCGCCAACACCGGCAATCATGTTACTCGCGTTACTCGGCTTGACCGATTGCTGTTTCTTGAATGGCTGGCCCAATTTCTCCAGCACTACTTTTTTTGACTTGCCGCTAAAGTTATCAATGAATTCGTTTTCATTGTAGGTTTTGCCGGCGAAGGCTGATGCCACGTTGCTGAACATCACCAATGCCATAACAACAGCTGAAATCTTTGCATAGAACTTCATGTTTAATCCCTGTGATCCAAATCGATTTTACAATTATTGCTTTTGTGAAAGTATAACTGTTTATACACGGCTTTGGTTGACTGCAACCACTTTAAACTTGCTCATGTCACGCTCAGGCTGTCAGTTGCAAGCCATCGTAACCAACTTCTACATTGGCTGGCAACCTGGCCTGTAGCGCATGGTATTCCAGCTCGTGCGTCATGTGAATCAGCACATTACGTTTGGCGCCAATGCGGCTGATCAGTGCCAGTGATTCATTGACGCTGACATGTGTAGGATGCGGCGTTTCGCGCAGGCAATCGATCAGTAACAGATCCACATCCTTGAGCAGCGCGTAAGAAGACTCGGGAATCGCGGAAACATCCGTCATATACACCAGGTCGCCGATGCGATAGGCATAAATGCGTATTTTGCCGTGCATGACCGGGATAGGGGTCACCATCTGCCCGGCCACTTCAAACGGCGCTTCTACGACATGCGCTGCCAGCACCGGCAGATCCCAGAAATTGCTGGGCTCACGCAAGGTGTAGCCAAACTTGTCCTGGATATGGCTGATCGCTTCGGGATAGCTGTATAGCGGAATCTGGCAGCGGTTGATCTGGCAAAAAGCGCGCAGGTCATCAATGCCATGCAGATGATCGGCATGCGTGTGGGTAAACAACACGGCGTCGACTCTATGCAAATGCTCACGCAACGCCTGCTGGCGTAGATCTGGCGAGGTATCAATCAGGATCACATGGCCATCATCCAGTGTCACCATGCTGGAGCAGCGCGTGCGCTTGTTCCGGTGGTCAGTGGAGGCACAAGTGGCGCAAGTGCAGCCTACAGCGGGGGTGCCTGCGCTGGAACCTGCACCTAGTATGGTCAGCTGCATGGCTGCGCGTGTTTGAATAACTTGAAAAAATTGTGAGTCGTAGAATCCATCAATTGTTGCAATGGAATATCGCGCAACCTGGCGATTTCTTCAGCCACGTGGCGCACATAGGCCGGCTGGTTGGTTTTGCCGCGGAAAGGGATAGGCGCCAGATAAGGCGAGTCGGTCTCAATCAGCATCGATTCCAGCGGCACTTTCTGCGCGACTTCTTTCAAGGCCACGGCATTTTTAAAAGTGACGATACCAGAAAAGGAAATATAAAAGCCCATTTCGATGGCGCCCTGCGCCACTTCCCAGCTCTCGGTAAAACAATGCATCACACCACCCACTTCGGCGGCGCCCTCTTCCTGCATGATGCGCAAGGTGTCTTCAGCGGCATTACGGGTGTGGATGATCAGCGGTTTACCAGTGGCCCTGGCAGCGCGGATATGGGTGCGGAAACGTTCACGTTGCCAGTTGAGGTCACCGGTCAGCCTGAAATAATCGAGGCCGGTTTCACCGATGGCCACCACGCGCGGGTTATCGGCCAGCGAAACCAGCTCTTCAACACTTGGCTCCTGGATATCTTCGTAATCGGGATGCACGCCAACAGAGGCATAGATATTCGGGAACTGTTCCGCCAGTGCCAGTACTTCAGGAAATTTATCCAGCGTCACCGATACGCATAAGGCATGACCGACCTCATTGGTCAGCATGCTGGCGCGTACCTGGTCTATGTTTTGTACCAGTTCGGGAAAGTTAATATGGCAATGTGAATCTACAAACATGAAAAGTCCAAAACCTGCTAAATAGTATGGGTGGCACGGCTGGATTTGAGCGCGGCACCGAGTATGGTTTCAATACGTTTTTTGGCCTCGACGCCACCATCACGGTCACTGAACTGGATACCTATGCCTTGCGGCTTGTTATTCACTGCCTGGGGCGTGATCCAGATCACTTTACCGACAATTTTCAGCTTGTGCGGATCCTCCAGCAAAGTTAGCAGCATGAATACCTCTTCGCCCATTTTAAAAGGCTTGCTGGTCGGTATGAATAAACCGCCGCCTTTGACAAACGGCATGTAAGCGGCAAACAAGGCCGCTTTTTCACGGATAGCCAGTGACAGCACGCCCGGCTTAGCGGGACTGATCGTCGATGGTGGTTGGGTGTCACTCATGTATGGACTCCTGTCTCAGCTAATCTATTAGCTAAACATCTTCTTGTACTGGAGCAATAGCTGCTCCAGTTGCAGCTCCTGGTTTAACGGATGCTGTGCCGTCATTTTAAAACGATTTAACTGCTGTTGAAATGCCAGCAGGCGCGCTAATTCGAGTTTGGATGCAAGTGTTTGTAAACTGGCAGATTCCGCCGGATGATAACGTAAAGGCAACTGATGCCGAGACAGCCATAAATCCAGCAGCCACTTCTGCAACACCTGGATCGCCGCACTCATGCCCTGCTTGATCAACACCCCACCTGCCAGGGCACTATCCATGGCCGCACCCCGCGATAAGTGCGGGCTCCATAGCTGGTACCAGCCATACCAGTCCAGGTCATCCTGCTGGATAGTCGTCGGTGCGCCGCCACTGTAGTGCCAGACCCATTCTGCCTGCGCCACTGATTGTGACTCCAGCCACTGCAAACCTTGCTCATGCGTTGGCACCGGCATATCCACCTGCATGCAACGGCTTAAAATCGTCGGCAACAATGCCTGGCGCTGATGCGAAACCAGCAGGAATTGAGTACGTTGCGGCGGCTCTTCCAGTAACTTCAATAATGCATTGGATGCCGCGATATTCATGGCTTCCAGTGGATGAATAAGCACTACGCGTATGCCGCCTGCCTGGTGACTGGTCAGGGCCAGGTAATCATTCAATGCCCGGATCTGGTCAATGAGGATTTGCTGGCGTTTGCGAGTTTTCTTCTTGCTGCTGTCCGCAACATCATCATCTTCCGGCGTGATTTCCCTGAAATCAGGATGTGCACCTTCTGACAGCCAATGGCATGACTGGCATTGGCCGCAGGCAATACCGTTTTGCTGTGGTTGCGAACACAACAGGCCTGCCGCTAAAGCATTAGCAAAAGCAAGCTTGCCTATCCCGGCTTTGCCATGGAACAGCAAAGCATGATGGCGGCTTTCGCCTGCATGCACCCAATGCGCATACAGCAGATCCTGCCATGGATATACACTATAAATCATAAAGATACGATAATTTCTTCAACTGATTTCTTCACTTCTTCCAGTGATCTGTTGGCATCAATCACGCGGAAGCGTTGTGGATACTCCGCTGCACGTGCAAGATATTGGGCGCGTAATTTGGCAAAAAATTCAATCCCTTGTGCTTCAAATTTATCTGGTGTACGTGCGCCAGCCAGACGTTGCAAACTGACTTCAACCGGCACATCAAACAGCAAGGTGATATCTGGCTGTAAATCGCCTTGCACCCAGGTTTCCAGCGCCTGCATTTTAGCTAATGGCAATCCGCGCGCACCACATTGATAAGCATATGAAGCATCGGTAAAGCGGTCAGACAACACGATCGCGCCACGCGCAAGTGCCGGAAGGATTACCTGCTGCAAATGTTCTGCACGCGCGGCGAACATCAGTAATGATTCGGTCTCCACATGCATATCTTTATGCAACAGCAGTTCACGCAACTGTTCACCAAGCGGCGTGCCGCCAGGTTCACGCGTAGAAACCACTTCGCGGCCGGACTTCGCCAGCAATGCCAGTATGGCAGGAATATGCGTGCTCTTGCCCGCGCCATCCATGCCTTCCAGTGTAATAAACAAGCCTGCCATTACTTTGTTTCCCAACTTCTGCTTATGTTAATGTTTCTTTAATTGATAGGCGCGCACGGCTTTATTGTGATCTTCCAGCGTACTGGTAAACACATGCCTGCCCTGCCCGTTTGCCACAAAATACAAGGCCTTGGTATTGGCCGGATGTAGCGCGGCCTGAATGGAAGCCAGGCCTGGTAAAGCGATAGGCGTTGGCGGCAAGCCACTGCGCGTATAGGTGTTGAAAGCGGTATCCGTCAGTAGATCACGCCGCGTGATATTGCCTTGATAACGGCTACCCATGCCGTAAATCACGGTAGGATCAGTCTGCAGGCGCATGCCCAGCCGCAAACGATTCACAAACACGCCAGCGATTTGCGGACGCTCTACTTCGACACCTGTTTCTTTCTCCACGATAGAGGCCATGATCAGCGCTTCGTAGGGCGTTTTATAAGGCAAGCCGGACTGGCGTGTCTCCCAGGCAGCAGATAAATACTGCGTCATTTTCTGGTAAGCACGTTTGTACATTTCAGTATCACTGCTTTGGCTATCGATAAAATAGGTATCCGGGAAAAACCAGCCCTCGGGTGGCTTGGCTTCACCGCTAATCTGTTGCATCAATTCTATATCCGACAGATGTTGTGTCTCATGACGTATACCCGGCATTTGCGCCAGTTTCTGCCTGAAGTCAGTAAAGGTCTTGCCTTCAGTCAATTGCAGTTTTAGCTGATCAAATGTGCCATGCTTGAGCACATCAATCAGGCCCAGCACTTGCAGCGGTGCATTCAAAGCATAATCACCCGCCTGTAACCGGCTGCCACTGCCTGTCAGTTTCACCACCATCAGGAAGCTATACGGCTCTTTCAATACACCGGCAGAGACCAGCTGGTCGGCAATGCCACGCACACTGGCGCCGGCGGGAATCTGCAACCCTATGGTTTCAGAAACCATAGGTAGTGGCCGTATCATGTAAATCACCAGCCAAAGCGCTAACGCCAGCGCGGTTGACCCCAGGATCGCCAGCGTGTATTTGACTATTTTTTTAAAGCCTTGCCTGAACATATGCCTGATCGAAACCGTTTCTAATGCGTCACGTAATGCAACTGTGACCTGAGTTCTTTTGCCCAATGGCTGGTGGCGATTGCCTGCTCATCAATCTGCGATACCTGCAACACGCCATAAACGCTATTAACAATCACAACCGCCTCTGCATTCAGCAAGTCATCCATCGTTAATGCAGTCACTACCACCGGCTGACCTTGCGTTTTGAACCAGTCCAGTATTTTCTGCCGCATCACCCCTGCCACGCCACAGCTATCCAGTGCAGGCGTCATGACCGCGCCCTCTTTGCGGATAAACAGGTTGCCGCTCACTGCCTCGATCACCTTGTCATCGTAGTCGCGCAACAAGCCATCAAAAAACCGCGGATCTTTAAGCTCAGCGCGCGCCAATACGTTTTCCAGGCGGTTCAGGTGTTTGATGCCCGCGAGCAAGGGCTGCTGCGCCAGCCGCGTCTGACAGGTATAAAGCGCCACGCCAGCCTCATAAATTTCATTCGGATAATTTGGCAGCGGGCTCTGGATCAACACCCGCGTCGGCTCGCTCACTGCAGGCGGTGCATAGCCGCGGGCGCCCTCGCCACGCGTGATGATGATTTTGAGGATACTGAACTGCGTATCCTCCTCATCCGAAGAAGCCATCAGATACTTGAATTCCTGCATCAGCAACTCGGCCGATGGGCAAACGATCTGGATCTTGCTGCAATCCGCCACCAGGGTCTGATAATGCAAGGGCCAGTCCTGCAGCTCTCCATTCAATAACCGCATGGTGCGGAAAACACCGTCGCCATAGGCAAAGCCACGATTGGTCGGTGCAATGCCATTCACCAGTTTGCCGTTGATGCAATAGCGGACAGTTGTCATGTTGAGAGGGGAAAATCGATGTGTCTGAACAAGGCTGAAACCTTACCATAAAACAGCAAAAAACCACGCACCTAACGGTATAAATCATCACGTGCGGGAATGGCGTTACAAAGAATTGAACAGTTTTCTAAAGTTTAATGATTGGATGCCGTTAACAAGATCAGGCGTATTGTATCTGCAATATTTTGGGAGACATCACATGTCACTATCCAGCATCCAGACTAACCTGGCCGCATTAATCAACAAGGCATATAGCGCTGACAACAGCGCAACCAAGACCGACGCTGCAACGCAGGCCAGCGCAAATACGGCAGCTTCCGTCAGGAAAGACGCTAACTCTGCTGCCGATTCTGTCACTGACAATCCTGCCGGTGCCAGCGCCGAGGTAACACTCGGGCAATCGGGCAATACGACAGAAGTCTACACCGCGCAAGGCCTGTTACAGCAAATGCGGCAAATCCAGCTCAGCAATACCATGGTGCTGTTTGGCAATGATGAAGAAAATGCAGACAACAGTACCAGCTTGATGGGAATGTTCGGCAGTGAGAGTGATACTGAGGATGGAAGTGATTGGACGGAATCTATCAGCGAGCAGCCGGATAAAGCAGCAATCATGGTTGAAAAGGCCAAGAATAGCTCTATCAAGACCATGCTGGGTGGCTAAGTTAGCTTAGCTATCCTCAGATATTTGGCAAATGTGCCTAAGCAAAAACTTAAGCCTCAAGCTTGACAAAACTACCGCGCTCTTTGCCTTCCAGCAAGCTCAGCAAATCTGCTGAGCACAACGCCAGTGCATAGCCCAATACCCCGCTGCCGATCACTACCGTTTCATACTCAGCAACACTGCTGTCCACCAGCACGCGCAAACCCTCAGGCAACGCTATCGGCGGCACGGCGCCAACCACATAGCCGGTCACTTCAGACACTTCATCGTATTCTGCCATCCGGCATTTGCGCTCATTCAGATGTGCACGCAATAATGCCCAGTCTGCACGGCCACCTCCGGCCACTGCCAACAAACTAAACCCGCTGTTTTCGCCTTTGAACACTACGCTGCGCACCACTGATTGCGGTTGTAATCCTTGGCCAGAAAGTAATTCTTCCAGGCTGCGGATGGGCTTTTTATCTTCGCTTAAAGGGATTTGAATGATCTGGAACTGAATGCCTTTTTGTTCCAGCAGATCGGTCACAGCAGATTGAAAGTTGGTGGTCATAGGTGATATCCTTAAATATAAAACAGTTTAAGTTTTAAACTCAAATCATTGATATTTAGTATATTTATCGTTACTACCTTTGCATTTTTCTACCGGATATTTCCGGGCATTCAAATCAATTTTGGCATTCGCAGCCGCAATCAGGTCTATGCCGCAGACTTCGGCAATACGCATTAAATACACAAAAGTATCCGCCAGCTCATGCCCTACCTGTTCTTTGGTATCATCATCCAGCTGGCGGCTTTCCTGTTCGGTCATCCACTGGAAATGTTCGACCACTTCAGCCGCCTCAACAATCATGGACATGGCCAGGTTTTTGGGTGAATGGAATTGCGCCCAGTCACGCTCCTCAACAAAACTATTCACGCGTGCGCGTAATGCATCAATTGAATCTGCCATAGTTGCCTATCGTAAAAGTGTTGAAATGGACAATTACCTTTATTTAATCCTGAGGTCTAACTTCAGCTGATTCCGGTTTATCGCGGCGATTACTGCCTGCCACCATCTTGATTTCAAATAAACGGCATTCCAGCGGCCCGTTGTACAACGGTGTTTTTTTGCTTGGGCTTAAGCGCATCAGTTTGGGCATACGCAAATCGTTGGTCAGGAAATAGGTATTCCAGCCACTGAATTGCTGTTTGAGCGTGACCGCCATTTGCGGATATAACTCGGCCAGCGTTTCATCTTCACCGATACGCACGCCATACGGTGGATTCGCCACCAGTACGCCGCTGTCGGCTGGCGGCGTGAGTTTAGTGAATTCGATATGGCTGAGTTGCACCGCGTCACTCCAGCCGGCCATTTCCAGGTTTTGCTTGGTGACACGCACGGCACGCAAATCCATATCTGAACCATAAATCTTCTGGAAGCTGACAGGCTTGACTGCTTTGGCAGCTGCATTGCGGATCTTCTTGAAAGTATCTGATTCAAAGTTTTTGAGTTTCTCGAAACCGAAATTACGGTTGAGGCCTGGCGCGATATTCAACGCCATCATCACGGCTTCCTGCAGGAAAGTACCACTGCCACACATAGGGTCCAGCAGCGCCTGGCCCGGTTGCCAGCCTGAAAGTTTTAAAATACCGGCCGCCAGGTTTTCACGCAGCGGTGCTTCAATGGTGTTTTTGCGGTTGCCGCGCTGGTACAAGGGGTTGCCTGAAGTATCCACATACAACAGGAAACGGTCGCTGGTTAAATAAACATGCACGCGGATATCCGGCTCACGGGTATCAATATTCGGGCGGCTACCTACGGCCTGGCGGAATTTATCGCAAATGGCATCCTTAACGCGCAGCGTAATGAATTCCAGGCTTTTTAAAGGGCTGCGCACCGCAGTGACTTTCACCATCATGCTGTATTTCACATTGAACCAGTTCGGCCAATTCACTTTCAGTGCACCCTGGTAGATATCTTCTTCTTTTACATATTGACCATTACCCACTTGCATCAGTACGCGGGTTGCCACGCGCGAATGCAGGTTGATCTGGTAACACACGCCAAGATCGCCGCTGAAACTGGCACCGCCATCGGTAGGCTTGATGTCATTGGCGCCGCTGAGCTTGAGTTCTTCAACAAGTAGTGTCTCCAAGCCGCGCGGACAGGTTGCAAAATAATGGTTACGCATTTTTATCTCTGATTTTCTAGTTGACTATCAACTTAATAAATTGGCAACTTAATGATTGAGCAGTGAGCCTTTATTGCATGGCCCATTATTAATCTCTGCTCAAGGTGAATACTTTGCCGTCATTGGGGTTTGCTCCCTGTAAACGGTCAATCAAATCCAGGAACTGGATCGCATGCGTCTGCATGGCTTCCTGCGCACGTTTACGCAGGGTGATCAAATTCGGCATCACCAGTTCAGGCTTAAAGCCAAACACAATAATATTGCCGGGTTTGCCGGTTGGCATCATCAACACGCGCTGGTCAAAGGTTTGCTCTATGCGCTGCATGTAGATATCAAACTTTTTGTCTGACCCCCACAAGTTAATGGCAAACAGGCCATCCGGCGTCAGTGCTTCGGCGCAATCATCAAAAAATGCCTGCGTGCAAAAATCAGGTGGCAAGCCGTTACTGCCAAACGCATCCATCATCAGCCAGTCGCAACTGCCAAGATGTTGCTGGATGTAAGCAATACCGTCACCTTCAATAATAGTCAGGCGCTCGTCATCCTCAGGCACAAAGAAATGGCTACGTGCGACCTGGATCACTTGCGGGTTAAGCTCAATCACGGTCTGTGTGATCTGCGGGCAGGCTTTCCAGACATATTTGGCAATCGAACCGCCGCCTAAACCCACCAGTATCGTATTGCGTATATCCGGCTTGAACAGCAAACTGCTCAACATGCCCCATGAATACGCCAGTACTAACGCAAACGGATCTTTCACCTTCATGCTGCTTTGAATGGTCGGTGAACCCAAATGCATAGAGCGCACGCCATCTACTTCTGTGACTTCTACCATTTCCAGGTCAGAAATGGCTTTATGGATTTTACGGTTAAGTTTAAACATTATGCGTTTTCCACCACGTCTGCAGGTGCGTCACCTGCTTCGTCTGCTGTTGCTTCAATTTCAGCGGTATCGGTGACCACCTCTTCGATCAAACGCAAGAATCTGCATTCAAGCTCCATCAGCAAAGTATCGATTTTCTGTACAGATAATTGCACTTTGCTGCCAGGCTTTAATACCGGCATGCCATAAACTTTGGTCATGTAAGGCAAGCCAGTCATGCGGACCAGGTTTTCGCGCCAGACAGTGGCTTCCACTTCCAGGATATTTTCCTGCACCAGGTATTGCAGGCACCAGTAGCGCTCCATACGGGTTTGGAATTCGTTATAGGCATTGTAAGTCTGGTCAAAATTGCGCATATGGCCGACGATTTCATCGCCATTGGAGGTGTAGACCGGGTCCTGCATTGTCAATACGCTGATGATCTGGCGCTGGTTGATCAGATCAACCGCCCTGCGCAATGGCGAGGTACACCAGGCATATTGCGCCACGCCCAAGCCCTGGTGGCCTTCGGCTTTAGTGGTCATATACACTTTGCCGCCATTCTGCGCGCGGTAGATCCCCGGCACATTATGCTCGGCCAGCAACAGACCCCACTGGCTGTTGGCGGCGATCATTAACTCAGCCACCAGTTTATCCATAGGCGAACCGCGCTGACGGTTAATGATGCTGACGATGCCATCGGTGACATAGAAATTGTAATCGACTGGTTGCGGCTTGGTCGGGTCATACTTGCCACGTGCTTTTTCTAGGCTTTCGGCGAAGTGGAACAGGAACACCAGCGGCTGCCACAAGGGATGGCCGCTATCGGATTCCAGTGTGTTTTCGTTAAAGTAAGGCTCTAGCGTATCGTGACGGAGGTTATGCGCAATCTGCACCCTTTCCAGACGGCTGTGCTGCTGGACTATAGTGAAATCCGCGGCCACTTCCAGGTACAGCGACAAAGCAGGCTTGGTTTCGCCAGCATCCAGGCTGAACGGGCGGATCGCGGTTTCCGGCAGCATGGTGATCTTGTGACCAGGCATGTATACGGTAGACAAACGTTTCATCACTTCGTGATCCAGTGCCTCACGCGGTGTCACGCCCATCGCTGGCGCGGCGATATGAATACCAACCTGCGTATTGCCGTTAGGCAGTAGCGTGACGGATAAAGCATCATCAATCTCGGTAGTCGTGCTGTCATCGATACTGAATGCCTGCACGTCGGAAAGCGGTAAATCCCCAGGCAAAGTCGCCAGTGAAAACTCAGGAAACGCAGTACCGTTGGCAAAATACTCGCGCAAAAAAGCGCCCAGATGGTAATCGTGGATAGAAGGGATCGCACCAGCGTCATGCAGCACCTGCACCGGTAGTTTTTTAAGCTCGCTGGCGGCTTGCTCCAGCGCCTTCCATTCCATGGCATTTTTATCTGGTGCATACAGCAGCTGATCCAGTCTGGCAGCCAGGCTTTCAGGCAATTGTTTGGCAACCAGCTGCGCGGTCATTTGCGCCATCAGCTCGGCTTGCTGGCGTTTTTTCTCAACGCCAGCCATGGCGGCTTTTAACGTTTCTTCCGGCGCGGCTTTATACTGCCCTTTACCTTTGCGGTAAAAATACATGGGCGCACTGTGCAGTTTGATCGCAATCGCCGCGGCTTGCTGGCGGCTGGGTTTGCCGCCATAGTACTCTTCAGCCAGTGATTCAAAACCGAATTCGGATTCACCGCTGCATTCCCATAAGAAATCGGTGTCCAGCGTTTCTGCTTCCGTTTGCGCCGCCTCAATAAAACCGGCAAGGCTGCCTTCAAAGCGCATCAGTACATTCGCGGTTTTGATCTTGCTGCGTTTGCCACTGCCGGCCTCGACCTGCATGCTGCTGTCAGCTTCGGTCATGATGGAAGCGACTTTGAAGCCACCTTCTTCTTCGTAAAAAACATTCATTGCGGGAGATTGGGGTGTGGAAGCCACACGATTGAATTCAAAACGCTATTTTACCCGAGAAGCATGCACTTTTTGGCAGAGATTGAACTTTAGCTGCTTGCGCTGACTAAATTAATGAAATACGAAATAAGTGAGCGAGCGGGATAAAGTGCAAGGCGTACGGAACGCAGAAATCAAGACAGTACATAAAGTACGGCTTGGTTGCGAGTACCGGGCAACGCAGCAATTTGCCCGCGTAGCCATTTATTCCGTATTTCATTAAGCCAGATGCTAATTAGCATAGCCGTGAATGACTGATACCCTCTAAAATAGAGCATATGAAACCGCTGATATTTGATAACCGTTTTATCCGTGAACTACCCGGTGACCGCATCACCGATAATTACACCCGCCAGGTGAGCGATTGCCTGTGGTCGGCCGTGCAACCGACGCCTGTCAAACAGCCTAAACTGCTTGCCTACAGCCAGGAAGTTGCAGCGATGTTAGGCTTGAGTGAAGCCGATATGCATGACCCGGATATGATACAAACGCTGGGCGGAAACGGTGCCTTGCAAGGTATGTTCACCTATGCGACCCGTTATGGCGGTCACCAGTTCGGTAACTGGGCCGGGCAGCTGGGCGATGGGCGCGCTATTTACTTAGGTGAGTTAGTACATCAGCAAAACCGTTTTGAACTGCAACTGAAAGGCGCAGGCGAAACGCCCTATTCCCGACGTGCTGATGGACGCGCAGTATTACGCTCCAGCCTGCGCGAGTTTTTATGTTCTGAAGCCATGCATCACCTCGGCATTCCGACTACCCGCGCTTTAAGCCTGGTCACTACTGGCGACTCAGTGGTGCGGGATATGTTTTATGATGGCAATCCTGAGTTTGAACCCGGCGCGATTGTCTGCCGGGTAGCCCCTTCGTTTATCCGTTTCGGTCATTTTGAAATACTTGCCAGCCGCGATGAACTCCCCTTACTCAAGCGTTTTATCGGCTTCACGATTGACAGGGATTATGCCGATTGGTGGCCGAGTACCGGGCTTTTGCTGGATGTGGACAATCCCGGCCAGGGCATGATTGAAGCATGGTTCAACGAAATATGCACCCGCACTGCGATCATGGTCGCTCACTGGATGCGGGTTGGCTTTGTGCATGGCGTGATGAATACCGACAACATGTCCATCCTCGGCCTGACCATTGATTACGGCCCGTATGGCTGGGTCGATAACTTTGATCCGGGCTGGACGCCGAATACCACCGATGCGCAAGGCCGCCGCTATTGCTTTGGCCGTCAACCGGACATTGCACGCTGGAACCTTGAGCGGCTGGCTGAAACCCTGGCAACCGTGCTGCCGGAAAACAATGACCTGGCTAATGGACTCAATCACTTTGATACCGTGTATTTTGATGCACTGACGACATCACTGGCTGGCAAATTTGGGCTGGATATATGGCAAAACGGCGATGGCGAGCTGATCAACGATATTTTTGAGTTGATGCAGCGTGCAGAAGTTGACCAGACATTATTTTTCACCCATCTGCAGCAATTGGATATCAACCAGCCGCAACTCTCTGTGCTTGATGAAGCTTTCTATACTGAACAAGGCTTCAAGCAATTCGGCGAAGATATCCAAAGCTGGTTGCATCGCTATAGCCAGCGTTTGCAGCAATCCACCCTCACGCCTGAGCAACGTCAGCAGCGCATGGCAGAAAACAACCCCATTTATGTGCTGCGTAACTACCTGGCGCAAGAGGCTATTGATCTTGCCACCCAGGGCGATAACTCACGGCTGCTGACCCTGCTTGAAGTATTGCGCAACCCGTACACCGAGCAACCTGGCATGGCTGAATTTGCCAGGAAGCGCCCGGACTGGGCGCGGCAAAAAGCCGGTTGCTCGATGCTGTCCTGTAGCTCATAATTAAGGAAACGCGGAATAAGTGTCTGCGCAAGCGAACTGCCGCGTTGCGCGGTACTCTTGACCTCGCCGTACTAAAGTACTGTCTCGGTCTCTGCGTTCCGTGCGCCTTGCACTTCATCTTGCTCAATCACTTATTTCGTGTTTCCTAAGCAAAAAACTATGCTGACTGCCGAACAATTAATCACCGACGCTGGCTTGCGCCCAACCAAAGCCAGGGTTGCCGTACTCAACACCCTGTTAACATCTACCACTGCACTTAGCCACCCGGATATTCTAGCGGCGTTGCAAGGTGTGGAGATAGACCGCGTGACGGTGTACCGGGTACTCGATTGGTTGCTGGATAATGCCTTGATTCATAAAATCTCCAGCGATGACCGCGCCTGGAAATTCCAGCTGAATGCGCCTAAACGCAATTACCGCAGTGCCGATGCAGGCCGCCCCGATCACCTTGGTTTATTAAACAACCACGGCCACGCCCATTTGCACTGCCAGCAATGCGGCACAGTCTTATGCATACATGAGCTGGCTGCCCATATTCCGCAATCACTGTTTGATACTTACCGGGTATCGAATATCGAAATCAGCCTAAAAGGGCTTTGTCTGGATTGCCAGCAATCCTGACTTTCATTCCTTTCTGTTTAACCTTCAGTAACCTGCACCATTAACCACTTCATTTATTTTGCAACATAGTTGCAATTAATCTGTCATCGCTTTAAAATTGCAACTAAATTGCATTGCAACCAAGTTGCGACATTATGTTGACTCCTGCTGAACTGCTTTCCATGCCTGAAACTGCCTATATGAATGCCGGACAACTCGCATTCTTTAAGAAATTGTTGCTCACGCAACTTGAAGCCCTGCAAGCCAATATGCAACTCACCAACACGCATTTACACGAACAGCAGGAAACGCCAGACCCGGCTGACCGCGCCACCCGTGAAGAAACCCACGGGCTGGAACTGCGTGCACGGGAACGCGAGCGTAAACACGTAAAAACCATACAATCCGCCTTATTACGCATCGCAACCGGCCAGTATGGCTATTGCGAGGAAACCGGCGAGCCTATCGGTTTGGCGCGCCTGATCGCACGGCCGGCCACCAAGTTATGCCTGGAAGCACAAGAGCGCCATGAGCGCCGCGAACGGCAATTCAATCATTGATATGCGAAGGAACGCCCTATGAAAAAACTCCCAGTGACTGTGCTTTCCGGTTTTCTCGGTGCCGGCAAAACCACCCTGCTCAACCATATCCTGAATAACCGCGAAGGCAAACGTGTCGCGGTGATCGTCAACGATATGTCTGATGTGAATATCGATGCGCAACTGGTGCGAGATGGCGGTGCTGAATTATCACGCCAGGAAGAGAAGCTGGTGGAAATGAGCAATGGCTGCATCTGCTGCACCTTGCGTGAGGATTTGCTGGTCGAAATCACGCGCCTGGCTAAAGAAAACCGTTTCGACTACCTCCTGATTGAGACCACTGGCATTTCGGAACCGCTACCGATTGCCGAGACATTTACCTTTGCCGATGAAGACGGCACCTCGCTGGCGGATGTGGCGAAACTGGATACCATGGTGACCGTGGTTGATGGTTATAACTTCCTTAAAGACTACAGTTCGCAGGCATTGCTGGCTGAACGTGGCGAATCGTTAGGTGAGGAAGATGAACGCACGGTGGTAGATCTGCTGGTTGACCAGATTGAGTTTTGTGATGTGCTGATTTTAAATAAAACTGACCTGATGACGCTGGAAGAAATCGCGCAACTGGAAGGCATTTTAAAAGCGTTAAACCCGCGTGCACATATCCTCCACAGCAGTTTTGGCAAAGTGCCGCTTAACCGCATCATGCATACCGGCCTGTTTGATTTTGACCAGGCGGCAGATGCGCCTGGCTGGTTGCAGGAATTACGTGGTGAACATGTGCCTGAAACTGAAGAATATGGCATTTCCAGCTTTGTGTACCGCGCGCGCCAGCCTTTCCACCCGCAGCGCTTATGGCAATGGCTGAATACTGAATGGCCAGGCGTTGTGAGATCCAAAGGCCGTTACTGGATCGCCTCGCGCCCTGAGTTCTGCGCCATGTGGTCTCAAGCTGGCGCAGTTACCCGTACAGAACTGGCCGGTATCTGGTGGGCAGCCACACCCGGCGAGCATTGGCCCGAAGATGCGGAAAGCCTGCAACACATACGTTCACGCATGCAAGCACCGTATGGCGACCGCCAGCAGGAGTTGGTGATCATCGGCATGCATATGCAGAAAGAAGCGCTGATTGCAGGCTTTGATGCCTGCCTGCTGACAGAGGCTGAAATGGCCTTAGGGATGGATGCCTGGCGCATGCTGCCTGACCCTTTCCCGAAGTGGTCAGTAAATGTGCAAGATGAAACCGGAGACCTGATAGAGGAAATGGTCTAGTCATGCTCATCACCACACAATTTCCGCACAAAACCGCTCCGCTACCTGGCAAAAGTTTAGACTTTGACGCGATGGAATTGTTATCAATTTTTGAGCCGTCGCAACAGATCGCTATTGTTCCCAGGCCAAACAAAGCATCCATTTCCAGCTACCTGCTGCAAGTCAGTCAACAGCTGAGCGTTGGCTACAGGCTGACGATAAAACAAACAGAAGCAACGCCTACCCAGCTTGATCGCCACCTACGTTTACCTGAGGCTACCGGCAAAGAGGATTTACTCGCTGACATCTGCCTGCTGGTTAACATCTATGCTGACCTGATGGATTGCCCTTCTGTAGGCATCAGGCTCGAAGTGCTGAAGCACGCCATGTGCCCCAAATTTCATATTGACCGTACCGGCATCCGACTGCTATGCACTTATCTCGGGCCAGGCACTGAATGGCTGGAGGAAGGGTTTTCTAATAGAAATGCGTTTGCGAGCGCACACCCGACCGAAGATGTATTTAACCAATCGCTCATCCTGCATTCACAGGGTATACACCAGGCGCCGGAACATGCACTGGTATTGCTTAAAGGCAGTTTGTGGCAAGGCAATCAGCATGGTGGCGCTATTCACCGCTCACCGCAGATCGCAGAAACTTCTACACGTGTAGTACTGGCGTTGGATGCGATCTGGTGATTGAGCCAGATGTAAAATGCTCATAAAAGTGACACAAGATCCCATAAAAGTATCACCGCGTCCATGCTGTGTTTTTTTATGAATGACAGCCAGGTTTTATAGTGAGAAAGCCAAATTGACGGACTTATAATGATTGTTGAAACTTAGATTAAAAATCAGTAAGCCAAATAAATCCCCAGGGAAGAGAAACATGCCGCATCAAAAGACAATTGCCAGCCTGCTGGCAATGATATTGCTACCCGCGCTTCCAGCTTCTGCCGAAGAAACCGTGGTCGCAGAAAAAGCTAAAGAAAGCAGCAAACAAAAAAATAAGGCGACAGAGCCGGTGAATATTGAACTGGATAGCGTGATCGTCCTCGGTAAAAAAGAGCAAGTCTCCACCACGGATAAAAGCCTGGCCGGTTCTGTCGATGTCATCACCCGTGATGAGCTGGAATACGAGCATGTGACCGATACACTGGAATTATTCAGCAAAACGCCAGGCGTGGTGCTGTCCCGTTACAGCCAGGGTATTGTAAACACCGAGATTTCTATCCGCGGCTTCAGCGGCGATGGCGAAACCCCAAATGCCAAATTACTGGTCGATGGTATACCCTCCAATCTGTTTTCCGGCCTGAGCGAGCTGGATTACCTGTTCCCGACCAATATCCAGAATATCCAGGTATTCAAAGGCACCAGCGACGCCACGACTGGCCTGTTTGCGACTGCCGGCAATTACAAGGTAGAAACGCGTAAAGACACCGGCAAGCAATTGCAATTTGGCTATGGCAGCTTTCAAACACGCGAAATGCAGGGCTACTATGGCGAGAAGCAAGGTGATTTCACGCAGAACTATGCGATGGGTTACCGTAAAGGCAACGGTTTCCGTGACCATACCGAGAATGAAAAAATCGCTTTATCCGGCCGCTGGCAACTGGATTTTGACCAATCCACCCTGGCGCTGAGTGCCAAATATGGCAAATATAACTCTCCCGAAGCACCGGGCTATATGCCAAAAGCACAGGCCCGCGCCGACCGCACCGGCGTGGCGCCGAATGCGCTGAACGATAGCGGCGAGAAAGAATTCAAGCACCTCAGCCTGCATTACGATTATTTCTTCAATAATGATGTGGATGTCAGCCTCAAGGGTTACTGGCAGAACTTTGACCGGGAGCGTAATGTGCGCTTTGTCGGTTCGCCTAATGTCGAAAACAGGCAGGATGACCAAACATCAACTGGGTTTATTGCAAAATTAAATTGGAAAATAAATCCGCAGTGGGCTTTTGAAAGTGGCTATGACATTGAGCACCAAGAGGTTAGCCAATTTAATCAAAGATTAAACGCAGTAGGTGTAAACGTCATCCGTACCAAAGCTGATTATGATTTTACTGCACAAGGTATTTATGCAAAGTTAGAAAATACACCTTTAGAGTGGTTACGTTGGAATTTTGCATTAAGAGCAGACCGCTTGAGTGCTAAAGCTAATGATCCGATTATTATAGGCACCAACGCCAATCCTTCCCGACAAATCAATACAGACTTGTACGACTCACCAACGATTGTTCAACCCAAGTTTAATGTATTTGCAAACCTCAGCGCGCAGCACACTCTCTTCGCAAATGCTGGCCGCAGCTTCCAAACACCTACGGGTATAAATTTGAACCAGTTTGATGCTAGCACTGGTGCAAGAACAACTATCCAGGTTGCAACTAATGATGGATGGGAAATAGGTCTGAAAAGTGGGTGGAATAGTGATCTCAACACTCGTGTTTCTTATTGGGAGCAAAGAGCTGAAAATGAGTTTATTAATATCGACAATATTCGCCGTCCATTAGGAAATACGCTCAGGCAAGGGCTTGATGCCAGCGTGGACTATAAGTTAAATGACTACTTTAGCTTCTGGGCCAATGTCTCTAAAGTGTACGCCAAAATTGAAGAGCCAAATCCTCAAAACCCTGAGTTCAAAGGACATAGCATACGTGGCGTTCCTGACCACACCGCCTCGCTAGGCCTGCAATTCACCCCTAATGCTGGCTGGATCGCGCGTCTTCACATTGACCGCCAGGGAGCTTATTACGTCAACGAGAGTAATCAGGGTGGTAAATATGGCGCTTACACGTTGACCAATGCCAATATCGATTACAAAACCAACTGGGGACGCGTCAGTTTGCTGGCCAACAATATTTTCGACAAATACTATGAGTATGTTTACGACTTTTCATCCACGGGCGCGATCAACCAGCTGAATTTCGCCCCGGGTGCCGGCCGTAACTTTATGCTCACTGCCACAGTGGATTTTCTATGACTGCCTTATTATCAATTCAACAATTAAGCCTGCGGTTTGCCCGGCGTGAAATCCTGAACCAGCTAGATCTAGAGCTAGTGGCTGGCGAAGTCGTTTCAGTATTGGGTAGCAATGGCGCCGGCAAATCCACCTTACTGAAAAGCATTCTGGGGCTACATGACGCAGCCGAGCAAACAGGAAAGATCCTGATTGCCGGCGTCGATATCGCCCTGTCCAGGAATCAGGCTTTATCGCATCTGGCATATGTGCCTGAACAACCGGCGGTATACGGCCACCTGTCTGCGATTGAGAATATACAGTACCTCTTGAGCTTGAGCGCGATCAGCCCAAGCACGGATATTGCAAGCTGCTTGACCATGGCAGGCTTGCCGGAGCTATCCTGGCACCGCCCTTGCAGCGAATACTCCAAAGGCATGAAACAAAAAGTGATGCTGGCATTCGCGCTGGCAAAGCAAGCTAAACTTTTACTACTGGATGAACCTAATTCCGGGCTGGATCCGCAAGCCACCGAGGAATTAAACCAGTTGATCGTGCAGTGCAAAGAACGTGGTATGGGCGTGCTGGTCGTGACACATGATGTACTGTCGGCTATCGCTTTTTCAGACCGTTTGTTGATGCTTGCAGATGGAAAGTTACAGCCGGTAGCATTGGATCAATCTGCATTCACGCTGGATAGCCTCAAAAGACTGTATCAGGGGCAGGCATGATGTCGTTGATCTGGAAAATCGCCATCAATGAATGGCGACGCTTATGGCATGCACGCGTGCCAGCATTGTTATTGCTGGTACTGGTGACCTTGTGGGCAATCGCTGCCCTCGCCGCGCATCATCACTGGCAAGACCATGCAAACACCGTGGCAGAAGTCACCACGCGCAGCCAGCATGACTGGCAATCCCAACCAGACCGCCACCCGCACCGGGTTTCGCATTACGGCGATTTCGTCGCCAAGCCGGTGCATCCGCTCAGCGTGATTGAACCTGGCATTCTTGATCAATCCGGTCACCTGGTTTACCTCGAAGCACACCGTCTGAATAGCGCCAACTTCAACCCGGCCACCGAGGCTACCAGCCTTGGCCGCTTTCCGTTGATCACCCCGGCGATGATCGTGCAATGGTGGATGCCGCTGTTTTTAATCATGATTGCCTATGCCACGGTCACCGCGGATAAAATCACCGGCATACTCGCTTTTATGCGCGGCAATGGCACGCCGGGCTGGATGATAGCGGGCGGAAAATGGCTGGCGTTATTTTTGCCACTGTTTTTCTTGCTAAGCGTGCAAGCTTTATTAACCTTGGCATGGAGCTGGCAAAGTGAGCAGGCTTTACTCCGGTTGTCGATCTTAGTGCTCTCGCAAGCGCTGTACATTGCCGGCTGGTGTTTGCTGGTAGTGGCTGTGTCGTGGTTCAGCAGGCAATTGCATACCGCATTGCTGACCTTGCTGCTGTGCTGGGTGTTTATCTGCATGATTGCTCCGCGAGGATTAGCGAATCTCGCGCAGATTACCTATCCCACTCAGCCAAGGACGGAAGCTGAATACCATGCGGAAACCAAACTGCAGGCCATAGGTGACAGCCATAATCCAGACGATCCGCATTTTGCTGCTTTTAAAGAAGCCATCCTCAAAAAATACCAGGTCAGCCGGGTGCAAGATCTGCCGGTTAACTATCACGGCATACTGATGCAGGAAGGCGAGCGTTTGACCACTGCCGTCTATCGTGAACAGCAAGTGCTGCATGATGCACAGCTGGCTAAACAGAATGAAAGCATCCGGCACTGGTTGTGGTTAACGCCGGCACTGGCGTTGCAATATATACAGATGGCCTGTGCAGGCAATGACTTGCCGCATCACCAGGCGTTTGTGCGGCAAGCAGAGGATCGCCGCTACAAGCTGATTCAATACCTGAATGGGGTACACACATTCAAAGTCATTCAGCACGACGATAAAAACACGCGTGTGTCTGCTGACTTCTGGAAGAAAGCGCCCCGCCCGCCAGTGCACCTGTCACCAATCGCCGTCAGCAGTGCCAGCATCGCAGCAGGCTTTCTGGTATTGCTCGGCTGGATATTAATCCCGGGCTTTCTGCTTTTTAAAGTCTCTCGCCGCTTATGAAACACGAACTGAATTTATTGCTCAAGCAACGCAGCATTATTGTATTGTTGCTACTCAGCCTGCTTTTGACCGGCTTTAGCCTGTTCAATGGCTGGCAGAATATCAACCATATTAGCGCCCAGATCAACCAGGCTAAACAGGAAGAGATCGTGCGCAAGCAGGATTTCCTTGTGCACCATAACCATGACGGCACACTGGATGCAGGCGAGCTGGGCTATTACCTGTTCCATAATGTGTACCATGACCCTGGCGAGTGGAGTTTTATTGCACTGGGTAACCGGCAGGTGATTCCTTACGTGCAACGCATACGGCTACTGGGCTTGCAAGGCCAGCTTTATGATGGTGAATCACATCATCCGGAATATGTGATGCTGGGCGCGTTTGATTACGCTTTCTTGCTGGTATTTTTTGCGCCTTTACTGTGTATTGCCCTCATGCACGACCTTAAAGCCAGTGAGCAGCAGGCGCAGAGATTACTGTTTTTGCGAAGCTTAATGACCGGGCCCAAGCTGTTTTGGGGTAACCGCGTATTATCCCGCTGGCTGCTGGTCACCCTGACATTCGTGGTGCCGGTTTCGTTATTTGCTGCCATGCAAAGACTTTCTTTTGCGCCTTTTATACACCTACTAGCCATCACGGCTTTATACACTTTTTTCTGGTCTGCATTATGCGCGGCCATCAGCCTGCGTAAACGCGCGCTTAACGCCAATTTCAATGCCATGCTGTTGGCGAGTATCTGGGTATTGCTCTGCGTAGTGCTGCCCAACCTTTCCCAGCTGTGGCTGCATTATCATTATCCGTTGCAGGACGGCAGCCAGATTGCCTTGCAGCACCGGCAACTGGTGCACGGTGCCTGGGATTTGCCTAAAGAAGACACACTGACGCCATTTTACGCCTTGTATCCGCAGTGGAAAGATTCAACGCCAGTCACTGAGCGCTTTCACTGGAAATGGTATTTCGCTTTCCAGCATATGGCAGATGTGAAGCTGGAGCCGCAGGTGTCCGCCCGTGAACAGGCACTCAACCAACGTGACCAGGCCACCGGCATGCTGGCCAGGTTCTTGCCAAGCGTATGGGTGCAACGCAACCTGGAAGAGATTGCGCAGAGCAATGTGTATGACCTGTTAGCGCACCGGCAACGCATTACCGCTTTTCATACAGAGTTTAGGCACTACATTTACCCTTACCTGTTTGAGGAGAAGCCTTTTACTGCCGAGGCTTATGCGCAGTTGCCCATATTTGAAGGTATGTCTGAAGATAAGGCTGAATAACATCTCGGCAAAACTACGTAAAATCATGAGCCGTTTTTACGTGATCACTTCAGGGCAATTTTGAAACAGGTGCGTATAGTGAGAGTCATACAAGTACATCACCCAGATGCACTTAACAACCAAAAGGAGATGATCATGTGGACTAAACCAGCTGCTACTGAAATGCGTTTTGGCTTTGAAGTAACCATGTACGTAATGAACAAATAATCAGCGCTTGTATTAATAAGCCGATTTAAAAGAAACCCGCCCGATAGGCGGGTTTTTTGTTGGCCCTTGTATTTGTACAAAAGTTGTTGCAAGCCATCTGCAAGGCTGTACAGGAACCTTATGCACTAAAGGCTTACTAAAACACAACTGCTTGCCAATGATGCATACGCAAGTACAATGTATTCAAAATTAATTTATTAAAGAGTCTGTTCACACTCACGGAGTTACACATGCGCTTAAAACAAACCGCTGCTTCATCACCACTTGCTTCTTCTTTTGTCACTTATTCTCTGATTGCATCATTTATGTTCGCAGCAGTTGCGATGACTGTTTATAGCCAATCAGCCATGGCCAGAAGCATACTACCAGAGCAGAAAGATGCGGCTTCTGCACGTGATGCCGTTGGCGATGCCATGGGCAAGCTGAATGACCTGAACAGCCGTATCAAATCCCAGGAAGAGCTGATTGCCAAGGAACAGGAAAGACTGCAGCAATACCAGAACGAGAAAGCCCAGACCGAACGTGATCTGGAAGCTAAAAAAGCTGTATTTGAGCAAAAATCCAAAGTGCTGGATGAAGCCTGGAAAGAACGCAGCAGTTACTAAATTTTTAATCTGATTCAATTCTTAAAGTCTTTCAGACACCTCTCTTATTTATCCATCCCAATGTTGTTAATCGACCCAGATCACTCACCAGTTAGTTGATTTGGGTCAATACCTGCTCCGCCCGTCACTCCTAAAATGCCACCAAGTTCAATGCAACACCAAAGCAAATGGAGTGA
This sequence comes from Methylophilus sp., assembly GCA_032153875.1. Classification (GTDB taxonomy): domain Bacteria; phylum Pseudomonadota; class Gammaproteobacteria; order Burkholderiales; family Methylophilaceae; genus Methylophilus. Next base: position 78,054 of record JALDYP010000002.1, read on the forward strand.
TCACAATGAAAAAAACAGCAATCAGTTTTATGTTGGCAGCTTTGTTGCCTGCCATGCACGCGCAGGCCGAACAAGGCGACTGGGTCGTCCGCCTGCGCGCGACCAGTATCAGCCCGAATGAAAGCAGCGATTTAGGCAAATATGTGAATAGAAATGTGGCTGCTGGCGCGATGTCGAATGGCGCGGAGCTGAAAGTGGACAGCAATACCATTCCTGAACTGGATATCAGCTACTACTGGACCAAAAATATTGCCACTGAGCTGATTCTGGCCCTGGGTTCCAAACATGATGTCAGCGTCAGTAAAGAGCCTGGTGCAGTGGTGCCAAATCAAAAGCTGGGTAGTATTGATGCCTTGCCACCGACCTTGACTGCGCAGTGGCACTTTAACCCTGACCAGACATTTGACCCATATGTAGGTGCTGGCATTAACGCCACGTTTATGCTGGACCGTAAACTGAAACTCAGCCAGGGACCGCTGGCAGGCACAGATATTAAAATCGACAGATCCAGCTTTGGCCCTGCCCTGCAGGCCGGTTTTGATATCAATTTAAAAGATGGCTGGCTATTGAATGCGGACGTGAAATATCTCTGGATAGATACTGATGTGAAACTCAAAACCGCAAGTGGCTGGACTAAAATCGACGCACTGGATGTAAACCCATGGGTGATCAGTGTCGGCTTTGGTAAACGCTTCTAAACGATTGAAGTCTCTTCCCCGGGGCTAAATGGCTCCATTGGCCTCTGAACACTCAGGGGCTTTTTTTATATTAAACCTGAACGTTACACATGGTTATCAAGCCTGGAAATTAAAGCGGCTCGCCAGGCTGGTTAAATTCAATTGCTCCAGCAGTTGCTGGCCACGCTCCAGCGCGCTGCGTTTTTTCTGGCCGGTGTATTTGGCAATGATCAACTCGTTTTTCATTGAGTGTTCCCAGCCCACCAGTTCTGTCACGGTGACCTGGTAGCCATGCGCTTCCAGCTCCAGGCAGCGCAACACGTTAGTGACATGGCTACCCAATTCACGGGTATGAAGCGGATGGCGCCAAAGCTCGCTCAGTAATGTTTTTGCCAGGGAATCCGCTTTGTGCTGGCGCATCACTTCAGCGACTTCGGCCTGGCAGCAAGGGACCAGCACCATATATTTCGCCTGCTTTTGCAGGCCGAACTGTATCGCATCGTCAGTCGCGGTATTGCAGGCATGCAGTGCGGTAACAATGTCTACTTTAGCCGGTAATTGCGCCGAGCTCATGGCATCAGCCACCGTTAATGGCTCAAACTGCATACGCTCGAAGCCACATTCACCGGCTAACTGGCGTGACTTTTCAATAAGCTCAGCGCGGTTTTCAATGCCAATCACCTGTCCGCCAGCATGCTGTTTCAGCAACAAGTCGTAGAGAATAAACCCCAGGTAAGACTTACCGGCACCATGATCGACCAGCACCGGGTTTGGCTGCGCTGTCATGACTGATTGCATGAGCGGCTCGATAAAATTCACCAGGTGATAAACCTGCTTCAGTTTACGGCGGCTATCCTGGTTAAGCTTGCCATCACGCGTCAGGATATGCAGTGCCTGTAATAAGGGAATGGATTGGCCCGGTTTAACTTCTGGTGGCAATTTCATTTGGGGCGGCAAAATTGTTTTGACCATGCGCGTTGCTGCTTTAAAATACTAATCCAGTAGTCTAGCAATAAATCAGTGACTCAGCATAAATGTGTGGCGTGTCTTTGTCGTTGTCCGGCTTTCCTCAGTTAACTTGTTTACTCCGGAATTTACATGGGAACTCATGCGTTTTTTTGCTGACTACCCTATCAGGTTATTTATATTTATTGTTATGCGCTTTCTGCCCACCAGGCACGACCACCGTCGTAACAGTGCAGATTCATTGCTTGCAAGGCCAGCTTCAGATCGCCGAACTTACGCTGTGTCATTCAATTTAATAAGGGAGTATTAATGTTTTTCAATTTAGCCAGCAAGGCCCTTAATTATCATCAGCATCAATTCAAACATTTTCTTTTCAGCCTGATTGCGACACTCGCCTTTTTTTCCGGCAATGCTTTTGCAGACAGCGTATGGATGAAAAACGGCGACAAAATCACCGGCACCCTGGTCACCAAAATCACGGATAAAGTCGTGATCAGCACGACTTATGCCGGCGAAATCAAGCTTAACTGGTCAGATATCCTGAGTATAGACGCCGAAAAACCTTACACCATGATGCTATCTGACCGCACGGTGGTGACCGGCTACCTGAAACATGGCGAAAATGGGCAGGCCATTATCGATGAGGATAAAAAAACAGAGTTAGTGGATACAGAACTGGCCGAGATACAGTACATCAACCCGTCCAAAGACCTGATTGATGAGGGTTATGTATGGAGCGGCAACCTGAACCTGGGTGGCACGTTTAACAATGGCAACAGCAAAAACCGCAATATGCAGTTCAACGGCGAATCGATTACCCGTGGTTTCGAAGACAGGTATACGGTCCAAGGTTACGCCTATTGGGCAGAAGACAATGACGAGCAAACGCAGAACAATATGCGTGTTCGCGGCCAGTATGACCACTTTTTCACCAAAAAATGGTTTACTTACCTAAATACCATCCAGGAAAAAGACCGGTTCAGGGATATCAAATTGCGCAGTTACTACGGTGTGGGTACCGGTTACCAGTTTTTTGAAGGTGAAAAACTCAACCTGTCACTGGAAGGTGGTGTGACATGGGTTAAACAGGATTACTACGAAGAGAATGACGAAAACCACGGCGCGTTACGATGGGCGGTCAACTACAACCAGTTCCTGTTCGATTCATTTGTGCAGGCATTTCACAGGCACGAAGTTTTGTATACGCCACGCGCACCGTCACAAGTCCTGCTTTACAGTTCAACCGGCTTGCGTTTCCCTTTTATCCTTGGCCTGAGTGCTACCACGCAGCTGGATTACAACATGGACAGCCGCCCGGCTGACGACAGAAGAAAAAGTGATACGCGTGCCCTGTTTACACTGGGTTATACCTGGAAATAAACACCGAGTATTTTGTGAAATTTAGCGCCTTGCGCGCTTGATGTTAAAATGGCCAGTCATAGCGTTGGCCATTTACATATCATCAACTGATAAAAATGTGTCCAGGCAATCGTTTCAAGTACGGCATATCGCATGGAACCGTATTTTTTGATTTGAAGATGGAGCAAAAATATGGCGATACAATGGTACCCGGGACATATGACCTCAGCCCGCAAAAAGGCCGAGGAAACCCTGGAGCATATCGATGTGGTGATTGAAGTACTGGATGCGCGCGTGCCTGCTGCCAGTCACAATCCCATGATTGAAGAGATGCGTAACTTCCGCCAGCGACCCAACCTCAAGATCCTCAACAAAGCAGATCTCGCCGACCCGCAAATCACACAGGCCTGGCTTAATTATTTCAACAGCCAACCGAATACCAAAGCCGTTGCCCTCTCATGTAAAAAAGCCGGCGACGCTAAAAAAATCCCCGGCCTGTGCCGCCAGCTTGCGCCACATCGTGGCACGCCACTGAAGCCTTTGCGCATGATGATCATGGGAATCCCTAACGTGGGGAAATCCACCTTGATGAATGCACTACTCAACCGTCGCGCCGCGAAAGTCGGTGATGAGCCGGCAGTGACTAAAAGCCAGCAGCGCTTTGACCTCGGCGACAATCAAAGTATCACCGATACGCCAGGCATGATGTGGCCCAAGATTGAACATGAATCCGATGGCTATATGCTGGCCGCCAGCCACGCTATTGGCCGCAATGCAGTGATTGATGAAGATGTGGCGGAATTTCTGGGCAACCTGCTGTTGAAACAATATCCGGCATTGATTAATACGCGTTACAAGCTGGATGTGATGAAACTGGACGTACAGCAAATTGATGGCATAGACCTGCTGCAAGCGATTGCCAAACGCCGCGCGTACAAACGTAATGACGGACTGTGGGATATGGAGCGCACGGCGATGGCATTCCTGACTGACTACCGTGGCGGCGCCATTGGCAGGGTCAGTCTTGAATCCCCCAAAAGCCGTGCTGAAATGATTGCGCTGGCCAACGCCAAACCTGAAAAAACCAGCGATCAAGCTGAAAACGCAACCGAGGCTGACGCCGAAACAGACGCATCCTGAAGAATGATGTTTTAACTCTATTCTTTCTTAAGCAATCACGCTGGCATTACGTTTGACAGGTTTACCCATGGCTGGCGGTTGTGTCATCAATAGTTCAATATTGCTGGACACTCGATTGCGGCCATTTTGCTTGGCTTTATACAGATTCTGGTCGGCCGCAGCAAACATGCTTTCCAGCGCATAACCAACGGTTTCAGAACTCACAGCACCAACACTGACCGTACATTTAATGGCATGGGTATCCGCGCTCATGCTTTCCACACCCGAAATACTCACCGGCGTCACTTCTATGGTCCTGCGGATGCGTTCGGCCAGCACCATGGCTTCCTGCTCGCCAGTATTAGGCAGCAGGATACAGAACTCCTCACCGCCATAACGGCCAATCACATCACCACCGCGCAGCGCTGCGCGTATATTGCCCGCACAAGACTTCAGCACCACGTCGCCAACCAGATGCCCGTAAACATCATTCACTTTTTTAAAGTAATCCAGGTCTACAATCAGCATGCCCATCGGCAAAGTAATCCGCTGCGAGACGGCCTGCATGCGATTAGCCGCTTCCTGCAAACCCCGGCGGTTCAATACGCCAGTCAATCCATCCAGCGTTGCAATCGCTTGCAATCCTGCCTGGGTACGAATATTCATCACCAGCAATAATAGGCTGGTGACGATGGTGAGAACCAGCATGATCGCTGTCGCCAGGTATGCATGTATGGGCCAGTGGATAAACGACACCAGTGCAGCCTCATTTGATACTCCAACCTCAATCGCAAAAAAGCCCAGCATCAGGCTAAGGCCGCCAAACAGGCTGCAGCAAAACCAAAAGACTTGCGCGACAAAATCTCGGCCATGGCCGCTTAAACTACGGCTGCCATAGGAAAACACCCATACCAGGACCAGCAAATTAGAAAGTATGATCCATTTATCAGCAGCATGCATATTAAGCATCACCGCATTACAGGCCAGCAATGTGGTCATCACCAGCAAGGTCCGGTATCGGTAAATACGATAGCCGCGCAGCATGCGTATGCCATTGACATAGATGCTCACGCCAAGCGCAAACAAGGTCATTGAGGTCGCCACATAAACGATCTGTTGGCCGGGATTCGAGGTGATCAGGGGAATAAAATAGATGCAAAGACCCAGCCCCATCATGCCCAGGCCGCGCACCCAGTGCATGATCAATGACTTCTGCTGGTAAGCGCCAAATACCAACAGGACCACAACCAAAGTAAAGGTGAGGCCGATTGATGATAGAATGACACTATTGAGATCTAGCACAGGGAAGGTCAAAGTTTTCGTTTACCTGATAGGGCATAATACTATGGTATCGGGACTATACCCATATAAATTAAGGGGTTAAATAGTCCATACAGGCTAATTCCCTTCCTTTGATTGTCTCCAGCTAACAGTAGAAGTTCCATGCAGCATCTCTTGAATCCTCCTCAGCGTGAAGCCATCCACTACCTCGACGGGCCATTATTGGTACTCGCGGGTGCCGGCAGTGGCAAGACCCGTGTGATCACGCAGAAAATCGCCTACCTGGTCAACGAGGCCAATTACAAAGCCTCACAGATTGCCGCTATCACTTTTACCAATAAAGCCGCGCGTGAAATGCAGGAGCGGGTGTCACCGCTGTTGGAAGGTAAAAGCGGTAAAGGGCTAACCGTCACCACCTTCCACTCCCTGGGCCTGCAGATGCTACGCCAGGAAGCCGCCCTGCTCGGCTACAAACCCCAGTTTTCCATTCTGGATTCGTCCGACAGTTTTAAAATCCTCAGCGATATCCTGGCGACTACAGACAAGCAACTGCTACGCAAAACGCAATGGCAGATTTCCGGCTGGAAAAATGCATTTGTAAATCCTGACCAGGCCAAATCGCAAGCCGACGAAGAATTAACGCATGCGGCAGCCCGTGTCTATCAGCTATACCAGCAAACCCTGCGCGCTTACCAGGCAGTGGATTTTGATGACCTGATCAAAGTCCCGGTTGAGCTTTTTGACCAGCACAGCGAAACACTGGATAAATGGCAGCGCAAATTGCAATACCTGCTGATTGATGAGTACCAGGATACCAATGCCTGCCAATACCGCCTGATTAAACAACTCACCGGCATCCGCGGCCAGTTTACCGCGGTCGGTGACGATGACCAGGCCATTTACGGCTGGCGTGGCGCCGACGTAGAAAACCTGCGCCAGCTGACCAAAGACTTCTCGAAACTCAAAGTCATCAAGCTGGAACAAAACTACCGTTCAACTGTGCGCATTCTGCGCGCTGCCAATAGCGTGATCGCCAATAACCCCAAATTATTTGAGAAAAAACTGTGGAGCGACCTTGGCACCGGTGAGCTGATACACGTCACCGCGACTCAAAGTGAAGAGCACGAAGCCGAAACCATAGTGATGAAGCTGCAAGCGCATAAATTCGAGCACCGCACAACGTATAAAGATTACGCTGTGTTGTACCGCAGCAACCATCAGGCGCGCGTGATCGAAAAATTTCTGCGCAACCACAAGATCCCCTACACCATCTCTGGCGGACAATCTTTTTTCGATAAACCCGAAATCAAGGACATCACCAGCTATTTACGCCTGATCGCCAACGAAGATGATGACCCGGCATTCATCCGCGCGGCCACTACACCGAAAAAAGGCATAGGCAACACCACTCTGGAAAGGCTGGGTGAATATGCCAGCGCACACAAACTGTCACTGTTTGCTGCAGCTTTTGAAGGCGGATTCCAGCACGACGTTGGCGCAAAGCAGCTGGATGACCTGCTTACCTTTTGCCGCTACATCCAGAACCTGCAAACCCGCGCTGTCAAAGATCCGGCCAGTGAAGTACTGAATGACCTGCTGAATGCCATCCAGTATGAAACCTATTTATACGATGGTGAAGAAGCACGCGCGGCCGAAACCCGCTGGAGCAATGTACTGGAGTTTGTCGCCTGGTTAAGCAAAAAAGGCGAGGCCTCAACTGAATACGGCAACGAATCCGATGGCAAAAACCTGCTCGAACTTACGCAAATGGTCGCCCTGATCACCATGCTGGAAGGGAAGGATGCCGCTGAACAGGATGCGGTCAAACTCTCCACCCTGCACGCCTCAAAAGGCCTGGAGTATGGCCATGTCTTCCTGATCGGCTGCGAAGACGGCATCCTCCCCCACCGGGAATCCATCGACAACGACCAGATCGAAGAAGAACGCCGGTTGATGTATGTAGGCATCACCCGTGCACAAAAATCACTGAATATTACCTGGTGTAAAAAACGCAAACGTGCGGGGGAAATGCAGGCTTGCGAACCAAGCCGCTTTATCGCGGAGTTGCCAAAAGACGACGTCAAACACTTCGGGAACCCATTTAACAGCAACGGCGAACCAGCTAGTAAAGATTATGGCAAGAGCAAGATGGCGAATATCAAGGCGATGCTGGCGAGCAAAACATCTTGACCTGCGCTACATCAACGTAATGCACTAATGTCGCATGTTATAATCCACACAATTTTTAACCAAGCCAACATAAAATGTCACAAAAAGTTGCTTTAATTACCGGCGTCACCGGCCAGGACGGGGCCTATCTTGCTGAACTCCTTTTGAACAAAGGTTATATCGTGCATGGTATCAAGCGCCGGGCATCGTTATTCAATACCGATAGAATCGACCACCTGTACCAAGATCCTCACATTGAGCATCAAAACTTTATATTGCATTACGGCGACCTGACAGATTCGACCAATTTGATCAGGATCATCCAACAGGTTCAGCCGGATGAAATCTATAACCTTGCAGCGATGAGCCATGTTGCAGTCAGCTTCGAAACTCCCGAATATACTGCAAATGCTGATGGAATCGGTACTTTACGTATCCTGGAAGCAATCCGCATTCTGGGGCTGGAAAAGAAAACGCGCTTTTACCAGGCATCCACTTCCGAATTGTATGGGTTGGTGCAGGAAATACCGCAGAAAGAAACCACACCGTTCTACCCACGCAGCCCTTATGCAGTGGCAAAAATGTATGCCTACTGGATTACCGTCAATTACCGTGAAGCTTATGGGATCTACGCTTGTAACGGTATCCTGTTTAATCACGAAAGCCCTATCCGTGGCGAGACTTTTGTGACTCGCAAAATCACCCGTGCCCTGGCGCGTATCAAGCTTGGTTTGCAGGAGTGCCTGTATCTCGGCAATATGAATGCCCTACGTGACTGGGGACACGCCAAAGATTATGTAGAAATGCAATGGCTGATGCTGCAACAGGATAATCCCGAAGATTTTGTCATTGCCACAGGCGTGCAATATAGTGTCCGCGACTTCGTCAACGCCGCAGCTGAGTATCTGGACATCAAGATTAGCTGGAAAGGTGAAGGAGTAGATGAAAAAGGCTACGATGCGAACGGGAATTGCATCATCCAGGTAGACCCTCGTTACTTCAGGCCTACAGAAGTTGAGACTTTATTAGGTGACCCGGCAAAAGCGAAACAGAAACTTGGCTGGACGCCTAAAATCACTTTCAACGAACTCGTGACTGAAATGGTAAAAGAAGACCTGAAATCTGCTGAAAGAGATGAACTTGTCAAGAAACATGGCTACAACGCCTTCGATTATCACGAGTAAGCCATGGATAAAAATGCCAAAATTTACGTGGCTGGGCATAGAGGCCTTGTAGGATCAGCAATCGTAAAAACGCTGCAGGAGCAAGGATATACAAGTATTTTGCTGCGAACACATGCCGAACTCGATCTGACATCTGAGTCGGCTGTCGCTGCTTTTTTTTCAAAAGAAAAGCCTGAGTATGTGTTCCTGGCTGCGGCTAAAGTGGGTGGCATACATGCAAACAATACCTACCCCGGACAGTTCATTCACGAAAACCTGGCAATCCAGACTAACGTTATTCACCAGTCTTACACCAACGGCGTGAAACGCCTGCTTTTTTTAGGTTCAAGCTGTATTTATCCGCGAGACTGTCCCCAGCCAATCAAAGAAGAGTATCTGCTGACGGGCGCCTTGGAGCCGACAAACCGGCCCTATGCACTGGCAAAAATAGCCGGGATCGAAATGTGCTGGAGTTACAACCGCCACTACGGGACACAGTATCTCGCCGCCATGCCCACCAATCTTTACGGCCCCGGCGACAACTATCATGCCGAGAACAGTCACGTTATCCCTGCATTGATCCGAAAGTTTCATGAAGCCAAGATTAATGATGCTGAGACGGTGACTGTCTGGGGCTCAGGCACACCCCGGCGAGAATTCATGTACAGCAAAGACATGGCAAACGCATGCGTATTCCTGATGAATTTACCAGATGCACAGTTTCGTCCATTGCTGGCAGCAGATCGAAATGATGGTGTAGCCCCATTGATCAATATCGGGGTTGGCGAAGACATGAGCATCGACGATCTGGCAACCCGCATTAAATCCACGACAGGTTACCGGGGAAACATCGTTTATGATGCCACCAAACCTGATGGTACTATGCGCAAACTAATGGATGTTAGCCGCTTACATGCACTAGGTTGGCAGGCGCATACCTCGTTTACTGACGGGCTGCGTAAAGCATACGAAGATTTCTCCGCCCAGGCTCATGACTAAATTAGCAGCTAAAAATGAGCTGAATCTCAGCACTATCACAAAGATATGGTCTTTGCTGCCCGCAAATTTCAGGGGGAAAGCCATACGCTTATGGCTTTTGATGATATCTGGTGCGCTGCTGGAAATGATGGGGATCGGATTGGTTATTCCGGTCATTACCGTGCTTACCCAACCTGAAGTTTTATTACGCAGCACTACTGCGCAAAAACTGCTGGAACATGCCGGGCGACCAAGCCAGCAAACCCTGGTCGTTGCAACCATGCTGGTACTGCTGTTTGCATACCTGATCAAAAATACGTTTCTTGCTTTTCTGGCATGGAAGCAGTCCAAATTCATTTACAACCTGCAACATGCATTATCCACACGGCTGTTTGCCATCTATTTACGTCAACCTTACAGCTTTCACCTGCAGCGCAATTCCGCGCATCTGGTGCGTAACCTGCAGGGCGAAATGGCTATGTTCATCAATGCGGCATTGACTCCATCTATATTTATTCTCGCAGAAGCGCTGGTTGTATCAGGCTTGTTTGTGATGCTGTTACTGATCGAACCCGTAGGAACCATCGCTATTTTCAGCATCCTCTTGATTGCAGGAGTGCTGTATCAACATTTAACTAAAGTCCGTGTCTCTCATTGGGGCAAGCAGCGACTGGTGCATGAAGGCGCAAGAATCAAGCAGCTACATCATGGTTTGGGTGGTGTCAAAGATGTAAAACTCTCGGGAAGAGAAGCGGATTTTCTTAGCCAGTACAATTTACATACCAAGCTCAGCATGCGCATGATTCAAAGACAGTCAGTCATGCAACAGCTTCCGCGTTTATGGCTAGAGCTGCTTGCAATATCCGCGCTTACAGTGCTTTTGATAAGCATGTCCATCCAGGGTAAAACCTTGCTTTCGGTATTACCCACGCTTGCATTGTTCGCAGCTGTGAGTTTCCGTTTGATGCCATCAGCAAACCGTATCATCAGCGCTATACAGCAATTACGCTTCGGAATGCCAGTAGTGGAGATGCTGGATAAAGAACTTAATCTACCCGATCAAATCCAGAATGCAGATATCCACCCTATCCCATTTGCAGATTCTCTGGTACTTGAGCATGTTTTCTATCAATACCCGTCATCTGAGAAAACCGCTATTCATGACCTAAGCGTCTCCATCACCCGAGGTGAAATGATAGGTTTTATCGGTGAAAGCGGATCAGGGAAGAGCACACTGGTTGATATCATGCTTGGTTTACTGAAACCTGTTTCAGGCAGGATACTGGTGGATGGAGTGGATATTCATGAAAACTTGCGTAGCTGGCAAAACCAGATAGGTTACGTGCCACAAAGCATATACCTGACTGATGACTCTTTGCGACGCAATGTGGCATTTGGTCTTGCCGATCAGGATATAGACGACGAAGCAGTAAGGCTTGCATTAAAGGCTGCGCAACTTGAAACCTTTATTGACTCGTTGCCAGATGGCATGAACACGATTGTAGGTGAGCGTGGCGTCAGGCTTTCTGGTGGGCAACGCCAACGCATAGGGATAGCACGTGCGCTTTATCATGACCCAAGCCTGCTAGTACTCGATGAGGCTACCAGTGCGCTGGATAATGAGACTGAAGTCGAAGTGATGAATGCTGTGCTCTCAATGCAAGGTGAAAAAACGATTCTGATCGTAGCTCACCGACTGTCTACAGTTGCAAGATGTGACAGGATTATTGAACTCAATAAAGGGCACATCGAAAACCAAGGCATACCGTTGAACATGCTGAACCAAGCTGGAAAAATACCAAGGATAATCAATGAATGAACTAGATCAAAAGCTACACCAGGCTATTCATCAACACATGATGAAAACCGATCCTGATCTAATATTTTCAGGCCGAGTGAATGTGTTTGCACAAGTTGAAAATAAACTGGGAATCAAATTGCATGGCACAGCACTCGATATTGGCTGTGGCAGTGGATATGCCTCCATTTGGCTGGCCAAGAACAGGCCCATGTCCAAAGTTTATGCCCAGGAGTCCTCCAAGCAGGCCGTTGATGAACTCCTGCCCAGAAACATCAATCATTACAAGGTCATGGGGAAAGTTGAAGCTTTAGCCGGAAGTTTTGATGCAATCCCTTTCGACAATGCTTTAGACTTTGTGGTGAGTTTCGGCGCAATACATCATTCGACTTGTCTGTACTCAACAATGCATTCAATCGGCAACGCATTGAAGGATGACGGCTATTTAATCTGCCAAGAGCCTGTCATGCCAAATACAACATCTAATCAGGATTATATTGATAAATATAATATTATCGAGAACCGTTTCGGGATGCAGATTAGAAATGGTGACCGCAATGATAATTTCTTCAGGGAAGCTGAATACATTACTGCGGCAGCATTCAGCGGCTTGGATTTAGTTCTTTATGAGTCCTATAAACCCAAGAAGTCCATTCTGGGAACGATCAGATCACATCTGAGCAGAGCCGGGCTCAGAAAAATACTGACAGGCATAGGTTTCATTAAAAAGCCGGCTTCCGCGCAGCATAAATACCTAAGTGAAATCATGCCCATGGTGCTAGTTTTCAAAAAGAAAAAAACAGAATATATCCCTCATGTCTGGCATGGGCTGAATTAATCTACTCTTGAATGTGAATCAAAATGATGAGTCAATTCGAATTCAACGCAGAGAAAAATACCGAGTCTGTACTACACCAACTGAAAAAGCACGGTATAGCGTGTGTGCCAGGTTATCTGGCTAATGATATGGTGGCGAGGTTGAATGGCGAGTTTGAAGACATTCTTACGCGTAAAACACGTTCGATTCTCTCGCAAGGGAAACATCCGGGCAATACTGATGGACGCGTCGCAAGGTTAAATCCTTGGCACACAGATGCATCAAAAGATTTTCCACAGATCAGTGGTGTATTTAAAGATAGTTTCATGCAGGAAATTGCAAATCAGTATTTTTCACCGCATGCATTCGAATTCAATGACGAGGTGTTCATCACGCATGAGCTTCCTTGTGAGACACCAAGCTTACCATGGCATTTTGATCGAGTGCAGGCACTAAAATTCTGGTTCAACCTGACTGATACCACCGCCCAAGACGGGGCATTCGAGTATTGTCCCGGCACCCATTGGGAGGGCCGTTACCGGGTCGGTTATTACCTGTCACAAGGGTATGGCATCCAGGATATCCCTAATGATATTGATGAAGACCTGATTCGCAATCCTGTGACACTGGAGCTAAAAGCGGGTGACTTGCTGATATTTGATGCAGACGGCTTCCATCGTAGCAGCCGCGTATTTGCAGGCGGAGAACAGCGCGTGTTACGTGCGCATACACATCCCTCACTTGGGCGTCGATACAGGGACAAGCGCTTTAGTCCTGGCTGGTGGTTGCGCAGCAAACTGAATATCAATAAGTGGGCCGGCAATGCATCCTCAAGGATCCTGGGAGAGCGTATCCAGGACCAGGCAGTTAACAGAAACCAACATAAAACCAGGGTAGACCATTGAGAAAAACCATAAATATTGCAGGGCGTGATATTGGTCCTGGAGAGCCGGTTTGGGTGATCGCGGAGGCTGGTGTAAACCATAATGGCGATGTCAATCTCGCCATTGAACTGATACATGCTGCAAAGGAAAGTGGCGCAGACTGCGTAAAATTCCAAACTTTCCGTGCAGAAGACTTAGTATCCAGAAGCTCGCCCAAGGCTCAGTACCAGCTTGAAACGACAGACCCGGGACAGAGCCAGTTCGACATGCTCAAGTCACTTGAACTTCAAATGGCGGATTTCGCACGGCTGAAAGAAGAATGCGACAAGATAGGTATTTGCTTTCTATCCACGCCATATAATGTTGGTGATGTAGATTTGCTGGAGAGTATAGGCACACCAGCCTACAAGATCGCATCGGCAATGTCGGTTGAACCACACTTGTTACGCCGGGTAGCAAATACAGGCAAGCCAATGCTGGTATCCACGGGCATGTGTACGCTTGATGAGGTGCAAGCCAGTGCAGCAGTGATACGCCAAGAAGGTAACAACCAGATTCTCCTTTTCCAATGCACCACCGATTATCCGGCACGTGTTGAAGACTCTAATTTGTTGGCGATGCGAACTATTGCAGAAGCCACAGGCACCATTGTCGGATACTCTGATCACTCCGAAGGCTTTACAGCATCCGTAGCCGCTATTGCTCTGGGGGCCTGTGCCATCGAACGGCATTTCACCCTTGATAGAGGGATGGCAGGACCAGATCATCAGGCATCCTCCGATCCACAGCAGTTCCGGCAACTTGTTCAAGCCATCCGTGAGGTAGAGATGGCGATGGGTAGCAGCCTGAAGCAACCTACAGCGCGTGAACTGGCTAACAAAAGCGCGATGCGCCGCAGTATCGTGGCAGCAAAACCTTTAGCAAAGGGTAAATTGCTTATCGAAGCTGATCTTGCGTTCAAGAGACCATTAGCCGGCCTGCCTCCTGAAGATTATCAGGCGTTGATTGGCAGACGGCTTGGACGTGATGTTCAGGAAGATCAGGCATTCAGCTGGGATATGATTGAATGAATAAAACCGCTTTGGTGATTGGTGCTGGTGGCCATGCCCGTGTGGTTGGCTCTATACTGCATGCCAACGGCATGAATATCCATGGCTTTCTGGACGATAATTACACCGTTGATTCAGTTGAGATCATCAAACATGCACCGCTGGTAGGGAAACCGGAAGACATCACAAACTACCAGCCTCATCTACATGAAATATTTATTGCGATTGGCGATAACCAGAAACGCAGGCAGTTTTTCCATTGCGCTTCAGTTGCAGGTTATGAGCTCCCATCGCTCACACACCCGTCGGCATTGATTGAATCCGACTGTAGCATCGGCAAAGCATCTCAAATCTGTATTGGCGCTATCCTTGCAACTGAAGTTGCGATTGCAGAAGGGGTTATCGTGAATTCTGGCAGTTCCATCGACCATGAGTGCAAAGTCGGCGCGTTCACACATATAGCGCCTGGAGCGATACTTGCAGGCCGGGTCACTGTTGGCAAAGAGGTATTTGTCGGCATAGGTGCAAAAATAGCGCAGGGTCTGCATATTGGTGACGGTGCCATTATCGGTGCCGGTTCTATTGTGCTTAAAGACGTGCCTGCAGGGGCTAAAGTCTTGGGTGTATATCACTAGGATAAACATGAAATATCAGGGTGAAGTTTTTGTTTCTACAGGTGCCTTCGGCAGAATGGATGTCGAAGATATGCTGGCTGTTGCCGCTGCTGAAGGCATCAGGCATGTCGAATTAAGTTCCGGTGCAAGTCACCGCAGCATGGACCTGGCATCTGCCCTGCTAGAGGCTCAGGGCGAAGACAATCATTACCTGGTGCATAACTACTTTCCTGTGCCTAGCCGTCCTTTTGTTCTCAACCTTGCATCGAATGATCCACAAATGCTGGAACTTAGCCGCAATCACTGTCGAAAGGCGATTGATCTGGCAGCCATGTTGGGGGCACCCTTTTACAGCGTTCACGCCGGGTTCTGTATACACCTGAGGCCTGAAGATCTCGGCCGGCAGCTTAATGGTGAGCTGATATCAAAGCCCCAGGCCTTGCAGATATTCCTGGAGTCGGTGCGTCAGCTGGGAGAGTATGCACACTCTAAAAATGTGATACTTGCAATCGAGAACAATGTAGCCGCGCCTCATAACTTACGAGAGGGCAGAAACGATCTGTTACTGGGCGTCACGGGAGAAGACCTCAAAGAACTGATGGAAGCCATCTCCATGGAGAGCGTGCGATTATTATTGGATGTGGCACATTTAAAAGTTTCTGCTAACTCATTGGGCTTTGATGCATCAGCTGCGATCGAGATGATTGCGCCATGGATTATTGCTTGCCATTTGAGTGATAACGATGGCAATGCTGATACAAACGATGTTTTGACACACGAATCCTGGTGCTGGGAACCGCTTTCCACGTATTTAAAGACCCCGCCAAGCTGGGTAATCGAGGTTTATGACATCTCACCAGAGGTAATGAAGCAACAACTGAGGTTAGTGAAGGAATCAATGGCTGCGCGTAACCCGGCGTTGGTAACCTAGCGGAATAATGTATGGAACAGCTATGAAAAAAGATATCAAAACTAATTTATTGCCAAATGATGCCACGTTACGAAACGCAATGGAGCGTTTAAACACGGGTGTGTTTGGCATCGTGTTTATCGTTGATCAAAATAATGTAGTACTCGGGGTACTGACTGATGGCGATATCCGCCGCGCACTGTTAAAGGATGCCGGCCTGGATGACCTTGCAACTCTGCATATGAACAGAAAGTTCGTACATGGCAAGGCAAATGCCAGTCACGCTGACAATGTTGCGCTCCTGAATGAACGTGTTCGCCATGTACCGCTGCTGGATGATGATGGTCATCTTGTTGATTTTCTGTCCTGGGCCGAAATGTTGCGAGTCCCCTTGATGGAGCCTTCACTTGGCGGTAATGAGCTGAAATATGTCAGCGACTGTGTCACCTCTGGCTGGATATCATCTCAGGGGGAATATGTGCGGCGCTTTGAGCAGCAGTTCTCTGAGTTTTTGGGACATGAAAGCAAATGCCTCGCCGTTTCCAATGGAACCGCCGCTTTGCATCTGGCACTTAAAGCCTGTGGAGTAGGCCCAGGCGATGAAGTCATCGTACCCGACCTGACGTTTGCAGCAACTGCGAACGTAGTATTGCATTGTGGCGCCATCCCGGTGTGCGCGGATGTAGACCAGGAAACCTGGTTACTTGATCCGGAAGCTGCCGCTGCTGCCATTACGCCACGTACAAAAGCGATTATCCCTGTTCACCTCTATGGACACCCATGCGATATGGATCCAATAATGAAGTTAGCTGAAAAACACAAACTGATTGTAATAGAGGATTGTGCTGAGGCCCAGGGTGCCCTGTATAAAGGCAGGCAAGTCGGGACTTTTGGCGATATCGGATGCTTCAGCTTCTTCTCCAATAAGGTGATTACTACAGGTGAAGGGGGCATGGTCAGTACACGTAACGCCGATCTGGCTGAAAAACTGCGGGTGTTACGTGACCACGGCATGCGTCCGGGTAAACGTTACTGGCATGATGTCGCTGGCTTTAATTACCGCATGACTAATTTACAGGCGGCATTGGGAGTCGCACAGATGGAACGCGTTGAAAAGTTCCTCATTCGCCGCCGTGAGATCGGTGAACGCTACAGTAAGCAGCTTGGCAAAATCAAAGGTATCGTGCTGCCGCCTTCTAAAGACTGGGCGCACACGATTTACTGGATTTATTCAATGCTGGTGGATGAGACCGTGACAGGCATTACCCGGGACGAGTTAGCTCTCAGATTGTCCGAGATGGGTATTGAGAATCGCCCATTCTTTTACCCCATGCATGAAATGCCACCATACCAGCAGGCGGGTAACTTCCCGATCAGCAAACGCTTGTCCAGGCAAGGCATGAGCCTGCCTTCAGGTAACGATATAAGCAACGAAGCGATCGACCGGATTTGTGATGCGATTGCAGGGATTGTGGCCAACCATCAGGTCATGCGAGGTGTCGCATGAGTGTTAACACGCAAGATACTGTCTGTTTGGTACTGGCACGGGGAGGTTCCAAGCGCGTTCCTCGAAAAAATGTACGGCCACTCAATGGCAAACCCCTGGTTTGTTATACTTTTGAGGCTGCAATCGCTTCTGACTGCTTCGCCGAAATTGTTATATCTACTGACGATGAAGAGGTTGCAGCACTTGCACAACCTTATGGCATTACCATCGACTGGCGGCCAGAGCATCTTTGCACAGACACTGTACGTGCTGTCGAAGTGATTGAGGAGTATTTGCAACGTAATGCGCAAAAAGGCTGGCGTCATGTAGCCATGCTGCTTCCGACCTGCCCTTTCCGGAATATGGAGGATGTGCAGAATGCTGTTGAAATATACCGCAAGCATGAAGGCATCCTGCCTCTTATGGCAGTGACACAATATGATTTTCCACCACAGCTGGCCGTTTCAGTTGCTGAGAATGATGCGCGTATCCTGATGCGTGAACCCGCCGCTTATGCACAAACAACCAGAACGCAATCAATCCAGCCGCTATATCACCCCAATGGTGCTATCTACCTATCGGACACAGCCGGTTTTCTTGCGCGCAAGACATTTTTCCAGGAAGAGATGCTCAGTTATATAATGCCCGCCGAGCGATCATTCGATATCGATTACCCGTACCAGATGAGAATAGCCGAGATCATGGCAGAAGAATATGCACAAGGGAGTATGAAATGAATTTAAGCAAGGCCGCGGATTTTTCCAGGCGAGTACAAGGTCCGGTATTCCCAATCCTGACTTTGTTTAATGTGGATGGCAGTATTGATGAAACAGGTATCGCTGCGTATGTAGAGTTTCTGATAGCACAGGGTGCTAAAAACCTGATGTGTACAGTTGGTACCAGCCGCTATGACGTAATGACACCTGACGAGATGTTGCGGGTAAATGAACTTGTAGTCAAAGCAGCTGCAGGACGTGCGATTGTCATGGTGACCACCCCTAGTTACGGCCCTACCAGCCAGGCTATCCAATTTGCCCGGCATGCAGAAAAAATCGGTGCGGATGCGATCATTGCTGTTTACCCTGACCGTTATTATGGCGACGACCATGTGTTTGATTTTTTCAAGGAAGTCGCGGACAGTGTCAATATAGGCGTCATGATTCACGAAATGCCGATTCGTGCCGGGCGCAGTACAGAAGCGCCGGCAGCGCAATATACCCAGAGTTTGTTAGCCCGCATACTTTCAATTGGTAATGTAGTTGGCCTCAAAGAAGAAAGCGGCAGTAACGAGCTGATTGAGCATATCAACTCAACTTACAGCACGCATACTGCTGTCATAGGCGGGCGCGGCGGCATGACTGGGCACTTTCAGGCCAGAGCACATGGCCAACGCGCTTATCTGGTTGGCATTGGTAACTTTGACCCGCGGCTTGAGCTGGATTTCTACCAGGCACTTGAAGATGGCAAAACCGCTCAGGCAGAATCTGTCATCAACAATATTGAGAAGCCTTTCTTTGCATTAACAGTGAAACTGGGCTGGCATATCAGTCTTAGAGCCGGCATGTATCTTAAAGGACTGTGCCAGCCATATGAACGTAAACCTATGCGAGGGCTTGATGATAAAGAACTCGCAAGTCTGCGTACACTCATGACGGAACTGGGTTTGCTTGGCAACTAGTGCCTGAAAAGGCAATAATCAATTAAAAAGGAATACAAGCATGGCTAACTCACGGCTTGAGCCAGCGGACGAGATCCAAACGCCTTCTACGACGATTCATCGTAATGGTGCCTACATCATCGCCGAAATGGCTTGCGCACATGATGGAGACTTTGAAAAGGCATGCGCGCTGATTGACGTCGCGGTAAAAGCTCAAACTGACGCAGTTCAATTACAGCTTTTTCATGCCCCGGCCAACATGGTGAAACATCATAGGATTTATCCATTGCTGGAGAAGATTGAATTCAGCGCAGAACAGTGGGCATCTTTGGTACAGCGCGCAAGGGCACAGGGTATCGATGTGTTTGCCTGTGCCTATGATATGCCCAGCCTGGAGTTGGCCATCAGGCTTCGAGTTGATGGGATCAAGTTTAATTCGGCAGACCTGAATAACTTCGAGATGCTGGAAACAGTAGCGGCTTCCGGAATCCCTTTCACATTAGGGACAGGCGCATCAAGGATGGACGAGATTGGTCAGGCGATTGCAGTGTCGCTCGCAGCTGGCGGCAATCGCTTTATCCTGATGCATGGCATGCAAAGCTTCCCTACTTCTATCGACTTGGCCAACATCCGCCGTATCAGCGCATTATCTTCAATGTTCGGTACATTAGTGGGTTATGCAGACCATACCGACGGCGATGATACGTTCGCTCAGGATATCGACCTCTTGGCAATGGGCGCCGGCGCATGTGTATTTGAAAAACATTACACCCTGAACAGGTCAGAGAAAGGCACAGATTACCAGGCTGCGTTGAATCCGGATGAACTCGGAAACTTTGTACGCAAAATACGTCAAGCCAATATCGCGCTGGGCAGTCCCAGGGTGCAAAAGTTTAATGAAGATGAGATCAGGTATCGTACATTCCAGAAAAAGCGCCTGGTAGCTGCAAACGCGCTCAAGCAAGGCCATGTGCTTGATAGAAGTGATATAGCCTTATTGCGGACCGAAGATACCGGAGGCTTGGATGCATCTGCATTAACAAGCATTGTGGGGAAAAAACTCACCAGTGATATCGCAAAACATAGTTTGTTTTGCACCGAACATTTGTCGTGAGTCATGCTGCAAGCAGGATTTAAGCGCTTACGGGATTTTTTTCTCGTATCCAGCGACAGAACAGCGGCTATGGATGGCGCCCGCGGACTGGCGGTACTGATTGTTTTTCTTAGTCACTCGTCTGGCAGGCAACAGGCGCTAACGCCTTTTTTGCAGTTCCAGGGTATCGGCCATATCGGCGTATACCTGTTTTTTGTATTGAGTGGTTACCTGCTGGCAGATCATCTGTTTCATGAGCATGCCGTTAAAGGCAACATATCGATAAAAAAATTTTTGATTCGTCGCTGTTGCCGGATACTCCCGCTGTATTACTTCGTGTTAACTGCGGTAATCATTTACCAGGAATGCACAGGAAACATCCATAAAAATTACCTTCATATTAATGATGGTTGGACCGGGTATTTCAAACATCTGCTTTTTTACAAGGGAGATGGTTTGTTCTGGACCCTACCTGCTGAATTTGTTTTTTATTTTTTACTGCCTTTTGTTGTACTGCTGGTGATCCGTTATGAGGTGAAGGCCATCATATGGATGCTTGGAGTGATGATCTGCTACTTTATCTGGTTCCTGCTAGTCACGTTTCAGTTTTTGCCGGCTGCATATGCACCAAAACTGGTAAATATATCGCATCAAGGCCAGTTTCTTGATGTGTTTTTATGCGGCATTCTCGCTGCATGGATAGCTCGCACACATACATTTAAAAACTTCCTCCTGGATAACAGGCATCATTTCGATCAGTTAGGCTTAATTACGCTTGGGACTTTACTGACTGCCAGCTGCATACTGGTTTCATACAAGTTTCTTGGTTTTAACCGGCCTGCATTTGCCTTCCGCTGGTTGTCTTTACCAATTGGATTGGCATTCGCATTGGTGATTACCAGCATAAATGCTAACGGCAAAGTAAAATCATTTTTCCAGAATGCTATTCTGCGATTTATGGGCATAGTTGGTTTCAGCTGGTATCTGACACACTTCCTAGTTTTCCAGGTAGTGAATACTTTCCCACTCCAGCCGGGTGTAAAACTTGTGCTGAGTTTTATTACATGTGCTGTCATGTCATCGATGCTTTTTATATGTATCGAGAAACCATTTATTCAGCTTGGCAAGCAGTTAACCAAATAAATCTCCGGATCGGCTGAACCTACTGAATGAAATACAGTAAAGAAATTGATGGCTTGCGTGGAGTCGCGGTGCTCAGTGTACTGTGCTTTCATTTAGGAATCGCAGCATTTTCAGGCGGGTTTGTCGGCGTTGATATTTTCTTTGTAATCAGTGGCTTCCTGATTACAAAAATCATTACTGACGAAGTGAGAAAAACTGCAGAATTTGATTTTAAAAACTTCTATATAAGACGCATCAGGCGTTTATTTCCAGCGCTAGCATTCACACTAGTTTTAAGTTTTAGCTGTGCATTATTACTGTTCTCACCTGATTTTCTAGCTAGATTTGGATTATCACTTCTGGCATCACTGTTTTCTGTTTCCAACTTTTACTTCTGGAAAACAAACGACTATTTTGCTCCAGGCGCTGAGCTAGAGCCTCTGCTTCACACCTGGTCTTTAAGTGTCGAAGAACAATTCTACCTGGCATGGCCTTTCGTACTGGTTTTTCTACTCAAGCGCAGTCGTGCACACTTGCCGCTATATATTTTAACGGCGTTACTCTTTCTAAGTTTGGGAGCCAATCATTACTTCCACAATCAGAAGGAACTTATCTTCTATCTCATTCCATTCCGGGTTTTCGAGCTGGCTATTGGCGGTCTGTTGACTTGGGCACCCAGGATGCAAAAGGCAAAGCCGGTATTCATGCAAACCATTGCTTTGGCCGGTATGGCTTTAATTGCATATGCTGTTTTTGCATTTGACGAAAGTATTGTATTCCCTTCTTTTAACGCCTTAATCCCATGTATTGGTGCTGCCATGGTGATTTATGCTGGTAACAATAATCTTTCAAGCTTTGTACTGGGTAATCGCCTACTCATCTCAACGGGACTGATCAGTTACTCGCTTTACCTCATTCACTGGCCGATGTTGGTTTTTTATAAATATTACAAGGATATTGATGTTTTAAATGGAGCAGAAATACTGGCACTCAGCGTTACCGCCTTTGCTATCGCCTGGGGTATGTTTCGATTTGTTGAACAGCCATTTCGCTTCAAAAAGACCTCCAATCAAAAGAATGCAGTCTTTATTACGAGCGTAATGGTCATCACTGCACTTACAGGCATTGCGGCTATATACGCCTATAAAAGCCATGGCATGTCCTGGCGGTTTCCTGATCATGCAATATTTAAAAATTCCGGTTATGCAGGTGATAAATACGCTTGGGAAACATACATAGGTCAGCCAGATGCAGATAAAAAGATCATCATGTATGGGGATAGTCATTCAAAACAATACCTGTCGGCACTGGAGGCTTTTTCAAAAGAGACCGGGATTGGCATACACTACCTTGGTCACCCGGCATGTTTGGCTTTGCCTGGCCTGACTAACGTATATAAAGGGCAGACGCATCAGTCATGCACAGGCATGCTTGATAAATTAAAAAATTTGGCTCAGGGTAACAATATGCCGGTCATGTTTGCTTACAGATATACTAAAAAAATTGTCGATTCAGAATCTGGCCGGCATTTTGACTATAAAAATGATGAAGTTGAGTTTACTGCTGCACTCATTTCGGGGTTTGAGCGTTTGCATGAAGAATTAGGTGAGAGCAGAAAATTCGTCATTTTCGGCGGCGTTCCAGGAGCCCATCTTAAACGAGGATACATGGATTGCGTCAACAGGCCATTTACAAGCTTGATTTGTAACGACCACTACCCCGCAACCGAGGCAGAATTTTCCAGCTTTAATGATGCGCTGCTAGCGTTTGCTAATCGCCAGCAAAATACTTTGTATTTAGACCCTAGAGAAGCACTATGCGATAAACACTATTGTTACGTGGTCAACAGTGGCAAACTTTACTACAGCGATCATGCACATTTGACCAAGGATGGGGCAGGCAAAGTTGTTGATCATTTTTCAGCAAAAATCAGTCAATTTATCAATGGTCATAGCTAATGAAGAACTTGGCCTATTCACATGAAGAGGTGTTGACCACTCTTATTTCAGCATTAATCAACTGGGTCGATGACGAAATGCCGGGCGCTTTAGATTATGGCGACATTTCTTTAAAGCAAGGCATGGAAAGGTACTTCTACTTTTCCGCAGTCCACCAGCCTGAGCTGCTGAAACCACTACTAAGCGCTGCATCGGGATGGCGACTTTCAACACCCCGCTCATTTGTAACAGATTTGCATGACGAAATATTGGTCGCAGGCGGCCACTTGGCATGGCTAGCACGCGCTAAAGGTTTCCTGAAGACAATATTGCGCATTTGCAAATTCATATGGAATCGCCGTAGTGTTCAACCGCCCGCAGATGTGCTTTCCAGGATAGGATTGTTTGCTATCAATGCCCGCTTTGTGCGTTTTTTTGCGGAATATGCGCAAGCATTGGGGAAAGAAAAAATCTTGTTTTTTTGCACAACTGTTGAAGCAGCCAGTGTTGCGGCATCGATGGGCTACGCAGTTGCTACAGAATCGGCGGAAAATATTGATATACGAAAAGTAAAACTGCCTGTTTTAAGTGCTTTGTTTCCCGCTTACTGTGCAGTATTGCAGACGTATCTGCGAGTACATGGCACTATGGCAAATTATCAGCCTGCAACGATGGTGTTCGCTGAAGGCACCTCCATGGAAGATCAAGTCGCCGGGCTGGCTGCGCGCATGGACCGCATCCCCACTGTCAGGTTACAGAGCGGCCGTGGCGGCATACTGCATTCGGGATATCGCAACATGGCTTTTGACAAAATGCTTTGCTGGGGTAACGGGTTCGTTAAACGTTATCAGCAACATACGCCGAAAGCAGAATACATTATAACCGGCAACCCATCGCTACCCATCTCGAATGAACGAAAGACTTTAAATCCCAGCCATGTCACATGCGTGATATTTACGCAGCCTGTAAACAAATTTCTGAGCACGACACATTATGAAATATTGGTGATGCTTACCAGGCGACTGCTTTCACAACATGAAGGTATGCGCGTCCTGGTCCGTAAACATCCGGTAGATAAATGTGAAAGCTTTGATTTATTAGCGACAGATTACCCGGACAAAATCGTATTAGCCGATTACCGGACATGGAGCCTGAAGCGTGTGATGGAATCAGCAGATATTACAGTGGGTTTTTACTCTACTACGCTGTCTGAGTCGGCAGCGTGCGGCGTGATCCCCTTTATTCTGAAACTGGAAGATGCACATTCTGTTTTCCCTTTTCCAGAGCAGCATGGCGCGGCGATAGAAGTCTCGGATGTAGAGGCTGCGCTTGTAGCCATTGAAAGTTTATTGAATGACCCCGTAAAACAAGCTGTTATAAGACAAAACATGGCACGTTTTACCACAGAATTTTTTGGCCCGCAGGATGGAAAAGCAATGCAGCGCATCATCCATTGCCTGCTCGAAACCTCAGGTATTCATTAACATGGCACAGCACGCTCCAATCGCACTCTTCGTATATAATCGCGCCGACCACCTAGCGAAAACATTAGCTGCGCTAAAAGCCAATGTACAGGCGAGTGAAAGCGAGTTATTCATTTTTTCTGATGCGGCAAAAAATGATGCTGCATTCGCCGCAGTTGCGGAAGTGCGGAATACCATTCATAGAATCACTGGATTCAAGGCGATCTCCATTGTGGAGCGTACTCAAAACTGGGGGTTGGCAAAATCGATCATCGAGGGCGTAACTCAATTAGTCAATCAGTATGGCCGCGTGATCGTACTGGAAGATGATTTAGTAACCTCGCCATACTTCCTGAGTTATATGAATGACGCCTTAGATCGTTACGAAAACGAAGAACAAGTTATGCAAATATCGGGACACATGTTTCCGGTGCAAGTCAGGCATGACAAAGATGCTTTCTTTCTACCATTCACAACATCATGGGGTTGGGCAACCTGGAAGCGTGCATGGGCTGAGTTTGATGCCGATGCGACAGAATACAACCTATTGAAAGACGATTTCAATCTCAGAAAGCAGTTTGACCTAGAGGGTACCTATCCATACTTTAACATGCTTGAAGCACACTTTGAAGGCAAAGTAGACTCTTGGGCAATTCGCTGGTATTTAACAGTTTTTTTCAAACGCGGCCTGACACTTTTTCCTTGTCAGAGTTTAGTGTCCAATACAGGATTTGATGGCAGTGGGACACACGGTATGGCTTATAATGCCGTTGTTGGTGAAACATTCAAAGGGACCATAAAAAAATTTCCGCAATATCTCGAGGTGGATGAAGCTAATAAAATACTCGTTTATCGATATTTGCACAGCATGAATAATCACAGTTTTATCAGTAGGTTAAGGTTGCGATTCAGAAATTTATGCAATGCATACTTTAAAAAAATATGAAAAAAATCATAGTCTTTTTCTTGAACAGGGTTGCCTCAAAGAGGTTAGCCAAAAGCGGCACTCTTATTTGCGGAAATGATTCAAAAATCGAATTCAGAAAAATCAAATTCAGCAATCACAGTACGTTGGAGATAGGTAATGAATGCTGCATTGATGCGGCAATCACTTTTGAGCGGCCAAATGTAAACATCAAAATTGGAAACCGTGTGTTTATTGGTAGCTCCAGCCTGATCTCTGCCAGCAACATCGCTATAGGCGATGATGTACTTATTTCCTGGGGTTGCAGTATAGTCGATCATAATTCTCATGCTATTAACTGGAGCTTGAGAAAAAATGATGTTTTGGCCTGGAGACAAGGCAAGAAAGATTGGACACATGTGCAATCAAAACCGATCAAAATACAACACAAAGCTTGGATAGGCTTCAATGTCATCATTCTAAAAGGCGTGACTATCGGCGAAGGCGCAATTGTAGGCGCAGGCAGTGTAGTCACTACTGATGTTGCTCCCTATACTATTGTTGCTGGCAACCCTGCCCGTTTGATCCGCGAGATTCCAGCAGATGAACGATAACTTGATGACCTGGGAACAGGCAGTTATGTGGCTGCGTAACCAGCCTGACCAGCAGGCCATGGTAAAAGCCTGTTTTTATGATGACCCTTTAATGGTCGCAGCAGAGCGTTACTACCGTAGCAGTGAATGGGTAGCCGTAAGCAGCTTCCTTCCCCTTTTACCTGTCCGTGCACTTGATGTAGGCGCCGGACGAGGAATTGCTTCATATGCGCTGGCGAAAGAGGGGCACACTGTCACCGCACTTGAGCCGAACGATAGCGCTATTGTAGGGGCTGCAGCTATCAGATCCCTCGCTACCGAAGCAGGCCTGGATATCACGGTAGAACAAAGTTGGGGCGAGCGTTTGCCATTCGCAGATGCCAGTTTTGAGTTGGTGCATGCACGGCAGGTGCTACATCACGCTCAGGACTTGAAACAATTTTGTAGGGAGGCCAGCCGTGTACTGAAGCCGGGGGGAATCTTCATTGCCACCCGAGAACACGTGATTTCCAGAGAGCAAGACCTTGAGGCGTTTCAAAACTCGCATGCATTGCACAAATATTATGGTGGAGAGCATGCCTATCGTCTGGATGAATATGTACGGTCGATTGAATCTGCCGGTATCACTTTGACACAAATACTGAACCCATTTGCTTCGGATATCAATCTTTACCCGGAAACCAGGAAAGATATTAAACAACGTCTATCCAGAAAACTCCGGCTGTTACCGTCATGCCTGATTCCAGACCTCGTACTCGACATGCTTGGCAAGTACAATCGCGCACCCGGCCGGCTTTATACGTTTGTCGGATACAAACATGAATAAGACTGCATTGGTAACAGGTGCGGCCGGATTCATTGGCCGCCATGTTTCGCGCCGACTGGCTGACGATGGCTGGAAAGTGATGGGTATAGGCCATGGTCAAGCCCCTTCGGCCGAATGGGGTCTGACGTACTGGCGGGAAAGCCCGGTCACCAAATCAGCTTTGCTTGAGTTACCGGATCTGCCATCATTAATCATACATTGTGCAGGTAGTGGATCTGTTGCTGCATCTATCGCGGAACCAGAAACCGACCGTCAAAAAACTGTGGAAAGTACCAGAGAGCTGCTTGAATATGTACGTGATCAGGTCCCACAGGCGTCCTTAGTCTACCCATCAAGTGCTGCAGTGTATGGCATTTGCGAGATGCACCCCATTCCGGTTAAGCAGACTTTAAATCCGGTCTCTCCGTATGGCATGCATAAGCGGGATGCGGAGCAACTGATCCGCAATTTCTCTGCAAACCATGGATTGAAAGTGGCGATTGTCAGGCTGTTTTCGGTGTATGGCCCAGGCCTCAGAAAACAATTGTTATGGGACGCCTGTAAACGCATGTATCAAGGTGAATGCCTGTTCTATGGTACTGGCGATGAGACCAGGGACTGGCTGCATGTGGAAGATGCAGCTTCATTGCTTGTACTGGCAGCAATACATGCTTCCCGGCTCTGCCCCATTGTTAACGGAGGTAGCGGTTCGTCGACTACCAACCGCGCTGTGCTGCAACAACTGGCAAAGGCGATAGGTAGCCCTGCCATGCCTGAATTTAACCTTCAGACCCGCCCTGGAGATCCTCTGCACTATCATGCAAATATCTCGGATACTGCATCCTGGGGCTGGCGTCCTGGTATCCCTTTGGAAAAAGGCATTGAGCAATACATAAACTGGTTCAGGACTGAGAAGCAATGATCCGCGTAGCATTTATTCTAGGTGCCCTTGACCAAGGATGGCTCGGTGGCATCAATTATTATAGCGGCCTGATCTATGCCCTCAATTCACTGCCTGACCGTCGCATAGAACCAGTCATTATCACCGGCAGCCAGCCATCAGGAGCATTGATGGAAGCGATAGGCAACACCGAGGTCTTGCGCACCAGTCTGCTTGACAGGCATTCACCCAGCTGGTTGCTGGCTAAAGGATGGCGTACTGTGTTTGGGACGGATCCCTTGCTCGAGCATTTCCTGCTCAAGCAGGAAATCTCCGCCATTTCTCATGCACCTTATATTGGCCGTAGCAAAAAATTGCTGACCATAGGCTGGATTCCTGATTTTCAATACAAACACCTGCCCAATTTCTTCCCGCCTCATGAATTAAGACTACGTGAATCCACTAACGACAGGATATGCAGAAATAGCGATGCCGTGATTGCAAGCAGCTATTCTGCACGTAAAGACTTGCTGGAATTTGCCCCTTATCTTGAACCGGAGCATGCATTGGTCTTGCAATTCACATCCGGAATCAGGCGGGGACAAGAGATTCCGGCCATCGAGACGTTGCGAGATAAATACAAGTTTGGTGAAAAGTATTTCCTTTTACCTAACCAGTTCTGGATGCACAAGAACCACAAACTGGTGTTTGATGCGCTGAAGATTTTGAAAGCACAGTCACAAAGAATCGAGATTTTACTAACGGGGAACAATCGTGACACGAAGAATCCCGGTTTTTTCGAAGAGTTGATGGCTTATGCAGAATCCAACGGTGTCAGTCACGACTTCCGTTTGCTCGGGATTACACCCTACCAGGATCTGCTCGGGCTGATGGCACACGCCATCGCACTGGTCAACCCCTCTATGTTTGAGGGATGGAGTTCGACAGTAGAAGAGGGAAAAGCCCTGGGTAAACACCTGATACTTTCCGATCTTCCAGTCCACCGTGAACAAGCCCAATATGCAGACTTTTTCGCTACGGGCGATGCAGAAACGCTGGCTCGGCATCTGAACACCGCCTGGCATGGATTCGATCGGGAGCGCAATGCCATCAACGTGCAAACCGCACTCAACCAAGCAGATGCGCGCTGGCAGGCATTTGGCACTGCTTACCAGGACTTGATCGAACATCAGATGCGAGCCCGTCATGGATGATATTGTCATTATCCAGCCGTGGTTCACTGCGGTCGGGCACCCTGCTCAATCCTTGATCAACACAGCCAGGGCTTTAAGAAAAACAAAAGGTTTGCGTTATCTGGTTTCCCGCGAAGCTGACCACCCAATCTTGCAACTTGGGACCTTGCAACAAATCACAGAGGTTGAAAGTTTTAAAGTACGCAGCCCCTCTTTGCGCGAAGGCACTTTACAAGCCCTGTTCAAGCTGTACTCGCAGGCCAGAAAAGGGCAACGAGCCAATCACATATTCTTTTTTGATGCGCACCTTGTGCTTCTGGCTGCATGCTGGAGTATTTTCAATCTGTCCCTGAAACCAAGAAGGATCAGTCTTATTTATCTTATGGGTCCCGAGCGTGTTACCCGCTCCCGCACTGCAACGTGGCTGGTGAAACGTTTCCTGGCCCGCCAGGAAGTAGTGCTATACGTTCGCACAGAAGAGCTTGTGGCAGCCTGGCATGAAGCTTTCCCGATGATCAATGATTCACATATCCGCCATATGCCGTCACTCGAACTGACAGAAGACTATTCTGCCAATGCACCGCCTGCTGCCACATCCCAACTCAAGTTCGGTATCATCGGCCAGATCAGACACGGGAAGGGCCTGGATTGGCTGGTACCGATGTTTCAGGCAGATCCAACGCTTGGCAAGCTGGCAGTAGCAGGTAGCTTCAACAATGCTAAAGATGCGGATGCGCTTGCATTCCTCAACAGTTTTGACGGGTATCGAAATGAATATATGAGTGATGAGACTATGCTGATAATTGCACGCGAACAGCATTATCTGTTAATGCTTTATGATATCTGGGATGCACGCATGGAGAGTGCAGTACTATATCTGGCAGCACGTGCAGGACGCCCTGTCATCGCTTACGACGAAGGCTGGTGTGGCAGGCAGGTCAGCAAATATGGCAACGGTATGCTGGTGAACTCAAAGCAGACTGATATTGCAAGTGTTGAGTCACTGATAAAAAGCCTGCCGCGTCCAGGCAGCGAAGAATATGCAAGCTTGTTAGAAGGGGTCGTCAGGTTCCGCAACGCGCATTCCGTGGAAAACTTGAGGGAAAAATATTTACAGGAGTTGGTGAATTAATGTTTTTGGATAATCTTTTACCGGCATACCTGGGAGCATTGGCAGTTCCAGCATCGTTTCTGAAACGGTTACAGCACCGTAACCTGGTCTCATTTGGCTTGCTGGCAAACTTGAAGGCGATGCAGCGGAGGTCGATAGTGAACAATATCGACGCCATCATTGATGTGGGTGCGAACCAGGGACAATTTGCTTTTATGGCGCATTCTGTCTGGCCTGAAATTCCGATATATAGCTTTGAGCCAGATCCGGAAAACTTTGCCGGATTGCAGCATAACTTTTCCAAATACCGTATTACCGGCAAGCCGCTGAATATGGGACTTGGCGCTGAGCAGGCGACTCTGGAGTTAAATCGCTATTCCAACAATGTCAACAACTCATTCCTGGTGAGAGAGGAAGTGAACCAGGCGCTAGAACACAGGGAGTCAGTCATTGTAGATTGCACTACGCTGGATAAGGTCAGTCAATCCTTACCGAAAATAAACGCTGCACTCCTCAAGCTCGACGTCCAGGGCTACGAATTGGCAGTGCTAAAAGGTTCAGTTAACTTTCTCCGTCATTGTCGCTATGTGCTAGCTGAGGTCTCCTTTACCTCTTCGTATGCCAATGGCGCCCATGCTGACGAGGTCATGCTAGCGTTACGCAATCATGGATTTGAATGCATCCAGCTACTGGATATTCTGCGAGATAAGGAAACGGGGCATATCCTGGAAGCAGATATGCTATTTATTAATAAACAGTTAGTCCGCAATGAAAATTAGTATTGCAGTCCCCTCTTTCAACTACGCGCAATTCCTGCCCCAGTGTCTGGACAGCATTCGTTCACAGTTGCATGCTGATTTTGAAGTACTTATCGCTGATGGAGGCTCTAGAGATGGATCAATCGAAATCATTGAGAGCTACTGTAAAACCGATACACGTTTCAGATTTGTCAGCCGGCAGGACTCCGGGCAAGCGGACGCCATCAAGCGTGCATTTTCTGTGGCGACAGGGGATATTCTGTGTTTCCTGAATGCCGATGACTGTTATTTGGACAATCAAGTTTTCAGTCGTGTCATCTTGTCATTCACTGAGTCTCCGGAGATAGATGTATCTACTTATGGTGGTTACTACCTGGATGCTGAAGGTCACAGAATCAAGAGGATCAATTACCGCTATCATCCTCTGGATGGTTTCCACTGGTTCCGGTACCGTACGGCCATCATCCAGCCCGCAACTTTCTGGCGAAAACGGGTTTATTCGGAAGCCGAGTGGCCTTCCAATTTTCATTTTGTATTTGATGTGGTTTTTTTCTATGCTGCCTATGTGAAATACCAATGGAAAGAATCTTCTGTACCCGTGGCGGGCTACAGGTTACACGGCGAAAACAAGTCTATGGACGTTAAATCGAAAAGAATCAAGGAGCTCGCCGAGTTTGAAAAAATAAAATTCGGTGAACATTCCCTTAGAGCTTATTATTTAAGTATTTTAGCTATGCTTGTTTCCAAACTTGAAACGATGGGGGAGATTGGCAGAAAACTCTCTCGCTGCGTGTATTTGATCAATAACAGCCTGGCATTCTTAAGCTTCTATCGTGTTCCTGGAATCTGAGTCAAATGAAAATTTCAGTAATAACAGTTTGCTATAACAGCGCCGCGACCATACAAGATACCATATCCTCGATAGCAAGCCAGAATCATTCAGATGTTGAGCACATAGTAATAGATGGATTGTCTAATGATGACACAGTAGCAATTGTGAACTCAGCTTCCAGTGTGTCAAAATTCATCTCCGAACCGGATAAGGGTATTTATGATGCAATGAATAAAGGCATCGCTATGGCTACCGGCGATATAATCGGCACACTGAATGCGGACGATTTTTATATAGATAACACTGTATTAAGCCAAGTTTCTGAGGTGTTTTCCAATCCCAACATTGATGCCTGTTACGCTGACCTTATTTATGTTAATGCGAATGACACCAACAAGATTGTACGCTACTGGCAATCGCAAACTTACAGGCTTGGGTTGTTTAAAAAAGGTTGGATGCCTGCGCACCCAACTTTCTTTGTACGACGAGCAGTATATGAGACGTGGGGTAATTTCAACCTCGACTTTCCTCGTCAGGCCGACTTTGAATTGACGATGCGTTTCTTGGAGATCCATCAGATAAATTCAGTCTATGTACCGAAAATTTGGGTAAAAATGCGTACCGGTGGAACATCTAATAATAGTGTAAGAGGAATTATTAAAGGAAACATCGAGGCCTCTCGTGCCTGTAAAATGCACCGCCTTTCAGTTGGCCCTTTTTTTATAGTCAGAAAAATACTTTCGCGGATTCCCCAGTTTCTTACGAGGCCAAAGTTCTGATAATGCGTATGCTAATTTCAGGTGCCAGCGGTTTTGTCGGTCAATCATTATGCAGCCGGCTATTCGCAGATGGCTATGCCTATACCGTAGTAAAGCGCGAAGCTCTTGACTCTGAATCATATCCTGATGCGTATCAATGCTTAATCCATCTGGCTGGGCGTGCACATGTTATGCACGAGACCGCAGAAAACGTTTACCAAGCGTATGCTGCCGTAAATATTGATTACACGCTCAAAATAGCTGAACTGGCGATGCGTCTGAAGATCAGACGCTTTGTGTTTCTTAGTTCAATAAAGGTCAATGGCGAGGTGTCCAGGGAACCATTTGCTGAAGTGGATACACCCGCACCACTGGATGCTTATGGTCAAACCAAGCTGGAAGCAGAGATCAAGCTCAAACAATTTTGCGCAGCACACCAGATAGAGCTAGTGATCATTCGTCCTCCCTTAATTTACGGCCCTGGCGTTAAAGCCAACTTCAGGCAGTTAATCAAAATTTGCCTATTACCACTACCTTTACCTTTTGCCGATGTACAGAATAAAAGAAGCTTTATCAGCCTGGATAACCTAGCCGATTTTATTATTCTATGTAGCTGGCATCCTCAGGCTGCAGATCAAACCTTCCTGATATCAGATGGCGAAGATGTCTCTACAGCGACATTGATTAAAACCATACGGCAGCTTAGCAAAATGAATTCCCGCCTAATCCATTTACCCGTTTGGCTTCTAACGTTGCTATTTAAACTAACAGGCAATTCCTGCCTGTCGTTGCGCTTGATTGGTTCGCTACAGGTAGATATTTCGAAAGCGCGAGCTCTACTTGGATGGAAGCCTAAAATCAGCTTCCATGAAGGTATTTCGCGGACATTAAAAGAATAACCATGTTAAAGAGGCTAGTAGATATATTCCTGACGCTGAGCGGAATAATTGTATTATTCCCGCTCATAATGATTACCTATTTGATGGTAAAACTGACCTCTGCCGGGCCTGCATTGTATTGGAGCCAGCGTGTAGGTCTAGAAAACCAGCTTTTCATGATGCCGAAATTTCGTTCCATGTATGTAGGCACACCGCAAATCGCCACGCACTTGATGAATAAACAAACCAAACCTGATAGGTTTTTGACACCCTTAGGTAGTTTCATAAGAAAGACCAGCCTAGATGAATTGCCGCAATTATGGAGTGTGCTTAAGGGTGACATGTCCATTGTGGGACCAAGACCGGCATTGTTTAACCAGGATGACCTGATTGGTCTGCGTACTGAATACAATGTACATACTCTGAAACCCGGGATTACCGGTTGGGCCCAAATCAATGGTCGTGATGATATCGATATCCAGGAAAAGGTGAAGCTGGATATCCATTATCTTGCGCATCAATCGCTATGGCTGGATTTTAAAATCACCATTATGACCATAGTTAAAGTATTAAGACGTGATAACATCACACATTAATCTTTAACAAACGTTTAAATGCTTAAACTGCCTGTTCGCTTTTTATCTGGACTTGCCTACCTGCATGATGGACTGGCTTTAACACTAGCCTGGTGGATAGCCTTCCTGTTTCGTTTCAACTTTGAAGTCCCTGATTTGTATCAAGGATTTTTTTTAGAGAGTCTGCCTGCAATCTTTATTATTTATAGTGTTTGCTTTAAAACTTTTGGGCTTTACCGTGGCTTATGGCGCTTCGCCAGCCTGCCGGATTTAAAACGTATCGTACGCGCAATCGCATTTGGTGCCCTGCTCACTGCCAGTTTTGCTTTAATCGCTCATCCTTCAGTGATTATTCCCAGATCAGTGCTCTTCATTCATCCAATGCTGCTGGTGATTATCATGGGGGGTAGCCGTTTCCTGTACCGCTCGTGGAAAGAAAGACGTTTGTTCAATAATGTCGCTGCGCAAGGCAAGCCGGTGATTGTCATTGGCGTTGAAGAGAGCTCGCTTAACCTGATCAAAGAGTTAAGCAAAAGCCCGGAATGGCGTGTAGTGGCGATGATAGACCCCAATAAAAAGCTTGTTGGTCGCGAGATCATGCATACCAAGGTGGAAGGCTGTTTGCAGGATATTCCACTAATAGCCGAGCGTTATGGTTCCAGGCACTGCATGATAGCCATGCCCAGCAGCAGGCATGAAAAAAGGCGTTTGGCTGTAGAAGCAGCCAGACAAGTAGAAGGCATGGAAGTTTTAACTTTACCTGCAATGTCAGACCTGATCAGTGGCCGGGTCAGTTTGTCGCAGATCCGTAAAATCGATGTTGAAGATTTGCTCGGGCGCGATGTGGTGCAGCTGGATACACATGGATTGAGTAACATGCTCGCGAATAAAGTGGTGCTGGTATCAGGTGCTGCGGGCTCAATAGGTTCAGAACTGTGCCGCCAGATTTTGAGCTTTCATCCATCCCAGCTCATTTGTCTTGATATTTCTGAATATGCGCTCTACACGCTGCAACAGGAATTTAGCCAGTTATGCACCGATACCGAGCTAGTGTATGTGGTTGCCGATGTAAAAAACAGTGTGCGCATCCAGCGTGTGTTAAAGAACCATCAGCCGGATGTGGTGTTGCATGCAGGTGCGTATAAACATGTGCCGATGATGGAACACTTCAATGTGGTAGAAGCGTTACAGAATAACGCATATGGCACTTACCAGATTGCCTCTGCCTGCCAGGCGGCAAGGGTTCCAACTTTCGTGCTGGTTTCCACTGATAAGGCAGTAAATCCAACTAATGTGATGGGTGCCAGTAAACGACTGGCAGAGCTGATCTGCCAGGGTTTACAGCATAAGGAAAAATCCGTGACCCGTTTTATAACGGTGCGTTTTGGTAATGTGCTGGGCAGCAGTGGCAGCGTGATCCCAAAATTCCGTGAGCAGATCGCGCACGGCGGGCCGATTACTATCACCCATCCGGAAATCACCCGTTACTTCATGTCTATCCCCGAAGCAGCGCAGCTGGTATTGCAGGCGGCTACCATGGGGAACGGTGGTGAAGTGTTTGTTTTAGATATGGGCACGCCGGTCAAGATTATTGATTTGGCCAATGACATGATCAAGCTATCCGGCCTGCAAAAAAATGATATCCGCATCGAGTTTACCGGCTTGCGCCCTGGTGAAAAACTCTATGAAGAATTGTTGGCTGATGATGAAAACACATTGCCAACCAGCCACGAAAAGCTGCGTATAGCGCAGGCCCGTACTGCAGATGCTGTGTGGTTAGCTAGCCTGCTTGATTGGTTAGCTAATAGTCCGTATTTGACGGAATCTCAAATCAAGCAGGATCTGCAACGCTGGGTTGAGGAATACCAACCTGATAACCGTCCCGCGCCAAACATCTCCCTGCGTGGAGACATCATGTCTTTGGACACCCTGCCATCCCCTTCGCAGCAGATTCACTGATTGTCATGCATGCGCAATTAGGTTTTTTGCATTATGAAAATGCGACTATCAACTGGATGCAGAGATAACAATACCGCTCACACATCGGCAGTTAAAAATACAAGTTTGAAGGTGTAGTCAATCCAGCTATCTATTTCCGGCCGTAGAAGCCACAGCGTTTTTCGCATAATGAATTACTCTGCCATCCCCCTTTTTTGGCCATTAGCATACCCAATCGTTTGATGTCGTTTACAATATCAATCCCAATCAACAGCCGCGACTCTAACTCCCTCTATGCCTCACATCACGCTTGATAATGCCAGCCTGGCATTCGGTCATCATGCCTTGCTTGCCCAAGCTTCATTTCAGTTAGACCCGGGCGAGCGCGTCGGCTTGATTGGCCGCAATGGTGCTGGCAAATCCAGTTTGCTTAAAGCCATTGCCGGCACGATCAAACTGGATGATGGCACGGTATGGCGTGCGCCCAGCGTGCGCGTTGTGTATGTCCCGCAAGAACCTGAACTGGATAATACACACACCGTATTTGAAGCAGTGGCAGAGGGCCTGGGCAGTTTGCAACAAACAATCATTGACTACCATCAGGTTACCCATGACATGGGTATGCCGGACGCCAATATTGAAGCGCTGATGGAGCGCATGCAGGCGTTGCAGCATGAAATGGATGCGCAGAATGGCTGGGTAGCGCAATCCCGTGTTGAAACCGTGCTTAGCCGTTTGAAACTGGATGCTGATGTATTGGTTTCCACACTCTCTGGCGGCTGGCGTAAACGCGTGGCACTTGGGCGTGCGCTGGTTGCAGAGCCCGAAGTACTACTACTCGATGAGCCGACCAACCACTTGGACCTGGAAGCCATCGAATGGCTGGAAGATTTGTTATTGGGATTCAATGGCAGTGTGCTGTTTATTACCCATGACCGCCGTTTCTTGGACAAGCTGGCGACACGGATTACCGAGCTAGACCGCGGCAATCTGACTGACTTTGCAGGTAACTTTTCGCAGTACCAGATCAAAAAAGAAGAGTTACTGGCGGTCGAAGAAACGCATGCGGCTAAATTCGATAAGTTTTTGGCCCAGGAAGAAGTCTGGATCCGGCAGGGTATTAAAGCGCGCCGCACACGTAATGAAGGGCGTGTGAGAAGACTGGAAGCGCTGCGCCTGGACCGTGCCGCCCGACGTGAACGTCAAGGTGACGTCAAGCTCAACCTGGATGCTGGGGAACGCAGTGGCAAACTGGTTGCGGAGCTTGATCGCGTCCATAAGTCGTACGGCGATAAGACACTAATCAAAGGATTCAGCACACGTATTTTGCGTGGCGATAAAATTGGCTTACTCGGCCCTAACGGGATCGGAAAATCCACGCTCTTAAAACTTATTTTAGGTGACATTGAGGCGGATAGTGGAGAGATCCAGCGTGGCACCAAAATCAATGTTGCCTACTTTGACCAGATGCGCGAGCAGCTGGATGAAGAAGCCACCCTGGCCGATACCATTAGCCCGGGCTCAGACTTTGTGGAAATCGGTAATGAGCGTAAACATGTCATCAGCTACCTGGAAGACTTTTTATTTCCGCCGCAACGCTCACGCTCACCGGTGAAATCACTTTCTGGTGGTGAGCGCAACCGTTTACTGCTAGCGCGCCTGTTCGCCCGCCCTGCCAACGTGCTGGTGCTTGATGAACCAACCAATGACCTGGATATTGATACGCTGGAATTACTGGAGACTCTGTTACAGGATTACACCGGCACCCTCTTCCTGGTCAGCCATGACCGCGCCTTCCTTGAAAACACTGTCACGCAAGTGATAGCGTTTGAAGGGCAAGGGAAATTGACTGAATTTGGTGGCGGGTACGATGACTGGTTAAGATTCAGCCAGGACCGCAATAATAAACCCAATGCCCCGCAAAAAGTATCTGCCGCGCCACCACCAGCACCTGTGCCAAAACAAACCACACGCAAAAGCTTGAGTTTCAAGGAGCAACGTGAGCTCGAGACGTTACCAGAAGAGATTGAAACACTTGAGCAAGAGCAATCAGGCATTCAAACACAACTAGCACAGCCTGATATTTACAAGCAGACGCCAGAACTGGCAAAAACACTACAGGAAAGATTAAGTGAAATTGAAACCCTGGTGATGCAAAAACTGGAGCGCTGGGAAACACTGGAAAGCAACCGCTAAGCCAGTGCTTTTCAGCGTTGCTGTGATTGAATGAAACTAGCACTCAGCAATAAAAAAGCCGAATCAAATCGATTCGGCTTTTTTATCTAAATTTATAGCTTAAACAGAGAAACTGGCACGCGCATTATTGCCGCCACGCGTTTGACCGTTTTTGCCATACAACTGTGTATTGTTCGCCGCTTTACCTTGCAAGGCATCCAGTTTTTCCTGGTTGCGCTGAAAATGTTTATTGATCAGCACACCATTCAGGCGGTTAAGCTCTTTCGCTTGCGCCAATTGCCGCTGGAAATTCACCCATGCATCATCGATGACAGGGCTGGAACGTAATTCCAGCCATTTGGACATGCCATTCTCATTGGCTTCAAACCCTGCCGCAGCCAGTGCTGAGTAGCGCTGGTTGGCCGCTTCGCCCAAGGCTTGCAGCAATCCTACCCGCTTGTCTACCATTTGTTCAATGATATCCAGGTCGGCAGAAATAAGTGCCGTTTGCTCGTTATGCAAATCGTTAATCAACTCGGCCACCAGGGTGGCGTCGGCCTCAAAACTGATAGCCGGAACTGAAGTGCGATTTGCATTACTCATGAGGTCATCCTTTATTCGGTTTTATTAAATCTTTAACTGTTTGCAGCAGACCATCTGCCACTTTGGCAGTGTCTACCGAGAAATCACCACGGGCAATTGCCGCTTTGATTTCGTCTACTTTATTCGTGTCAAAAACTTCACCGTTCGCCAAGCCGGCTTCCAGTGATTGCAACTGCACCGAAGCCGCTGACAGCGTTACATTATCTGTACTGGCGTTGCCGGAAGTGCTGGCAGTTTTTTCGCTGCTTTTGCTATTAGTGCTTTTATCAAGCACTGGTTTATCAACGGTACCAAGTTTTTTAATAGAGTCTGAAATATTCATGCCGCACCTCTGCTTCTGTTTGTCTGGATGTAAGAGTTTCGAAAACCCTCAATTGTTAACAGTACTATCGGCATAGTTTAAGCGAACTTTAGCGCTGAATATACTTTTTCTCTCAAGTTTATGGTTAACAAGCATTTTTGGCTTTTAAAAGTGGTAGCGCAGACTAAAAACGGACATCTACTTTTCCTGAAGCTTGCGCGACACCTTTCACGATCTGGCCGTTACTTACTTTCACATCTACCACCTGGCCAACATTGGCAGTCTGCATGGCAGTACCATCGGCCGAGATCACAAATCCATCTCCACGGCTATTCAATTGCACCATTTGTCCCTGCATGATCACCGGCATCGCTTTAAGCAATTCAGGTCTTAATACAGTGCCCAATGGCATATTCAATGAGGCCTTTTTACCTTCCAGCATGGATACATCCGTAATAATGCCTGAAGGTAATTTGGTTAAATCGCCAGTTTGCATCACTACATCTGACGCCTGCACCGGTGAGCCCTGGCTGACAGGCAGGCCGATCACCGCATATTCGCCCCACACCTGCACATCCGCTTGTACGTATAGCGTCCATGGCTTGGTCGCTGATTGCAAACAACGCACACCAATATGGGTTTTGCCCCACAAGCGTGCGCCCTGCACATTAAACGCTTCCATCAGGTCACAGTCCGCAACACGGATGCGGTTATCCAATGGCTGGATTTCAATATTCACTTTGCCCGGATAACCCTGCGTCTGGCCTTGCACATACTGCATCACTGTCTGGTAAACACGTGAGTGCATATCGCTTGCAGCTGGTGATGCCAACCGCTGGTTAGTGGCTACCGCAGCATTCGGCAGACGATCGGCAGCTTGCACGTGGCAAGCAAAAAGCCAGATCAGGCCTGGGATCACTGCAGCAAAAATGGATAGCGGACGAGGTTTCATGGAGTCTCATTCTACGCACGACAGGTGTAAATGATTGATGAAATAAAGGGTATTTCACCCTCTTAATTCAAGAATCATTATTGTCATCGCCGCGTACACTAAGCACAGCTAGTAAAAGTCATGTGTGCGTGAAAGCAGACCCGCTTATCAGGGTTAACGACAGCAGATGGCAAAACTTTAAGAGTTTTTTCGGGAATGCCCGGGAAAGGAAAATACGATGATCAACAAACTGGATGCTGCGCTGAGTTTTCACCAGACCGCCCTGCGCGTGCGCAATCAGCGTCAGGAGTTGCTTGCTTCGAATATTGCCAATGCCGATACCCCGCAATACAAGGCACGTGACCTGGATTTTAAGTCTGCCATGCAGGCAGCCCTGCAACCTAATGCCGGGTCAGGTACTGCGCAACAACCGGCCGGGCTTCTACAACAAACGAATGGCGCACATATGAATGGTAGCGCAGGTAACGGGCTTACCGGTTCCAGCGACGTGCTGTTCCGCTCTGTGCTGCAAGGCTCAGTAGATGGCAACACGGTGGATATGGACGTGGAGCGTAACGCTTATGTAGATAACGGCATTCGTTATGAGGCCAGCCTGACCATGATGTCCGGCCAGATCAAAAAAATGCTGTCGGCCATTACAGGCCAGTAAGAATAAAGGAGCAAGCATATGTCTTTATTTAATGTATTCAAGATTTCCGGCTCTGCAATGAGTGCGCAATCGTTGCGCCTTAATACCGTGGCCAGTAACCTCGCCAACGCGGATAGCGTAACCAGCTCGGATGGCAAGCCTTACCAGGCCAAACAGGTAGTGTTTAAAGCGGTGCAGGATGCTGCCACCAACTCCAGCACGGTACAAGTGGATCGTGTGATTGAAGACACCAAGCCCGGCAAAATGGTCTATGACCCTAAAAACCCGATGGCTAACAGCGATGGTTACCTCACCATGCCTAACGTCAATGTGACGGAAGAAATGGTGAACATGATTTCAGCTTCACGCGCTTACCAGAACAACGTGGAAACCATGAATGCTGCCAAATCCATGCTGCTCAAAACACTCAATATCGGTCAATAACCTTTAATAAAGGATTTTTAACATGACAACCGTCAATACAAACCAGGTATCGCAGGACATTCTTGATGCGGTCAACAAGAAAAACAGTACTAAAAGCAGCAATGTGGATGAGGCGCAAGACCGCTTTATGACACTGCTGGTGACGCAGATGAAAAACCAGGATCCGTTGAATCCGATGGATAACGCGCAGGTGACCAGCCAGATGGCGCAACTGAATACGGTGACCGGTATCAACAAACTGAATGAAACCATGAGCAGCCTGATCAGCAGCGTGCAGCTTGGCCAGTCTTACCAGGCTACCAGCATGATAGGCCATAGCGTACTGGTTTCAGGCAACAGCTTGAGCCATACCGATAAGGGCGGCTATTTTGGTGTGAACGTACCTAATGGTGCGGATACTGTATCCGTCAACATTAAAGATGGCGCCGGCCAGATTGTGCGCACACTCAGTTTCGGCAAACAGGATGTGGGCGTGAATGCATTGAGCTGGGATGGTAAAGCAACCGATGGCACCGTGGCACCAAGTGGTGACTACACCTACGAAGTCACTGCCAAAATTGGCGACACGGCCACTACCAGCACTGCATTGAGCCTGGCACAAGTACAAAGCGTGTCCAACAGCACCAGCGGCATCAAACTTAACTTGAGCAATAACACGGCAGTAGGTGTATCTGACGTCGTGGAAATTTTCTAATCCGTATTTAATTTAATAGCAGCACCAGTCTTTCTCCAGGAGATCACATCATGAGTTTTCAACAGGGTCTAAGTGGCTTAAACGCAGCTTCCAAACAACTCGAAGTTATTGGTAATAACGTATCCAACGCCAACACCGTCGGTTTCAAGCAATCACGTGCTGAGTTTTCAGACATGTTTGCGGCTTCACTGATCGGTAGCGGCGCGGCACAAATCGGTATCGGTACCAAACTGGCGAACGTTGCCCAGCAATTCACGCAAGGTAACATCACTGCAACCAATAACACACTGGATATCGCCATCAATGGGGGTGGTTTCTTCCGTTTGAGCAACAATGGTGATGTTACCTACACGCGTAACGGCCAGTTCCAGATGGATAAGAATGGCTACATTGTGACCAGTGAGGGCAGACGCCTGATGGGTAATCCTGCTGACAGCCTGAATGGTTCATCTCCTGTCGAGTTGCAGATTGATACCAGCGATTTGAAACCAGTGACGACTACTGAAATCACAGGCCAATACAACCTGAATTCAGAGAGCCCGATCATCGATCAAACCGTCAGGCCTTTTGATCCACAGGATGCACAAAGCTACACCAATGCGACAG
Source organism: Methylophilus sp. (assembly GCA_032153875.1). GTDB lineage: Bacteria > Pseudomonadota > Gammaproteobacteria > Burkholderiales > Methylophilaceae > Methylophilus. The sequence goes on from JALDYP010000002.1 coordinate 120,224, forward strand.
CCATTAAAGTGTATGACACGCTTGGTAACGCACATAATATACAAAGCTATTTCGTCAAAACAGCGGCCAACACCTGGAGTGTTTATAACACTGCGGATGGTGCTGACATCACACCAAACCCTGTCCCGGAAATGCTGTTTTCCACCACCGGTGTTTACGACAAAGTGAATTCAACCGTAGGCAATATCAGCTTCACACCTACTACGGGTTCAGGTGCGGTAACCATCGCCATGGATTACTCCAACAGCAGCCAGTACGGTGCCACTTTTAGCGTCAACAAACAGGCACAGGATGGTTATACCTCAGGCCGTATCGCCAGCTTCAGTGTGGGTGATGACGGTGTGATTCTGGGACGCTATACCAACAATGAAACCAAGCAATTGGGCCGCGTGGTGTTAGCCAACTTTGCCAACCCGAATGGGCTGGTATCTTTGGGTGGCAATCAATGGCAGGCAACCAATGAATCAGGCGCTGAATTACTGGGTTCACCAGGCAGCAGCACCATGGGCGTATTGCAATCTTCCGCACTTGAAGATTCCAACGTCGACCTGACCGGTGAGCTGGTTAACATGATTACGGCACAACGTATATACCAGGCCAACGCGCAAACGATCAAGACGCAGGACCAGGTGTTACAAACCCTGGTCAACCTGAGATAACTATTTAAATTTAGCTAGTTAGCGCACTGACTTAAACCTGAATCTGACTATTGATATGACTGAGGAGCTGATATGGATCGCCTGATTTACACTGCAATGACAGGGGCAAAACATATTCTGGAACAACAGGCAACGACTGCCCATAACCTGGCAAACGCGACCACTACCGGTTTTAAAGCCCAGGTAGACAGTTTCAGGGCCGTACCGGTGCTAGGCGATGGCTTGCCAACGCGTGCCTTTGTCGTTGATGCCACTGTCGGTACCGATTACAAATCCGGCGCTATCCAGCAAACCGGCCGCGACCTGGACGTTGCAGTGACCGGTGAAGGCTGGATTGCCGTACAGCGTGCCGACGGCTCCGAAGGTTATACCCGTAACGGTGCATTGAAAATCAATGAAAACGGCCAGCTGCAAACTTCTACCGGTCTCAATGTCATGGGTGATGGCGGCCCGATCAGCATTCCGCCGGACTCGGCGATTGCAATCGGCAAAGACGGTACCATTTCAACCGTCAGCAATTTAACTACCCCCAGCCCAAGCACCATCATTGGCAGAATCAAACTGACTAACCCGCCACCAGCGAGCATGAAACGTGCTGACGATGGCGTATTTGTCACGGAAACCGGCCGGGCAGCGCCTGCTGACGCCAATGTCACGGTGGCAGGTGGCGCACTGGAAAGCAGCAATGTCAACGTGGTGGAAACCATGGTCAATATGATCAGCCTGGCACGCGGTTTTGAAATGCAAATGAAGATGCTGGAAAACGCGCAAAACAACGCCGGAAAAGCCGATCAGCTCTTCAGTTTGAATGGCTAGGGTCTGTAATATTATTTACCCTATAAACAAGTATTTACGGTATGAAAAAGGGTTTCTAACCCGAAGGAGTAAACGATGATACGCTCACTATGGATTTCCAAAACTGGTCTGGATGCGCAACAAACGCAAATGGACGTGATTTCCCACAACCTGGCCAACGTTAGCACTAGCGGCTTCAAGAAATCACGTGCGGTGTTTGAAGATCTGCTCTACCAGAACATCCGTCAGCCTGGGGCACAATCCTCACAGCAAACCCAGTTGCCAAGTGGCTTGCAATTGGGTACAGGTGTAAAACCGGTAGCTACCGAGCGTATTTTTACCCAGGGTAATTTGCAACAGACAGATAACAGCAAAGACGTTGCGATCCAGGGCAACGGCTTCTTCCAGATCCTGATGCCGGATGGCAGCACTGCCTATACACGCGATGGTTCTTTCCAGATGGATGCGCAAGGCCAACTGGTCACTTCCAGCGGCTTCCCGGTACAACCGGCGATTACCATTCCTGCCAATGCGCAATCGTTAAGCATAGGCCGTGATGGCGTAGTGTCGATCACGACTGCGGATTCAACGGCCTCTACACAGATTGGCCAAATCCAGCTGGCTACCTTTATCAACCCGACCGGTTTACAGTCCAAGGGTGAAAACCTGTATGTGGAAACCACGGCTTCGGGCAACCCGAATACCAATACCCCTGGTTCTAACGGCGCAGGTTTATTGCAGCAGAACTACCTGGAAACATCAAACGTAAACGTTGTCGAAGAACTGGTGAGCATGATCCAAACCCAGCGTGCCTACGAAATCAATAGCAAGGCCATTACCACCTCGGACCAGATGTTGCAAAAACTGTCACAGATGTAACTTTTGTTTGAAGATTAGTACTTTGTTAAAGATTGGCACTTTGTTTAAGGTTGGCACCATGATGAATAGATCGATTATCAGCTTGTTGTTTTGTTTAGCACTCTCCCAGTTGCTAGGCGGCTGCACCGTTACGCCTTCTACCATCGTACAAAAACCTGAAACAC
>JALDYP010000072.1:0-7417 GCA_032153875.1 Methylophilus sp.
TCAAGACCCAGGATTTTATCGAGAGTGTTGCAGATGCCCTGCAATATATCTCTTACTACCACCCGGAAGATTACATCCGGGCGCTGGCTGTGGCTTATGAAAAAGAACAGTCACCAGCGGCCAAAGATGCCATCGCGCAGATTTTGACCAATTCGCGCATGTGCGCGGAAGGCAAACGTCCGTTGTGCCAGGATACCGGCATTGTGGTGGCGTTCGTGAAAGTCGGTATGCAGGCGCGATTCGAAGGCGATATGACGCTGGAAGAAATGGTTAATGAAGGTGTGCGTCGCGCTTATCTGCATCCCGAGAATACCTTGCGCGCATCTATCGTCAGCGACCCTGCTGGCGGCCGCAAAAACACCAAAGACAATACGCCTGCGATTACGCATATTGAGATGGTGGCAGGCGCCAAAGTCGATATCCAGATTGCTGCCAAAGGCGGCGGCTCAGAGAATAAATCCAAACTGGCGATGCTTAATCCTAATGACAGCATAGTCGACTGGGTGCTGGAAGTGGTGCCGGAAATGGGTGCCGGCTGGTGTCCGCCCGGTATGCTGGGCATAGGCATAGGCGGCAGTGCCGAAAAAGCCATGCTGCTGGCCAAAGAATCATTGATGCAGTCTATCGATATCCAGGAGCTGCAGGCCCGCGGCGCACAGAGCAAAATCGAAGAACTGCGGCTGGAGTTGTATGAAAAGGTCAATCAGCTGGGCATAGGTGCGCAAGGCCTGGGTGGCTTGACCACCGTGCTGGATGTGAAGATCCTGGATTACCCGACCCATGCGGCCAGTTTGCCGGTAGCGATTATTCCCAATTGTGCGGCGACACGCCATGTGCACTTCACGCTGGATGGTTCAGGTGTGGCAGAGTTGACGCCGCCTAACCCTGATGTATATCCGGATGTGCATTGGGCACCCAGCGTGCAAGCTATCCGTGTCAACCTGGAAACAGTGACGCGTGAAGAAACGCAAAGCTGGAAAAACGGCGATACTTTATTGCTGACCGGCAAGATACTGACCGGGCGCGACGCTGCCCACAAACGCATCAAAACCATGCTGGAAAAAGGCGAACTGCTGCCGGTCGATTTCAATAACCGCTTCATCTATTATGTAGGCCCGGTAGATGCGGTTCGTGATGAAGCCGTAGGTCCGGCTGGGCCAACTACCGCTACGCGTATGGATAGTTACACCGAGTTGATGCTGAATACCGGCCTGCTCGGTTCCATAGGCAAAGCCGAGCGCGGAGAAGAAGCTTTGGCAGAGATTGCCAGGCATAAGTCCGTCTACCTGATGGCCGTTGGCGGTGCCGCGTATTTAGTCAGCAAAGCGATCAAGAAATCCCGGGTGCTGGCCTTTGAAGATCTGGGTATGGAAGCCATCTATGAGTTTGATGTGGTGGATATGCCGGTGACTGTGGCCGTGAGTGCGAATGGTGAGTCTGTGCACAATACTGGCCCGGCACACTGGAAGAAAAAAATTGCCTTGCTTGCTGTGTAAGTCATGCACTAAGTCACTGTGAGCGATATCACTGAATAGTGGCACGATTTGATAAAAAATACGTCATACAACTGAGCGCACAAATGAGGGTGGTATGATAAAAATGCACACTGGGGTTTTACGATATTCACTGGCATGGGCAGGGTTGATGCTTATATTCAGCCTGTCTGTGCATGCCGAATCGGCACTGGATTATTTCACAGACAAAGATGGGCGCTACAGCGGACCTACACTGGAAGACCAGGTGGCTCTGATGGATTCTGATCACAATGGTTTTGCCGATGTGTTTGAGGTGCGTGCCTACCTGGAAAAGCAGCATGGTAAAGGTTACCAGAAGGAGTTGCTGGATAAATGGGAGTCGTCTGCCTATGGTAAAAGTTGCAGCACCCCGTTTGCCAAAGAGTTATATGGAGACCGTACGCAATAGTGCGGTTTGCTTCATTGAGTTTTGGCCACTGACAGAATGTTACACACAATTAACATTATGCAGGGTGTGCTGAATTATAATAACAAGCTACTCCGCGGTTAGCCAATAACGCTGGCCCAGCATTACCGATTTCAAGCATTACAACTTAAGTTTATTGATAGAGCTCACATCATGTTACAAGCATACGAAACCCACGTAAAAGAACGCGCCGCGCAAAACCTGCCTCCCTTACCCCTGAATGCCGAGCAGGTAGCCGCACTGGTAGAGTTATTAAAAAGTCCGCCAGTTGGTCAGGAAGCATTATTGGTCGATCTGTTGGAAAACCGTATTCCTGCGGGTGTAGACCAGGCAGCGTATGTGAAAGCGGCTTTTCTGGCCGATATTGCCAATAGCAAAGCGTATTCACGCCTGGTCAGCCCTGAAAAAGCGGTTGAGTTATTAGGCACCATGCTGGGTGGTTACAACGTGCAGGCGCTGGTTGCCTTGCTGGACTCACCGTTAGCAGCGCATGCTGTGAAAGCTTTATCAACAACTATCCTGATGTTCGATGCGTTTCACGATGTAGAAGAAAAAATGAAGGCGGGCAACCCGCACGCCAAAGCATTAATCACTTCTTGGGCAAATGCTGAATGGTTTACCAGCAAGCCAGCGCTGGCAGAAGAAATCAAGCTGGTAGTGTTCAAGCTTGAGGGTGAAACCAATACCGATGATCTGAGCCCGGCGCAGGATGCCTGGAGCCGCCCGGATATTCCGCTGCATGCCAAAGCCATGCTGGTTAACCGTATGACTGATGGCCTGCAAACCATAGAAAGCCTGAAACAAAAAGGCCTGCCACTGGCGTATGTCGGTGATGTGGTGGGTACCGGTTCTTCACGTAAATCTGCTATCAACTCCGTACAGTGGTTAATGGGCGACGATATTCCAAATATCCCCAACAAGCGAACTGGCGGTGTGGTGATCGGCAGCAAGATCGCGCCAATTTTCTTTAACACGGCAGAGGATTCTGGCGCATTGCCGGTTCAGAGCGATGTTTCGCGACTCAGCACTGGCGATGTCATTATCGTCAAACCGTTTGAAGGCAAAATAGTGTCTGAGGCGGGTGAAGTCTTATCTACCTTTGAAATCAACCCGATTACCTTGCCGGATGAAGTCCGTGCCGGTGGCCGTATCCCGCTGATTATTGGCCGTGGCCTGACTTCAAATGCACGCAAAGCGTTAGGCCTGCCGGAAACAGATGTATTCATTAAATCTGTACCCGTCAAGGAAACCGGCAAAGGATATACGCTGGCGCAAAAAATGGTTGGTCGTGCTTGCGGTTTACCAAAAGACATTGGTGTACGTCCAGGCACATACTGCGAGCCTAAAGCGACCACAGTTGGTTCACAAGATACTACCGGCGGCATGACGCGTGATGAGCTCAAAGAACTGGCTTGCCTGGGTTTTAGCGCTGACCTGGTGATGCAGAGCTTCTGCCATACCGCAGCTTACCCGAAACCGGTTGATATCAAGCTGCAACACGAATTGCCGGAATTCATGTCCAGCCGTGGAGGGGTCAGTTTACGGGCCGGTGATGGCGTGATTCACTCCTGGTTGAACCGTTTGATCCTGCCGGATACCGTTGGTACCGGTGGTGACTCACATACCCGTTTCCCGATCGGTATCAGCTTCCCGGCGGGTTCCGGCCTGGTGGCATTTGCCGCCGCCACCGGCGCGATGCCGCTGGATATGCCTGAATCTGTGCTGGTGCGCTTTAAAGGTGAAATGCAACCGGGTATTACTCTTCGTGACCTGGTGAATGCAATCCCTTATGCTGCGATCAAAGAAGGCACACTGACGGTAGGCAAGCAGGGCAAGAAAAACGTGTTTAACGGCCGTGTGCTGGAAATCGAAGGCTTGCCGGACCTGAAAGTGGAGCAGGCCTTTGAACTGGCGGATGCTTCAGCCGAGCGTTCTGCTAACGGTTGTACCGTATTGCTGAATAAGGAACCGGTCATCGAATTCCTGAATTCCAACATCGTGCTCATGCAGAACATGATCGAAAACGGTTATGCTGATGCCCGTACACTGGAGCGCCGTATTGCCAGCATGAAAGCCTGGCTGGCGAAGCCGGAGCTGTTGCAGCCGGACAGCGATGCCGAATACGCGCACGTGATTGAGATCGACCTGGCCGACATCAAGGAGCCATTGGTCGCATGCCCGAATGACCCTGACGACATCAAACCCCTTTCAGCAGTGGTTGGCGACAAGATTGATGAAGTCTTCATCGGCAGTTGCATGACCAATATCGGACATTACCGCGCGGCAGGCAAAGTGCTGGAAGGCGCGGGCGGTATCCCGACACGCTTGTGGATCGCGCCACCAACCCGCATGGACGAAGCCCAGTTGCGTGCCGAAGGTGTGTATTCCACCTTTGGCGTGGCTGGTGCGCGTACTGAAATCCCGGGCTGTTCGTTATGTATGGGTAACCAGGCGCGCGTGGCCGATAAAGCCACCGTATTCTCCACTTCTACCCGTAACTTTGATAACCGCATGGGTAAAGATGCACGCGTCTACCTGGGTTCTGCCGAGCTGGCTGCGGTATGTGCAAAACTGGGCAGGATGCCGACGGTGCAGGAGTATCTCGACACCCTGGGTTCCAAGCTCAGCAATACCGCCGAAATCTACAAATACCTTAATTTTGATCAGATGACACAGTATGCAGACTCACTGCAAAATGTGAAGAAAATCATACCGATACAAGAAACAGCCTAGCCGTTTCTGACATATCTGCAAAAGGGAGCCCAGGCTCCCTTTTTTCGTTTTGAATCAAACGCATCCTTGCAACTGTAAAACCTGTATAGCTGACTTCACTTTTGATTATGATGTATTTACCGGCGTAAGTTATCTGATGCGCACGCGTCACCTTATGTTGAGTTCATTCACCATTTTTCACTGTCAAGGAGATACACATGAAACCGTTTGACCAAGGATTGGTTAATTATCAACATCGCTTATTGGCACATGATTACGGCCAGGTATTTTGCCGTTTTGATGCCGCGCAACAAACCTTGTGGAGCTATTTGCATCAGCCGCAGCGCATTCCTTGCATCAACCACGATTTGCTGCTTAATCTGCATGAGCATCATGAAGATATCCAGCGTAGCGGAGGCTATGTACAGACAGAAAATGAAGAAGTACTCCCTATCCGTTACTCGGTATTTGCATCGGCCACGCCCGGCTATTTCAATATGGGCGGAGATCTGCAAAAAATGGCCTTGGCTATCCGCAACCAGGACCGTGCGCAATTACAGGCCTATGCCAAGCTGAGTATTGATGTTGTCGCGCAACGTGCCTTCCGTTTCAACCTCGATCACGTGACCAAAATATCTTTGCTACAAGGTGAGGTGCTGGGCGCCGGTATAGAAGCAGCAATGACCAGCGATGTGCTGATAGCAGAGCGCCAGTCCGTCTTTTGCTTCCCGGAATTATTTTTTAACATGATTCCAGGCATGGGCGCTTACAGTTTTATTGCCCGCAAAGCCGGCATGGCGGTGGCCGATAAAATGATTCTTGGTTGCGAGCGTTTTACCGCTGAGCAATGCCTGGAAATGGGCCTGATCGATATCGTGGTCGATGAAGGTGAGGGTGAACAGGCAGTGCAGGCGTTTATCCAGAAAAACAGCCGCCAGGCGGAAGGCTTTTTATCTGCACAAAAAGCCAAGGCCAGAATCAACCCGTTAACCTACAGTGAGCTCGAAGATATCGTCAATGTATGGGTAGAAAATGCATTGCGGCTGACCGAGCGTGATTTAAAAGTGATGGATCGCTTTTGCCGCGCCCAGACCCGCTTGTTCCCTGAGCAGGAGGCAGTCATCACAGAGCAGGCAGCGTTAAATGATCAGCAACAGATACAAGAACCACCGATGGAAGATATGGTGCAACAACAGGTCGTCAATCAATAAGTTTTAAGCTAAGTAAGTATTTAGTTGTTGAGTAACTATTGAGGGTGCTTGAAACTTCAGTGATATCAATGCCCATTATTTGTTTGAGCGCTTGGAAGAAAGCTTGCTGCGATACAAGTGTAACTGCACACGGGTTTCTTCATAAGCGTCAAAAACGGCCTGATATAAACTGGAAATGGTTTGGGCATCCTCCATACTCAAGCCCAACAGGCGACGGCTGCGCTTGCTCAGAGGAATCAGGCCCATATTGGCAGATTCCCCGGCCAGCGTGTGCGCCAGCTTGTGGACTTGCTCAAACTTCAGGTCTAGCGTTTCTGTGCGCAAGACACGGATAAGGTCATCGGTAGTTTCGATGAATTCGGTAATCAAACGGTATAAAAACGCTTCGCTGCCGCCCAGTTTCAGCAAATGCTCCATGCGGTCGATGTCAATCAAGGGCTCACTGTAAGGCGTGATGTTTGCAACGCGCTCGGAAGCCTGCTCAATAGGCACATTTACTGGTTTCACAGGCGCTTGCGCACCAGCTGCGGCGCGTGTAACGCGTGTAGACGGTTTGGCCGCCGGGTTAACTGTTTTACCGGTTTCAATGGTTTGTGCCACCGCTTCAATCAAGGTTTGAATCTGCCGGGAAATGACAGGCTTGGTGAGTACCTGGTAAACACCTGCGTTTAAACAGCGTTCTTGAGTCGCCTTAGTCGCATCTGCAGTCAAAATGACCGTGCGCAACGGTTTGCTGCCGGGCAGGGCATGGTAAATGTTGAATACTTCCAGGCCGTTCATTTCCGGCATGTTGTAGTCGAGAATCATCAGGTCAAACTGGTTATGCTCCAAGGCATCCAGCGCATCGTCGCCATTGTCGGCAGCTTTCACCACGCAATGCATGCGTTGCAATGTTTCGTTCAAAATCATGCGGTTAACCACATTATCATCTGCAATCAGCACACGGATTTTCTTGCGGAAGCGGGTGTGGCTGCTCAATGGCACCACGTTAGAATTCACTTCAAGGTTGATCTCGTTTGTCGCTTGTTGCGCGGATGGTTCTGCATGTGCGAGAGGTAGCAGCACTTCAAAGGTGGTGCCATTGGTTTCGTCACTGGTGACATGAATTTTACCTGCCATTAATTCAACCAGCTGCTTGGCAATTGATGTTCCCAAGCCAGTCCCGCCGTAACGTCTGGTGATGCTGCTGTCTGCCTGGGTGAAGCTATCGAAGATATGTGGCAATGCATCCGGCTTAATGCCGATACCGGTATCGCGGATATGGAATTTGAGCATGCTCATATTGGCATAACGCTCTGTCACACTTACCACCACATCCACACCGCCATGCTGGGTAAATTTGATCCCGTTGGCGACCAGGTTCATTAATACCTGCTCGATGTGATGCATACTGCCGACGTAATGGCGTTCAACGCCAGGATCAAGATTAAAGCGTAACCATAGCTGTTTGCGGTCAACTTCAATCTGGAACATCAACTGGAGTCGCTGAAACAGGTCTGGAAGATAGAATGCAATCTCTTCCAGGTCAATTTTGCCTTTTTCAATCTTGCTGA
>JALDYP010000029.1:0-36373 GCA_032153875.1 Methylophilus sp.
TTTTCAGTCAGCTCGATTGTGGTTGGCGTCATTGGTGCATTGGTCTACAGCATTATTTCCGGGGTGCTCAGTGCAGTAGTTCCGGACGGCAAAGACTGATTCAATTTCAAGCAGTCTGCAATAGATAAAGATTAAACAAGTGAATAATAAAACTTCTTTCAGCTTTGAGTTTTTTCCGCCAAAAACGGCGGAAGGTATGGCTAACTTGCGGCTCGCGCGCGCAGAGCTGGCTAAATTTTCCCCTGAATTCTTTTCGGTGACTTTTGGCGCGGGCGGTTCAACCCGTGACCGCACCATGGAGACTGTTCTGGAGATTCAGGCGGAAGGTTATGGTGCCGCGCCGCATATTTCCTGCATTTCTTCCAGCAAAGAAGAGATCCGCGAATTGTTGCAGACCTATCAATCCAAAGGCATTAAACGCCTGGTCACTTTGCGTGGTGATATCCCTTCCGGTGAGGTGAGTGCCGGTGATTTTAAATATGCCAATGAGCTGGTGAGTTTTATCCGTGCGGAAACGGCTGACTGGTTTCATCTTGAAGTGGCGGCTTATCCGGAGTTTCATCCTGAAGCAAGCTCAGCGCAGAAAGACCTGGATAATTTCAAACGTAAAATAGACGCTGGTGCTGACTCTGCCATTACACAATATTTCTACAATGTGGATGCTTATTTCCGCTTTGTAGAACTGGCACAAAAGCAGGGCATTACGGCACCTATTATTCCCGGCGTGATGCCTATTTATAACTACACACAGCTAGCACGTTTTTCTAATGTGTGTGGCGCTGAAATTCCACGCTGGTTACGGTTGCGTCTGGAAGCATATGGCGATGATCTGGCTTCACTGCGTGCCTTTGGTGTGGAAGTAGTGACGGATATCTGCGCCAAGCTTTCTCAGGCTGGAGTAGATAAAATGCATTTTTATACCTTGAATCAGGCAGGCATTATTGGCCAGATTATCCGGCAGCTTTAAGTCGGGGCGGAACAAATAAAAAAGCGCGATTAAATCGCGCTTTTTTTGTAACCAGATATACCTTACTGCAACGACAATCCTTTCGGATTAAACAAGGCATCCTCAACAAACAGGTAATCCTGTTTACGGCTTTCATCCCACAGTACCATCATGGTGATCCAGCGGATATCTTCCATGCTCAAGGTTTCCTGTGGCAATACCATGCCGCGGTCTATGATCAGGTCACGCTCGTAGGCACTGATGATGTCACTCTTCTCCAGCAAGCAGAGGAAGTTCAAGCTTTCATCATTAATTTTGTCGCGTTCCATATCGCAGAAAATACGCATTGCAGAAGAGTCATGCAAATATTGCGGATGCTCAACCGAGCGACGCAAATCCTTGACCCAGTCAACCGCATGCAGAATATCCTGGTGGTTAAATCCTGCCTGGGACAATTCATAGGCCATGATGGCTTCGTCGGTTTCTTTCAACTCAAACGCATCATGTTTGTCCCAATAGTTTTGATAAATAAATATCAATACTTCCAACATGCACATCTCCTCAACATGCTACTTCAATACTAATACTACCTTGTGAGGTTAAGCCAGTCTCTGGAACTGCCCGTTCGCGAGATGGCTGACTACACCTTCTAATTCAAGTAATGTAAGCATGGTGGAAACTTCCCCGGGCGTCAAGCCTGAGCGGGCGGCGATCTGCTCGGCGAAGATAGGGTCGAAACCCATGCAAGCCAATACAGGGCTTGCTTCAGAGGGTAGATTAGTCCAATTGGGTATTAGCCCGTTTGGGCTATCAGCCAGGCTGGCGTTTGGCAGGCGGATATGGCGCAATTCACTAAGGATATCCTCGGTGGATTCCACCAGTTTTGCACCCTGTTTAATCAGGGCATGACAGCCTCTGGAAACAGGTGAGTGTATGGAGCCGGGAATCGCAAATACTTCACGACCCTGTTCGATCGCCAGTTTTGCGGTAATCAGTGATCCGCTGTCAACATTCGCTTCCACCACCAGGCAGCCTTCGGATAAGCCGCTGATAATGCGGTTGCGTCTGGGGAAGTTGTAATTGATGGAAGGCGTGCCTAATGCATATTCCGACAATAGCAAGCCATGTTGGGCGATCTGGTGCGCCAATGCCTTGTGTTTGGCCGGATAGACAATGTCGAGGCCGGTGCCGACAACGGCAATCGTTGCACCATCTGCTTTCAGTGCGCCGCGATGGGCAGCACCGTCTATCCCTAGGGCCAGCCCGCTGACTACTGCTAACCCCGACCGGCATAAGCTTTCGGCAAAGTTTTCGGCAGTGGTTTCGCCCTGTGCAGTAGCATGCCGGCTACCCACAATCGCCATCGCCGGGCGTTTCAATATCTGCAGGTTGCCTTTGGCGTACAGGAGCGGTGGCGGCTGGTCGGTCTCCAGTAACCGCCTTGGGTAATGCAGGTCGGCCAGGGTGATCAGGTGATTATCCGGTAGCTCCAGCCAGTCCAGCGCTTTGGCAATATCCGCATGCTCCATGGCCCGCTGGATGCGTTCGGCAACATCCTTGCTGACAGTGTCGCGTAGTTCCGCGTATGACGCTGCCAGAATCGCTTCAGGTGACTTGAACAGCAATAATAGCTGGCAGAGGACGATATTGCCCAGCCCGTCTACCAGGCTAAGCGCTATCCAGGGTGCATATTGTTCACGGGGAGTGCTGCTAAAGCTTGCCTCTGGCGAGCTTGCGTTTTCGATGTAAGTGTTTTCCATACAGGAATCTTACGGTGTTTGAACGATATCTTCCACATGTACGGGTTGAGAGGCTTGCATGACCAATGCGTAAGACAATTTCGGGAAGGTTTTAAACACCATCACCAGGCCGACAGGCTCATTCGGTAATTGTAATGTGACCGGATGTTCAGGATCTGATCCTGGGTCTATCATGCTGGCGCCTTTGCGCAGGACAGACAGCACATGTCCACGTTCCAGGCCATCGTTCGCACCTCGGTTGAGCACTACTACACGGCCTGAGCCGGTTTCGTTAATGCCATTGCTGATACGGGCAATCTGGCCATGTAACTGGTTTTCCGGCGCATGCGGGATAAAGGTCTGGGTTAATTCATCTTCAACGGCAATCAGTTTGTCTTTAACGGCGATTTCTTCTTTCACCTGGCTGATATTCAGGGTTGCCGGTTGACCCTGGCGTAGCAGATTCGCTTCACCGAGGTAATGCGCTTCAATGCCGAGGATTTCTCCGTTTTCAGGATCCTTGACCGGTTCACCTTCACGGTAGATGGCCCAGACAGCTTGCGGAGTTTGGGGCAATCCCTGCACATAGATATGTGTACCGGGACTCAGTATTTCCCGCTCTTCTTCTGCCGCGATAATCCTGGGCGCGTTTTTCAGCTCATCAGCGGATACCAGCATAGGCTTGGTTAAAAACGGCAGGATCGCATTAGGCTGTATGGTGGGGATGGCGTCAGCCTTGATGGGTGTCACAATCACGCCAGGCTCCAGTTTGACAGACTCACGTATCAATCTCAGCACCGGTTTGCCACTGCTGGTATCCAGCAAAATCACATCGCCAGGATATATCCAGTGCGGGTTTTTGATATGGTCACGGTTGATCTGCCATATCTGTGGCCACTGCCAGGGATTCTTGAGGAATTTGGCAGAAATATCCCATAAAGTATCGCCCTTAACCACCACATGGCGGTCTGGATGTCGTGAACGCAGGCTAATTTCGTCTGCAGAAGCGTACAAGCTGCTACAAGCCAGGGCAAGCGAGGTTATAATTTGAACAATTTTGGTCATGTGACGTCTCTGTAATATGCAGTACTGACGTTATGGCAGCATGCATGGCGCGGCTTAATGCGCAATGTCGACCAATCTAGCATGGGTTTAAAGTTATTATCAAGATGAAAAAACGGGCGTTTTGCCTTGTATTCATTTAAGAAACGCGAAATAAGTCTCTGGCAGTGAAGTGCAGGGTGCCGGGAATCCGGTCACTCGCTTTAAAAGACCCTTAAACGTTTCATAAACACTTTGGATTGAAAGATTTATAGAGCATGGCACTCCTCCCGATTTTGCAATATCCTGACCCGCGCTTGCACACGGTTGCCAAGCCGGTAAAGGACTTTGATCATGCTTTGCAGAAGCTGATCGCAGATATGGCCGAAACAATGTATGACGCGCCTGGCATCGGTTTGGCTGCCACGCAGGTAGACCAGCATATTCAATTAATCGTGATTGACCTCAGCAAGGAAAAAAACGATCTGCTGGTGCTGATCAACCCGAAAATTATTGCGGAATCCGGTCACCAGGATTATGAAGAAGGCTGCCTTTCTGTGCCGGGTATTTATGAAAGCGTGACCCGTGCGGAATTTATTACCGTGCAAGCAGAAGATGCACAAGGCAAGACATTCAAAATGGATGCCGATGGTTTGCTCAGTGTGTGTATCCAGCACGAAATGGATCACCTGAAGGGCAAAGTATTTGTAGAATATCTATCACCCCTGAAACGCAATCGAATTCGCAGCAAAATGGTCAAGCATGCGCGCGAAATTGAACGCAACAGTTACTAAATCACGGGGTTAAATCATGCGAATCATTTATGCCGGGACCCCGGAATTTGCCGTGCCTGCCTTACAGGGACTGATTGATGCCGGGCACGATATTGTCATGGTGCTCACCCAGCCGGACCGTCCTTCAGGCCGTGGCATGCAACTCAAAGCCAGCCCGGTCAAGCAACTGGCCTTACAACATGGCTTGCCGGTATTCCAGCCGGAAAACTTAAAGCCGGCAGAAGTACAGGGTGAGATTGCCGCAAGCCATGCCGATGTGCTGATAGTCGCGGCTTACGGCCTGATTATCCCTACTGCCGTCCTCAATATTCCCAAGCGTGGCTGTTATAACATTCATGGGTCATTGCTGCCGCGCTGGCGCGGTGCGGCGCCTATCCATCGCGCGATCCTTGCTGGCGACAGCGAGACGGGTGTCACCATCATGGAAGTAGTGCCTAAACTGGATGCAGGCAATATGATCAGTAAATGGGCGACGCCAATCAGCGAGCAAGATACTACACAGACTTTGCATGATGCCATCAGTCGTGAGGGTGCGCGCCTGATGATAGAGGCAATGCATACGCTGCAAACGACCGGTCAGCTGCACTCGGAAGTGCAGGATGAATCACTGGTGACTTACGCGCACAAACTGGAAAAATCCGAATCCGCTATCGACTGGACCCAATCAGCCAGTCAACTGTCACGGCAGGTGCGGGCGTTTAATCCTTTCCCGGTGGCTACAGCCAAATTTAAAGACCAGGTGTGCAAACTCTGGTTTGCGCAGGCTGCCCAACATTCAGCTGGGCTGGATTTGGCGCAGCCAGCAGGAACAATTCTGCAAATCCAGCCTTTGATTGTAGCTTGCGGCGATGGCGCTTTGGAGATTCACGAACTGCAAATGCCGGGAGGCAAGCGGCAGACGTCACAGCAGTTTGTGCATGGGCAGCATGTGCATATCGGTGACAGATTCTTATAAATTCTATTTAAAGTAATTCTGATGTCACTGTGGTTTCACAAGAGATCAGTAGCATTGAAAAAAACTCCAGCGACCCCATATGGTTGAAGAGTAATAATGAACTGAAGGAAGTTTAAATGTTAGGTAACTGGACTAAAACCTTTGTGCTGATGGCAGCGATCACGGCTTTGTTCGTGGCCGTGGGTGGTGCATTTGGCGGCCAGAGCGGCATGCTGATGGCTTTGTTACTGGCAGGCGGCATGAATTTTTATGCTTACTGGTTTAGCGACCAGGCGGTGCTCAAAATGTATGGCGCGGTAGAAATCAACGCTGAGAACAATTACGGGAATAACCAGTTTAATCACTATTACAAGATGGTTAAAGAGTTGGCCGAACGCGCGCAATTACCAATGCCACGCGTATTTGTGATTAACGAAAGCCAGCCGAATGCTTTTGCCACCGGGCGTAACCCTGAAAATGCGGCAGTGGCAGCCACCACCGGTATCATGCAGATACTCAGTGAGCGCGAATTGCGTGGCGTGATGGCGCATGAACTGGCGCACGTGAAAAACCGCGATACCCTGATTTCTACCATGTCGGCAACAGTAGCCGGTGCGATTTCAGCGATTGCCCAGTTCGGCATGCTGTTTGGCGGCGGTCATAGAGAAGGTGAAGGCAGGCCTAACCCTATGCTGGGTATTTTGATGATTATCATGGCACCGCTGGCCGCCAGCCTGATCCAGATGGCGATTTCACGCTCGCGTGAATACGAAGCTGACCGCATGGGTGCAGATATCAGCCGTGATCCGAAAGCACTGGCGAGCGCATTGGAGAAAATCCATAACTATGCGCACCAGATCCCTAACATGACTGCTGAGCAACATCCGGAAACCGGTCAGATGATGATTATCAACCCGTTATCAGGTGCGGATTTTTCCGGTTTGTTCAGTACCCATCCCAAGACAGAAGAGCGTGTTCGCCGTTTAATGTCGCTGGCGAATCAGTACTAAGAATAAAGTAATAATGTTGTTAAAAGGCTTTCCTGAGGAAGGCCTTTTTTTATTGCACCATTTGTTTTCACTGTGAAATAAGCGGCTTCAAGTAAAATAACGTTTTTACTCCGAGTTTCTCCCGTGCAAGTTGCCCAGCTAATAGCCGCCCATGCCGTTGCCGAAGTATTGGCTGGCCATAACCTGACTGTCTCGATGCCAAAAGCATTGCGCAAAGTTAAAGTTGCCACGCCGCAACAGCAGGCCGCTGCGCAGGATTACAGCTATCTCACCTTGCGTTTTTATGCAGAATCAGCCGCCTACCTGGCTGAACTAACACCTAAACAAGTCTCTGACACACGGGTAGAGGCTTTATTGCTGGTAGCACTTACGCAGTTATTGCATGGCAAGGACGATGACTTTACGGTAGTGAACCAGGCGGTGGAAGCCGCCGGTAAAACCGGGCAGCGGTGGGCCAAAGGCCTGGTCAATGCCGTGCTGCGCAATTTTCTGCGGCAACGTGAGGCGTTGCAAGCTGCAGTCATGCAAAGTGAAGAAGTTAGCTGGAATTATCCACAATGGTGGATAGAATTGCTCAAACAGCAATACCCCGATCACTGGCAAACCATGCTCGCGGTGGGTAATGAGCATCCGCCGATGACATTGCGCGTGAATCTGCGCAAGACCAGCGTGGAAGCGTATTTACAGGCTTTGCAAGAGGCACAGATAGCCGTTACGCATTTGGGCAGCACGGCCATTCAGCTCCATCAGCCGCTACCCGTGCATAAACTGCCCGGGTTTGACCAGGGTTGGGTCAGTGTGCAAGACGCGGGCGCACAATGGGCAGCGCCATTGCTGGATGTCGCGCCAGGCATGCGGGTGCTGGACGCCTGCAGTGCACCTGGCGGCAAGACCTGCCATATTATTGAATCTTGCGATGTGGAATTGGTGTCGCTGGATGTGGAAGCTGAACGCCTCAAACGCGTGCATGAAAATCTGCAGCGGCTGGATTTAAAGGCCAAGGTCATTGCCGGTAATGCAGCCACCAATGACTGGTTTGACGGACAACCCTTTGACCGTATCCTTGCCGATGTTCCCTGTAGCGCTTCCGGTATCGTGCGCCGCCATGTGGATATGAAATGGTTGCGCAGACCTGAAGATCTGGCCACTTTTGCACAAACTCAGCAGCAAATTTTATCTAATTTGTGGCAAATGCTGGCAAAAGGCGGTAAATTGCTTTATGTGACGTGTTCGGTGTTCCAACAAGAAAACGAAATGCAAATCCAGCAATTTTTAACTTCTCATAAGGATGCGATCCGGCTGCCAGTGGAATTCAATGTCTCCATCTTGCCGTGTGAGCATGCAGCACCCGGGCAATTGTTGCCGGTAGCCGCCCATGACGGATTATTTTATGCGTTATTGCAAAAGCATTAAATCCTGGTTATTACTGGGGTACATGCTGATTGCTGCCTGGTCGGTCTTGGCTGGCGGTAACCATGCCCATATTAAAGTGGCAGAACTGGTGCTGCGCGATGACTTGTGGACACTGGATGCCGAAATGGATATCCAGCTCGGGCGCGCGCTGGAGGAGGCGCTGAGCAAGGGCGTCACATTGACCTTCTTATATGAATTCCAGATCGTTAAACCGCTCAAATACTGGTTTGATGATGAGGTGATTACCGAGCGTCGCCAGGTCACCTTGAATTACCATGCGCTGACCAAGCAATACATCCTTAATTATCCGCAGCAGCAAAAGGTATTTGATACACTGTTTGACGCCAAACAAGAACTGTCAGACATCCACGACTGGCGTTTGGCACCCCATGCCACGCTCGAAAAAAACCAGTCCTACCACGCAGCTTTGAAAATGCATCTGGATACCAGCAAACTGCCAAAAGCGTTGCAAGTGGATGCAATAGGCGAGAGCGACTGGGAACTGGTCACGCCTACCTTTAGCTGGTGGGTGAAGGAGACCGTGCGCTAAGTTATGCGTTATGTCCTGATTCTGTCGATTACGCTGGCGGCAGCTCTGCTGTACCTGTTGTCCCTGGCCAGTGCCAACACGGCTATCAGCGGCGACTACTACATCATCCTGCTCTACATCAATGCCGGCCTGGCTATATTGTTGCTGGGGGTGATTGGCTACCAGTTACGCCACCTGTACCGCACCACCAAAACCAGACAAGTCGGCAGTAAACTCAATTTCAGGTTGCTGGTCACCTTTGCGCTGATGGCCTTGATTCCCGGCATGATTGTGTACCTGGTGTCAGTCAACTTCCTCAGCCGCTCGATTGAATCATGGTTCAACGTCAAGGTCGAATCTGCGCTGGATGGCGGCCTGAACCTGGGTCAACGCGCACTGGATATCATGCTGTCCGAGCTCAAAGACAAAGCCCAGGGCATGACAGTCTCTTTATCTCTGCAAACGGCCAAATCGAATTATGCGCAGCTGAATGATTTACGCGAAAAAGCAGGCATTCAGGATGCCGCTTTACTCACACCACAAGGCGCCATCCTTGCCGTCAGCAGTGCCGACCCCACCAGTTTCCTGCCGGAATTACCTTCAGTACCGCAATTGCGCCAGGCCAGAAGCGGTGTCTATGGCAAGATCGAACCTATCCAGGGCAAAGGCTTGTATATGCGGGTATTGGTGCCGGTAGAGCCGTTAGGCATTATTGGTGAATTACGGATTCTGCAATTGATGCAGCCGGTACCAAAATCTCTGTCTGACACGGCAGAGGCGGTGCAGGATGTATATCGCGAATATCAGACCTTGTCTTACAGCCGCCAGTCACTGAAAGATATTTTCATGCTGACGCTGACCATGATTCTGTTGCTCTCTGTGCTGGGCGCGCTGATCATTGCCTTTGCACTGAGCCGGCGCATGGCCCAGCCGCTGACAGTGCTGGCCGAAGGTACGCGGCTGATTGCCAGTGGCGATTATTCTCAGCAACTGCCTTCATTCGGCAAAGATGAACTCAGTGTGCTGGTGAAGTCTTTTAACAGTATGACGCGCCAGTTGCAGGAGGCGAAAATCGCTTCCGAACAAAGCCGTCAGCATGTGGAGTCTGCACGCGCTTATCTTGAAGCCATCCTCTCGCACCTGAGCTCGGGTGTCATGACCATTAATGAGCGCGCTGAGCTGCGCGTCTACAACCTGGCGGCAACCAGTATTCTGGGTATCTCCCTGGTCGGTTTCAAAAATAAGGTGTTTACCGAGATCGCCAGTGAAAATCTATATTTAAGCCCATTTGTCGAAATCGTCATGCGCCATTATGATGAGACCTTGCAGCTCGATCATCATGAGCGGCATATGACCAGCCAGATTGACATTGAACACGTGCATGGCAAGCAGATCCTGATGTTGCGCGTGACGCGGTTGCCGGAAGGTGCCGGGCATGGGCTGGTGGTGGTGTTTGATGATGTGACGGTAATGGCACAGGCGCAGCGTGACGCGGCCTGGGCAGAAGTGGCCAGAAGGCTGGCGCATGAGATCAAAAACCCGTTGACGCCAATACAGCTTTCTGCCGAGCGGTTGCAGTTTAAACTGCATGACAAGCTGGATAGTAAAGATGCCGAAATGTTGCTGAAATCGACTGACACAATCGTCAATCAGGTGCAGGCCATGAAAAACATGGTCAATGAATTTAGTGAATATGCGAGGACACCGGCCGCGTTATTGGTTAAACTGGATTTAAATGCTTTGATCCGGGATGTGAGCCGCTTGTACAATGGGTCTGCGGTCAAGCTTGAGCTGGTGTTACACCAGCAGTTGCCCGAAGTGCAGGCCGATGCCACCATGATGCGGCAGATACTGCATAATCTGCTGCAAAACGCGCAGGATGCGATGAGCCAGGTGGAGCGGCCGCAAGTGGTGATACTGACGGATTGCGATGGCGAGCGTGTGAAACTGTCGCTAACTGACAATGGCGGTGGTTTCCCTACCGATGTGATGGCCAGGGTGTTTGAACCCTATGTCACCACTAAATCGCACGGCACTGGCCTGGGTTTGGCGATTGTGAAGAAAATGATAGAAGAACAACGTGGACAGATACGCATAGATAATCTGCCACAAGGGGGCGCCAGCGTGACCATACACCTGCCCATCGATAAACAACAGCGTCGGCGCGTAGAGCGCATCGTGTAAGGAAGTATGGACATGGCATCACGGAATATACTGGTGGTTGATGATGAAGTCGGCATTCGCGAGTTGTTGAGCGACATCTTGCGCGACGAAGGTCATCAAGTCCGCCTGGCAGAAAATGCCCAATTGGCACGCGAAGAAAGACTCAAGCAGCGACCGGACCTGGTATTGCTGGATATCTGGATGCCGGATTGCGATGGCATCAGCCTGCTCAAGGAGTGGGCAAATGCCGGTTTACTGACCATGCCGGTGATCATGATGTCCGGCCACGGCACCATCGATACGGCAATTGAAGCCACCCGCCTGGGCGCGTTCGATTTCCTGGAAAAACCGATTGCGTTGCAAAAACTGCTCAAAACCGTGGGCGCCGCCATCAAGCACACCGAGCACCTCGCGCATACGGAAATCAATCTTTCCAGCTTTGGCAAAAGCGCTGTCATCCAGGAGCTCAAGCAACGTTTAGAGCAACTGGCACGCCATAAAAATACTTTATTCCTGATCGGTAAAAAAGGCGGCAGCGTGGCGCTATGTGCCAAATTCCTGCGCCCGCCAAATACGCCGTGGGTTGCATTGACCGAATACGACAAACTGGTCTCGGCACCGATGGAAATTCTTGAACAGGCGCGCGAAGGCGTGGTGTTCGTTGATGAGGTCACCCGCTTGGGGAAAACCGAACAAAAAGGCCTGAGTTTACTGATCGCCAAGTCAGAAAAATACGGTGTTCGCGTCATCTGCGGCAGCGAATATGGCTTGCCGCAACTGATTGAAAAAGCCATGCTGGAGCAATCCCTGTTGCAGACGCTGGCTGGTGCTGCCGTAAAAGTGCCTTGCCTGGACGAGCATAAAGAGGATATACCCGACCTGGCTAATGCCATGGCTACCTTGATGGTAGAAGCCAGCAAGATCGATTACAAATCGTTTGATGTGGCGGCGTTAAATGCGCTGCGCAACGCAGACTGGCCTGGCGACCTGGATGAGCTGGAGTCGGTGGTGCAGAACCTGCTGATGACCAGCCTGGGTGACAGCATTACGCAGGAAGATGTACAGCGGGTACTGAAAGATTTTCAAGGCCAGATCGCAGAATCAGCAGAGCAGCATATGCCGTTGAATCTTGACCAGCCATTGCGTGAAGCGCGAGATGAGTTTGAGCGTTTTTACTTTCAATACCACATGCGGCTTGTCAAAAACAACATGAGCCGGCTGTCTGATATTTCCGGCCTGGAGCGCACGCATTTGTACCGTAAACTCAAGCAGCTGGGTATACGGATCAAAGGATGATCACCAGTTTGAAACAAATAAAAAAGCCGGGGAAAACCCCGGCTTTTTTATTATCAAAAAATTATTTCTGGCGGTTATCCAGGCTGTAGCCGGTCTGTGGATAAAGACTCAGCAACCACATGCCACCGGCAATCCCCATGTAGGCAAAAAATGCATCCAGAGATGCCTGGCTTAATACGATGGCCATAAATGCTGCCAACACACCCAGTACACGCGCACTGATTTTAGTTTTAAAGCCGACCAGCAAAGCTAAACCAAACACCAGTTGAATCAAAATGAGCAACGGTGCAAACACAGCAGGCAAACCTAACTGTCCAAGCATGGATTGATATTGCAAATAGCCCTCAGGAACAGAAGTAATCGCAATCAACTTCAAAATTACAATACCAAAGAACACCATCGCCAGCAGAATCCTGGCTGCAGCAGTTTGTAATGGACACAACATTTCTTTTCCTCAAATCCTGTTTTTATAAAGCGCCTATAATGCCTGTGGCTTATCACAATTGCAAACTTTCATCCGGGGCTTAACTTGTCGGTACAACGCACTCAATTAATCATTCACCGATTTGATACCCAGCATGCTCTATGGCCTGAATGCCGCGAGATCCGTAAGCGTGTGTTTATTGAAGAGCAGCAGGTACCGGTTGCTCTGGAGTGGGATGCATCGGATGCGACAGCCACCCATTTTCTGGCCGTGATAGAGGGTGAGCCGGCTGCGTGTGCCAGAGTACTGGAGGATGGCCATATAGGACGGATGGCAGTATTGGCGGAATGGAGAGGGCAAGGTGTGGGCGAGGCCTTGTTGCTACAGACCATCCAGGAATGCCGCTATCAGGAAGCAATGTATGCACGCCTTTCAGCGCAAACACAGGCAGTGAAATTTTATGAGCGCGCAGGCTTTGTGGTGTGCAGTGAGCCTTATCTGGATGCCAATATCATGCATGTCGATATGCAGCTTGAACTGGTATAATTGCGGTTTAAGTTTTCTCTCACTTCCAGACATACAAAGGAATTCTCATGTCAAAGATCGTATTAAAAGCCGGTGAAGCTACCGTATTTTCCGAAGGTAAAGATGTAACCGCAGCGATGCCAGAAATCGTGATTGGCGCTGTGGATGGCCCGGTCGGTACTGCATTTGCCAACATGATGGCGCAAACTAAAGGCCACACAGCCATGTTTGCCGTGCGTGACATCAACCAGATGGTGCGCCCGGCGACGATGATGGTGCCTAAAGTGACCCTGAAAGATTCATTGAACATTGAATTGTTCGGTGGCGTGGTGCAGGCAGGTGTCGCTGATGGTATTACCGATGCTGTTATTGAAGGCATTATCCCTAAAGAGCTGGTGAACGACCTGTGTATCGTTGCTTTATTGTGGATCGATCCGGGCTGTGCCAAAGAAGCTAACCTGGACAAGGCTGACCTGTACAAAAACAACTACGAAGCCATCAAACTGGCATTGAAACGTGCCTTGAACGACGAGCCTAGCATAGACGAAATCATTGCTAACCGTCACAAAATCAAACACTGCATGTGGGAAGACAGCTGGGATCAGAAATAAGCTGGAATCTCTGATTCATCCAGTTTTATCCTGCCAGGCCCCGCATCTGCGGGGTTTTTGTTATCGAAAGTGGGTATGAGATCTTTGATTAAGCGTTACCTTGCCGTGGTCTACGAATCGCTTTTGATGCTGGCGCTAGCGCTGGTGCTGACTGCGATCTATTACATGCTGTTTGGCGATGCCGGCCATGGCGTGAAAAGATTGGGGTTGCAACTTCTGGTGTGGGGAAGCATGGGCGCTTATTTTGTCCGTTGCTGGACGGTGGGCGGGCAAACATTAGCCAGCCAGACATGGAAGCTGAAAGTGGTCGATCAACAAGGGCAATTATTAGAATGGCAGCAGGCGGTGATGCGGTATGTTGTTGCCAGCCTGTTACTGTTACCGGCCGGATTAACCTTGTGGTGGGCTATCCTGGATCGCGAACAGCAGTTTTTGCATGACCGCTTGCTTGGCTCGCGTGTGATCAGGCTGTAGCTTTGAGTCAGTTAGCGCTTTTCAACCTAGCGTTTCTCAACATAGTGCAGCATACCCAGTCCCGCAAACAGGAACAGTAGCGTCGGGCCTATTGCACTGAATAACGGTGACCAGTCATTGAGCACCCCAAGGTGCACAAATACCCGGTTCATGATCTGATAGACCACGCCAAGCAAGATGCCGGAAAAGATTTTGGCACTGATGCCGCCGGCACGCTGCTGCAAAAATCCAAACGGCAGGGCGAGTACCACCATCACCAGGCAAGCTAGTGGATAGATCAGTTTGGACCATAAAGCGACCTGGTAACGGGTACTTTTCTGACCATTGCGATGCAAGTGCTGGATAAAACTATACAGGTTCCAGGCTGACATTTTTTCCGGTAGTACCAGCAAGACATTGAGCAGCTCAGGCCTGATCAGCGATTCCCACTGCGCCTGTTTTACAAACTTGGAAGTCACCGAGTTGTTTTGTATGGCACGCTCATGATTGAAGGTGGTCTGCGTGACGTTAAGCAGTTTCCAGTGATCATCGGCAAAGTGTCCTTTTTCTGCATGACTGATGCTGCGCAGGCGGAACTGGGGGTCAAAGTCATAGATATCGATATTCACCAGGCTGCTATCCGGCATCACTGTGTTCACATTGACGAAGCTGCTGCCATCTTTAATCCATAGGCCGGACTGGAAATCTTGTGCCACAACGGAATCGGTGGCCTGGATACGAATCCGCTGTGCCATTTTTTCACTTAATGGCGCAAGAATTTCACCAATCATGAAGGTGACAATGGCAAATGCCAGGCCTATGCTCAGCAATATTTTGGCAATCACTTTCAGTGAAATGCCGCTGGTGCGCATGACAATCAGCTCGGAGTTGCCGGCCATGGCGCCCAGGGTATATACAATGCCCAGCAAAACAGCCACCGGCGCCACTTCATAAATATGCCCGGGGATACTCAGCGCGACAAACGTCAGCATGCTGTTGATGCCGTAATGGCCTTTGCCCAGGCTATCCAGTTCTTGCAGCAGGTCAAAGAATGAGAACATGGCGAGCAGGCCAAACAGTACCAGCATGATGTTAAAGCTGATTTCGCGCCAAAAATAACGGTTGAGGATAGACAGGCTCATGGATTATGCAGCCTTGATGCGACGTTTGAACAGGTCAGGAATCAATGGTTTCAGGTGTTTTCGTCTATGGTATAAATACCAGCCCAGCAACACAAAACAGATGTGCACCGGCCATAAACCTACCCAAGCCGAAATCCTGCCTTGCGTGATCCACGCCTGGAAAATACTTAGCACGTTGTTATAGATAATAAAAATCAGGATTGCGAACATGATATTCAGCGAGCGCCCAGCGCGCGGATCGACAAAACTCAACGGTATTGCCAGCAGTACCATCACAATAGTGGAGATAGGAATCGCGAACCGCCAATGCAGCTCCGCCTGGTCAGAGAGCGAAGCATCCGTCATCAGGCCAAGCGTGGTCTTCGCCTGCGCGGTGCCTGCCTCTGGCGCGGTTTCCTTGGTCTCTATGCGTATATCGTAACGTTCGAATTCGGTGGTCGAAACGTCCAGCGTATTGGGGATTACCTCATAGCGCCTGCCATGTTGCAAGACCAGGAAGTTATCACCGTTTTTTGCTTTATAACGGCTACCGCGGTTTGCCGTGATGATGCCGGTTTTGCCATGCTGGCGTGACTGGACGAAGATATTTTTGACTTCGTAACCCAGCTTGTCGAAGCTCTCGATGAAGTAAATACGCTCGCCGTTGTTCGATTCCTTGAACGCACCGGGGCTGATAGAAGAAAGCTCATCACGCTTTTTCAGTTGTTCACGGTAGCCGTCGGCTTTTTCGGTTGCCCACGGCATCACAAACAAACTGAGCAAGCTGATGATCAGCACGATAGGGAAAATAAAACGCAGGATAGGCACTACCCACTGGCGCAGGCTGAGCCCGGCATTCATCCAGATCACCATTTCCGAGTCACGGTGCCAGCGGGTTAACGTCAGCAATACAGCCAGGAAAATAGCCAGTGATAGCATCATAGGCATTAGTTTTACCAGGCTGAAGGTAAGGATGGTGCCTATGGCGTCGTTAGGCAGAATTCCTTTGGAAACCTGGCGCACGATATTACCGGCGCGCTGTGCGACCACGATACCCAGAATAATCAGGAAAATGGCAGAAGATGAGGACATCAACTCTGCGGACAATGCACGTTTGAATATTTTCAATTTAAATGCACCGCTTTGAAATCAGCATAAAACACTAGATAATACAATCATCGCTCAAGTCACAGGCACTCGAACATAAAAGGATAAAGATGGAATTTAGCATAAAAAGCACTGGCCCGGAAAAATTGCGTACCGATTGTTTACTGGTGGGCGTTTATGAAGGCCGTAAGCTGACTGATCTTGGCAAATCTTTGGATGAAGCGAGTGGTAAAGCCATCACACTTGCGCTGAAATCCGGTGATATCGAAGGTAAGCCTGGCAGCACTTTATTATTACGCCAGTTATCCGGAATTGCCGCAAGCAGGGTGCTGCTGGTGGGCCTGGGTAAATCTGAAGAGTTCAGCCTGAGAACCTTGCGTAATGCATTCCGCGCTGCCATTAAAAGTTTGCCCGCTGGCGTCGAGAGTCTGGCCACAGATTTTGCCGGGTTAGTGATCAAAAAATCTGATACCCAGTCAAAAGCAGCTGCGCTGGCTGAGATTGCCTGGGAATCCATCTACCAGGTGAATGCGGTCAAGGAAAAGAAAGCAGAGCCCAAGCCGCTCAAGCAGATTACTTTACTGGTCGGCAAACCTGATGTTGAAGTGGCTGAAGCTGGCGTAAAACAAGGCCAGAGCGTAGGTAATGGCGTGGCGCTGGCTAAAGACCTGGGTAACCTGCCACCGAACATCTGTACGCCGACTTACCTGGGCAAACAGGCCGAAAAGCTGGCAAAAGACTATGGATTCAAAGTCGAGGTGCTGGAAGAAGCCGAGATTGAAAAACTCGAAATGGGTTCATTCCTGGGTGTGACGCGCGGCAGTGACGAACCACCACGCTTTATTGTGCTGCAACATTTAAAAGGCAGGAAAACGCAAAAGCCGGTGGTGCTGGTAGGTAAAGGCATTACTTTCGATACCGGCGGTATTTCGCTCAAGCCAGGCGCCGATATGGATGAAATGAAATATGACATGTGCGGTGCAGCCAGTGTCCTAGGCGTGTTTAAAGCGATCGGCGAACTGGATCTGCCACTGAATGTAGTAGGGTTGATCCCTACCTGCGAAAACATGCCTAGCGGCCGCGCGACCAAACCGGGTGATGTGCTGACCAGTATGTCCGGCCTGACCATTGAAGTATTGAATACCGATGCGGAAGGGCGTTTGATTCTGTGCGATGCGCTTACCTATGCCGAGCGGTTTGAGCCTTCTGCCGTGATTGATATTGCGACATTGACCGGCGCCTGCGTGATCGCATTGGGTCATCACCCCAGCGGTTTGTTTGCCAATAATGACGCGCTGGCCAGAAAACTGCTGGACGCCGGTGAAAAAGCGCAAGACCGTGCCTGGCAGATGCCATTGTGGGATGAGTACCAGGGCCAGCTGGACAGCAACTTTGCAGATATGGGCAATATCGGTGGCCGTGCTGGCGGCAGCATCACGGCCGCTTGTTTCCTGTCACGTTTCGCCAAGAAATATGACTGGGCACATCTGGATATCGCCGGCACTGCCTGGAAATCCGGCAAGGAAAAAGGTGCCACCGGCCGTCCGGTACCATTGCTGGTGACCTACCTGTTGCAACAGGTGACTGAAAAAGCCTGACAGGCTAAAGATCCAAACGCTGTGACGCCAAGATAAAGCTATGACACCAAGATCACGCTATGACAAAAGTACGCTTTTATACCGATATTCCTGACAGGACCAGTTTGATGTTGCACCTGGTCGAACAGGCGGTCGCGCGTCAGCGGCAGGTGACTGTTTACCTGGAGTCGGCAGAGGCGGCAGAACAGCTCAGCCAGAGTTTGTGGCAGCAATCGGCATTTATACCCAATGTATTGGCAGATGCTCCGCAGGCGGGTTTAACGCCGGTGCTGCTGGCCTGGTTACCGGAACATATCCGCCAGGATGACATGCTGTTCAATTGCCAGACAGAGCTACCCAAGTTTTTCAGCCGTTTCCGGCATTTGTTCGAGCTGATCGGTTCGGCCGGAGATGACAAAACTGCCGGCCGCCAGCGTTACGCGTTTTACCGCGACCGCGGTTACGAAATTCAGCATATGAACATGCAGACGCAATAGCGACTGCGCTACGGAGGTCGTGTGGATATCTCAGAAATTCCGGTATTAACCAAGGTAGTACAAAAAACCGCACCAGCGGCACTGGATATGGACGAACTGGTTGCCCAGGTCAAACAGGCGCTGCTACCAGAAATTACCAATGCAGTGACCAGTCAGCTCGGGCAACGCGCTTTTGAGCGCACCGTTGTCGAGCAGCAGGCATTAGCAGAATATGCTGAATCCATCCAGCAAGGGTTGTCAAAACAGGTGCAAGCGCAAGTTGGGGAAAGCATTCAATCGGTGGAACAGGCTTTTCGTGAAGCTATGGGTAATCTCGGCAAGCAACAGCTGCAATCGGTGGAAGCTGAAGTTGCCAGGTTAACGCAAGAGTTTTCCAGATTAACTGAAGTACAGCAACAGTTGCTGGCGACTACCGAGCAGACCATCCGTGAAGTAGCTGAAAACGCAGGCAAGCAAAAGCTGGAAGAAAAGCTGGCGCAACTGATTGAAGACCAGCAGGCGCAGATTGCGACCAAGGTACTGCAGATGCAGGAACAACTGGAAAAGACCATGGCGGATCATATCCACCATTTGCAGGAGAGCAGCAAGGAAACGCTGACGACCGGTCAGGAAGCGATGGAAGCCAGGCTGGTAGAAGAATACAAGCAGACCCTGCAAACCGCGTTTGACGAATTCACCGGGCAGCAGACAGCCGAGTTTAAACAAAAATTCAGTACTGAATTATCTTCAGTCGAAACCGAGTTGCAAGACAAAGTGCAGGGCATGGTCAGCGCACAAATGCAGGTGATTGAGGGTGAACTGAATAAACGCCTGAAAGCCAGTATCCTGGAAGTATTACAGGGCATCAAGTTTGTGATGCCCAGTGTTTAGATATTGGTCTGAGCGGGCAGTTTAAACTAGAAATAGTTACGCATCAGCGAGCGTTAGCACCACAGGTGTGTGGTCGCTGGGCCGGTCAAGTTTGCGCGGCAGTTTGTCTATCAGGCAGCTCTGGCACAGCGGTTTCAGCGCGTTGCTGACCAGGATATGATCGATACGTAAGCCCATATTGCGGCGGAACGCTGCCATCCGGTAATCCCACCAGCTGTAATGCCCGGCTTCATCAGTAAATAAACGGAAGCTGTCTGACAGCCCCAGTGCCATCAGCTTCTGGTATGCCTCACGCTCTTGCGGGCTGACCAGTACCTGGCCTTCCCAGGCGACCGGGTCATGGCAGTCACGGTCATCCGGCGCGATATTGTAATCGCCCAGCAAAGCCAGCTTCTCATGCTGCTTTAATTCATCAGTTAGCCAGTTGTGCAAGGCGTTGAGCCAGTTGAGTTTGTATTGAAACTTGTCTGAATCCAGTGCCTGGCCATTCACGACATAAGCGCAAATGATGCGGACACCTTGTATGGTCGCCGCAATAATACGTTTTTGCTCGTCGGCAAAGTTCGGCAGGTCGACATGCACTTCGTTAATCGCATGCGGGCTGATGATGGCCACGCCATTGTAAGTGCGTTGCCCGTTGTGGATGGCATTGAATCCCGCCTCTTTCAAAGCGGCATAGGGAAACTTGCTGTCTTCCTGTTTGGTTTCCTGCAGGCAGAGCGCATCCGGTTGATTGGCGGCCAGCCAGTCCAGTACATGCGGCAGGCGTACAGTCAGTGAATTAACATTCCAGGTGGCCAGTTTCAACGGTGTTCTCCATAGGCATTATAAACAGCAAGCATCAGTATCCTGATGCCTGGTGCATTTTACACGACTCCCTGTCATTTTTTGGGCAAGAAAAATTACGCTGGTCTTTATCATCTTATTCGCCATATCAGACAAATGGCGTATTTTTTAACTACTTGCTTCCCGCTAGAGTGTTGCCTTAAACATATGGAGAGCAGGCATGATCAATAGGGCGGGCAAGCAGGCGAGGTTTTCACATGGCGAATGGTGGCTGGTGCTGGCGATAGTGCTGGTGGCTATCGCGTTGCGGCCTGGCATTGTGTCCATGGGGCCAGCCTTGCCAGCCATTATTGAATCATTCCGCTTGAGCCATGCCACGGCCTCAATGATGACAGCAATACCGGATGTATTAATGGGTGCGCTGGCATTGCCAACGCCATGGCTGGTGCGCAAGTTTGGCGTCAATAAAGTGCTGATGATTGCTTTGGGTCTGTTGAGTGTTTCAATATTCACACGTGCTTTTGCCGGTAATACTAGTTTGCTGATAGGCGCGACGGTGGGCGTTGGTGCAGGCATCGCGGTGGCAGGTGCCATGTTTGCAGGCATCGCCAAAGCCAGTTTTGCCTCGCGAGCGGCTTTGATCATGGGCATATATGCGACAGCATTGTCACTTGGCAGTACCTTGTCTGCCGGGCTGACTGGCTGGTTATTACAATCTACAGGCTGGCGGATGGCAGTCGGTGTATGGGCGTTGCTGGGAGTGATTGCCATGGTTGCCTGGTGGTGTGTGATACGCAAATCTGTGCACAACCAGCCAACCGTGGCGAATACCAAACTCCCCGCCACCGAAACGCGATTACCGTTCCGCACACCTGTTGCCTGGATGATTGCGCTGTTTTTTGCCTGCGTAAATTTCCTGTTTTACTCTATCCTGACCTGGACAGCAGCCATGTATCAGGAAGGCGGCATGCCTGCCGGTGAGGCGGGTGCTGTGCTTGCGAGCTTTACTTTTTGCTTCATGCTGGCGAGCCCGGTTGCTGGCATGTTTAGCCGGAATCTTGACCGGCGTAGCTGGCTGGCAGGCTGCAGCCTGGTTGCCACCATCGGTTTGGCTGGAATGGCTACCCCGGGCGCATGGCCCTGGTTATGGGTGCCGGTCACGGCCTTTGGGCTAGGTGGCGCGTTTACCCTGGCGATGACCTTGCCGCTGGATCATACCCACACACCAGATGCAGCCAATCGCTGGAATGCTTTTGTGCTGACGGTGGGGTATTTAATAGCCGCTTGCGGACCTTTTATCATGGGCTTGCTGCACGACGGTAGTGGCAATTTTGTGAGCGGCTATCAATTACTGGTGATCGTTTCTGCACTTATGCTGGCTTTGGCAACCATGCTAAAACCGCCACCCTACTAAGCAATTCAATCATCTAAATGTCTGTGGGAGAAAATGCTCCTACAGCCATTTATCTTGGCGAGATGTCATCAAATGCATCGAATCCGCCATAAATCGCTGTCTGTTTACCCAATGTGATTGCCGGTAGTTAAGGTATAAATCAGGCTGGACTTAATTACCGGCAAAATGCCCAACCACATTGCAGTGATATTGTTTTTCTAAACCTTCATGAAACGCAATTCAACCCTCTATATATTCAGATGGCTGGCGGCTATTATCGCGCTCGCCAGTACAGCTGTGTCCGCTGCATCTGAAGATATTACCCTGCAACTGAAATGGCGGCACCAGTTTCAGTTCGCCGGCTATTATGCTGCGCAGGAACAAGGTTATTACCGAGACGAAGGCCTCAACGTCAAGATCATAGAAGGCAGCAAAGACCGACCGCCGGTACAGCAGGTGCTGTCCGGGCAAGCTGATTACAGTATCGGCGATGCCGAAGTTTTAGTGGCGCGTATCTCCGGTAAACCATTAGTGGCACTGGCGGCTATTTTCCAGCATTCTCCCGGCGTATTGCTCAGCCTGCAGCAAAGCAATATCCAGCATCCTAAAGACCTGGTCGGCAAGCGCATCATGATGTCGACCGATGACCAGGGTGTGTTCCAGTTCAAAGCCATGTTGTTGAAGCAGCATCTGGATATCAAGCAGATGACCCTGGTGCCCCATAGCTGGAACCTGCAGGATTTGATCGATGGCAAAGTGGACGTGATTTCTGCTTATGCCATGGATGAGCCGGAACAGCTGAAGCAAATGGGGTATTCGCCTGCCATCATCACCAATCAATCTTATGGCATTGATTTTTATGGTGATGTTTTATTTACCAGTGAACGCGAGCTGAACACCCATCCCGAGCGTGTGGATGCATTCTTGCGTGCCACTAAAAAAGGCTGGTTATACGCGCTGAGTCACCAGGAAGAGATGGCCAGGAATATTGCGGGCATGCCGGGTGTGCTTAAGCGCGGCGTCAGTGAACAAACGCTGTTGCGCGAAGCCAACATGATGCATCCATATGTGCTGACAGAGGTCGTGCCCTGGGGCCATATGAACGAAGAGCGCTGGGTTGCCATTGCCCAAACGCTGGCAGATGATGGATTGGTACCTCCCTATATTGACCTTAAAGGCTTTATGTACCAGGGCGATATGCGGGTCAAGCGTCCTTATATCGTATGGCTGGCGCGTGGCGTCTCCATCCTGTTGCTGATACTGGGCGTCACCTTTTTATGGAATCTGCAAATCCGGCGGCAAGTGGTCAACAGGACCCAGGCATTACAGAATGAAATACACCGTCGTACCCAGGCGGAATATTTGCTTAAAGTCGCTGGCAGTGTGGCGAAAATCGGCGGCTGGATGGTCGATATCAAGAGTGGTGCCTTGCAGTGGTCTGACGAAGTGGCTGCTTTGCACGACATGCCGGCCGGCTATTCGCCTACAGTTGAAGAGGGTGTGAATATGTTCGTGCCTGAATATCAGCCATTAATGCAAAGTGCACTTAAAAAATGCATAGAAGAAGGTATTTCTTACGACCTGGAACTGGAAAAGATCACTGCCACCGGCCGCCGTTTCTGGGTGCGTGCCATGGGCCAGCCGGTGCGGGATGCAGATGGCAATATTGTAAAGCTGCAAGGCTCGTTACAGGATATTACCGACCAGAAGCAGCTGGAAGCTATTAAGCAAGGGCAGAGCAGAATCCAGGCCATGATGCTGGCAGATGTCTCCTTGCACGAAATTCTCAACACCGCAGCGCAACTGATAGAGCTGCAATTTCAGGGTGCCTGTTGTGCTATCTTGCTCATGGATAAAGAAGGGCATTTGCGCCATGCCGCTTTATCAAAACTGCCTTTACCATACACGCAGGCGATGGATGGCATTTCCCTGCCAGCCAGCCAGATCACCACACTCACCCAAAGCCGGGTAATTGCCAAAGAGATACAAACATATCCATTTGGTGACGAAAACCAGACACTGGCGCAGTCCTTTGGCTTGCAGGCTTGCTGGAGCGCACCAATCCTGTCGCGCAGCTGGCATGCCCTGGGTGTGCTCGCGGTTTACCGCAGGCATCCGCATATGCCGACGGAGGTAGAAATCGATTTTGTCGAAAGCTATGCGCAAATTCTCGGCCTGGCGATTGAACGCGAGCAGTCGGATGAACAGCTCAATTTGTTGCGTAGCGGCATCTCCCGGCTCAATGACATCGTGATGATTACCGAGGCGCCTGTGCAAGCGCCCATGCAACAAAAAATTGTGTTCCTGAACGAAGCATTCACCAGAATTACCGGATCGTCACTCGAGCATTTAAGTGGCAGTTCACCGTTTGATATCTTTAACGCAGCCACGCCCAAGCGTGAACTTGAAAATATCAAACAGGCTTTCCAGCAGATGAAGCCGATCACGGCTGAAGTCGTGACCACTAACCCTGCAGGCGAAAGCGTTTCACTGGAGATGGATGCGTTGCCCTTGCACGACAGAGGCGGGCGGCATACCCACTGGGTACTGGTATTACGCGATGTCACTGAACGCAAACAGGCAGATGAACAAATCCGCCAGCTGGCCTATTACGACACCATGACCGGCCTGCCTAACCGTTTGCTGTTACAGGAAAAACTGACGGCGCATTTGCGCAAAGCCATGCGCAAGAAAACCGGTGGTGCGCTGCTGTTTATTGATATTGATAACTTTAAAACACTCAACGATACGCATGGCCACGATATTGGCGACGCTTTACTGGTGGAAGTAGCCAAGCGGATCAAGGGCTCGGTACGCCGCCTGGATACCGTCAGCCGTCTCGGTGGTGATGAGTTCGTGGTGGTGCTGGATGGCTTGCACCGCGACCCGCTGCAGGCGGAGAAACAGGCGCGTATCGTCTGTGAAAAAATTGTCGCGGCGTTTGAGCAACCCTTTAATTTAAACCATTACCAGCATTACACCTCGCCGAGTATAGGCGTGGCGCTGTTTGATTGTGACTCGCCCAGCCAGTCTGAAGAGCTGTTGCGGCGGGCGGATATGGCCATGTACAAAGCCAAAGAAGCCGGCAGAAATGGTTACCAGTTCTTTGATACGCTGATGGAAACCGAATTGCTGCATCGTGTTGCCCTCGAAGCTGACTTGCACATAGCGATTGAAGAGCAACAGTTCCTGCTGCATTTCCAGCCGCAATATAACCAGCAGCACGCAATCGCCGGTGCCGAGGCGTTGATCAGGTGGCAGCACCCTGAACGCGGCCTGATCATGCCTAACCAGTTTGTGACCATGGCCGAAAGCTCAGGCCAAATCGTCGAGATCGGCCACTGGGTGTTACAAAAAGCCTGCCAGATATTGCTGGAGTGGTCAGCACATGAACAATTACAGTCACTGGTGCTGTCGGTAAACGTCAGCCCGAAGCAATATCTGCAGCCTGACTTTGTGCAGCAAGTGCAGCGCATGGTGGTGGAGACCGGTATTCAGCCGGGCAGGCTAAAACTTGAACTAACCGAAAGCATGCTGGTAGATAATGTGGAAGACATCATTGCCAAGATGACTGCCTTGCGCGAAGTCGGCGTATGTTTCTCACTAGATGATTTTGGTACCGGTTACTCATCCTTGTCTTACCTGAAACGCTTGCCGTTTGACCAGCTGAAAATTGATCAATCATTTGTGCGCGACATGCTCAACGACAGCGATTACGAAAGCATAGTCAATGCGATTATTTCACTGGGGCACAGTTTGCAGCTTGAAGTATTGGCGGAAGGCGTGGAAACGGAAGCACAGCTACGGGTACTGAAAAACCTCGGTTGCCAGATGTTCCAGGGTTACTATTTCACGCGGCCGCTAGCCATGGAGCTGTTTGAGCAGTGGGTGATCCATAATGCAGGCAATTCTGCGCAGGACATGACTGAAGCCGAGATGCTTTAAATAAAAAATAGCGAATTTGATACCCATATTTGATCGCATCACTTTCTTGAGAAAGCTAATTTTTTCCAGGTAAAGGTTCCGCAAGTAATCAAATACAGAATGGCCGAAAAGATATTAAGCACCGGCACCATACTCCTGAAAGCAAGAAAGAATGCTTTGCCCAATGCGTGTTTCAGGGTATCGAATTCGCAATTGCGGAATTCGATCAAAGACCCGATTGCCGAGATAAATAACGGTACCAAATAAAAAGCAGAAAGTATTTTAAAGTCCATGATCTCTTGTCTGTGCAGGCGGGGTTAGTAGATGCGATTGTAATCGTGCCATAAGGTTATCGCCTCATTTTGGTCTATGCAACCCCCGGCTTCACTATGAGGCCGGGGCAGCGATTCAAGCGTAGTCTGTAGAAACAGCTAGTTCGCGCCAGGTATCAAGTTCGTTTTCTACAAAGCGGTTTTTCTCCAAGAGTTTGTGTACGGTATCTGAGCCCAATGGCAACCTTAAAGGCGGGTCTTCACTATCCGCCAGTTTCAGGATAGCTTGTGATAGTTTTGCCGGGTCGCCAGGCTGGGCATGGTTGGCCGATGCTGCAAATTCCCGCATGGCACCGACAGTAGCGGCGTACTCAGTAAAGCTATTTTTGGTAGATACCAGGGATGAGCTATCCAGGAAATCGGTCCTGAAGAAACCTGGTTCTACAGTGGTTGCAACAACGCCCAGCGGTTTCAATTCATAGGCAAGTGATTCAGTGAGTGCTTCAAC
The DNA here is from genome assembly GCA_032153875.1 of Methylophilus sp. GTDB lineage: Bacteria > Pseudomonadota > Gammaproteobacteria > Burkholderiales > Methylophilaceae > Methylophilus. Next base: position 25,934 of record JALDYP010000029.1, read on the forward strand.
GGCGAATTTGGTCGCGCAATACACGCCCCAGCCCGGGTAGGAGGCATAGCCGCCGATAGACGAGAGATTAATGATATGGCCACTGGATTGCGCGCGCATATAAGGCACGATTGCGCGTATCACGTTCAATAATCCAAATACATTGGTATTGAATAGATCCTTTACTTCCTGGTCGCCGGATTCTTCAACCGCACCAAGCAAGCCATAGCCGGCATTATTGACAAGGATATCCACGCGGGAAAAATGCTGGATAGCTTGTTGCGCTGCGGCGATAGCGGCTTGTTCATCCGTCACGTCCAGCTTTAATGCCAGTAAGTTGGGGTGGTTACCTAAAGCATTAGCGACCGTTCTTGGGTTGCGGGCAGTGGCAACCACTTTGTCACCGCGCGCTAATGCATCTTTGGCAATCAATGCACCAAAGCCTCTGGAGGCGCCGGTGATAAACCAAACTTTTGAATCTGTGTTCATGATGATCTCCTTAATATCAGGTGCTGCGAAGTGCAGTACGTGGAAGTCATCATAAGTAATCTGGATTGCTTATAAAATACACAATATAATTGATTGATTATCAACTTAAAGTTGTTTTTATGAAGATGATCAAATCATTAACCATGTTTCTTGCGGTTGCTAACGCGATGAGTTTCAGGAAGGCCGCTGTTGAACAAGGCGTCTCTCCACAAGCCGCGAGCAAGGCGGTGAAGCAGCTTGAAATGTACCTCGGCCTGAAATTGCTTCACCGTTCTACCCGTCATTTGAGTCTGACGGAAGAAGGCGAGCAGCTTTTCCAGCAGGCAAATATAGGCATGCAAATGCTGGATGAGGCGCTCACAGGGCTGGAAGAAAGTAAACAGGGCATGGCGGGTAAGATCAGGCTGGCCGCACCTCTGGCGTTTGGTAACCGCGTGCTGATCCCGGTCATGGATGAGTTCCAGTCCCTTCACCCCGATGTGCATTTCGACCTGTTATTGAGCGATGCCTTTACAGATATCGTCACGCTTAAAATCGATATTGGTTTCAGGGCAGGCCAGTCCCCGGACCGGCATGTCATTTCGCGCAAGTTGGGGGATATCGTTTCTGTGATCTGTGCTGCCCCGAACTATATTGAAAAATACGGCCTGCCGGCTGATGTAAGTGATCTTCAGATGCATCGCTGCACTGCATTTCTGCATCCGCAGACCGGTAAAGAGCTGCCCTGGGAATTTCAGGGGCAGGATGAACTGAATTATATTCATGTCCCTTCTGTTGCCAGATTCAACAATATAGAAGCAGAAATTGAGGCAGTCAAACGTGGAGTAGGAATAGGCCAGTTAAGCGAGTACCTGATCACAAAAGAACTTGAAAGCGGGGCACTGATACCGCTATTGCCAAAGGGCAGGGTGCCGAGACTGGGTGTCTACATGTATTACCCGGAACGCATGAAAATACCATTAAGGGTAAGGCGGTTTATTGATTTTTGTATGGAGAAACTGCTGGCTTAACTGCAAGTTGTTGGCATGGGTCATAAAAAAAGCCTCTAAATAATTAGAGGCTTTTTGTTGGGTATTACTTACTGATTAAGCTGAAAAATTCTTGGCTGCGAATTCCCAGTTAACCAGGTTTGCCAGGAAAGTCTCGACAAATTTTGGACGCGCATTACGGTGGTCGATGTAGTAAGCATGTTCCCATACGTCGATGGTCAGCAGTGCTTTGTCGCCTGTGGTCAATGGTGTGCCGGCAGCACCCATGTTCACGATATCGACTGAACCATCCGCTTTTTTCACTAACCAGGTCCAGCCGGAACCGAAGTTGCCAACGGCAGAGGTCTGGAATGCTTTCTTGAACTCTTCATAAGAACCCCATTTGGCTTTGATGGCATCTGCCAGCGCGCCAGTTGGTTCGCCGCCACCGTTTGGTGACAGGCAGTTCCAGAAGAATGTGTGGTTCCAGATTTGTGCAGAGTTGTTGTAAATGCCACCTGAAGATTTCTTGATGATCTCTTCCAGGCTCAGGTTTTCAAACTCGGTGCCTTTGATCAGGTTATTCAAATTAGTCACATAGGCCTGATGGTGCTTGCCGTAGTGATATTCAAAGGTTTCTTCAGACATGTGTGGCGCCAGTGCATCTTTGGCAAATGGTAATGGTGGTAAGGTATGTTCCATGGTGTTTCCTTTTTTATGGTGTGTTGAAATCGAAATGGTTTTGAAAAATTTTATTGGATTAGCATTATTGAAACGGTGGTTTTTTATAGCAGCAACCTTCAGGTGATGTTTAGAACCACGTGACTGGCAAAAGGTTTACCTGTTTCGAGGTATTTTGCCATAGTTTGAGGCCCAGCAAAACCTTGCTTTGCCATATACCCAAGGTTGAACGGCTTATTTTTTGCGCGCACGCGGATGCGCAGCATCGTAAATCTTGCTGAGATGCTGGAAGTCGAGATGGGTATACACCTGCGTGGTGCTGATGTTGGCATGGCCCAGCATTTCCTGCACTGCGCGCAAATCGCCGCTACTTTGTAACACGTGGCTGGCAAAACTATGGCGCAGCATATGAGGGTGCACATGGTTATGCAAACCCTGTTTAATTGCCCAGTCTTTGACACGCATTTCTACGGTGCGGCCGTTGATACGCCGGCCTTGCTGGCTGATAAAAACAGCGGTTTCTGCAGGCCGTTTGCTTAGCCAGAGTGGGCGCACACTCAGCCATGCATACAAGGCTTTTATAGCTTTGCTGCCCAGTGGCACCATGCGGGTTTTGTTGCCTTTACCAATGACGGTGACAACGCCTTCCTGCAAACCCAGCCGCTCAATGTCGAGTCCGACTACCTCGCTCAAGCGTAATCCTGAAGAGTAAAACAACTCCAGCATGGCACGGTCGCGGACCACAATCGGGCTGTCGCCTTCCAGTTCAACCAGCTTGTTGGTCTGCTCGATGGAGAGCGCGTGCGGCAACGTTTTAGGGGATTTGGGTGGGCGCAAGCCGATGACCGGGTTGGCAGGAAACTGATGATGCAGTACCAGGTAATGGAAAAATCCTCGCCAGCTGGAGAGGATGCGTGCGATGCTGCGGCCACTCAACCCCTGGCTGTGCAGGCTGGCAATATTGCGCCGTATATGTTGCGGGGTCAGGGTTTTCAGGTCTTGCGCATGCTGCTTGAGTAGCAGGGCAATATCGCGCTGGTAATTGTTGCGCGTGTTCTCGCTTAAGCCACGCTCAAAGTGCAGGAAGTCCAGGTAGTCATCCAGCAGTTCATGCATGACAAAAGCCTGGTGTCAGCAAGCATAAGCAAGCAGAAAGTATAGGTCGCAAGATATGTGTACGCCGGAAGCGGGGAAGGGTGAAAATCGGTAACTGAGAACTGCAGGTACCGCGCAACGCTGTCATGAACGCCCGCGGCAATATTGGTTTTACGCTGACAATTGCCGCAAGAAGATACCTCTTGGCGGAAACCTCAGCGGGGGCTTTCATATAATGTATCTGGCAAGCGAGGCGCTGACTAGCTCCCCGATCCGGTTTAAGAACAAGGTACCCATGCCGGCATAAAAACGGCTGCGCTGCTCACTGGGAATCGCCAGCAAGCCGAAGGTCACGTCCTGGTAGCGCATGGGAATGACTGCCAATGAGGCTGGGGATTCGGTGAACCAGCCGGCGATATCCATCGTGGGCAGGGTGCCGCAATATGGCTGGCTTAAATCCTTGGCCCAGTTTTTCAGTGAATCTTCGGCAGTGATGAAAATGTCATCCGCGCCATGGCTCTCGTTTTCCCAGAGCCTGAGTCGTGCATTCGGTAACTGGAAGTGGCTAGCCAGGAATTCCATCAGGTGCGCATGCAGTGCCGGAACATCTTTGGCAAACAATAAGCCCAGTGTTAATTCATGTACTTTATTCGCGGTAGCTTCATTTTCTTCCGCGGTCAGGATCAACTCGGTAAAGCGTGATTCCAGCACGCGGATTTTGTCGCGCTGGGCAATTTGCTGGCGCTCAGCCAGCGAGATAGTGCCTTTGCCGTGCGGGCTGGGCAAAAACAACTCCGCCAGCAAATGCGCATGACTTTCGAAAAAGTCCGGGTGCGCCTTGAGGTAGAGCTTGATATCGTTTTCGTTAATACTGTCTTCCATTATGCTTGTGTCATTTCTTAAATTTCAATTTCGCCTTCAAAAACGATATCTGCCGGGCCTGTCATCATGACCGGGCTCTGGCCGCCATCCCATTTAATGGTCAGTATGCCCCCACGCGTATGTACTTTCACCGGGCTTTGCAACGTGCCCAGCTGAATGCCGCTAACCGCTGCCGCACAAGCACCTGTTCCACAAGCCAGGGTTTCACCGCTACCGCGCTCGTAAACACGCAGGTTGATCTCATGCTCGTTTAACACCTGCATAAAGCTGGCGTTCACGCGTTGCGGAAAGCGCGGGTGGGATTCTATCTGCGGGCCCAGGACCGCCACTTCAGCAGTATGCACATTATCCACCAGCATCACCGCATGCGGATTACCCATAGACACGGCGCTGATAGTCACCGTATCTTCGTCTAGCGGTAACTCGTAAGCAGTGGCTTCTGCATCGGCCTCAAACGGGATCTGTGCCGGAGAAAATCTAGGTGCGCCCATATTTACGGTGACCTGACCGTTTTCCTGCAAGGTCAGGGTCAGGACGCCGCTGGCAGTTTCCACCCTGATTTCACGTTTGTCGGTCAGGCCTTTATCCACTACAAAGCGCACGAAACAACGGGCACCATTGCCGCATTGCTCGACCTCGCTGCCGTCGGCATTGAAAATTCGGTAGCGGAAATCAATGCCAGGCGTGTCAGTGGTTTCTACCATTAACAACTGATCGCAACCCACACCGAAAAACCGGTTCGCAATCTGCTGGATCTGCGTATGTGATAAATGGACTGGCGTTTGAGTCGCATCAATGACTACAAAGTCATTACCTGCACCCTGCATTTTGGTGAATCTGAGTTTCATGGCTTGAAATGATACTCTAACAACCCGTGCTATGGCAGCTTGCGGGCAACATTTATTCCGTTAGCAAGGTAAACTCGGGTAGAATCTTCCTTCCTTTTAGATCCCGGCTTCAGCCTTTAGTCGGTGTCATTGATCAACCATTTTTACTTTTCAAGGCGTCAAACAATGAGTGAATATCTTTTTACTTCGGAATCCGTGTCCGAAGGCCATCCCGATAAATTAGCTGATCAGGTTTCCGATAGCATTCTGGATGCAATTCTTGAACAAGACCCAACTGCCCGCGTAGCCGCTGAAACATTGGCGAACACCGGCCTGATCGTGCTGGCAGGTGAAATCACTACCAGCGCCAATGTCGATTACATTAAAGTCGCACGCGATGCGGTGAAGCGTATCGGCTATGACAATACCGATTACGGCATCGACTATAAAGGTTGTGCCGTACTCGTCGCTTACGACAAACAGTCCCCAGACATTGCCCAGGGTGTGGATAACGCGAATGATGATCCGCTGGACCAAGGCGCTGGTGACCAGGGCCTGATGTTTGGTTATGCGGTGAATGAAACCCCGCAACTGATGCCATTGCCGATCTGGCTTAGCCATCGCGTGATGGAGCGCCAGTCACAATTGCGTAAAGATGGTCGTTTGCCATGGTTGCGCCCGGATGCCAAGTCACAAGTCACCATCCAATATGTTGATGGCAAACCGCACAAGATCGACACTGTGCTGGTATCCACTCAACATGCACCTGAGATGACGCTGGAAGCGATCCGTGAAGCGGTGATTGAAGAAATTATCAAGCCAACCCTGCCGGCTGAATTGATCAAAGGCGAGATCAAATTCCTGGTCAACCCGACCGGCCGTTTTGTGATCGGTGGCCCGCAAGGCGATTGCGGCCTGACTGGCCGTAAAATTATTGTTGATACCTACGGCGGTGCAGCGCCCCACGGCGGTGGTGCATTCTCAGGTAAAGATCCTTCCAAGGTCGACCGTTCAGCAGCGTATGCTGGCCGTTATGTTGCTAAAAATATCGTCGCTGCAGGCCTGGCAGATAAATGCCTGGTGCAAGTCAGCTATGCGATTGGTGTGGCACAGCCAACTTCTATCATGGTGGAAACTTACGGCACCGGTAAAATTTCGGATGATAAATTGACGCAACTGGTACGTGAGCATTTCGACCTGCGTCCAAAAGGCATCGTGAAAATGCTGGATCTGTTACGCCCGATTTACAGTAAAACCGCTGCTTACGGCCACTTTGGCCGCGATGAACCGGAATTCACCTGGGAAGCGACTGATAAAGCTGCCGCTTTACGCGCAGCAGCAGGGTTCTGATCCAGAAAATACATTGATACAAAAAGTAATTTTAAAGAGGGCTTTTAGCCCTCTTTTTTTTCGATTTACTGTCGATATCAAGCGTAAGATGATGAGTATTCATAATTAAAAAATAGCAGAAACTTAAGCGGGCTGCATGTTAAAGACAATCGCCGTAAACCAGGTAAGAATCGGGATGTATATCCATGAACTGAAAGGTCCATGGATGGATCACCCTTTCTGGCGTACCAAGTTTATCCTCAAGGATGAGCTGGACCTGCTGAAACTTAAGGGTAGTGCGCTCAAGCAGGTAGTGATTGATACCAAGCGCGGGCTGGATGTATTACCTGAGCCCGAAGTGGTCCCGGCACCTCTGACAGATAAAGAGTTGGCGTTGCTGGAACTGGAAAGCCTGGCGCTTGAAGAAGAACCGGTCAAACAGGCACCTCTGGATGCCGAGCATCGCAAGGCAGCTAAAATTATTCAGGCTTCCCGCCGCGAGATCATGTCCATGTTCAAGGATTTGCGCATGGGCAAAGCGATAGCACCGGAAAACGTGATGCCGCTGGTCGATGAGATTTCAGCATCGGTTACCCGTAATACACATGCTTTAATCAGCCTGGTGCGTTTGAAAACGGCGGATGATTACACCTACATGCACTCGATTGCCGTCAGTGCATTAATGACCAATCTTGCTAAAGAACTTAAATTGTCAGAAGTGGAAGTCAAACAGGCCGGGTTGGCTGGTTTGATGCATGATATGGGTAAAGCCGAAGTGCCTTTACAGATACTGAACAAACCCGGTTCATTAACCGATAATGAGTTTGATGTCATCCGCCAGCATCCGCAAATTGGTTATGACATGTTAATCAAAGGCAATATCACCGATCCGGTGACGCTGGACGTCTGTCTTCATCACCATGAAAAGATGGATGGCAGCGGTTACCCGGGACATCTGGCGGGTGAAAATATCAGCATTTATGCCAGAATGGGTGCAATTTGTGATGTCTATGATGCCATCACTTCAGCGCGCGCATACAAGCCCGGCTGGGAACCAGGCATCGCCCTTAAACGTATGGCTACATGGACTGGTCACTTCGACCCGGTAGTGCTCGAAGCTTTTGTCAAAAGCATGGGTATTTACCCGATAGGTACTGTCGTCATGCTCAAGTCCGGCCGACTCGCAGTAGTTGTGCGCCAGTCAGCCGACAGTTTGTTAACCCCGGTAGTGAAGGCATTTTTCTCTACCAAGTCGCTGGTGCATATCCCGGTGGAAGAAATCGATCTAGCCAGGCAAGGCGCCGATGAAATTGTCAGCAATGAATCTGCCGTAAGCTGGGGCATTGGTAATATCGAACATCTTTGGGCTACGCATTAATCCATAGAGCAAGCAGTTAACGCCTCGAAACGCTATCATCACCTTTTTCCATCTACAGCTGCCACATGCTCTGCTGACAAGTAATTCGTTACCGTTAACTTAGGTCTTCAATTAATAATTGCTGTAAAAAACATTCATGTAAAAGTTATTTTCCGGATGACTTTTTGCCCTCTTTCCTCTCAATTTTCAGGCGTTAATAGTCGTTAAGATAATAAGCAATCAAGAAAGGTCGATTGGCTTATGCTCAAAACGGTTTTAGTGAAAGATGTGCGGTTGGGGATGTATATCCACGAGCTGAAAGGCGCATGGATAAATCATCCTTTCTGGCGCAGGCATTTTGTGCTCAAAGACCCGGATGATTTGCAAAAACTTCAGGAAAGCCTTGTTTGTGAGGTTGTGATTGACGTCAGCCAGGGCTTGGATGTTTTTTCACCATCACCGCTAGAAACAGAACCGGCATCTGATAAAAACGAAAATGAATCTGCCTTGCAGCGAGTACCTGTTAAAAAAGTTAAGCAGATAACGGTGGAGGAAGAGCAGTCTCAGGCTGCCAAAATTATCGCGTCTTCGCGCCATGAAATTGAATCCATGTTTTCAGATTTGCGTATGGGTAAAGCGATTGAGGCGAAGGCAGTGCTGCCTATCGTAGAGGAGATTTCGGCATCGGTTTCCCGCAATATGCACGCCCTCGTCAGTTTGGTGCGCTTGAAAACAATCGATGATTGTACTTATATGCATTCCATTGCTGTCTGTGCACTGATGACGGCCCTGGCGCGAGCGTTAGGGTTATCTGAAGCAGAGGTAAAACAGGCTGGCCTGGCGGGGCTGATGCATGATGTTGGCAAGGCAGGCATTCCTCTGGAGATACTCAATAAACCTGGTCCTTTGACCGAACAAGAGTTTGAGGTGGTGCGCCATCACCCCAGGCTGGGCTACGATATGTTGATACAAGCCGATATTACTGACCCGGCGACGCTGGAGGTTTGCCTGCAACACCATGAAAAAGTGGATGGGAGCGGATATCCCGAAAAGCTGGTTTCGGAACAGATCGGACTGTTCGCCAAGATGGGTGCAGTGTGCGACGTGTATGATGCTGTTACCTCGACCCGTCCGTATAAACCTGCCTGGGAGCCAGGCATTGCGTTGAAGCGCATGGCAAACTGGCAAGGGCATTTTGATATGGATATCCTGAAAGCGTTTGTTAAAAGCCTGGGGATTTATCCGATAGGTACCGTGGTGATCCTGAAATCCGGGCTCTTGGCTGTGGTCGTGCGTCAAACACCTGCCAGCCTGTTAAAACCAGTAGTGAAGGCTTTTTTCTCCACCAAGTCCAAACTGTATATTCCCGTGATTGAGCTGGATTTATCGAAAGGCATGGATGAAATTGTCGGCAATGAATCTGCGGAAACCTGGGGTTTGGGTAACGTGGACCACTTATGGTCGATTCCCACCAAATAAAAAAGGAGCCTGGGCTCCTTTTTTAATGCTTCACAGTTTAGCATTCGCTAGTCTTTTGTTTGGCGTACTATTCGGCAGTTTTCTTAGTACGCTTGGCAGCGGGTTTAGCCGCCGGGGCTTTCTTGGTCGCGGCTTTTTTAGCGGGTGCTTTTGCGGTTGAGGTTTTTGCAGCAGGCGCTTTTTTGGCCGCTGTTTTCCTGCCCGTCGTTTTGCCGCCGCCCTTGGCAGCTTTCTCCGTGAGTAATTCCAGCGCTTGTTCTATAGTCAGCTCTTCCGGTGTCACGCTCTTCGGCAAGGTGGCGCGTATACCGTTGTGTTGTACATAAGGACCAAAGCGGCCAGAAAATACTTCTACCCTGCCTTCACCGGAAGGGTGGGCGCCGAGGTCGGCTAATACCGCCGGGCCACTTGCCGCAGCCAACAGGGCAACAGCGCCTTCAAGATTAATGCCGAATACGCTTTCGGTTTTAGGAATGGACTTGAATTTGCCGTCGTGATTCACATAGGGCCCAAAGCGGCCTATGTTGGCAATGATTTTTTTGCCGGTTTCCGGATGCGACCCCAAATCACGCGGCAGGCTCAACAGCATGTTGGCCGTATCGATATTCACCTGGCTCAGCGGGATTTCTTTTGGAATACTCACGCGTTTAGGTTTTTTCTTTTCGCCTTCCACTGGCAAGCCTACCTGCAGATAAGGGCCATAAGGGCCGTTCATCAGGTAGATGTCTTTGCTGGTTTCAGCGTCCTGCCCGATCACTACCGGTTCGCTGGCGGCATTGGCTTCGCCATCGATACTGCGTTTGTAATCACATTTTGGCGTGGCGTTATAGCCGGTACAGCCAATAAAGCTGCCATAGCGGCTAAGCTGTTTTTGCAACTGGCGGCCACATTTCGGGCATTGCTCGTCGATTAATTCATTACCAGGGCGTTCTACATCGGCTTTGCCCAGAATCTGCTGGTTGAAACCTTGCCAGAATTTATCCATCACCGGCACCCAGTCCAGGTTGCCTTCTGCGATTTCATCCAGCTCGTTTTCAAGCTTGGCGGTAAAGTCGTAATCGACGTATTGGGTAAAGTGCTCAGTCAGGAATTTGTTGACCACGCGGCCAACGTCCGTGGGTGTAAAACGCTTTTTATCCAGGATCACGTATTCGCGGTCTTGCAAGGTCGAAATGATGCTGGCGTAAGTGGAAGGGCGGCCAATGCCGAATTCTTCCAGTGCTTTCACCAGGCTGGCTTCAGAGTAGCGTGGCGGTGGTTCGGTAAAGTGTTGCTCGCCAAAGATTTTTTCTACGGTAAGCACTTCGCCGGTTTCCAGATGCGGCAATTTCGCTTCTGCGTCTTCGTCATCCTT
>JALDYP010000030.1:0-35823 GCA_032153875.1 Methylophilus sp.
TGAAGGTGGCCGTACCGTTGGTGCTGGCGTTGTTGCTAAAATCATCGAGTAATTAAATTTATACAGGCGGCAGGAATTTCCTGCCGCTTTTGCTCTTTTTAAGGAAAAAACATGGCAGCTCAAAAAATTCGTATCCGTCTTAAAGCTTTTGATTACCGTTTGATCGATCAATCTGCTTTGGAAATCGTTGAAACTGCGAAACGTACAGGTGCTGTAGTAAAAGGTCCGGTACCATTGCCGACACGTATTGAGCGCTTTGATATTCTGCGTTCCCCACACGTGAACAAAACTTCACGTGACCAATTCGAAATCCGTACCCATCAGCGTTTGATGGACATCGTTGACCCTACTGATAAAACAGTAGATGCATTGATGAAGCTGGATCTGCCAGCTGGTGTGGATGTAGAAATCAAACTGTAATTCTAAAGTTGTCATTCTGGGAATAGCCTTTTAAAACAAAAGGCTGTTGTCAAACCAAGAATAGTTCGGTATAATCCGCGCTCTTCGGTGGACGGTCAATTGTAATCGTCCGCTTTAAACTATTATAAGGAACTGATCATGAGCTTAGGGCTTATTGGTCGCAAGGTGGGCATGACCCGCATTTTTACAGATGAAGGCGCAAGCGTTCCTGTAACAGTGCTGGAAGTGATTCCTAACCGCGTGACACAAGTAAAGACAGTTGCAACTGATGGCTATACAGGCCTGCAAGTTGCATACGGCGAGCGTCGTGCTAGCCGTATCAACAAAGCGTTGACTGGACACTTTGCCAAAGCTGGCGTAACTGCCGGTGCTGGTATCAAAGAATTCAATGTGGCTGAAGATGTTCTGGCCAATTTCCAAGTAGGTGGAAATGTCACTGTTGATATTTTCTCTGTTGGTCAATTGGTGGACGTGACAGGTACATCCATCGGTAAAGGTTTTGCCGGTGCGATCAAGCGTCATAACTTCTCCTCTAACCGTGCTTCTCACGGTAACTCACGTTCACATAACGTACCGGGTTCTATCGGTATGGCGCAGGATCCGGGTCGAGTATTCCCTGGTAAGCGCATGCCTGGTCATTTGGGTGACATCAAAGTTACTACCCAAAACCTGGAAATCGTTCGTGTAGACGTTGAGCGTAATCTGTTATTGATTAAAGGTTCCGTACCTGGCTCCAAAGGTGGCAATGTTGTTGTACGTCCAGCCATCAAAGCGAAAGGGGCTGCATAATGGAATTAAAGCTGATTGATCTGAACGGCAAGGTTGCTAAAAAAGGCGTTGACGCGTCTGACGTAACTTTCGGTCGTGAGTTTAACGAATCACTGGTGCATGAAGTTGTAGTTGCTTACATGGCGAATGCCCGTACAGCTACCCGTGCTCAGAAAACACGTGCTACCGTTGCCCATACTACCCACAAGCCTTATGCGCAAAAGGGTACTGGTAACGCTCGTGCTGGTATGACTTCCAGCCCGATCTGGCGTGGAGGTGGTCGTGCATTCCCTAACAGTCCTAACGAAAACTACAGCCACAAAGTAAACCGTAAGGCTTACCGCGCTGGTATGCAGACTATTTTGTCTGAGTTGGTGCGTCAGGATCGTTTGAAGGTTGTAGACACATTCACTGTTGATACGCCAAAAACAAAACAATTGGTACAAAAAATCAATGCTCTGGGTGTTGACGGCGGTGTGTTGCTGTTGATCGACGGTTTTGATGAGAACTTGTACTTGTCTTCCCGTAACCTGCCAAACGTATTGGTAGTTGAAGCGCAGTTTGCTGATCCAGTTAGCCTGGTGCGTTTCCCTAACGTTTTAGTAACTGCTGGCGCAGTGAAAAAACTAGAGGAGATCTTGGCATGATTACCGCAGCAACCAAAACTCAAGATCGTTTATTGCAAGTGATTTTGGCACCACAAATTACCGAAAAGGCGACTTTCATTGCTGACAAGCATCAGCAAATCGCTTTTAAAGTACGCACTGATGCAACCAAGCCAGAAATTAAGGCTGCTGTTGAATTGGTGTTCAAGGTTGAAGTCGCTTCTGTATCTGTGATTAACGTTGCAGGTAAAGTAAAGCGTGCTGGCCGTCGTACAGGTAAGCGTAGTGACTGGAAAAAAGCTTATGTTAGCTTGAAACCAGGTCAAGAAATTAACTTTGCAGCTGGCGAATAAGGAGAGAAGACATGGCATTAGTTAAAGTCAAACCAACTTCCCCCGGTCGTCGTGGTGTATTGAAGGTTGTTACACCTGATTTGCACAAAGGCAAGCCTTACGCGCCGCTGTTGGAAAGTCAAAGTAAAAATGCTGGTCGTAATAACAACGGCCGCATCACAACCCGTCACCAGGGTGGCGGTCACAAGCAGCATTACCGTGTTATCGATTTCCGTCGTAACAAAGATGGTATTCCTGCAACTGTTGAGCGTATCGAGTACGATCCAAACCGTACAGCAAACATTGCGTTGCTGTGCTATGCGGATGGTGAGCGTCGTTACATCATTGCACCACGTGGCATTGCTGCCGGTGCACAACTGGTAAGCGGTTCAGAAGCGCCTATCCGTGCTGGTAATGCATTGCCTTTGCGCAATATTCCAGTCGGTAGCACGATTCATTGCATCGAGATCCAGCCAGGTAAAGGCGCGCAGATAGCGCGTTCAGCCGGTACTTCAGTTCAATTGCTGGCCCGTGAAGGTGCTTACGCTCAATTGCGTTTACGCTCCGGTGAAGTGCGTCGCGTTCACGTTGACTGCAAGGCAACCCTGGGTGAAGTAGGTAACGAAGAGCATTCACTGCGTTCTATCGGTAAAGCTGGTGCTATGCGCTGGCGTGGTATCCGCCCAACCGTACGCGGTGTGGTGATGAACCCGGTTGATCACCCGCACGGTGGTGGTGAAGGCCGTACTGCTGCAGGTATGAACCCGGTTTCACCATGGGGTCAGAAAACTAAGGGTTATCGTACACGTAAGAATAAGCGTACTGATAACATGCGCGTAAGTCGTCGTCCGAGAAATGTAAGGTAATCGCTATGGCACGTTCTGTTAAAAAAGGTCCATTTGTGGACGCTCACTTGGCTAAGAAAGTCGAAACTGCGTCAGCGAACCGCGATAGAAAGCCAATCAAAACTTGGTCTCGTCGTTCGACTGTATTGCCTGACTTTATTGGTTTAACCATCGCAGTGCACAACGGTAGACAACATGTGCCTGTGTTGATTTCTGAAAACATGGTTGGTCACAAGCTTGGCGAATTTGCGTTAACCCGCACGTTCAAAGGGCACGCGGCTGATAAAAAAGCGAAGAAGTAAGGGGCTGATATGCAAGTTACTGCAGTTTTAAAAGGCGTACACCTTTCTCCGCAAAAAGCGCGTTTGGTGGCCGACTTGGTACGTGGCAAAAAAGTGGATCACGCTTTGAATATCCTGGAATTCACGCCTAAACGTGGTGCCGAGATCATCAAAAAAGTAGTGTTATCTGCGATTGCCAATGCCGAGCATAACAATGGGGCTGATATCGATGCATTGAAGGTAACTTCAATCTACGTTGATAAAGGTATTGTCATGAAACGTATCCGTGCACGTGCAAAAGGTCGCGCTGGTCGTATTACGAAACCAACATGTCACATTCATGTGACAGTCGGTGACTCAAAGGAATAATATGGGACAGAAAATTCATCCAATTGGGTTCCGTTTGAGCGTTCAGAAAAACTGGGCGTCACGTTGGTACTCAAATAGCCAGAACTTCCCTGCGATGTTGCAAGGCGACATCAAAGTGCGCGAGTTCCTGAACAAGAAACTGGCTAGCGCTGCTGTAAGCAAAATCATCATCGAGCGCCCGGCTAAAAACGCCAAAATTACTATCCACAGTGCCCGTCCAGGTGTTGTGATCGGTAAAAAAGGTGAAGACATTGAGTCTTTGCGTTCTTCTCTGCAAGGTTTGATGGGCGTACCGGTTCATCTGAATATTGAAGAAGTGCGTAAGCCTGAGCTGGATGCAACTTTGATTGCACAATCTATTGCCCAGCAATTGGAAAAACGCGTGATGTTCCGTCGTGCCATGAAACGCGCAATGCAAAATGCAATGCGTTTGGGCGCACAAGGCATCAAGATCATGAGTTCCGGTCGTTTGAACGGTATCGAAATTGCACGTACCGAGTGGTATCGTGAAGGCCGTGTGCCTCTCCATACACTGCGTGCTGATATCGACTATGGTGTGGCAGAAGCTTCTACCACCTACGGTATCATCGGGATTAAAGTTTGGGTATTCAAAGGCGAGATTTTCGGTGACAACGCGGCTAACGCTGCCGTTGCTGATGCTGAGCCAGAGAAAAAAGTAAGAAAGCCGAGGGCTAAAGATGCTGCAACCAGCTAGACAGAAATACCGCAAGATGCAAAAGGGTCGCAATAAAGGTATTGCGACTACTGGTAACAAGGTAAGCTTTGGTGAATTTGGTTTGAAAGCGATTGGTCGTGGTCGTTTGACCGCACGCCAGATCGAAGCTGCGCGTCGTGTGATGACTCGTCACATTAAACGTGGTGGCCGCGTTTGGATCCGTGTGTTCCCTGATCAGCCAATTTCCAAGAAACCTGCTGAAGTTCGTATGGGTAATGGTAAAGGTAGCGTTGACTACTACATCGCTCAAATTCAGCCAGGCAAAATGTTGTACGAGATGGATGGCGTGAGCGAAGAGTTGGCTCGCGAAGCTTTCAAGTTGGCTGCTGCTAAGTTGCCAATTGAAACTACATTCATGACCCGTCAAATCGGCAGTTAAGGAGTAGTTAAATGAAAGCTTCAGAATTTAGAGCAAAGTCAGCTGAAGAGCTGAACACTGAGTTGGTTGAGTTGCGTCGCGCACAGTTTTCACTGCGCATGCAATTGGCTACTCAACAATTGAACAAAGCAGATCAGCTGGGTAAAGTGCGTAAAGATGTAGCTCGCGTTAAAACCGTGCTGGCTGAGAAGGCGAAACAAGCATGATGACTGAAAAAGCGAAAGTAGTACGCACTTTGACTGGTCGCGTAGTAAGCAACAAGATGGATAAAACCGTGACTGTGCTTGTTGAGCGTAAAGTTAAGCATCCTCTGATTGGTAAAGTAGTTTCTAAATCAAATAAATTTCATGCGCATGATGAAGCCAATGCATGCAATGAAGGCGATTTGGTAACGATTACTGAATCACGCCCATACTCCAAGACCAAGTCTTGGGTAGTAAGCAAAATCGAAGCTAAGTAAGGCTTCAAATATAACTGGAAAAGCGCTTGTCACAAGCGTTTTTTTAGTTGTATAATGTTGGACTTTTCGGTGCCCGCCTTAGATGGCATGTAGCTGGCACCCCAATACTGACCGTGGTCTATTGGCCGTAACGTGATCCTGGATGCAAATTCAGGACAGGCGGCTGGTAGTGGTTATAACGGATTAAGTTGGAGATTATTTCTCATGATTCAAATGCAATCTCGGCTTGAAGTGGCCGATAACACTGGTGCGCGTTCCGTACAGTGTATCAAGGTCTTGGGTGGTTCCAAGCGTCGTTATGCCAGCATTGGCGACATCATCAAAGTCAGCATCAAAGATGCTGCTCCGCGTGGTCGCGTCAAAAAAGGTGAAATCTACAACGCTGTGGTTGTGCGTACTGCTAAAGGTGTACGTCGCCCGGATGGTTCCTTAGTTAAATTCGATGCCAATGCTGCAGTCTTGTTGAATAACAAGCTTGAGCCAATTGGTACACGTATTTTTGGCCCGGTGACACGTGAGTTGCGCAGTGAGCGCTTCATGAAGATCGTTTCATTAGCGCCTGAAGTGCTGTAATAGGCTGGAGACGATAAATGAGCAAAATTCGCAAAGGTGACCAAGTCATTTTGAATACAGGTAAAGACGCAGGTAAAACAGGTACTGTTTTAAACGTCTTGCCAACCGGCCATGTAGTTGTGGAGGGGCTGAATGTGGTTAAAAAGCACACTCGTCCTAACCCTATGCGTGGTGTTACTGGTGGCATCATCAGCAAAGAAATGCCTTTGGACATTTCTAACGTGGCGCTTTACAACGCTGCAACTAAAAAAGCTGATCGTGTTGGTTTTAAGGTACTCGAAGATGGTCGCAAGATTCGTGTTTACAAATCTAGCGGCGAGTCTATCGACGCATAGGAATACATATGGCACGTTTAAAACAGTTCTATAACGATACAGTAGTTGCCAAATTGACTGAACAATTTGGTTATACCTCTTCAATGCAGGTGCCACGTATCGAAAAAATCACCCTGAACATGGGCGTAGGTGAAGCTGTAGCTGATAAAAAAGTTATGGAGCACGCAGTTTCTGATATGGAAAAAATTGCTGGTCAAAAAGCGATCGTAACCAAGGCTAAAAAGTCTGTTGCTGCTTTTAAAATCCGTGATGACTATCCTGTTGGTTGTAAAGTTACTCTACGTCGTGAGCGTATGTATGAATTCCTGGATCGTCTGATTACTGTGGCTATTCCACGTATTCGCGACTTCCGTGGTATTTCTGCAAAATCTTTTGATGGCCGTGGTAACTACAACATGGGCGTTAAAGAGCAAATTATTTTCCCGGAAATTGAATACGACAAGATCGATGTATTGCGCGGGATGAATATCACCATTACAACGACAGCACAAACAGACGAAGAAGCAAAAGCACTGTTGGCTGCATTTAGTTTCCCATTTAGAGGTTAAGTCATGGCAAAAGTATGTATGACAGAGCGCGAGCAAAAGCGTCGCGAAACCGTAAAAAAATATGCAGCCAAACGTGCTGAATTGGTTGAGATTATCAACAACCAGACTGCAAGCGTTGAAGATCGTTTTGCTGCACGTTCAAAATTGCAAAGTTTGCCACGTAATTCCAGCCCGGTGCGTACACGTAATCGTTGTGCATTGACTGGCCGTCCACGTGGTGTGTTCAGTAAATTTGGTATCGCACGTAATGAGTTGCGTAAGTTGATGATGGCTGGTCATGTACCAGGTGTCACCAAGGCCAGCTGGTAACGGAGGAATAGAACATGAGTATGAGTGATCCGATTGCCGATATGTTGACCCGTATTCGTAACGCGCAACGTACGAATAAGCCTACAGTATCAATGCCTGCGTCTAAAGTTAAAGGCGCAATTGCAAACGTATTGAAAGACGAAGGTTACATTGAAGATTTCAATGTAAATGCCAACGAAGGTAAACCTGTTTTAAACATCAGCCTCAAATACTACGCTGGTCGTCCAGTCATTGAGAAAATTGAGCGTGTATCCAAGCCAGGTTTGCGTATTTATAAAGGTAGTCAAAACATCCCACGCGTGATGAATGGTTTAGGCGTAACTATCGTCTCTACTTCACGCGGTGTTATGACTGATCGTAAAGCACAAGCTGCCGGTATCGGTGGTGAAGTTCTGTGCATCGTGGCCTAAGAGGAGTTTGATATGTCACGTGTTGCTAAAAATCCGGTTGCGATTCCTGCCAAAGTAGAAGTCGTAATCTCTCCTGCTGAGATCGCAGTAAGCGGTCCTCTGGGTAAATTGAACCAAGCGTTGTCAGCAGATATTTCTGTGACGCGTGATGGTGAACAGTTGTTGGTGAAAGCCAATAATGAAACACAGCATGCGCGAGCAATGTCTGGCACTGTGCGCGCTTTACTGGCGAACATGGTACAAGGTGTTTCAGCTGGTTTTACCCGTAAATTGACTCTGATTGGTGTGGGTTACAAAGCTAATGCACAAGGTTCAACTTTGAATCTTGAATTGGGTTACTCACATCCGATCAACCATAAAATGCCTGAAGGCGTGACTGTGCAGACACCTACGCCAACAGAAGTTGTGTTGACCGGTGCTAACAAGCAAGTGCTTGGTCAGGTCGCAGCGCAGATCCGTGGTTACCGTGCGCCAGAGCCATACAAAGGCAAAGGTGTTCGTTATGCGGATGAAGTGGTCGTCATTAAAGAGACCAAGAAAAAATAAGTAAAGCACTTATAGGTTAGACAATAGCCTGAACAGTGAATCAATATTAAAGGTAAATTCAATGAAAAACGTAAATAACCGCTTGCGCAGAGCACGTAAAACCCGTGCCAAAATCGCCGAGTTAAAAGTTACACGTTTGAGTGTACATCGCACCAATACCAATATTTATGCTCAGATCATTACTGAAACTGGTGATCGCGTATTGGCGAGTGCATCTACCGTTGAGGCTGATGTGCGTCAACAACTGAAAAATGGTGGCAACATCGAAGCTGCAACCTTGATTGGCAAACGTATCGCTGAAAAAGCTGTAAAAGCCGGCATCACTGACGTTGCTTTTGATCGTTCAGGTTACAAGTATCACGGTCGCATTAAGGCTTTGGCTGACGCGGCTCGTGAACATGGTCTCAAATTCTAATAGGTGAGATAAGAATGGCTAAAGATTTTGAACAGCAGCAAACTGACGGTTTGCGTGAAAAAATGATCACTGTTAACCGTGTAAGTAAAACGGTTAAGGGCGGTCGTATCATGAGCTTCGCTGCATTGACCGTAGTTGGTGATGGCGATGGCACTGTTGGTATGGGTAAAGGTAAAGCACGTGAAGTGCCAGTGGCTGTACAAAAAGCCATGGATGAAGCCCGCCGCAGCATGGTAAAAGTGAATTTGAAAAATGGTACTTTGTATCACGCTGTCACTGGTGTACACGGTGCAGCTAAAGTACTGATCCAGCCTGCCTCTGAAGGTACCGGTATTATTGCTGGTGGTACGATGCGCGCTATTTTTGAAGTGATGGGTATCACTAACGTGATTGCTAAGAGTCTTGGTTCTACCAACCCTTACAATCTGGTACGTGCAACCTTGAACGGTCTGGCTTCCATGAACACACCAGCTGAAATTGCTGCAAAACGTGGCAAGACCTTAGAAGAAATCAGAGGTTAATCATGGCTAAAGCGAAAAAAGAGAACGTTACTTTAAAAGTAACGTTGGTAAGAAGTTTAATTGGTCGTATTGAGGCGCATAAAGCAACAGTACGTGGCTTGGGTCTGCGTCGTATGCACCACACAGTTGAAGTGCAAGATACGCCTGAAATCCGCGGCATGATCAATGCTGTAAGCTATCTTTTAAAGGTTGAAGCATAATGCAATTGAACACGATTAAGCCTGCAGAAGGCGCTAAGAAAGAACGTCGTCGTTTAGGTCGTGGCATTGGTTCCGGTTTAGGTAAAACTGGTGGCCGTGGTCACAAAGGCCAAAAGTCACGTGCCGGTGGTTTCCATAAAACAGGTTTCGAAGGTGGTCAAATGCCTTTGCAACGTCGTTTGCCTAAACGTGGTTTCAATTCTTTAACCCGTGATGATACTGCGCGTATACGTACGAGCGAGTTGTCTCTGGCTGAAGGCGAAATCATTGATATCCTGTCTTTGAAAGCAGCTAAATTGGTGCCAGCTTCAGCAAAGGCAGTGAAGGTTTACCTGTCAGGTGAAGTGACTGCTAAAGTGCAAGTACAAGGTTTGTTGTTGACCAAAGGTGCTAAAGCAGCCATCGAATCCGCTGGCGGCAAAGTACTCGAAGTTTAATTGTTGTCATAAGAGAGTATCAGCTTGGCACAGGATAATATTTTAAGTTCCGTTAGCAAACTTGGTGAATTGAAAGCCCGTTTGTGGTTCTTGTTGGGGGCATTGATCGTTTATCGACTTGGTGCTCATATTCCGGTGCCAGGCATTGATCCTACCGTGTTGAAGCAACTGTTCGACACGCAAAAGGATGGCATTCTTGGCATGTTCAACATGTTCTCCGGTGGTGCATTGTCACGTTTTACCGTGTTTGCCCTCGGGATCATGCCTTACATTTCAGCTTCAATCATCATGCAGTTGCTGACCGTGGTTTCACCACAGTTGGAGCAGCTGAAAAAAGAAGGTGAAGCAGGCCGTCGTCAAATTACCAAATACACACGCTATGGCACTGTGTTGCTGGCGACATTTCAGGCGCTAGGCATTGCCATTGCTCTTGAAGGTCAGGCTGGTCTGGTACTTGATCCAGGTTTAGGTTTCCGTATTACTGCGGTAACTACACTGGTGGCAGGGACTATGTTTTTAATGTGGCTGGGTGAACAGATCACTGAACGCGGCATTGGTAATGGTATTTCTATTATCATTTTCGCCGGTATCGTGGCTGGTTTACCGCATGCCATCGGCAGTACCCTGGATTTGGCAAAAACTGGTGCATTCTCTATTCCACTAGTGATGTTCCTGTTTGTTGCAGTGATTTTAGTGACTGCTCTGGTCGTGTTTGTTGAGCGTGGGCAACGCAAGATTACAGTGAACTACGCCAAGCGTCAGGTAGGTAACCGTATTTATGGTGGTCAATCTACCCACCTGCCGTTGAAGCTGAATATGGCTGGTGTGATTCCACCAATTTTTGCTTCAAGTATTATTTTATTCCCGGCGACCCTGGCTGGTTGGTTCGGAAGTAGTGAGCATATGTATTGGTTGAAGGATGTCAGTGCGAAACTGTCACCAGGCCAGCCACTATATATTTTATTGTTTGCAGCAGCGATTTTGTTCTTTGCGTTTTTCTACACCGCTTTAGTGTTTAACCCTAAAGAAACGGCAGATAACCTGAAAAAGAGTGGTGCGTTTGTTCCTGGTATTCGCCCTGGTGATCAAACCGCTAAATATATTGATCGCATCATGGGTCGCTTAACGTTGATCGGTGCGCTGTACATTACGCTGGTTTGTTTGTTGCCGGAATTTCTGGTGCTGAAATTTAATACCCCATTCTATTTTGGTGGTACATCTTTACTGATTATTGTAGTGGTCACCATGGACTTTATGACACAGGTGCAATCACATTTGATGTCTCAGCAATATGAAGGCTTGCTCAAGAAAGCAAACTTTAAAGGATCTGGTCGCTAAAGACACTTTGCCGGTTGGCGGGGTTGCTGCAAGATCAAGCTAGATGATTTAACCCGTGTGTGAATGACATTCCGCACAAAGTAAGTGAATTAACTAAAGGAAATAAGATGAGAGTTCGCGCATCAGTTAAAACATTGTGCCGTAACTGTAAAGTCGTTAGACGTCGCGGTGTTGTTCGTATTATTTGTACCGACCCACGTCATAAACAACGTCAAGGTTAATTGGTATAACAATTTCTTGTGAGGGTCTGGATTGGCTGATATAATATGCGGCTTTTCTTTTCTACGCACAAGTTTAATCGTGATGAACGATTGATTATTGGAGTTTAAGTATGGCTCGTATTGCCGGGGTAAATATCCCAAACCACAAACATGCAGAAATCGCTTTGACATCTATTTACGGTATTGGCCGTAACACTGCGCAAAAAATCTGTGCAGCAGCAGGTGTACAAACGACATCTAAAGTTAAAGATCTGAGCGATTCAGAAGTGGAAAAGCTGCGTGACGAAGTTGCAAAGTTCACCGTTGAAGGTGACTTGCGCCGTGAAGTAACCATGAACATCAAACGTTTGATGGACTTGGGTTGCTACCGCGGAATCCGTCATCGCCGTGGTCTGCCTGTCCGTGGACAGCGTACCAAGACCAATGCGCGTACGCGTAAAGGCCCTGTTAAGGCCATCAAACAAGCTAAATAATCTTTTTGAACATTAGTTAGATATTAAGGACAGTACAACATGGCAAAAGCTAATGTACGCGTTAGAAAAAAAGTTAAAAAGAACATTGCCGAGGGTATCGCTCACGTGCACGCTTCTTTTAACAACACGATTATTACGATTACTGATCGTCAAGGTAATGCCTTGTCATGGGCAACTTCAGGCGGTCAAGGCTTTAAAGGCTCACGTAAAAGTACTCCTTTTGCAGCTCAGGTAGCGTCAGAAGTCGCTGGTAAAGCGGCTCAAGAGTCTGGTGTTAAAAATCTGGAAGTGCGCATCAAGGGCCCAGGCCCAGGTCGTGAATCTGCTGTACGTGCGTTGAATGCTGCTGGTTTCAAAATCACTAGCATTACTGATGTAACACCAGTGCCGCACAACGGTTGCCGCCCACCTAAGAAACGCAGAATTTAATTCAATTCCCTGATTTAAGTATCAGCGAATTAATTAACGGAGAATATTTTGGCTAGAAATCTAGACCCTAAATGCCGCCAATGCCGTCGAGAAGGTGAGAAGTTGTTTCTGAAAGCTGAAAAATGCTTCACAGACAAATGCGCAATTGAAAAGCGTAACTTCGCCCCTGGTCAGCATGGCCAGCGTCGCGTAGCCCGTGTGTCGGACTATGGCGTGCAGTTGCGTGAGAAACAAAAAGTGCGTCGTATTTACGGAGTCCTGGAAGGCCAATTCCGTGCTTATTACGCTAAAGCAGATGGTCAAAAAGGCATTACCGGCGAGAGCTTGTTGCAATTGCTGGAATCACGTTTAGACAATGTCGCTTATCGTATGGGGCTGGCAGGTTCACGTTCAGAAGCTCGCCAGGTTGTACGTCATAACAGCATTCTGGTAAATGGCAAACGTGTGAACATCCCTTCTTACCAGGTTAAAGCAGGTGATTTGATCAGTGTTTCAGAAAAAGCTAAATCGCAATTGCGTATTAAAGCTGCAGTTGAAGCGGCTGAGCAACGCGGCTTTCCTGAGTGGTTGGACGTCAACATCAAGGCATTGAGTGGTATGTACAAGGCTAAGCCTCAGCGTGATGAGTTGCCAGTTACTATCAATGAGTCATTGATCGTTGAGTTGTATTCTAAGTAATCACTTAGTTCAGACTAAGGTTTATTTGTTTATACCCAATTACTCCAAGGAAATATATGCAAAATAGCCCTACAGAATATTTGAAGCCACGTGTTGTTGATGTTGAGGTGATTAATCCTCTGCGCGCCCGTGTGACTTTAGAACCAATGGAGCGCGGTTTCGGTTATACATTGGGTAACGCTTTAAGAAGAGTTTTATTATCTTCTATCCCAGGCTTTGCCATTACAGAAGTAAAAATCGATGGTGTAGTACATGAGTACTCCACGATTGAAGGTGTGCAAGAAGACGTTGTTGATATCTTGTTGAACCTTAAAGGTGTTGCACTAAAGCTGCACAACAAAACTGAAACTATCCTTGTGTTGAGCAAGTCTGGTGAAGGAATTGTCACTGCGGGTGACTTCGAAGTTGGTCACGATGCAGAAATCGTTAACCCAAATCATGTGATTGCACATATCACCAAAGGTGGTAAGTTGAATCTTGAAGTGAAGATTGAAATGGGTCGTGGTTATCAGCCTGTTCCAGCTCGCCAGAAAGCTAACGATGAAGACCGCGTATTGGGCTTCATGATGGTGGATGCTTCTTTCAGCCCGATCAACAAGGTGAGCTACCATGTTGAGAGTGCACGTGTTGAGCAGCGTACTGACCTGGACAAATTGATCATGGACGTTGAAACCAACGGCATTATCGAGCCAGAACAAGCGATTCGTGATGCAGCACGCATCCTGATTGGCCAATTGTCAGTATTTGCAAACCTGGAAGGTGCTTCTGCTGATGTGGAAGTAAAAGCTGCACCACAAGTTGATCCTATCTTGTTGCGTCCAGTGGATGATCTGGAATTGACAGTACGTTCTGCAAACTGCCTTAAAGCAGAAAACATTTTTTACATTGGTGATTTGATTCAACGTACAGAAAACGAGCTGTTGAAGGCTCCAAACCTGGGCAGAAAATCATTAAATGAAATTAAAGACGTGTTGGCCTCCAAAGGCTTAACACTGGGAATGAAGCTGGAAAACTGGCCACCTGTTGGCTTGGAAAAAGCTTAATTTCTAATAAGATAAATACTTAAGGAATTACTATGCGTCACGGTAATAGCAATCGTAAATTGAACAGAACAAGTAGCCACCGCGCTGCTATGTTCCGCAACATGGTGACTTCTTTGCTGCGTCACGAAGTCATCAAGACTACTTTGCCAAAAGCAAAAGAACTGCGTAAATATGCAGAGCCTTTGATCACTTTAGGTAAAACACCTACATTGGCAAATCGTCGCCTGGCATTCAGCCGTTTGCGTGACCGTGATATCGTTGGCAAATTGTTCGGCGAATTGGGCCCACGTTACAACGCACGCAATGGTGGTTACCTGCGTATCCTGAAATGTGGTTTCCGTAACGGTGACAATGCGCCTATGGCGTTTGTTGAGTTGGTTGACCGTCCAGAAATCGCTGAAGCACCAGCAGCTGCAGAATAATTCTGTTGTTGTGAGTTTCAAACAAAAAAGCCAGCACAGCTGGCTTTTTTGCTTTTCTAGCTAGTAAATATTCTGATTCTCAAAGAATTAGTTTCTGGCTTAATATGAGAAAAAAGCCATTTCATTGCTTTAGCCAGGTTGTGACTTGAGTCTCATTGAAGGGCCAATATAGGTGTTTTTCCCCGGTGCCTTCTAATACCGGAATGCTGGTCGCAAACTTCTCCAACAGCCGGTTGTCATCAATGATGTCGATTGTTTTATAAGATAGCGCCAGCGCCTGCAAAACACGTTCTGCGTCTTCACATAGATGGCAGCCTACAGTGCCGTATAAAATCAATTGCTTCTGCATAAATCGCTAGGTAGTGTCATCAACGCTTTGTACAATATTACCTGTAAAAAATAAACCCTGCTCAACATTGGAAGAAGCATGACTGATATTCGCGAACATGATGAGAAGGTGATTGAAAGCAAGGAAAGCCTGGGCGAGACATTGCAGCAGGTGATTAACCTGCTGGGCAAGCACAAGCTGGTTGAGCATGTTGTGCACAAGCAGGATATGCCAAACCATGACCTGGTTGAATCCCTGGTCCACAAGCAAAACCTGAATATCCTGCAACATAAGCTTGATCAGCTCCATCCGGCTGACGTTGCCTATATTCTGGAGTCATTGCCGCTAGATGACAGGCTGATGGTTTGGGATTTGGTCAAAGCCGAGCGTGATGGTGAAATCCTGCTTGAAGCTTCTGATGCGGTTCGCCAGACCCTGATCGCAGATATGGATAGCGAGGAGCTTCTCGCTGCGGCAGAACAGCTGAATACTGATGAGTTGGCGGATTTGGCGCCTGACTTGCCAAAAGACGTATTGCAGGACTTGATGTATAGCCTGGATACGCAAAACCGCGAACGTTTGCAGTCTGCACTTTCTTATCCTGAAGATACCGTTGGCGCGATTATGGATTTTGATATTGTGACCATCCGGGACGATATCACTCTGGAAGTAGTGTTACGCTATCTGCGCCGCTTACCTAAATTTCCTGATCATACCGACAAGTTATTCGTCATTAACCGTGACGATATCCTGCAAGGCGTGCTGCCGCTGAAACGTATTATCCTGAATGATCCTGAAACCGAGGTTGGCGACATCATGTCTACCGATGCGGTGGTATTTCACCCGGAAGACATGTCTGACCAGGCCGCAATGGCGTTTGAACGTTATGACCTGGTGACGGCCCCGGTGGTCGATAATAATCGCAAGCTGGTAGGGCGCATTACAGTGGACACGGTGATGGACATTATCCGGGAAGAAGCAGAAGCTGACATGTTGTCCTGGGCAGGTTTGCGCGAAGAGGAAGACTTCTTTGCCTCGATCTGGAAATCAGTGCAAAACCGGTGGGCCTGGCTGGCAATTAACCTGGTGACAGCGTTGGTGGCATCCCGTGTCATCGGGTTGTTTGAAGGTAGTATCGAGAAAATTGTCGCCCTGGCTGCGTTGATGCCGATTGTTGCTGGCATTGGCGGTAACTCCGGTAATCAAACGACCACCATGATTGTTCGCGGCTTGGCGCTTGGTCAGATTTCAGGCTATCACATGAAGTCTTTGTTAAAAAAAGAAGTCGGTGTGGCATTGATGAACGGGCTTGTGTGGGGCAGTGTGCTCGGGCTGATTGCTTATTGGTTATACCGTAGCCCTGCACTGGGGCTGGTGATGATGTCTGCCATGACCTTAAACCTGTTGCTGGCAGCGGTGATAGGTGTAGTGATTCCTTTAGTCATGAATAAACTGGACAGGGACCCGGCCGTGGGCTCCAGCGTCCTGATTACGGCCATTACAGACAGTGGTGGTTTCCTTATTTTCTTGGGGTTGGCGACAATCTTCTTGTTGTAAGCAAAAAAACAATGGATAACGATATCAACTTTCTCTTAAAAGAAATTGTTCAGGATTTCAACACGGTCGCTGCCTTATGGCAGGTCCTGGTTATTGGTGCGGCACTGGGTATCAGCGGTCTGCTTAACCTGCATCTGCGTAAACAAATTGTTGCCGGCAAAGTAAACACGGTTTACAAGTTGTTGCTGGGCGGCATTCAGCGGCTGTTCTTTCCCTTTGTCGCATTCCTGCTATTGGTCATTGCGCGTTATTCGCTGCAACACTGGATGCATGTCGGTTTATTACGTCTGGCAGCGCGCATGTTGCTGGCCATGATCATCATCCGTAGTGTGGTCTACATATTGCGCTACGTGTTCTCGCCCAGTGCCTGGTTGCACTCATTTGAACGTGTGATTTCCTGGACTGTGTGGGTGCTGGTAGCATTACATATCAGTGGTTTCCTGGATCCGCTACTGCAAATACTGGCTGATGTGAAATTCAGTGTCGGTAAACAAAAGCTTGATCTGTTGTTATTGATACAAGGCGCATTGACCATTGTGGTCACCATGCTGGTGGCATTGTGGCTTAGCCGTATGATAGAGCTGCGGTTAATGGCCTCAAGCAATATCAATAGTAACTGGCGCGTGATCATGGTCAAGCTGGTGCGTATGGTGGCGATTGTGATTGCGTTGCTGATGTCCATGTCAGCAGTAGGCATTGATGTAACCATGCTGTCGGTCTTTGGTGGCGCCTTGGGTGTAGGTTTGGGTTTTGGGCTGCAAAAAATCGCCAGTAACTATGTGAGCGGTTTTATTATCCTGATGGATAAGTCGCTGCATATGGGCGATATTGTGACTATTCGTGGGTACTATGGCATCGTGCAAGAGTTGCGTTCGCGCTATATTATTTTGCGAAAGCTGGATGGTACTGAATTTATTATTCCTAATGAAACGATTATTACAGATGTAGTGATCAACCACACCTCTGCGGCACACAAAGCGAAGGTGCCGGTTTCAGTGCAAATTTCATATGAAAGTGATCTTGACCTGGCTGTTAAGTTGCTGGCGGAAGCTGGCAGAACGCATGAACGTACTATCAGGGATGAAAGCGCTGTTGAAGTGACGATCAAGTCGTTTGGCCAGTATGGCATAGATTTGCAGTTGGCGGTCGGGGTGATTAACCCTGAAGAGGCGACAGCCAAATTGCAAAGCGAACTTTATTATGAGGTCTGGCAGCGCTTTAAAGCGAATAATATCCAGATCCCATATCCTCAGCAGGAGGTGCGTATTATTTCAGGCCAGGCTGCGTTGAATACGCCTCCAGCTGATGCGTAATTTAATCACTGGTCAGGATATTTCAGCCAATAAAAAAGCCTGCATAAGCAGGCTTTTTTATTAAGACGGTAAGAAATAAATTATTTCAATTTAGTTTCTTTGTACATTACGTGCTTGCGAGCCACTGGATCAAATTTTTTGATTTCCATTTTCTCAGGCATAGTACGTTTGTTTTTGGTAGTGGTATAGAAATGACCTGTACCAGCACTTGATTCCAATTTGATTTTTTCACGCATGATAATATCCTTTGCAGACTAGATGTCGCGAGTTAGATTTTTTCGCCAGCTGCACGCAAATCAGCCAACACAGCGTCGATACCATTTTTGTCGATAGTACGCAAAGCAGCGTTAGTAATGCGCAGGCTTACCCAGCGATTTTCGCTCTCAACCCAAAACTTACGGTTTTGCAAGTTAGGCAAGAAACGGCGTTTTGTTTTGTTTTGTGCGTGAGAAACATTGTTACCCACCATAGGCTTTTTGCCTGTTACCTGACATACACGTGCCATGGTTATCTCCAAATACTTTATCTTTTTCAGAAAGAGCGAGATTATAGAATGAAAAGCAATCCTAAATCAAGCAATTGTTATGCTTTTTAATGATTAATGCTTTCCGGTACTGCCAAAGCCGCCTTCACCGCGTTCACTCGATGTAAATTCATCCACAATGTGAAAATCTGCCTGTACCACCGGCACAATCACCATCTGCGCAATACGCTCCATCGGGTTCAAGATAAACGGCTCTTTACTGCGGTTCCAGCAAGAAACCAGCAGTTGTCCCTGGTAATCCGAATCAATCAATCCCACCAGGTTGCCAAGTACGATTCCATGTTTATGGCCCAAGCCTGAGCGTGGCAAAATCAGCGCGGCATAGTAGGCATTATCAATATGAATCGCCATACCGGTAGGGATCATGATGGTTTCACCCGGCTGTATGGTTTGCGTGTGCTCGATACACGCGCGTAAGTCCAGGCCCGCAGAACCAGGCGTAGCATAGGTCGGCATCATGTGATGCAAGCGTGGGTCCAGGATTTTGAGGTCTACTGTAATTGACATGCCGTGCTCCAAAAATATTGCGCTATTAAAGCATGAAACATGCTGCAAAATCACTAAGCGCGATAACTAGCTGCAATAAAAAAGCCAGCGACTGCTGGCTTTCAATATTGTTACATCAATATCCTAAAATTTATAATGGGCGCTTAATCCCAAAAGATAGTTACGTTCGGCCGATGGCTCAAAAAATCTACTATTGGCATCATTGATTCGGACAGAACCAATATATTCCTTATCAGTCAGGTTCTCAAGGCGTAAAAACTCCTTAAAAACCCAATTGTTTAAGGTTTGTTGAAAGCCTGCGCGAATGTTGTAAATAGTATACGAGGATGCAGAGTCTGTATTTCGGTCATTCACATAGACTTTGCTGTTATATCTTGCCTCCAGCGCCGTGTAAAAGCCTAATGGGGCATATCTCCAGCTTACTTCCCCATAAATCTGGTTGCTGTAAGTGCCTGGTATCCTATTGCCTGATTCGATCAAGCCATTAGCGCTATTAAAAGCAGAATCAAATTTGGCATCTAATAATGTGTAAGCAAAGTAAGTGGAAATATTATTGGCAAAGGTAGATTCTAGTGATGCTTCCGCACCTTTTCTTATGGATTTATTGGCGTTGGTGAAAATACTTCTATTAGCAAAATCAATTTGACTAACTACAATCTCATCGTTAGTTTTAATATAAAACAAAGTTAAATTAGCTTTCGTGTTATCTGTGAGATAAGCTTTGGTGCCAACTTCAAAGTTTTCGCTAGTGCTTGGTTTTAGATTTAAATTTGGTGTTGCGCCGCTAGTCGTGGAATTATAAGCAGCTTCGATAAAGGTCGGAGTTTCAAAGCCCCGACCATAGTTAGTGTATACATTAAGTGCAGGATTTACTTTCCAAACAGCGCCTATTACCGGGTTGGTCTTATTGTATGAAACTGATCCGCTATTATCGCCAAATCCGGCAATAAAATTATCTTTAACTTCTAAATTGACTTTGGTTCTTCGAACACCTGCATGAATGTCTATTGACTCACTAGCCGCTATTTTTCCTTGAATGTAGCGATCATAGTTAGTCGAGATATTTTTTTCGTCTCTGTTTCTAACGCTTGCTGGGGCATCGCTGAGTTGCGTGTTTGTATCTAAGCGATTGTCTTCGGATTTGCCATAATTCAAGCCCAAGCTGATGTTATAGGCTTTGCCAAAAATCCAGCCATTATTGTCCCAACGTAAATCAGTACCATAAAAGCTTCTTTCAATTTCACTAGTTCGTGCATTTGATCCTGTAAAGCTGAAGGGTAGAATTTGAGAGTTTTTACGAGTTCCCACATAAGGAATAAAAGATAGTTTATTTGATTCATTAATTTGATGTTCCAGATTAAACCCTACTTGCGTATGGCTCCTTGAAACTTGGGTGTTTGCTCTGGTGGCTGCCTCTACGTTGCCTTTCCTATCATTTTTTACAACTGCTCTAGTTAATCCTAGCGGATCTTGGGCATCTTGTTCAAACCAGTTAATCAATGTGGTAAGTTTAGTATCGCCACTGATATGAAACTTAAATTTGGCAGTCGCCATTTGTTTGTCACTGCGGCTGTGATCACGATATCCATCGGACTCAAAGTTTGAAACGTTGAGCATATATTCAACGCCTTCAGACTGACCTGCAGCTTCCAAAACATTACGCTTGGTATCGTAACTACCAAACATGGTGGTCGCACCTATGGTTGGCGTTGCCGGCGCATCCTGCGTAAACATCTGGATCACGCCGCCTGAGGAGTTGCCGTACAGCGAGGAGAACGGTCCGCGCATCACTTCTATACTTTTAATTGCCGACAAGTCGGCAACACCTGGCTGACCTTGGCCATCGGGCATGGTGAGAGGAATGCCATCCAGATAGACACGTACCCCCCTTACACCGAAAGCGGACCGTGATCCAAAACCTCGACTGGAGATTTGCGGGTCTTGTGCCTGCTGGGTACGGTTTTGTGCGGTGATGCCGGGCACGCGGATCAGACTTTCGGATAATTGCATCTGCAATTGTCCATTTTTAATATCTTTCTCTTCAACCACATCAATCGCAATTGGCAGGTCAAAGCTGTTTTGTGCCTGGCGGGTAGCTGTAATGACCACCGGTGAAAGCGTGATAGTTTTTTCTTCTTCTGCCTCAGCCAAAGATAATCCGCCAAACGCGGAGGAGATCGCCAAGCATACTGGCGTTAAACGAAATACAAAAGCGCGCATACATTACTCAATACTGTAGGGAATCAAATTGCGCGATTGTAAGCTTTTTGTCAGGTTGCACCTCTCAGTATTTTCATGAAAATGCTGAGAGGTGCCTGTATTCAAGCGGATTATTTAAAGCGATGTGTAAGATGCGTTAAAATTTTTCTTGCAATCGTGGTTTTATCGGCGGTTACCAGCGCATACTCGCCGGTCTCATCAATGATAGTCACGCTATTGGCATCGCTGCCCAAGGCAAGAGTTGCCTGGTTTGCCACAATCATGGGGATATTCTTGTCCAGCCGTTTTTGTCTGGCATGTTCTAAAACCTGCTCGGTCTCTGCTGCAAAGCCGATACAGTAGGGTGGCTTGGGTAATGAAGCCACTTCTGCCAAGATATCCTTATTTCTTATTAGTTGAATAGTAAGTGTTTCCTCACTTTTTTTGATTTTCTGATTGGCGGAGACCAGAGGGCTGTAATCCGCTACCGCCGCCACACCGATAAATACATCCTGGCTAGCGATATGTCGCATCACACTCTGGTGCATGTCATCGGCAGTACCGGCATAGATCGCCTGGCTGACCAATGGCCTTTCTGCAGTCGCATGACCATGGATCAAAGTCACTTCTGCACCCATTTGCATAGCTACCTTAGCTAATGCGAATCCCATTTTTCCGCTACTGATGTTCGTGATGCCACGCACCGGATCCAGCATTTCCATAGTTGCACCGGCGGTCACCAAGATTTTTTTACCAAACAGCACTTTGGGAATAAAGTGGCTTTGAACTCCTTCCAGAAGCGCTTCCGGTTCCAGCATTCTGCCATGGCCGACTTCACCACAGGCTTGTTCGCCGCTATCCGGCCCTAGTAGTGTTACCTTGTCTTTAAGTAACTGCCCAATATTGCGTTGAGTGCTATCGTTTTCCCACATTTGCTTATTCATTGCTGGTGCAACCAGGAGTGGGCACTCACGCGCAAGGCACAATGTTGACAGCAAATCGTTGGCGAACCCGTGTGCAAGCTTGGCAATGAAGTCAGCACTAGCCGGTGCAACCAGAATGGCATCCGCTTTTCGACTCAGTTCTATGTGCGGCATAGCATTTCCGATGCGGGAATCCCAGCTATCAACAAATACAGGGTTGCCAGAAAGCGCCTGCAGGGTGGTCGGTGTAATAAAGTGGGTTGCTGCTTCTGTCATCACTACTTGCACGGTATGACCTTGCTTGATCAGCAGGCGTATCAGTTCAGCCGTTTTGTAAGCAGCGATTCCGCCGGTGACGCCCAGTAGTAAATGACGTGGCTCTAAATAACCGTGCTGCAAATAATCAGGCTGTAAGTAAGCGCTATTCATGGCAGTATTTTAACTGCAAAGCACGCACATTTAAAATCAGGCCGGATAGACGCATCTTTAAACATGTTAAGATATGGCAATCATAAAGGTTAAGTAGATGCTGAGAACAGTAAGGATTTTTTTCTGGGTGGTCGTGGTGTTAACAGCACTCATACAAGTGTGGAATGAATACCAGGCATTACAGTGGCGCAAACCTCTGCATGTGGCTTTGTATCCTGTTAATGCAGACGCATCTTCTGAAGTTGAATCCTACATTACAACCTTGCAGGAACAAGATTTTGAAGTCGTAGAGAAGTATTTTTCTCGTGAGGCGCTCCGGTATAAATTGCCATTGCAGCGACCGATTGTTTTCCATCTTGGCCCCCGTGTTACAGAAATCCCGCCCGCTCCACCCGCCATTAATGCCAATCGGTTAGAGATTATTCTCTGGAGCCTTAAGTTTCGCTGGTTTGCCTGGCAACATAAGCCCAGTCTTGGTTTGCCGATTGATATCAAGTTATACCTGCTATACCACGATGTGAAAACGCACACGCGCTTATTGCACTCTACGGCGCTACAAAAGGGCCAGATTGGCCGCGTCAATTTGTTCGCAGCGCGTGATCAACACGCGGGTAATACCGTTGTGATCGCCCATGAATTGCTGCATACCCTGAGTGCGACTGATAAATATGATTTGAATACCAATGCGCCATTGCTACCGCAAGGCTATGCAGAGCCTTATATGCAACCGCTTTATCCACAAAAGGTAGCAGAAATCATGGCGGGCAAAATCCCGCTTTCACCAGACCGGGCACGTATGGCCAGAAATCTTGACGAGACGGTCATCGGCCGGCCAACGTCGCGTGAGATAGGCTGGGCAAAGTAGGAGGCACAAGCGAGGATGAGCGATGGCAATCACTGACTGGCCTGAACAGGAGCGGCCGCGCGAAAAATTATTGCGCGCGGGTGCAGTGGCGCTATCAGACGCCGAGCTCCTGGCAATTTTTTTACGGGTAGGTGTGGTCGGCAAAACCGCTGTCGATTTGGCGCGAGATCTGTTGCAGCAATTTAAAAGCCTGAACGGCATTTTCTCAGCCAGTATGGATGAAGTGCAGCAAGTACATGGCATGGGAGAAAGCAAATATTGCCAGTTGCAGGCGGTGCTGGAAATGAGTAAGCGTGCGCTTGGTGAAACATTGCAGCAAGTCGATAGTTTCAGCTCTCCGGCACAAGTGAAAGCCTATTTGCAATTGCAGTTATCACATTTGTTGCGCGAAGTGTTCGGCATCCTGTTCCTGGATGCGCAAAACCGCTTGATCGCTTACGAGACCTTGTTTGAAGGCAGCCTTATGCAAACCAGTGTGTATCCGCGGGAAGTGGTGAAACGTGCGCTGGCACTCAATGCTGCGGCTGTAATCCTTAGCCATAACCATCCCGGTGGATCAGCTTCGCCCAGCCGTGCCGATGAGCAGCTTACGCAGACCTTAAAAGAATCACTAAGTCTTGTGGATGTGAAGGTGCTGGATCATATCATTGTGGCCGGTCAGGACACATTTTCATTCAGCGAGCGGGGATTGATTTGATTTTTTTTGAAAGGCAGGGGAGTGGTGGGTGCTAACGGGGTCGAACCGCTGACATTCGCCTTGTAAGGGCGACGCTCTACCAACTGAGCTAAGCACCCGTGCCTTGTAACGAAGGCCGCATTATACCTAAGCCGTTTGTTCTTGCAAGAGGGGCCTGCGAGTTTTTAATGTATGGATTAGATTGCTTAATCGGGGATGCAGCAAAAGGGGATAACCAGGTTTGACGCTAACTGGCTGGAAAATTCTAAACGGTTAAGCGTTTGGTGATGTTGATCAGTTGCAGCGAAATGTCAGCCATGCCTGTTTTGCGCTTATCCGCCATTTCACACAGCAGAGAATAAGCCTCTTCTTCGTTGAGGGCACGCTGTCGCATCAGGATATCGCGCGCAGAATCCACTACCTTCTGTTCCTCCAGACTCAACAAAGCGTGTTGTGCTGCTGGAGCTAAGTTTGAAATATTGGGTGTCGTAGGTCTCATTTTTTAGAAAGTAAAATAAATTTAATTCTTACAGGAAATAGCAATCTGTATGCCAGCTAAACCTTTAATTGTAAGTGCATGATTGTTAAGGTATATTGCGCGAATGCTGTTAATCAGGCATGTAAGCTTTGTCGATTAGGCCCGCACTATTGCAGTGCGACTGCACCAGGCTGTAAGTGTTGACTGCTGGTATCGTTACTTAAAGTTTTAGTACTCAAGAAAATTATTAGAAATAGAAAGAAAGTAAACACTATGAAGGGTTTATTGGGGCGCGCTGGCTGGGCCGGGTTGACTTTAGTTGGGGTATTTGCCGTTGCGCAAATAGCATTGGCTAGAGGCGAGGCGCTGAATGTGTTGTGGCTGATTACCGCGGTTGTCTGCGTGTATGCCATTGCTTACCGCTTTTATGCTGCCTGGATAGCCGCAAGTATTCTGAGCCTGGATGCGACCCGCGCGACACCGGCCGAGCGCCTGAAC
This sequence comes from Methylophilus sp., assembly GCA_032153875.1. Classification (GTDB taxonomy): domain Bacteria; phylum Pseudomonadota; class Gammaproteobacteria; order Burkholderiales; family Methylophilaceae; genus Methylophilus. Next base: position 24,411 of record JALDYP010000030.1, read on the forward strand.
AATGGCCGCGATTTTGTGCCGACCAACCGCTGGGTGGTGTTTGGGCATCACTTTGCTGCCATTGCCGGCCCAGGCCCCTTAGTAGGGCCGACACTGGCAGCGCAGTTTGGCTACCTGCCAGGCACGCTATGGATTCTGATTGGTGCCGTATTAGGCGGCGCGGTGCAGGATATGGTGACGCTGTTCCTTTCCACCCGCCGCAATGGGCGCAGCCTGGGGCAAATGGCACGCGACGAAATCGGTGCCATTGGTGGCGTGGCGGCAATGTTCGGCACCTTTATGATCATGATTATTTTGATCGCGGTATTGGGCCTGGTAGTGGTCAACGCCATGAAACACAGCCCTTGGGGTACCTCCACTGTCGCAGCAACCATCCCAATTGCCATGATTGTTGGCGTTTACATGCGTTACCTGAGGCCAGGGCGTGTGCTGGAAGCTTCGTTGCTCGGTGTGGTTTTGTTGTTAGGTTCTGTGGTGCTGGGTGGCTGGGTTGACCATCATCCTGTGCTTGCTTCTTTGTTCGACCATGAAGGATTGCCACTGGCTTTCAGTGTGATTGCTTATGGATTTGCCGCCGCGGTATTGCCGGTGTGGTTGCTGTTGGCGCCGCGTGATTATTTATCCACTTTTATGAAGCTCGGTACGGTGCTGATGTTGGCGATTGCCATTTTATGGTTGCGCCCGGATATCCGTATGCCTGCCATTACACCGTTTATTGATGGCACCGGCCCAATTTTCGGTGGCAAGCTATTCCCTTTTGTATTTATCACGATTGCCTGCGGCGCGATCTCGGGCTTTCATGCCTTGATTGCGAGTGGCACCACGCCCAAGCTGATTACCAGCGAATGTGATATCCGCATGATAGGTTACGGCGCTATGTTACTTGAAAGCTTTGTGGCCTTGATGGCGATGATAGCCGCCACCATTCTTGAACCTGGTGTGTTTTTTGCCATTAACAGCCCGGCTGGCGTGGTTGGCAAAGAAGCGCTTGATGCAGTCAATACCATCAGCAGCTGGGGCTATCAGGTTTCGGTGGAGCAGATGCAGCATCTGGCAACAGCCATGGGTGAAAGCACCTTGTTTGCGCGAACCGGCGGCGCGCCTAGCCTGGCGGTGGGTATGGCTAGCATTCTGGGGACGGTATTTGGCGAGAGTTTGCTGGCATTGTGGTATCACTTTGCCATTATGTTTGAAGCTATTTTTATACTGACCACCCTGGATGCCGGCACCCGAGTCGGCCGCTTCATGTTGCAGGATATGCTGGGTAACCTGCACCCTAAGCTGGGTGAGACTTCTTATACGCCTTCGGTGATTTTTACCAGTGCGCTGGTGGTGGCCGGCTGGGGTTATTTCCTGTATATCGGCGTGATTGACCCGAATGGCGGGGTAAATATCCTGTGGCCGCTGTTTGGTATTGCTAATCAGATGCTGGCTGCGATTGCATTGTCAGTCGGCACGGGTATCTTGATTAAGTCAGGTAAGGCCTGCAAAGCCTGGATCACCGGTTTGCCTTTGATCTGGCTGCTGACGATTACAACCACAGCGGCTTATGAAAAGATATTCAGCAGCGATACCCGGGTAGGTTTTTTTGCCGCAGCTAATGATTTGGCACACAAACTGGCTGCCGGATTGTTGCCACCTGACAAAGCAGCCGTTGCGCCGCAATTAATCTTTAATCAACAGCTCGATGCCTGGCTAACTTTGTTTTTTGTAGCAGTGTTATGGATAGTATTTATTGATGTGGTCGTGATGAGCTGGCGTTATTTTGCTGGCAAGCCGGTGTTGCCATCGACCGAAACGCCTTATGTGCCAACCGCGTATGTAGCAGGCAAGTTTTAAGCTAGTGGAGATATTCACTTGAATGGGATAAAACAATTTTGGCAACGCATCCGTCAATTATCCGGGGATGACGTTTACGAACGGTATCTTGCGCATTATGCAGAGCACCATGCTGATGACCCTGAAGGTGCGGCGCCATTATCACGCGCTGAATTTTTCCGGCAATGGCAGGATCAAAAGTGGCAGGGCGTTAAAAGGTGTTGTTGAAGATAGTCATTTTCTGAGTCTTAAAGCACTTTTTTCAGCCACAGAATTAGTGTATTAAAGATACTCAAAATCCTGGATTCAAACTCGCGCCAGATTGATATTTCGTAACTAAATCTCTTTAGAAGCTTTGTATCTCAAAATCGTTAGCTAATTTAAACAACTGTAATCCTTTGGGCGCGAATGTAACAAACCTGTATCAGGCGCGCATGGCAGTACGTATTCAGTTAAAATAAGACTTTACCGATTATTCCAGATTTCAAATGCCTAAATACCGCTCACACACGACTACCCAAGGTCGGAACATGGCTGGTGCCCGCGCACTTTGGCGTGCCACCGGCATGAAAGATGAAGATTTTTCCAAGCCTATCATTGCTATCTCAAACTCGTTTACCCAGTTTGTGCCGGGACACGTCCATCTTAAAGATTTGGGTCAGTTGGTTGCGCGTGAAATTGAAAAAGCCGGCGGTGTAGCCAAAGAATTCAACACCATTGCGGTAGATGACGGCATTGCCATGGGGCACAGTGGCATGCTGTACAGCCTGCCTAGCCGCGACCTGATCGCTGATAGCGTGGAGTATATGGTGAATGCGCATTGCGCCGATGCGCTGGTGTGTATTTCAAACTGCGACAAGATCACGCCCGGCATGTTGATGGCTGCTCTGCGCCTGAACATTCCAGTGGTGTTTGTCTCCGGTGGACCGATGGAAGCAGGTAAGGTTAACTGGCAAGGTACCGTGCGCAAACTGGATCTGGTGGATGCCATGGTGGAAGCGGCAGACAGTAAAGTCAGCGATGAGGAAGTGGCTGAAGTTGAGCGTTCTGCCTGCCCGACCTGCGGTTCCTGTTCCGGTATGTTTACTGCCAACTCGATGAACTGCCTGACTGAAGCATTGGGTTTGAGCTTGCCTGGTAACGGTTCAACCCTGGCAACCCACGCTGCACGTAAACAACTGTTTTTACAGGCTGGCCGCCTGATTGTCGATTTGGCCAAGCGTCATTATGAGCAGGATGATTATTCCGTATTGCCACGTAATATCGCCAATATGCAGGCATTTGAAAATGCCATGAGCCTGGATGTTGCGATGGGCGGCTCTACCAATACCGTATTGCACCTGTTAGCTGCAGCGCACGAGGCGGGGGTAGATTTCACCATGCGTGATATTGACCGCATTTCGCGCCAGGTACCATGCGTATCCAAAGTGGCGCCTGCAACCAGCAAATATCATATGGAAGATGTCCATCGCGCAGGTGGTGTGATGGGTATCCTAGCGGAACTCAATCGCGCCGGTGTCATCCATACAGATGTGCCAACCGTTCATAGTGCAAGCATGGGTGAAGCGTTAGCCAAATGGGATATCGTCACCACGCAAGATGAAGAGGTGAAAAAGTTTTACCGCGCAGCCCCAGGCGGTATTTCAACTACCATCGCTTTCAGTCAAAGTATGCTGTGGCCTGAGCTGGATGATGACCGTGAAAATGGCTGTATCCGCAGTAAGGAGCATGCCTATTCACAAGATGGTGGCTTGGCTGTGTTGTACGGCAACATCGCGCTGGATGGTTGCATTGTAAAAACTGCAGGTGTGGATGACAGTATCCTGAAATTCACTGGCCGTGCACGTGTATACGAGAGCCAGGACGATGCGGTTGAAAGTATTTTGGCTGATGAGGTAGTAGCTGGTGACGTGGTTGTCATTCGTTACGAAGGTCCACGTGGTGGGCCCGGCATGCAGGAAATGCTATACCCGACTTCTTACCTGAAATCCAAGGGTCTGGGTAAAGCGTGTGCCTTGCTGACCGATGGCCGTTTTTCAGGCGGTACCTCAGGTTTGAGTATTGGACATGCCTCGCCAGAAGCTGCTGAAGGTGGTGCGATTGGCCTGGTAGAAGAGGGGGATACGATTGAGATTGATATCCCTAACCGTACTATCCACTTAGTGATTAGCGATGAAGATATGGCGCACCGTCGGGCGACGATGGAAGCCAAAGGTCATCAGGCGTGGAAACCAGTCAGCCGCGAACGCGTGGTTTCACCAGCTTTACGTGCTTATGCCGCCATGAGCACCAGCGCCGCCAAAGGCGCCGTAAGAGATGTGTCACAAATTGAAAGGGGCAGTAAATGACCGCACATGCAACACTGGAACATGGTCAACCCGAGATGACTAAGCGTATGAAACTGCATGCGCACGTCAACCAGTTGCAAGATGAAAATGGTCTGCAATACCTTGAAATTGATAACCCTCTGGCAACCGGCAAGATTGCGCTGCAAGGCGCACATGTCATGCAGTGGCAACCCAAGTTTTTAGCTGACCCGGTGTTGTGGCTGTCCAGCAATGCCCGTTATGTCAAAGGTCGTTCTATCCGTGGCGGTACCCCGATCTGCTGGCCATGGTTTGGTGCACACCCGACTGACAGCACTTTGTGCCCGCATGGTTTTGCCCGCGTGATTCCATGGCGCGTGATGGATATTGATGCAACGCCAACCGGCGCCACACGCATTATCCTCGAAATGCAGCAAACGCCGGAAGCGCAGCGCCAGTTGTCTTATCCATACGAACTGACACTGACGATCACGATTGGCCGCCGCTTGCGTATTGATCTGGCTACGACCAATCTGGCCAAGCATCCGTTTGTGATCAGTGAAGCTTTCCATACCTATTTCAATGTCAGTGACATATCCAATATCAAAATCACCGGCATGCAGGATTGCGTTTACCTGGACAAGCTGCTGGATTACGAACGTAACGTTGAGCACAATGCACTGGCCTTTGATGGCAGTGAGTACGACCGCGTTTACGTGCATCACAGTTCTGATTGCGCGATTCATGACAGCGGCTTCAACCGGATTGTCCATATCGCAAAATCAGGCAGTGATGCTACTGTAGTATGGAACCCGGGTGCAGAAAAAGCCGGTTCTATGGGCGATATGGGTGTGGGTGAAGAATGGCGAAAAACCATTTGTGTAGAAACCACCAATGCCCTTGATAACATGGTCGTAATCAACCCTGGCCGCAAGCATACTTTAAGCGCTGAATATTCTATCGAAACGCTGTAAATCTCCTCGAAAACGCGCGTGTCAACGCATTCACGACACGTGCGTTTTACCCCTGTTGGCAAAATACCAATCCAATTGAAAATATTTGATTAGCCTGAGAATTTCCACAGCTTCATGCTTGTGGAATTTCGATGGTCAGGTAAGATGCCACATGCATGAAAAATGCATTGGGGATTTATTATTTTAAAGATATTCAAGGAGTGCGCATGAAAGTTTTATTTTCTGCAATCACAGCAGCCATCTTACTAATGGCTGGTCAGGTTCAAGCTGCGGATGCAGCCGCAGCAAAAGCATTGGCACAAAAAAGCGGCTGTTTAGCTTGCCACAGTGTTGATGCAAAAGTATTGGGTCCGGCATATAAAGATGTTGCGGCAAAATACAAAGGCGACAAAACAGCTGAAGCCAAGTTGGTAGAAAAAGTGAAAAAAGGCGGTAGCGGCGTTTGGGGCAATATCCCTATGCCAGCTAACAGCCCACAAGTGAAAGACGAAGACATCAAGACCATTGTTGGCTGGATTCTGTCACTGTAATATTTGCTGGTGCAAACTAAAAGCCGACTTCTCAGTCGGCTTTTTTATTCTCTCCAATTGAGAGAGGAAGTTTCATTTAACTCTATGTCTAGCGCGCCAGCTTGCTGTGACGGATAGAGTAAACAAAGTAGAAAACAGCGCCTACTATCGCCCAGGTGATAAAGCGATGCCAGGTCTCCGCAGGCAGGAATGACATCAAGGCACCACAAGCAACTACCCCTGCAACCGGGATCAACGGGTTAAACGGATTCTTGAACGGGCGCGCCAGATCCGGATGCGTCATCCGCAAACGAATCACGCCGATACACACCATAATAAAGCTGGCTAATGTACCAATGTTGACGGTTTCTGCCAGCTCTCCTAACGGTATAAAGCCAGCTACGATAGACACCACAAAGCCGCACATCAGGATGATTTTGCTTGGTGTCTGGCGATCCGGATTCACTTCCGAAAAAATCGGGGAGATCAGGCCGTCGCGGCTCATGGCAAACAGAATTCGCGTCAGGCCGTATAGCAACACCAGCAGAACCGTAATCAAACCGGCAATCACGCCGGTAGCGACCAAGGTTGATGACCAGTGATATCCCAGTTTGGTCAGCGCATACGCCACAGGTGACGAGGTGTTTAATTCCGCATAAGGCACCACACCGGTTAAAGTACCCGAGACGATGATATAGATAATGGTACAAAACAGCAGTGAAGCAATCAGGCCAATCGGTAAATCCCGTTGCGGGTTCTTGCATTCTTCCGCGGCTGTAGACACGGCATCAAAGCCAAAATAGGCAAAAAACACCAGCGATGCGCCAGCAAACACGCCTATGTTTTTGCCGTTATCCAGCGTTTCAAACCAGCCGAATGGCATGAATGGTTGCCAGTTGTCAGTATTAATATGGCCGACAGCAAGCACGATAAAGGTCACGATGGTGGATAGCTTGATGATCACCATGATGTTATTGGCGCGTGCACTTTCCTTGACGCCACTCATTAGCAACAACGTAAGAATCCAGATGATCGCAAATGCAGGCAGGTTGATGGTGCCACCGAGCACCGGCGCTTTGGTCAGGTGTTCGGGAATGTGAAAGCCAAGGTTAGTGGCGGTATTCACAAAATAACCCGCCCAGCCATTGGCCACTGCTGCGGCCCCTACGCCATATTCCAGCAATAGCATCCAGCCCATCATCCACGCGGCAAATTCACCGAAGGCGATATAGCTGTAGCCATAGGCGCTGCCTGAACCCCCAATCGAGGAAGACAGTTCTGCATAGGCGAGGGCTGCAAAACCTGCTGCAATCCCGGCAATAATGAATGAAATCACCACAGCAGGGCCTGACTGGGTCGCTGCCGCAATGCCGGTCAGCACAAAGATACCAGTGCCTATGGCGCCGCCTATGCCAAGTAATGCCAGATCAAATGCGGTCAGACATTTTCTGAGGCCGGTATGGGCATGCGCTTGAATCGGTTTTTTACGTAATAGTTGTTTTAACATTGCTAAATTCCCCTTGTGCTACAAGGGTAAAGCAATCGTTGTACCAGCGTCAATGCTGGCGAGGACGGCTTGCGGGATTATTCGTTGGTAGCAGCCAAAGTGGTAGATTAGTCACTTGGGCTGGTAGTCTGGAAAGCTATAGATGTAGTTCTAAATATTAACGCGGTGATCAGCTGGCGTAATGTTGCTGCAATGTGGCGATCATATAGCCATGATCAAGCACGCCTGCACTTTCGCGTATGCTGTGCATGGCCCACATGGGGTTGCCGACATCCACCGTGGCGATGCCAAGTTGGGCAGCCATGATCGGGCCTATGGTGCTGCCGCAACCCAGATCAGTACGGTGTGCATACTGCTGGTAAGGCACGCCAGCCTGTTCACATAGCCGGATAAAGCGCGCAGCCGTTGCGGCATTGGTGCTGTAACGCTGGTTGGCATTGGTTTTAATCACCGGGCCCTGGTTTACCTGCACATGATGGCAAGGTTCGTAACTGCCGGCGTGGTTGGGATGAAAAGCATGCGCCATGTCGGCACTGATAAAAAAGCTTTGCGAATAACTGCGCAGCTTGTCTTCATGCGTCAGGTTTTGTGAATGACAGACTCTCTCCATCACATCCAGTAAAAAGCTGCCGCCTGCACCGGTCGCACTTTCTGAGCCGACCTCTTCATGATCAAATAATGCACAGATACTGGTCGCCTGCGGCTTTTCGGTGCTGATCAATGCTTCCAGCGCGGCGTGGCAGGAGGCCAGATTGTCCAGCTGGCTATTGGCAATAAACTCTTGTTCTATACCCCAGAAGCCACCGCGTTGCGTGTCATAAAACCCCAGATCCCAGCTCAAGATATCGGCGGGGTTTACTTGCAAGCTATTAGCCAGAGTGTCAGAAAGTAATTGTTTGGCGGCTTCGCTGTTGGCGGCATGGCCGAAAATCAGCGGCAGGCCTGTTTGTTTGTTCAAGGCCAAGCCTTTTTCATTGACCTCGCGGTTCATATGGATTGCAAGGTTGGGCAGGCGCGCGATAGGTTGATCAAGCTTAATCAGATGCGAACTTAAGCCGGAAGCCGTTTTAACGATCACGCGTCCAGCCAGGCTGAGATCGCGGTCTGTGAAGGTGGCTAAAATTGCCCCGCCGTAAACTTCTACGCCCAGCTGTGCGATACCTTCGGTGCTGTAGGCCGCTTTTGGTTTTAAGCGTAAACCGGGTGAGTCAGTATGGGCACCCACAATGCGGAATCCATATTCTGCAATTGCTGCCTGGCCAAGTACGAATGCAATGATAGAGCCGCCATCACGTACGACATAATATTTGCCGCCCTGCGCAAGCTGCCAGGCATCACTTTCATTGAGCTGGGTAAAATCTTGCGCAGTGAGCGCCTGTTCTACCTGGGTTACTGCATGCCATGGGCTCGGGCTGGCATCAATAAAGTCCAGCAGGGCTTGGGCGCGTTGTCTGGCTTCTATTGATACTTGCATGCTTAAACCCAGTCTTTCTCAATCAAAAAATCGGTATACAGTTTGGCTTCAGGACTGCCGTTTTCCGGTTTCCAGTCGTAGCGCCATTTCACAACAGGCGGCATTGAAAGCAGTATGGATTCGGTACGGCCATTCGACTGCAAGCCAAAAATAGTACCACGGTCAAATATCAGGTTGAATTCGACATAACGGCCACGACGGTAAGCCTGGAAATCACGCTCGCGTTCGCCATAAGGCTGGTTTTTACGTCGTTGCACGATAGGCAGGTAAGCCTGTATGAAAGCATCGCCAACTGCGCGTTGCAAGGCAAAACTCTGCTCAAAGCCGAGCTCGCTGAAGTCGTCAAAGAATACGCCGCCCACCCCACGTGGTTCTTTGCGATGCTTGAGGAAAAAGTATTCATCGCAGGCTTGCTTGAACCTGGTGTAATAATCGTCGCCGAACGGGGCCAGCGCCTCTTTGTTCACACGGTGAAAGTGGATGCAATCCTCTACGTCGCCGTAATAGGGTGTAAGGTCCATGCCGCCGCCAAACCACCAGATATCCTGCTCGCCTTCATTTTGCGCCCTGGCGACAAAAAAGCGCACATTCATATGCACGGTGGGGATGTAAGGGTTATGCGGATGGAATACCAGCGACACGCCCATGGCTTCCCAGGGTCTGCCGGCTGCTTCCGGATGCGCAACACTGGCTGCCGGTGGCAATTTGTTGCCTAATACATGCGAGAAACCAACCCCGGCGCGCTCGAAGACATTGCCGTTTTCCAGCAGGCAGGAATTACCGCCTCCACCTTCCGGACGTTGCCAGCTATCCTGCAAAAAGTTTTTGCCATCCACCAGTTCAACCGCCTCGACAATGCGTGCCTGCAATCCTTGCAGGAAATCATAAACGGCTTGTGGTTGGATAGCCTCTGTCATGATTAGCTGGCTTTAATGGCGCGGTAGCCAATATCTTTACGGTGTTGTGCACCCTCGAACTTGATGGATTCAAGGATCTTGTAAGCTGATTCCTGGGCAGATTTAACTGAGTCACCCAATGCTGTCACGCACAATACACGGCCGCCACTGGTGACTGCTTTGCCGTCTTTCAGTGCAGTACCGGCATGGAATACGTGGCTGTCTTGCAGATCAGCCGGTAAGCCAGTAATTTCATCACCAAGCTTTGGTGTTTCAGGGTAGTTTGCACTTGCCATCACTACGCCCAAGGCAAAGCGGCTATCCCATTCGGCAGTTGCCTGGTCCAGCGTGCCGTCGGCAGCATGCGCAGCCAATGCGACCAGGTCGGATTTCAGGCGCATCATGATAGGCTGCGTTTCCGGGTCGCCCATGCGGCAGTTGAATTCCAGGGTCTTGACTTCGCCTTTGGGTGAAATCATCAAGCCTGCATACAAAAAGCCAGTGTAGGGAATACCATCTTTAGCCATACCTTCCACGGTCGGGATAATGATCTCGCGCATGGCTCTGGCATGCACTTCCGGCGTCACCACTGGTGCCGGGGAATATGCGCCCATACCACCTGTGTTTGGACCCTGGTCAGCATCCAGCAGGCGTTTATGATCTTGGCTGGTGGCGAGGGGCAGGATGTTTTTACCATCAACCATCACCATAAAGCTGGCTTCTTCACCATCCAGAAACTCTTCAATCACCACGCGCGCACCGGCATCGCCCAATTTGTTATCAGACAGCATGGCATCCACTGCAGCGTGTGCTTCTTGCAATGACATGGCTACTACCACGCCTTTACCGGCGGCCAGACCATCGGCTTTAATCACAATAGGGGCGCCGTTAGCATCGATGTAGGCATGCGCTTCAGTCACGTCACTAAAGGTTTGGTATTTAGCGGTAGGAATATTGTGGCGGTACATAAACGCTTTGGCGAAGTCTTTCGAGCTTTCCAGTTGCGCCGCAGCTTTGGTCGGGCCAAAGATTTTCAGGTTGGCGGCACGGAAGGCATCGACTACGCCTTGTGACAGCGGTGCTTCAGGGCCAACAATCGTCAGTGCGATTTGTTCGTCTTGCGCAAATTTCACCAGTTCATCAATCTTGGTGATAGGCACATTGGTCATGGCTGGATCGGTGGCAGTACCGGCGTTGCCAGGCGCGACAAACACACGGCTGACTTCTTTATTGTGTGATACTTTCCAGGCCAGGGCATGTTCGCGACCGCCAGAACCAATCACTAAAATTTTCATAATTCACTTACCTAAAGTTATAGCCACAGAGCACACAGAGAAAAGCTGAAAAATACTTCTACCTTCATTTCTCATCTACTCATGGACGAATCAAATTAATGTCTGAAATGACGGATGCCAGTGACGACCATCGCCAGGCCGCGTTCATCCGCCGCCGCGATCACTTCTTCATCGCGCATACTGCCACCCGGGTGAATCACACAGCTGGCGCCAGCATCAGCCAATACATCAACGCCATCACGGAACGGGAAGAAAGCATCGGAAGCGACTACCGAGTTTTGCAGGCTCAGGCCAGCATTTTGCGCCTTAATAGCCGCAATCTTGGTACTATCCACGCGGCTCATCTGGCCTGCGCCCACTCCCAAGGTCATGCCGTTGCCACAGAACACGATGGCATTGGATTTCACGTATTTCGCCACATTCCAGGCAAACAGCAAATCTTTCAATTGCTCCGCGGTTGGTTGCAGCTTGGTCACGACTTTGATATCAGGCAGTTGCAACTCGTGGTTATCAGCTGATTGCAGCAAGATGCCTGAACCCACACGTTTCGAATCCACCGCATTGCGGCCTTGTTCCCAGGCGTTATTGCCACCTTTAGGCAATGCAATTTTCAGCACCCGCACATTGGCTTTGG
>JALDYP010000031.1:0-34862 GCA_032153875.1 Methylophilus sp.
CTGTTCAACAACCCAGAGTCTTCTGGGATTGATCTTACAAAATTGCATCGCTATACACGCAAAACCCATCAGTCATCGCGCATTTTTCCTGTAAGTACGGAAAGACTCTGGATTTATTTATAGCCTTTAACCCATCACACTTTCACTACCGTCTATCGCCATTTCCAGTTTGTCAGCCTCAACCGGCTTTACCAAATGTTCGTCAAAACCGGCAGCGAGAAACCTTGGGGGCAGGTCTAGCTATCTAGTATTTAGAATGCCAATGTTCATTCTGGTCTTGCAAAATTATATTTCAACAATACTAAAGCCGCTCATCGCGGCTTTGTTTTAGCCCGACATAAAAGGGCAAGTGGGGAGCAGGTCAACTGCGATCACGCATGCCGAATACGTCGGCGGCGACCCAGCGCCAGCGTACCGATACCAGCAGCCAGCAGCATTAAGCTTGACGGCTCAGGCACGGGAGTGTTTGGAATAATGGTCGTATTTGCTGATGCGTTGTCCGTGTCGACCGCGAAGAGAAACGTGCCGTCCTGCACCGACATGCCTCCTTTGAAGTCGAGCGTAAACTGCTCGTAGAGATCACCGACCGCGGGAGAGCCAGCCAGGTTGACGCTGTTGGCGTAAATGCCGGTCACGTCCTGGCTGGGAAAGAGGTTATGAAAACCAACGCCGCTGTCACTGTTGGCTGCTGCCGCTTGCGCCGTAACTGCATTAGACGATCCAATGGTCCCCGAGATGACGGTGCCGCCAGTCTGCGCACATCCCGTCAAGGTGAAACGGCAATCGAAGAGCGTGCGACCGGGTGCGCCATTGAATTGCAGGCTGGTCAACGTACCATAGTCATCCGAGGCCAGACGGAGAACCCAGTAGCTGCTGTTCGAATCGCCATAGCTTGCTAGCGAGACGTCGCCCCAGCTCTGCGATACGCCATGCGCATCGTAAAAATAACTGCCGAGGGTCATCTTGCCGAGGTCGGTCCAGAAGCCGGTGAACGTCTGACCGCTGCTGAATCGTGCGGTAACCTGCATGCCGACCATGTCAATACCCGTGGTCTGAAATCCGGTGAGACTGTTGGTCTGAAAGGTGGTGCCTGTTTTATATTGTGTGGCGATTGTCTGAGCAACAAGCTCGCCGGAACTGGCAAGCGCTGCCGCTCCTGCAATCAGCATGCGCAGCCATTTTGTCATGACATTTGATCGTTTCATTTTAACGCCTCCATCCTTTAATTGATCGCTTTCATCATAGCCATTTGTCAACACGATGCCACCCCCCTGAACAGGGGGTAAGTTTTGCTTGTTTGGTGATTTCTTTAAAACGATGGATTGCGACTGACTTTAATGTGGGTTTGAATATATCGTGGAATTTGTGATGAAAGATGCAGTTTGTGAATGCGATTAACAAACAGGGTCGAGTCTATAGATGTAGCGTTTGAATTGCCGATGTTCAGCTGATCTTGCAAACTCACATTTCAAAAAAATTGAAACGGGTCTTTTTACTTATAAATCAAATGATGCAGAATAATTGGGGTCAAAGTAAAAGTAATCTGAAACTCAAACAGATTTTTACGCTTAGACATTTGCAAGTTCATTTTCAGAAGAGTCGACTTTCACAGGCTGCGATTCATGTTTCACTCAATTCATCACACTCTCACTGCCCGTCTAAAGCCAATTCCAGTTTGTCAGCCTCAACCGGTTTTACCAGATGTTCGTCAAATCCGGCATCAAGGGCCAACTGTTTGTCTTCAGGTTGCCCATAGCCGGTGATGGCAATCTTTCGTACATCTTTCCCTAACGGCGATTTACCAAGTTGCTGCACCAATTGGTAACCATCCATATCCGGCAGGCCGATATCGATCAACATGATATCCGGCTTGAAAGACTCAATACTGGACAATGCCTCTTGCGCACTATGCACTGCCTTGGAAACATGCCCCAGCATGCTGGTGATCATCATTAGCGTCTCAGCGGCATCCACGTTGTCATCTACGATCAGAATGCGCATGGGCACTGATTTGCCTAGGATGACCTGATGATCAGTGGTGGTTGAAGAGACGATACGCGGCAGCCGGATTTCGAAAGTTGAGCCTTGACCTTCACCCTGACTAAACGCGCTGACACGGCCGCCATGCATGGTGATCAGGCGTTGCACAATCGCCAGGCCTACACCCAATCCGCCCTGCGAGCGATCCAGGGTCACCTGGCTTTGCACGAAAAGCTCGAAGATTTTCGGTAGCATTTCAGGGGCAATGCCGGTGCCTGTATCAGCAACTTCAATAATCGCCTCAGCCTCTTCGCTGCGGACTGTGATCCTGATTTCCTTATTGGCTTCGGAATATTTGATGGCATTGGTAAGAATATTCGCCACGCATTGCACCAGCCGTGCCATATCGCCTTCCACAAACAGTGAAGAGGGCGATACGGTAGTCAGGAATTGTTGCTTGGCCTGCAGTTGCGGCTCGCACATTTCAACCGCCTGGGCGAGTACGTCAGCGATATCAACCACCTCTTTTTGAAGGTGAATATGGCCCTGGGTGACGCGGGAAACATCAAGCAGGTCGTCAATCAGCCGCGTCATATGCCTGGCTTGCCGGCGGATGATAGAGGCAGGCTTGGCCACCGGTTCATTCTTGTTGGCAATGCGCCAGAGAATCTCGCCTGCCGTCACAATCGGTGCCAGCGGATTGCGCAGCTCGTGGGCCAACATGGCCAGAAACTCGTCCTTGCGCTTGTCAGAATCTTTCAGCGCTTCAATCATTTTGACGCGTTCGGTAATATCGCGGAAAAGCACAGCCACGCCATCGCCGACCTTAAACGCGCGCGCCTCAAACCAGAATTCCCGCCCATCGGGGAATGCGTAGTGATGTTCCAGCAATTTAGGCTTTCCATCCAGTTGCACTTGCCTGTACATCTGGCCGATTTCAGAATCGTATGTTTCCGGAAACTGCTGCCAGTGGTTAACGCCTAGCAATTGCGCACGCGGAACATCTACAAACCTGCAAGTGGCTTCATTCACTTCAATAATGTTGAAGTCACGGTCAAACAGCGCAAACGCTTCATCCATATTGGTGATCACGCCACGGTGACGTGCTTCGCTTTCTGCAACGCGCATCTCAACCAGTTTTTGCGCTGTCACGTCCACGGTGATGCCGTCAAAGTGGATAGGGTTACCGTCGGCGTCGTAATCGGTGCCGCCCAGCGCACGTATCCACTTTATCTCACCAGTATGCGGATGCCGGGTTCGGTAAATGATGTCATAAGCATCACGGCTGCTGATGGACTCATCAATCGCCAGCCTCGTCAGTTCCCTGTCATCCGGGTGGATCCTGTCGTAAAAGTCTTCAATCGTGACCTCTGCGCTAGGCTCGATAAAAAAATGATTTTTTACGCGCTCATCCCACTCCAGCACGTCAAACGGCAGGTCACAATACCAAAAGCCCACATGCGAAAGGCGGCTGGCGTATTCAAGGCGGCCGCGATTGAGCTTAAGCTCTTTATCCAAGGTGTCGCGTGCTATGCGGTCACTAAAAAACACCTGGTCAAAGTAATCTACAGATTCTGCAATCGCCTGATCAAGCGCCTCGTTAAAGCGCGTCACATCCTCTGTCGCCGTGGCATCGGTTAATGGTGTATTACTCACTGTCCACAACCGCATCACTGTCGCACGCAGGGCGCGATATTCGCTCATCACCTGCGTGATTGAAAACCCGTCCTCTGCCCGAATCCGCCCGTGCATTTCAGCGCCGGTTTCCGCTGCATTTTTTTCAGCCGCTGCCACTACTGGCGATTTCGCCAAAATAGCGGCTTCCGTTTGTGACTGGCGCAACTCCTGGGCAATCGCACGCAGAATCTCAGCGCGATGGTCACGTCCGGCAAGAGCGTTTGTCTGGTCAGCAGATGGCAATTGCAATGCAATAAATGCATCCCACTCTTTTAGAATTTCGTCCAAATTGGTATCGATTACTTCAGCCATCCGCATGGATGCGTCCCCTTAAATGCTTTAACTACCTGTCAGGCAATTCTATAGTGTTACGTACACCCTTTGCCAGCTTTGTGATTTAGCACATACACATTACTGGACCACGCAAACCTGAATTTGTTACCGCAGTGACCATATTATTCAAAAAGACAGTTGCAGCCACGCGTAATCAGTTTTACATTAAGGTGTTTTCCTGATTCTCAAGTGTCTGATTTGTAGTGGTGGTTTAATACGTTTTACCCAAATAATAAAAAAGGGAGAAGCCATGAGTGAAGAGCCAAAAAAGGTTGAGGTCTTATTCTATGTAAAAGAGTTTTCATCATTAGCCAGGGATATCCTGATCACGCTATTGATAGCGATATGCTTTTTCCAGCCCAGCTATATCAAGACATTTCTTAAAGAGAGCGGCCTGAGTAAATTCGGCGGCTGGGGCTTCACCGTTGAAGTGGCCGAAGAAAAAGAAATCATCGCCAAAGCGCAAGAAAAAATCACCGCAAAAGTGGTTGATTCAACCAGCACCAAACCAGATGAATTGCCCGTCGAAGCCTTAAACAAACCCGTCGACCCCACCTTTAAAGAAGCCGTCCTCAAAGCAGAGCGCGTCGCACCACAAATCTTGCCATCCGCAGGCTGGATTTTCCTGGGGCGGGTGAACAAAGCTAAAACCCAATGGGAAGATGGTGGCTCACCTACAACAACCGGCGCATGGCCGATCAAACCTGATGATGTGCTGACGGTTAAAGACGATACCTACATCCGCGCAGTCACTAATGACAAATGGCATTCCCACGCACCGGTGACTACGGTATCAAAGATAGGTGATAAGTTGAAAGTGGTAGAGCTGGATTACTCTTCAGCGAAAGCGGGGGGATTTTTTGTTTGGGCGAAAGTTGTGCTTCAATCTAGCTAAAGTATTTGAGTACATCCATGACTTGCTAGAGTTGCTGAAATAGTAAGTAAGGTTAAACTAATAGAAGGGTCTAGGCCTCTTCTTTATATAATTAGATTTTACAAAGGACATTCCTCAACTGAACTTTCAGCCGTGCTGCTTTCATTATGTGTCAAGCCATTATCGCTGTGCTATGCTGGTAGTGATAAAGTTTGCGTGCCTGTTACTTATCACCAAGGAGGAGGCTTGAATTTCACAATTGACGACATTCGAAAAGCGCTAGACGTTGCGCCACAGATAATCAGCCCAAGCGGAATTATTCACCAGGATACGCTAGCCGGGCTCAAAGGTACTGTTGATTATTCTATTCACTTGGGATGGGATCTTTTGATCGCAAACTTGTGTGATCGCACATGGGGTACATTTAATGTTGCACTCCTTCGTCACATCCGAAAGCTTGAAAGTGAAGGCGTAGACATAGCTCCGATTCTGGAGTCTGCGCAACTCGAAGACCACCATTGGCGCTGGCTTGATAAGACTTTGCACTATCGAGGTGACAGCTACAAGTGGTTTTTTCTGATTGCGGAAAACTACCCTCAGGCAGCTTGTCTTGTCTATCATCCAAAAGCCAGTGTCGTTGGCGCGGGAGACATTTTCTATGTTGAATATATTGCTGCTGCGCCTTGGAATCGCGAAAATGTTTTCGCTGAACGCATTTTTAAGGGGGTAGGACCAAAGCTTCTGAATCGCGTCATTAGCTATGCAAAAGATGACTTGAAACTCCGGCCAGGATTCTCGTTGCACTCACTTCCCAAGGCTGTTCAGTTCTATGAAAAGATTGGTATGACGGCTTTCCCCCAATATGATAAGGGGGAGTTGAAATTTTTCGAATGGGTAGATATTCAAATGCAAGAGACAGGATAATTCAATGCAAATCCTTACTAAACTTGAAGATGATTTCCCGTGCCCTGCCTCTTCAGCAGTTGATGCACGTAAGTATTACGACGCATTTCTTAAAGCCGAAGCAATCCTGTCTGCGGCGCCTAAGCAATATCAAGCGACTGGGAAAGAGCGCCTCCCAGAATTGATGAGTTTTATATATCGCGGTGGCGATGCTGCAGTAGCGCTTTACCGGAAACGCGACGACGCCTCAGAAGTGCTGAGCAATCTATGGTTGTCTTCGGTCCGCCAGACGGCTGGATGGTATGTGGCAGCTAACTCCACTCCAGTGTTTAAGAGCTTAGATAAAGCTATCCTCTCCGATTTACCTAGACGATTTCAGGACCCGAAAACGCTAACACAAATCGGTCCATACTTAGCATTTCACGGTATCGTTTTCCTTTGGGAAGATTCCATTCCCTCAATGAAAATAGACGGTGCTGTACTTTCTCTTTCATCGGGGCAAATTGTTATAGCGCTGAGTCTGAGATATTCACGCCTAGATCATTTCTGGTTTACTTTGATGCATGAGCTCGCGCACGTGGTTCTGCACGCTGACCAGTTAGATAAGCCAATACTTGATGATTTTGATTCCGTTTCAGAGAGTCTTATAGAGCAGCAAGCCGATCGCCTAGCATCGGATAGCTTGATTCCAAGAAACGAGTGGCGCAGTTGCCCTGCACGATATACCAATTCAGCAGACGATATTGTTAGCTTTGCGCAACGGCTAGGCATTCCATCTCAATGCGTTGCGGGTCGCTTGCAAAGAGAGCTGGGTCGATATGATTTATTCTCCGAAATTATTAATAAATATAATGTCAGGGAGATTTTGAATGGCCCTAAAACATAACTACACGCCTTTTTTTAAATTTAAAACTAACGAGGTAGCCGGTCTCACTGCACTCAGTTCAGAGTTGAAGGCTCAAGTGACTCCTTTTTTTGATTTGCCTAGAAAAAATGGGATGACTAGAGTCGAATTTGAGAAATTGGTAGACGCTTGCTACAAAAAGGCAGAGAAATACTTAAAAGATTTCCCTTATATCTTCATTGACTCATTTGACATCCCGGATACGATTGCGAAACCCGGCTCGCCAAATTGCAGAGTCGTTATCGAAGCATTCACAGATTTTGAATATGTTCCCATATTAGGGTTAGATCGTGCTTCCGATCATAACCAGGCGATTTTTGATGCGAAGATTGATGATGAAATAATTTCAGACACTATAGCGGTGCGCTTTCAGTCCGAAGAGTTCGCCTCTTTTGATTTGATCGAAGATGAATTGAGCGAATTGATTGCAGCCGGTGCGGAATTATTCTCCAACTGGATTTTCATTTTTGATTGCAGAGTTTGCTTGATAAGCAATCGAATGAAACTGGCGACAGATGTTGCAAATTTTGTCTCAGCAGTAAATCAGGCTATTAAGGTAGAAAAGTACATTATCGTAGGCTCTTCCGTTCCCGCAACTATTACAGATATTGCTAGGCCAGGTGATGAGTCGGTTATAGCTAGGGCAGAACTCGAAATTTTCCATGCTGCTCAGGCAATGGTTGGTACCATTCCTCTGTCACTAGGTGATTACACCATCGTGAGTCCAACTTACTCAGAGCTTACGATTGCACCGGAGTTGATGCTTAGCGTAACGGCGCCAAAGGTGTTTTATGCATTTGAGAACTACCACTACATTGCCAGAGGTGGGCGCATAAAGACCAATGGGTACGGTCAATACGATGACATTTGTGAGGAGATAGTTAGTAAAAGTTTCTACCGAGGAGCCCCTTACTCATGGGGAGACAAATTCATTCAACAACGGGTAGACGGTGATCGAGAGAAGAACGTTACCCCTTCAACGATTCTGAAACCAACAATCTGTGCTCATGTTGCCTATATGGCCATGGATTACCCGGCGTAATATCTGACAAGTTCCGTGTTGAAAGGGCTAGTCCGACACTCTCATTGATTACGCTTGTTGGGGAGCTCGTAGCTATGAGTTTCGCAATTTTCTGTTTATTCATTCTTTCTATAGATGCAGTGGTGGTTACAGGGAATTGCATCAATTCTGAGCGCCATAAGCTCAACAATGCTATTTCAGGGAGATAGAACGGATTTCTTGTGGCGCCACGCACATGCTTAAGGATCGCAGAACCGTTGTAGGAAGGATTAGCCAGCATGATTCCCCAATGCTTGGGCGTAATATTTTCAGCTCTTCTTAAGTGATTTGTAGTTGTGATCAGCGTTATTTTAGGGAACGCTTGGTCATAAAAATGTGATTGTCGGACGATACGGTTTATTGAGTCGGTTTCACCTTTTATTTCATAGCAGTGCATTGTTTTGTATACCGCAACAACATCTGCAATTGCATTGCCGTTGCACACGTGAACCTCCTCCAGAGTTGCACGCGGTGGATTAGATCTTCGACTTAGATTGTCTAGGAGTGCAATTCTAATTTCTTTATCTGTCAGTTTTTGCATGGCGAGGCGATTTCTTTACTGCTCCAGTTGGTACTTAATAGTGTAAGGCTAAAGTTGCCGCTCAAGAAGTTTCTCACATTCTCCCAGATAACGGCTCATGATGCTCGTTCATTAACAGGGGACAAATCACAGTTTTAAAAGTAATCGGTGGTTGGAATGGCTATCGTAGGGCGAGTGAGTTTAACCTGATCCGCTGAGCATCAATCCAAGTGTACTGAAATGTCCTTGCATTCTGCGCATGATTCCGAACAAAACTAAGGATCAGACTCCTTTAGTCTAATACTTAATCCCATCCATTGTGCGGTACTAAGAGCCAAAACTTGTACCACCTGTTGATATGTAGCTGTGGCAGGTAAATGTTTACCAAGCTGGTGTAGCGAAATAAAGCCGGGATCCAAGTGGACATCTTTTTCACGAAATATGCTGTGCTCTTGAGCATATGTTTCTGCCAATGCCCTAAGCGATTCAGCAAGTGGTTTGTTCGGGTCGCTAGGATTGAAATCACCTACTAACCACAAGTGAACATCTTCATCTTCCGTATAGCCAGTTTTAGGGTCCGCAAGCTTAAACGCATGATCAATCCTGGTCTGGTTTTCTACCTCTTTCGGGTCACCATAGGCCACTTCATAATATTTCACTTTAGCCGTCAACAATGAGGTTGGGCCATCAATTGGCACGTTGCCAACTGCGTAATAACCTGCAATCGCGCGCACGCTTTTTAAGTGATGTTCTTTGCCAACAAAGTGGATGGTTTCACCGCGAGCCTGTAACTCTTTAATGCCAGCCGCCATGTCTTTTGTGGCAGCGTAGATAAGTGCGGCATAGTTTTCAGAATCTTTCCGGGCAAGGCTGTAATTGATCATGGCGGTGCCATTGTTATACAGCTCCATGGCGCTAGCTCCCGCTACTTCGCCATGTTCATCCAGCACCACAGAGGCAGCCATTTTTGTGCCGTTTTGATTGCCACCCGCCAGGGCTGCAAGCCAGTTTTGCAATTGCTCTGGAGGCCATTCGGGGTATTGTTCTTCTACAAGTGCAAACACTTGCGGTAGCAGCCTGGTTTGTTCGGCCACGCTTAAGTTTTGCAGCCTCACTGTTTTATACGCTGGTGGCAGGGTGAAATCGTAACTCTCTGTCATGTCATGCTCTTTTTGCTTCTGCATATTATGCAACGGCAGCATTAATCTTATCCTGCGTCTTGGTATCAAAGTCGGTGGAATCATGACGCTCATGTAGTTGTTCGGATGGCTCTCCGGTTGTGCGGTTGACCATGCGGCCGCGTTTGACGGCAGGGCGTTCAAAAATCTCCGATGCCCAACGGTTGAGATGCTTGTAGCTATCTGCTTCCAGGAACTGACCTGCATTGCCATACACATCATTGTGCACCAATGCGCCATACCACGGCCAGGCGGCCATATCAGCGATTGAATATTCCTCGCCCGCCAGATAGTGGTTGTTAGCCAGATGTTTATCCAGCACGTCCAGCTGACGTTTGACCTCCATTGCAAAGCGATCAACAGCGTATTTGATGTGTATAGGTGCATAGGCATAAAAATGACCGAAGCCTCCGCCCAAGAATGGCGCGGCGCCCATTTGCCAGAATAACCAGTTCAACGCTTCGGTGTGAGATTTATGATCTTTGGGTAGAAAGGCATCAAACTTTTTTGCCAGGTAAAGCAGGATAGAACCGCTTTCGAAAACACGGGTGGGTTCAGGGGTATTGAGATCGACTATGGCCGGGATTTTTGAGTTAGGGTTGATATCGACAAACCCTGAACCGAACTGGTCACCTTCAAATATCCTGATCAGCCAGGCATCGTATTCTGCACCTTGGTGATCTAGCGCCAACAGCTCTTCGAGCATGATGGTGACTTTGACGCCATTGGGTGTGCCAAGTGAATACAGTTGCAGCGGGTGTTTGCCGACTGGCAGCGCTTTATCATGCCTGGCACCGGCGGTGGGCCGGTTGATACTGGCAAATGCGCCGCCGTTGCCTTGCTCCCAGGTCCAGATTTCTGGCAACTGATAGCCGGCAGGGAAGTTGTTTGATGAGGGATTGTTTGACATAAAGCTATGGCCTTTGACGCATGAAATAATAGGGGAAACCGATGAATACTTTGAAGCTTGAGGCATTCTAATATCTGGTGGGTATGCGCTATGTGACGGCAGTTACCTGCTTTGATTCCGGCTGCGAGCTTCAGCTAGTAAATGTTGGTCTAAATATTCAAGCGTCAGTCTGAAAACTCCCACAACATTATCAGCATCTTTCTGATAAATATTACCTCACAGTTTCCATAACATTTCTACTCGGCAAAAAGGAGTGAGAGATGGCGAATGACCCAAAGAATATTCCCGATGTGGACCCCGATGTAGAGTCTGTGATCGAACCCGATGATGACACTGTGGTTGATCCGGATTTAGAGCCTTATGATGAATCGGTTGAAAAACCGCTTAAGGATTCAGAGAATTTTATTCCGGCTGAAGAGCTTTAACTGAGTAACAATTTTACTAACTGAAAATTGGAGATGATGATGGCTTTTGATTCAGCAGTGCCTGTGGAAGGCATCGAAGAAAAATCTACTGTGGTGAAGAGTGAAGAGAAAGATTCAAGCAAGGAAGAGGATGTTAAAGACAACTTAGGTAAGCTGGCCGAAAAGCCAGGGATTGAGCAGAAGAAATAGTCGTAAGTTGCAACCTTTGAGTGCTGCAGGACTCTTTTATAGTCCGCCGCATGACTTCATTTTGCAAACAGCGCATGGTGAGCAATGCGCCCTACAAAACAACGCGTTCAACATTGACCTAAGCCGCGCATCGCGGCTTTTTATCATCCGGCTATCAAAGCTTATGAACGTTTGAGTGGGTACTCTACTTTTGTGAGAGGCTAAGCAGGTTTGCAACCTTATTTTCTTTGCAATATACTAATGCTATATACATTTTAGCAGGAGAGTAAGTCATGGCTAAAAGCACTGTCTTTATTAACAATCGCACTCAAGCTGTACGCTTGCCTGCTGAAATGCGTCTGCCAGAGGATGTTAAACAGGTCAATGTACGTGCACGCGGTAACGAACGCATTATCACGCCGATTGCTGAAACCTGGGATAGCTTTTTTAATGCTGAAGTAACTGTGAGCGATGATTTTATGCCAGCGCGGGCCAGCCAAACCCAACAAGATCGGGAAGCGTTTGAGTGATTACCTATTTACTCGATACCAATATTGTCATCTATGTCATTAAGCGCCGCCCAGTTGAAGTGTTGGGGGTGTTTAACAACAACGCCACGCGTATGGCGATTTCGGTGATTACATTAGCGGAGTTGATGCACGGCGCAGAAAAAAGTAGTAAGCCTTTAGAGAATTTGGCGGTGGTGGAGGATTTTTGTAGTCGATTAAGCGTTCTACCCTACACAGAAAAGGCCGCGCAGCATTATGGGAAAATACGTACTGCATTAGAAAAAAAAGGTGAACCGATTGGCGTGAACGATTTGCACATTGCGGCCCATGCCCGTAGCGAGGGCTTGATTCTGGTAACTAACAACGAAAAAGAATTTGTAAAAGTGCCATCACTGCAAATTGAAAATTGGGTTGCTGCCTAGCCTTAACATCCCTGCAATTGTTGGCTTTTGCACTTTGTAGCTAGTTCTTTTGCCGAGGTGACTTGCTCGGGAGTCATTTGCGCCAGCGTGTAATTAAGCATTTTGCTGTGGCGGTTAACCAGGTGCTTATCTTCATTTTGGGTTGCCAGCATTAGCCACATGGCTGCTTTGACGGTGTCTTGTTCCACGCCTATGCCTTGCATGTAGCTATTCGCCAGGTAGCCTTGGGCTTCGCTATTATTGTTGCCTGCCGCCATGCTCAACCATTTGAATGATGCCGCCAGATCTTGCGGCATCACATCCCCCCGAAAATACAACATGCCTAAATTCAGCTGTGATTTCACGTGTCCTTGCTCTGCCGCCTGTTGGTAATATTGCGCCGCTTTTTCATAACTGATGCTTTGAATCTCACGCCGGAACACCAGTGAGGCCAGCATGTACTGTGCCTCTTTGTAATCCAGGTCAGCCGATTTTGTATACCATTTCACGGCTTCATCCATATCCTGTTTCACCCCATCGCCATCGTGGTACATCAGGCCTAGGTTATAGCAGGCCTTGGCATCGTTCTGGTTAGCGAGTGAGAGATAAATGGCGCGTGCCCCGGCATAATCTTTATGCGATAGCTTTTCTTTGGCTTCTTCCAGGGTGTTGGCATGCGCCATAGAGCAGATCAACAAACCAAGTATGAACAATCTAATTTGCATCATATGGACCTCTGAATGGGCTAAGTATGTTTCGTTTCTAAAGCTGCTTTTAACCGCGAGAGCGCTGCCATCACATTGGCTTTTGGCGTGCCTATGTTCATGCGCATAAAGCCTTCGCCACCACGGCCAAAAATGGCGCCGGGAGATAAGCCTAGTTTGGCTTCTTCGATAAAGAAACGATTTAAGGCGGCATCATCGAGTTGTAGCTGACGGCAATCCAGCCACAGCAAATAGGTGGCCTCTGGCTTAACCACACGGATGGCTGGCAAATGCTTCTGAATAAACGCGATGGCTTCATCACGCGTGTCTTGCAGATAGGTTATTAACGCACTCCGCCATTCACCGCCTTCGTGATAGGCAGCCTCAAACGCGGCCAGGTTAAATGGGTTGGTCACTGAAACGCCCATATGTTGCAAATGGGTTTGAATGGCGCGTCTATGTGCCTCATTCGGGATGATCAAGGCTGAAAGCCCGAGGCCCGGGATGTTAAACGTTTTGCTGGGTGAAACGGCGGTGATGATACGGTGCGATGCTTCTGACGAATTGGATTCAGAAGCTAGACGACTGAGAGGAATATGCTGTGCATCTGCGTATACCAGGTCAGCATGAATCTCATCGCTTAAAATGGTCAGGTCGTGTTTCTCAGCAATCGCCAGCAATGCTTGTAGTTCGTCTTGTTGCCACACGCGGCCAACCGGATTGTGTGGCGAGCACAGCAGCATTAGCTCGGCATCTTTGGCATATTCTTCCAACTGGGCCATGTCCACTTGGTAAGTGGGATCGCCATCGTCTTTTAGTACCAATTGGTTTTCAATCAAGCGGCGATTCTGGTTGGTGACGGCTGAGAAAAAAGGGAAATAGACAGGTGGCTGCACAATCACGCCAGCTTGCTCAGCCGTTAACGCGGCGACTGTGAGATTTAGCGAAGGCACGACACCGGGTGTCAGCACTATCCACTCACGTTTCACTTGCCAGTCATGGGTTCTCAACAACCAATCGATCAGCGCCTGATACAGGCTTTCCGGCGCCATCGAATAACCAAACACGGGATGATCGGTGCGGGTTTGCAGCGCTTTGGTGATGGCTTCGGGCACTGCGAAATCCATATCAGCTACCCACATCGGCAGCACGTCATCGGTGCCAAACGTGGCCACCCGGCCATCATATTTCAGTGACTGGGTATGCTCGCGTGCTACGGGTTGATCAAATAAGCCGGTCAACTTGTGCGTTCCCACAACGTCACTTCAGACAGCGTATGCTGGAATTTGTGATTGGTTTCACGGATCACAAACGGGACATCCACCGGCGGCTGCATCAGGGTGAAGTGTTCGCCGAGTATGGCTTTCAGGCCGTCCAGTGTGGTCACATTTTCACCATCTTTTTTATAGCCGCCTAGCCATTCCTCACGCGGGGTGTGTTCTTCCAGCCAGGTATAAGGCGAGGCGATCATCAGCACACCGCCGATATTCAGGCGCTCATGAATGGCACTCAAAAATTGACGCGGGCTGTAGAGCCTGTCGATCAAATTGGCAGCGAGAATAAAATCGTAGCCGGTGAATTGTGGCTTGAGGTTACAGGCATCACCTTGCCAGAATGCGACCTTATCCACTACTGCATCTAACTCAAGTGCGGATAGGCTACGTTCCTGGTAATTGACCAGGTCACCTTCGGTGGCCATGGTGTAACGCAACACACCTTGCTGCGCCAGGTTAAGTGCCAGGCCGATAAACCGGGCTGAGAAGTCAATGCCGGTGACGTGATCAAAATGCCTGGCTAATTCAAATGTGGCACGTCCGGTCGCACAGCCTAAATCGAGTGCCGTTCTGGCGGGTTTGGATTGCAGGCTTTGCACCGCAAGCTCGGTCAGTGCTTTCGGGAAGTTAGGCACGCCAAAATAGCTGTCGCCATAATGAAACTCGGCATACTCCGAAAGCAGTTTGTCTGACTCGTAGTGCGAGGCGTTTTCTTCAATCGGGGTATCGGTCACGATATAGCGGAATCCGGCATGCTGGAAAAAATGTCTCCTGAAGGCATAACGCGCATTTTTCAGCGCCTCGTTACCTGTGGAAATCCATGAGCCGCCTTTGATCAGATTATGGCGTCCATCATATGTCGGCGTCGTGAAGTCATCGTATAGCGGATGCACTTTAAAGCCGTCGAACGGGAAGATGGGCGTTTCCGTCCATTGCCAGACATTGCCGACCACATCAAATAACTCGCCGTGCGCAAACTGGTTAACCGGGCAGGATGACGCAAAATGGTCGAAGAAAAGGTTGGCATTGGTGCTACCCGCTACCTGTTCATCGGACAAGCCGGCATGTTCATACAAGCTGTACCACTCATGCTCGGTGGGCATGCGCACGGATTTGCCTGTTTGCACAGACAACCAGAGACAGTAGGCTTTTGCCTCATGGTAATTGACTTCCACCGGCCAGCTCCAGGGCATATCGACCTCTTCGGTCATTAAGCGCAGTTTCCAGCCATCCCCTTGTTTCAACCAGAATGTGGGATGCCCGGCTTGCGCGAATCGCCGCCAGGCGAGGCCTTCTTCCAGCCAGTATTCATCTTTCTGGTAACCACCGGCTTCTACAAAACTTAAAAATTCAGCATTTGAGGTCACGTATTTTGCGGCCTGAAAGGCGGGGCTGTGCGCTTTAAATTGGCCGTATTCGTTATCCCAACCGTAGTAATCAGTGGATTTGGTGAGTTGTATATCCCGTGCCGGAATATCGACCAGGCTGTTTTGTGGCGCAGGCACATCCTGCGTACATCGCGCCCAGTCCGGCTTGGGTTGCACAAACTGCAGAGCGTGCTGCCGGATCAATACCGAGCTGGTTTCCAGGTGAATGCGCTCATGTTCTATACCCATGAGAATAGGCCACCAGGGGCTCTCCCAGTCAATCGGCAAATCAAACGGCAGCGTGCTGATCAGCTCATCCACCACCTGACGCACGCTGGCACGGTAGGCCTTGACCTCGGCGGGCGTCGGCCAGCTGTAGTTCATCTCGTTGACATCATCCCAACCCATTTCATCGACACCTACGGCAAACATCGATTCAAATTGCGGATTCACCCGCTGCGGGACCAAGCCCGCCAGAACCAGTTTATTGATCAGGAAAGTATTGGTATGGCCGTAATAAAAAATCAGCGGATGTCTTAAAGGATTGGGTTTGACGTAATAAGCCTCATCGCTTGTTAACACCTCAAACAAAGCTTCGTATGTATCCGCAGTTTCATGGAAATAAGCCCGTATGCCTTCACGTGTGAGATTGTTGTTTAACAAGATGCTACGATGGGGATGCTTGTTCATATTTTTATCAGTAGGTGATTGATCTGTCGCGGCAATCATTTTTATCATTTGGATTCAAGTATGTGAGTTCAATACAAAAGCCTTCTTTTGTTCGGTATTCAATCGTATTAGTTCAAACAGATCAACTGAAATAACTGACGATCAGTTTCTGATTTTGATTGTGACTTAGTGAAGATAATCTGTGAACAGATCCTTGCTCACCGCTGAGAGTAAAGCGAACCACAGCATGCAAACTCTGGCAAAGTGATCTGGACAAGGCGGGGGACAGATTCAGTACCGGTAATTGAAATCCAGCAAAGAAGTCTGTACCGGATACTTTGCCTGAACCGGTATGCCGGGCGTATCCAAATTTCCTTTTCTGATTTCATCCTCCACGGATTTAGAGTAGGAAACGATCACCATGGTTGAGTTCTTTTTTTTAAGCTCTTGCTTGGCTTGCAAAGACTGGGTGCTGCCGAAAAAAATCCCGGTCAGCACAATGATGCCTACAGATACGGTGAGCATGCCGCACATGGCGATGGCAATCGCGCCAGCTGATAGCAAAAATGATGATGTGACAGTCTCTTGCTTTTCGTTTTGATGAGACATTCAGAAACCTCCCTGGTCTTTTAATAAACCATTGAGATCACATCATGTGGATTTTGCTATGATTGTTGTAGACAGCGCAGGCTGAAAACCTTGTAAGAATCATCGGACGCCATCTTGCCAGATTACTGCAGATTATTTCTTGTGCAGCCTCGCATTCAACTGGTCTATCACTTCAGCCCAGTCGGCATCTTTCAAAATCTCTTCGCGTAAAAATGCCGCTTGTGCTGGTGACCACCAGGGAGCTTCAGCGAGGGTGATATATCCCGCCAAATGGCTGTGTGTCTGAATAAAGGCTTCGATTTCTTCATCGCTTGCGGGTAAGCCAAGTTGGGCAAAAAGATTGTTGAGCGTGTGTAGTGATTGTTCCATGATGCTGTTCCTGAAGTCGTTTTTAAGCTGCCAATGCTGGCTTTTGATTTATTAATCAGAGACTACAGCATTTCATTAAGTTGCCGACATCGCACACGTTTTTTTACCAGCGTAAACTGCGGTTACCCACCCAGGCCATGATAGCCGTAGGCACCAGCGTGCCCAGCACATACCACACTGCCAGGAATGGCGCAGCCATTTCAGGGCAGTGCAGGGCGTAGACACTGGCACCAACGCCGCCGGCTAACCACCCGGCAACGGCACCGGTTAACACGGGTTTTGTCGGGGCGAGATTGCGTAAAGCGAGCAGGGTGGCCACTGCGGTTGGTATCGCTAATATGGCAATATTCTTAATGCATACACGCCAGGTTTTACCCCATAACATCTCTGAGTGCTGGCCGGGCTCGGCGTTCACCCAGGTCCAGATCGCCCATGCCCATAAAACGACAACAGGAACAAACAATACCCAATAACCTGCTTTAGGCAGTTTGCCCGGATGCGCCAGTGCGAAAACAAACACCAGGCCAAGCGCTACGTTGGCGAGCGGCACGCCCAGTTTCATCCAGAACGGAAACGTGGTGCTGACTTCTTTTATATCCGGGC
This sequence comes from Methylophilus sp., assembly GCA_032153875.1. Taxonomy (GTDB): domain Bacteria; phylum Pseudomonadota; class Gammaproteobacteria; order Burkholderiales; family Methylophilaceae; genus Methylophilus. Next base: position 17,438 of record JALDYP010000031.1, read on the forward strand.
GGATGCCATAGAAAGTGAATAACAGTATGAAGGAAATGACTACGCCAATCAGCAAGGCTTTGCTGAGCAGTTTTTCCGGCAGGTGTGTCTGCACGGGCTCAACCCCGGTGGCGAGTACCCTGATCAATTCATCGGTTTTCATGCTTGTTCCTTCCACATTTTTGCCAGCGCTTTCATGCCACGGTGCACACTTACTTTAATCACCGAGACTGACATGCCGGTGATTGCTGCGGCCTCTGCGACTGACAGGCCATCCAGCTTGGTGTGCTGTATGGATAAACGCTGGTTTTCAGGTAATGTTTCTAGCAACTTGTCTAAATCCTTTTTTGAGTCATTCGCTTCGTTATCGCTGACGGCCAGCCATTCAACTTCATCATCAAAAGGGTCGTTCAATGCTTCGTGCTGCGACCGGCGGCGCAAGCAGTCGATCATTTTGTAACGGGCAATGGCATACAGCCACGGCGTAAAAGGTTCTTCGCGTCTGTAGGTGTGGCGCTTGGTGTGAATCGCGAGCAATGTTTCCTGCAACAGGTCTTCCACCTCGTCGGGCACGCGCGCCAGCCGTCGCCTGAGGTAAGCGCGTATCAGGCCGCTGGTCTGCTGTAACAACAGCTGGTAAGACGCGGCATGACCATCTAATGCCATTAACATCAAATGTCGCAATTCTTCTTCTATCATTGTTATGTAATTCGCTTTATTGAGAAAAAGGTTACACAGGGGTGAATAAATAAATTTTTATCTGCTAGTGTAACCATATTGCCAGTCACCCCGTACTAGCAAATGAACATTGTGAAAAATGACTGTTTCATTCCAGCAATGCTTATCAACTAAATTGGAGACTTAACATGAACATCAAACAGTTAGCAGCATTAGCCACCACTATTATTGCAACCAGCGCATTCGCAGGCAGCCCGCCAGAAAAAAAATGTAGCGCTGGCACCTGTAGCAAAAAAGAAATGTCTTCAGATAAAAAAGCGGAATCTTCATGCTCCAAAAAAGACGGCAGCGAGCACAAGGATAAAGAGTCTTCATGCTCTAAAAAAGAATCCAGTTGTTCTAAAAAGTAAGCATCAATAGAGTGATTACTGAATTAAAGGTTTAAACCATGGCTGGGCTGGGTTACCGACAAGAAATGGCAGAGTGGGATATGTCGACGGTGGCGGCTGACTTTTTTGAAGTCGCCCCCGAGAACTGGATTCGTCGCGACAGGACACCACTGCATCAGCTAGTACAATCGGGTCGCCCGATCCGGCTACATGGCGTTTCACTCAGCCTGGGTGGGCAAGCGCCTATCCGGCACGAATTTTTAAAGTCAGTGTGCGAGTTGATGCACGACCTTGATATTACACATTATTCTGATCACCTCGCCAGCAGTGGCGATGCCCATCAGCTCTATGACCTGTTTCCCATCCCGTTTACCAGCAGCGAAGTCATCCGTATCAGCGACCGCATCAAGCAGGTGCAGGATGTGTTGGGTACCAGGATCGCGGTAGAAAACACCACTTATTACACCAACATTGCGGAAATGAGCGAGGCGGAATTTTTGATGCAGGTGGTGGAGCGCGCGGATTGCGACATCTTGCTGGATATCAACAATATTACCGTGAACCACAAAAACCATCAGCTGTCAGGCGTGGATGATTTTGTTTCGCAACTGGACCTGCAACGTGTGACTTACATGCATGTGGCGGGCCATGAGTTTGATGAGCGCTTTGGGCTATATATCGATACCCATAGCCAGGGCGTGGAAGCCAGTACGCGTGATGTCGCAATGGCTCTGCATCAGCAATACGGTATTCCCGTGCTGCTGGAGTGGGATAACGACATTCCTTCACTCACGCACCTCAACCAGGAGCTCGCATGCCTGAAGACTTCTACCGCTACGTAAGAGGCGCGACCGATGTGGTGCCAGCCGGCTATGCCGAACCTGGCATGCGCGCTTACCGTTATCTGGTCTACCTGGGTGCCAGCCAGATGATAGAAGCGCATTTCCCTGAAATTCGCCAGCAGATGGGCGAATCAGCCTGGAAAGAATTAATCCAGGCATTTGTACGCCAATCTGCCTGGACCTCACATTTTTATGGAGATTTAAAAGATGAATTCCTTGCATTCATTGCACGCGAAGCTGATAGCAGCGATTCGTGACCTGGGCTTGCTGGCGCTCAGGCTGTTTGCTGGCCAGGAATTTCTGGTCGCGGGTTACACCAAACTCAGCGGTGGTATTCATGCGCCGGAATGGTTCAGTGGCTTGCAGTTCCCTTACCCGCTGGGGTTGCTTGGCGCGGACTTGAACTGGGTGATGGCAGGCACGGGTGAAATCGTGTTTGGCCTGGCATTGCTGGTTGGCCTGTATGGCCGGTTGGCTGCGCTAGGCTTGCTGTTTATTACCTACGTGGCGATCTACACCGTGCATTTTGACTTGGGTTGGGCTGGCTGGAACCAGATCGATACGGAAGCGGGGCTGGGTTTTAAAGTGCCGCTGATGCTGGGGCTGATGCTGTTTACCATAGTGACGCAGGGTAGTGGGCGATACAGTATTACGAAGTAAGGTAGAGGCAAAATAAAACCCGACGGAGTTTAACTCTCGTCGGGTTTTTCTAAAGTAATTCTTCTACGTGCTTTTTAATGTTGGAAGCGATTTTTGGGGTTGGTAAATCGTTCGCATCGCTGCCAAACGGGTCTTCAATCTCTTCCGCGATCAGTTCCAGGCTGGCCAATACGTAGAAAATAAATACCACTACCGGCACCACATAATAACCCAGGTTAAATACGAAACCGAACGGCAAGGTCATCACATAAAAGAAGATGAATTTTTTTATGAACGCGCTGTAAGAGTAGGGAATAGGTGTGTTTTTAATACGTTCGCACGCACCGCAGATATCGGTGAAAGATTGCAGCTCGGCGTTGATGATATAGAACTGATGGCCGCTGATTTTTTCGCTGGTGTAGAGTTCGTTGGCTTTCTGGAATATATGTTGCGCAACCTGGTTAGGGTGATGTTCGTGGTGATCGATTTCCAGATCCAGCCCTTCAAACAGCATTTTGCTCACGTCTTCATTCATTAAATGTTGCGATAGCACCGATGCATAAGTCGGAATGATTTTCCTGAAAAAATCCTTGTCGTTTTCATCCGATAAATAAGCCGAAAGCTTGATCGCCAGGTTGCGGCTATTGTTCACCAACGCCCCCCACAACTTCCTGCCTTCCCACCAGCGGTCATATGCGGTGTTGGTCCGGTAAGCCAGTAGTAATGACAATACAAAGCCAACGGTGGTGTGGATCAGCGACAGGTTTTTGACATGACTGCTATCGGACAGCTTCAGATATTGCAATTCAAGATAGGCGATACCCGCTGCATAAATGCCGATAAACACCATCATTGGAAACAGGCGCCGGAAAGTGTCCGACTCGTGAAAGCGGAAGATGAAGATAATCCAGTCCTTTGGGTTGTATTGAATCATTGTTTTTTCTTGGTAATGGTTGGAGTGAGTTTATCACGTCAGACGTGCAGGCCCGGAGCTGAATTCAAGCTGGCGCGAGCGTTATTGTCTGGCGCTGAACTTCTTCCAGGCCGGATAACCAAACCAGTATGAAAGGGCATATCCGTATCGGGATTTCCGGCTGGCGTTATGAGCCATGGCTTCAGGTCTTTTATCCTAAAGGCCTGGTGCAAAAGCGTGAGCTGGAGTTTGCTTCGCGTGCGCTGCCCACTATCGAACTAAATGGCTCTTTTTATGCCTTGCAACGGCCGAGCAGTTACCTGAGCTGGTACGAGCAAACCCCGCCCGATTTTGTATTCAGCATTAAAGCTACCCGCTACATCACCCATATCCTGCGTTTGGAAAATATTGAAACAGCCATAGCCAATTTTTTTGCGTCCGGCCTGCTGGCATTGAAAGAAAAGCTGGGGCCTGTCTTGTGGCAGTTTCCGCCCAGCTTCAGGTTTGATACCGGGTTGTTCGAGAGTTTTTTAAAGCAGCTACCGCACGACACAGAAACCGCTGCCAGGCTGGCGGAAAAGCGTGATGCCACTATGCACAATCGTGAATATATCAAAGCCGATCAAAAGCGCCCTTTGCGGCATGCGGTAGAGGTCCGCAACAAGAGTTTTGAGACACCCGAATTTATTGCATTGCTGCGCAAACATAATGTAGCACTGGTGATTGCAGACACGGCCGGCAAGTGGCCGGATAATGAAGATATCACCGCCGATTTCACTTACCTCAGATTGCATGGTGCGGAAGAACTGTATGCCAGCGGCTACACCGATAAAGCGCTGGATAACTGGGCTGCCCGCATTGATGCCTGGAGCAAAGGCGGCCAGCCGGATGATGCCAAACTGGTTTCAGAACAAGCACCGCCAGCACGAAAATCGCGCGACGTATATTGCTATTTTGATAACGATATTAAAGTGAAAGCGCCGTTTGATGCGCGCAAGTTGTTAAGGCGGCTGCACCTGGAATCTGGTTTGAGTGAACTCGACTGGTCACATGCGGATGAGCCTGGCGAGTTGAATCCGACCAAAGCGCGTGGGAAAGCAAAGCCTGCGAAATAATGGATTAAGGAATACCGATAATCTTCAAATACTCTTCCAGCGTCAGCGTCAATTCCTGCAGCGAGTTATTTACTTCATCCAGATGCTGGTTGCCATTCAAATGTAATTTCTCCAGCAGTTCTTTGTGTTTTTCCACCGCATCCAGATGCGCTTCCAGTTTGGCTTCTTTTAGTTCTTTGGTCATGTATGTATCCCTTCTAGAAATTAACCTATATGTTGGAGCAGTTGAGCACTGACAAAGTTTGAGTCACTTAACAATGCAGTTGTAAATTGATAGCTAGTCATGAAAAAAGTAGCTAAGCGTTGTTTGAAAGCTTCGAGCTGGAACATTGCTAACGATAAAAGTGATAAAAAAGCCGCGAAAAGCGGCTTCTTAATGAACGGCTAGTGTGGAATGAAGATATCCAGGGCTTTAGTTATCCTGCGAATAAATCAAACAGGCATAAGCACCGATGGTGATCGGTGCTGAAAAGCCCAGGCCATCTTTGCCTTCTTCGTTGGCAGTGATATCACCGGAAGGTGTTTCATCCATTTCTTCGTTATAGATTGTGGTGTCGCTGTTAAAACGCAGTTTCCAGTCGCCGCCTTGCGGCAGGCCGATGACATAATTTTCTTTGCGGCCTTCGGTGAAGTTGAATACGACCACGACATCATCACCGGCACCGCCTTCTTTTGATCTGTGCATGGCGATCAGTTTGTCGTTGTCATTGACGTGGTAAACCGAAGTATGTTGCCCGCTTAACCCTGCTGAATTCCCGCCGCGGTTCAGGCGCAGGTTGATCAGGTCGCGGTACATGGTGGTGATATCGGCGTATTCCTCTGCACGTTGCCAGTCGATTGGCCTGTCATCGCGGAACCATTGGTCACGCAGGAATTCCTGGCCTTGAAGCAGCATGGGGATACCTGGTGCAGTCAGCACCAGTGCGGCGCCCAAGGTTGAGCGTTTGATGGCATAACGGTTTGGTTTTTCGCTAGGGTCAATCTCTGACACCAGGCGTTGTTTGCCGTTGGCGACTTCATCATGTGATTCGGTATAGACCACACGCTGGAATACATCGTTATTGTATTGGTTGAGCAGGGCGTCGCGCACGGCATGCATGGAGCGGTTAGCATCATCACCTTCTATCAATACTTCGCGGATAGGATGCACAAACCCTGCATCCCATTGGCTGCTGAAGTTGGCGCCACCGTGTTCTTTGGCTAGTGTGAGTTCCGCGCTGTTTTGCAAGTCTTCAGCGATGGTGATTTTTCCCGGGTGGCGAATTTGCACTTCACTGTTAATCCATTGCAGCAGGCTGAAGCCTTCGGCAATCAGGTCTTGCGCATTTGCTTCTACACTGCGGATATACAGGGTCATGTCATAACGCAGGCCATCGGCTTGATAGTCGCCCAGCCACATCATGGCGTTATCAAAAATATACTGGCGCACTTCGCCACGGCCGTAATCCGGGCGGGTATCGCCCCAGGGGGTGGTAGAGCGCCAGTCGTTGTAGAAGTAAATGCCGCCTTTGTCGTTCTCGCTCCAGCCATCAAACTGCCATAAGCTGATGTCGGATGGGCCGAAGTGGTTGTACACCACATCGACAATCACGGCGATACCGGCTTCATGGGCTGCGGTTAAAAAACGTTTAAAGCCATCCGCACCACCATAAGCACTTTCAATAGCGTAAGGATGGGCCGGGTTGTAGCCCCAGGAGTAATCACCGGCAAATTCGGCGATCGGCATCAGCTCGACGGCATTGATACCCAGTGCTTTCAGATGAGGCAGGCGTTCAATCGCACTGTCAAACGTGCCTACTTTGCCTTCTTCGGTATTAAACGTGCCGATATGCATTTCATAAATCACCAGGTCGTTCCATGCGGGCATCTGGAAACCGGTTTCAGGCTGTTCAAATAAATCAAGCGCAGGAATCACACCGCTACCCACCGAGTTGGTAACGATTTTGGCATAAGGGTCTATGCGTTCCAGTTTCTGTTCACCATTGACGATATGAAATTTGTATTCATCGCCCGGTTTTGCGTGCGACAGGTCGGCATACCAGTAGCCGTTAGCTTCGTGCACACAGTCATCCGTCTCCGCCTGCCAGTCATTGAATGAGCCGATGACAGAAACCTGGTCCGCATGCGGCGCCCACACGCGAAAAGCCACCCCGTTTGCATGCGGGATCGCGCCCATTCCAGGCACGGGTTCAAAAGAAGGTTGTAGGCTGGCAGACGACATGATGGTGAACTCCGGTAATTGGTTAGTTGATGAGCCGCGCGGTCTATTTCCAGACTTGGGCAATGTAGGAGAATCTATACAATCAATACAAGCATCAAAAGAAGTTTTATTCTGATAATGCTGTCAGCGGACTCTGTCAGAAAAGTCTTACTTGAGAATCAGCCGCAAACCTGCAAGCAAAAATGAGAAGCAAAACTAGAATAGCTGAAAATTTAAATGAACTAGTGTTGTGGACAGGTTGAAGAGTTATGCTGACATCGATTGAATTTGCAAATGAAGTGTTTGAAGAGTTAAGTCTTTCGATAGATCAGGCTTGTAAAGAACGCTACTGGTTTATTGCCTGCCGCAATGCGCGTGTATTGGGTTTCAGCCAGACAGACGTCAGTTGCGGTTCTGCTTATGGACAGTGCTTCGCATTGCAGATCGAGCCGGACATTTCAATCAGCCTGACTTATAAATCAATAGAATGCACCGACACATTGACGCCATCAGATATCACAAGATTTGAACTCACACTTAAACATGGTGACGAGTTGATCAAGTCATACCAGAATGAGTTCGAAGAGGCGCCGTTATCTATCGCGAGACCTGTTCGGCATAGAGGATTTACAGCAACGCTGTAAATCAGGTTCAGAACTTACATTGATAAAAGCCGGGATTCCCCGGCTTTTTCTTTTTCTATTCAACACAGCGTAGTCGCTGGATCCGCTGACAATCAACTAGTCAATCATCTTTAATATTGAGCTTTTATCATAAATCCACTTACGAAAAACACCAATTCTTGTAGGACTAGCTTACCATACGGAATCTTTTCAGCTTACGGATGTGTGCAGCTGGCAATTGAGAATAGAGCGGACAATCTGCCTATTTCCCAAAGATTAAAACAAATTGACGGCAATTAATATCCAGTCAATCAGAAATGAATTAAAAAATGCCTTTTTCTAAAACAACAAGTTCTGAGCTTTTGCTGGCCCGGTATCGCAGTCTGATGGCTGACGTGCCTGTCGTGATATTTGCAGGCCTGAGCGCCACGGCTATCCAGATCATTGCCTTGCGGGATGGCATTGACTGGCGAGTGTCCGTAGCTATGCCGTTGATACGCATGACCCTGGCCGCCATGTTGTTTATGTACTGGTACTGGCACCGTGAAGATAACCCCGGCATAGAGAAAGTGCGCTGGCGATTGCGAGCGGCATCGGTGGTATTGATCATTTCCGGCGTCATCACTTTTTTCCGCAGTTTGTATTTGTTCAATCACACCGATAACTTCGGGCATTATTTCCTTGTTATCTACATCACCCTGTTCGGCCTCTGTTTCGCTTTTATCCTGAGCAAAATTGGCATTGCCGCCTTTATCTATAATTTCCTGTTAATTTCTGCTGCGCTGGTATGCATTTTTATGGGCAACTTTCAGCAGCCTTTTGTGCTGGCCGGTCTTGTGCTGGTGTTTGAGATGGGTATGCTATTTGCCATGCGCGCCAGCAGCAATGTTTTTGACCGGCTCGTCAATGCCACCTATGAAACCCATACCTTGCTCGAAGAAAACCAGCGCCTGGCAAACCAGGATGCGTTAACGCATTTGCCTAACCGCCGCCAGTTTTTCATGCATGTTGAACAGCAACTCGCACGTGCCAAAAAAACCGCAGAACCGTTTGCGGTCGGCATTGTGGACCTGGATAACTTTAAACCGGTGAATGATGTATACGGCCACCACACTGGCGACCTGGTATTGATGGAAGTGGGCGAGCGCCTGGCCCGTTTAAGAATCGCAGGTGCACAGTTTTACCGCCTGGGTGGCGACGAGTTTGCATTCCATGTGATCACCGATGCGCAGAATGCGACGCTAAAACAGGTAGGCAAAGAGATTAACCGCATCATTTCGCAACCCATGAATGTCGATGGTATTCTCATCAACATCAAGGCTTCGATTGGTACCTGTGTGTTTTCCAACACCAAAGATACCGCGCAGGAGCTGTATGAGCATGCGGATTTTGCGCTTTATCATGTCAAACGCACTGGCCGTGGCAACATGGAGATTTATTCGCAGACACTGGAAGAAGAGCGGCAGCATCTGCATAAAGTAGATCAGGCATTGCGCGTGGCGGACATGGAAGCAGAGCTGTTCCCGGTGTTTCAGCCTATTATCAATGTCAGCACTGGCGCAATCAGCTCATTTGAAAGTCTGGCGCGCTGGAACAGCCCGACCCTGGGTATTGTGCCGCCAGCAGTGTTTATCGGCGTGGCCGAAAGCCTGGGCGTGATTTCTGACCTCACGCGCCTGATGTTCCACAAGTCGATTATTGTGATGGCAGAATGGCCCGCCCACGTTCGCCTGTCATTCAATTTGTCAGCTTACGACGTCACTAATAAAGCGGTGATCGAAGAGCTGATTTACATGGTGGCGCAAAGCCGCTTGCATCCTTCTCGCTTTGTGTTTGAAGTCACCGAAACGGCATTGTTGCAGGACTTTACCACCGCCAAAGATAATATCGAGTTGCTGCGCCAGGCTGGTGCACGGATTGCCCTGGATGATTTTGGCACCGGCTATTCCAGCCTGAGCCATGTGCAGAACCTGCCGCTGGATAAACTCAAAATCGACCGCAGTTTTATCCAGGATATTGAAACGGACCCCACCAGCCAGACCATTGTGCGTTCAATTCTGGCCTTGTGCCAGGGCATGCAGGTGGAGTGTGTGGCCGAGGGCGCTGAGACTGTCAGCCAGGTGCAGTTTTTGCAGCAGATGGGTTGCCAGCTGGTACAGGGATATTTCTATTCCAAGCCTATGGCGCAGGAACATATTCCTGCCTTTCTGGCTGAACATACGCTGAAGCAGGATCTGGTCGCCTGAGTGATTCTTACAGGCAATCATTGGCATCTAGAGTTTTAAATCTGTTTTATTCAAATGCCTTCGCCAGCGGTTTGATTTCCAGAGCGGGGCTTTTCCAATCCTCGGCAGGTGCACTAAAATAGCCGCATGTCCTTGCAGTTAATCCAGCAATATTTACCTGGCTATCCCGCGCAGTTGCATGCGCAGATTGCGCATTTGCATGACCAGGGCAAACTAGGCCACTACCTTGGCCAGCGATATCCGCAGTCACATGCCATTCAAAGTGACAAGGCGCTGTATGATTTTTGTAGCGACTTCAAACAGCGTTATTTAAAAAATGCACCATTGCTGGATAAAGTCTATTTTGATAACCGGCTAACCGTTGAAAAGCAGACGCTAGGATTAAATACTGCCATTTCGCGGGTGCAGGGCGGCAAGCTGAAAGCCAAAAAAGAAATCCGCATTTCAGCCTTTTTCAAATCGACGCCGGTTGAATTCCTGACCATGATAGTGGTGCATGAACTGGCGCACCTGAAAGAACGTGATCACGGCAAAGCGTTTTACCAGTTATGCCAGCATATGGAACCCAACTACATGCAATATGAGTTTGATTGCCGGGTGCATTTGCTATGGCTGACGTTGAATAAGATGCAGCCTGTTTCAACGCCACCATTAATTGCAAAGTAAGTGCTGGCTTATGGCTCAATGGCTGTACTTATCAGCTGCAGTAAATTGTCCGCTTCTAACGTTGGCCGGCTCACCAATAACCAGACTGCCGCAATTCTGTCTGTGCGCGCATAGGCATCGGTAGTCAGTTCCTCACTGAAAATATCCGGGTCGATTTCCGAGTATTGATAGGTGCAGCCAGCTTCCCTGGTCTTTTGTTTTACTTCTTCCAGAAACGGGTCATGTCCCTCGACGATGGCGACGCCGGTATATAGCATCAGTGTGCCGCCGGGTGACAGTCGCGTTAAGGCCGCATCGACAATATCCAGCGATAACTGTGCGCCTAACGGACCATTACCATGACGGTAGGCGCGGGCGGATGGATCAACCAGGTAAGGCGGGTTGGCAATGATCACATCAAACTCGCCTTGCAAATCATTCAATAGATTGCTGTGTTGAAAATGGACATTGGCGATGTTATTCGCCTTGGCATTGGTCGTCGAAAAAGCCAGTGCCTTTTCATTGATATCGACGCCATAAATTTCTGCATATGGTAAAGCTTCTGCGAGCAGAATCGCCGCGACTCCTGAGCCAGTGCCAATATCCACGCATCGCTGGACCTTGCCTTGCAGGCTAGCCAGGGAGCTGTGCATGGCATTCACATAACGGTAAGTATCCGGGCCAAAAAAAACGGCGTCTTGTGCCTCAGTGGGGAACCCGGAATGCACAAATAACTTATCCGCCACACTGGAAACGCGTACCAGCGATTGCCAGCCATCATCCACCGCGCGCAACACACCGGCAGCATGCATTAACCCGAAAATATCGGCCTCTATACTTTCTTGTGTGAAAGGACGGTTCCAGCCAAAAATATCCTGCAAGGTTTTTGCCCAGGCATTTTCCGGTCGCTCGTTCACCATTCTATGCGTGGTAGGCGTCACCGTCACAAAACGGTAGCCGCGTTCATACAAAGCCAGCAGCAGTTTTTCGAGAGGATCGTATCCCTGCGCATTCGGGGCGGGTGGATTATCGACTTGCTTGATCACTTTGAACACCTTTGAAATGCTTGGATGAATTGTAATGTCAGCTTAACAGAACTCTGCGATTGTTTTAATAAGCGCATTCCTACAAGTTTCTCCACGATTGTCTGATAGGGGATTTAACGCTAACTGCGTAACTTACTTACTTCATGATCAAAGGCGGTAACTATGTCTGGTGTGCATATTGAAATCGAAAGAGAAATCAAAAGACCTCAGGAAGTTGTGAGTCAGCCAGGTAAAGCTGGCAATCACTGGAATTCCAAATCGGTGTATTTCTCTTTGCTGGAGTCTAGCCATTCAGCAGAAGCCAAAGCAAACAGTGCTGAATTACTGGCTGAAAAGTTAAAAGAGACTGACAGCCACGCCACTACTATGCCTGCCAACATTCAAGAGCTGGATAACTGGCTGACCGAGCATAATGAGATTGTAGGCCGCCAGTACCGTGAATACCTCGCCGCTAGAAAAGCCGGTCAACCAAGATGGTATTTCAGCAGTAAATCCCATGCTTTGTTCTTCCTGAAAGCAGTCGCACCTACCAAACTGGTCGATGGTGCATGGCTGTTTGGCTTGATGCGCCATTGGCAAGATCCACGACTCGCATCCCTGATCAAAATTTATCTTGAAGAGCTCGGCGATGGTGTAGAGGCCATGAACCATGTCGTACTTTACCGCAAACTACTAAAACTCAATGCCTGCGAAGACTGGAAAACCCTTGATGACCAGTTTTTCACCCAAGGTGCAATTCAATTGGCACTGTCTGCACACACTGATAGTCACTTGCCTGAAGTCATAGGTTTCAACCTCGGTTACGAGCAACTGCCGCTGCACTTGCTGATCACTGCCTATGAGTTAAAAGAACTCAACATAGACCCGTATTATTTTACGCTGCACACCACCATCGATAATGCACAGTCCGGCCATGCACGTTCAGCCATCGATGCGGTGCAGGAAGCGATGCCGATGTTCAGCGATTCGCGTGAATTTTTGCAGCGCGTCATTGCAGGGGTGAAGCTGAATGATGTGGGTTTAAGCACGCTGGACATCATCAAGCATTTCGACCTGCAAGGCGAGGTGGTGAGGGTGCTGCAAAGCAAAGCCAACATTGGCCAATTCATGCATTCTGACCGCTGTGTGATCGGCGGTAAAACTGTCAACGACTGGTTGCAGGATAACGATCAAGTTGCCCTGTTTTTATACGAAATGGAAAAAACCGGCTGGATCAAACGCCACCAGGATCCTGAACAAAGCCCGTTCTGGAAAGTGATTGCCGGTGAAAAAGCCGCCATGTTTGGCGTATTCACTGCTTACGAACAGCAAGTGATTTATGACTGGATCGCCGGAGATGCACTGGAAAGCATGCCTATGCTGTCCCGGCTAGGCAGGCCATGGCGTATGGTCGAGCGTCAATCCAAAGCGCAGGACGAAGCCAGAAACAGCCGTTACAGCAATGTGTATGACTTCCATTCTGGCAACCGTATCGGCAAGAAGTTGCCTGAAACGGATTTTAACCAGGACCAGTTGTCGTTTGAACGCTATGTTCATAGCATCGACAATGAACAGACGCTGATGAATTTCCTGGTCGACTGGATGTCACCGGCTAAACATTACACACCATTAGGTTTGTGTGCGACCAGATATTTTAAATCGCACATAGAGTCACTTTTTTAAGTTGCTCTTTCCAGCTACCTAATAAAAAGCCGCATCAAAATGCGGCTTTTTTTGATGGGCAATTTTTGTTAGATGCTAGCAGGAACTGCCTGGTTTGCAGCCACAGGCTTTACCCGTTGGCTTCAGTGTTTTCTTTTGCCATGCCTGTTCGAATGCCTGGCGGCTCATTGGTTTGAGATTCAGTGATTGCTGTAATTCGTCATCGGCGGCTTCGGCCTGGTAGCGATTGAAATGGCTTAGGTATCTGGCGTAGGCACGGTCAGTGCCTAACAGTTTTTGCCAGTGGGTCCACAGCCATTTTTTCAGTTTAAACATATATGTTCCATTACTCACATTGTACATGCTAGACATTATGACCATCTGTATCCAGAAAAGTCCTGTGAAACGCAATTAATTATATTATTTGTGCAAATATATTTTTTACTATGTATAGTAGTGCTCAGCACCAGTTTTGCTTCTCACTGATATTAGATGTGCATTGCGTTTGATCATATTGTATTGGGTTGAGCGAATTTGATGTGGCACTCTCTGATCCAATACCGCTCTGACCTGTTCCAAGCGCTAGCATACAAAGCTATCAGTTTCATATTGAATACAGAAAAGGAGAGGTTTATGCGTTGGAAAGGCAATCAATTTCATCCGGTCATTTACTTTACTGTCGTGATCTCGTTAATGATGCTGTCTGGCAAGGCGAGGGCAGATTACATTTACAGCTACATCGGGCAGCCGTTTAATGTCACCTCTTCAACAATCATGCGTGAAGGGGATGACTGGATTACGGTCGAAAATACATTTCAAAGTACGATCACAGCAGCGATCAGGACGTCATCATTGCTGACTACTGATACCGAGCTAACGGATATCATTTCTATCACTATGACCGGAACACCTTATGAAGGTGGTGTGACAATACTTGAATATCCGGGAGTACCAAATCCGGATCCTTTCCCCTCTTTTGATCTGAGGGTAGGTGCATATCTTGATATTATCAGCCTGGATGGAGCAGGTCTGCCAACCGCATGGAATATTTCCGTAGATCAGTATCTCTTCGCGGGTGGGCGGGCACATTCTATCCAAATGGTGACCACTACGATGAGTGACAATATAAATGGTTATGATGAGCCATTTAGTGGTTTCGCGGGATCGAACCAAAGTTCACCTGGCACCTGGCAGGTGACCTGGATAAGCTCAGTGCCTGAAAACCAGGCTTATGGCATGATTTTCATGGGGTTGGCCATGATCAGTTTGGTTGCAAGGCATAGCAATCTCAAGCGTCAGCTAACAGCCCGACAGACAATCTGAGTCTCAGCGTGCTTTGGAAGGGGGGATATTCAGCCCCCTAACCTCAAATACATGTTTGTCCAGTAACTTGCCATGCGTATCGGTCAGTGTCAGCGCATGCTTGCCAGGCAACGGCAGCGCCACCAGCGCTTTGGTTTTGCCACATGCACCCACCGGGTGATTATCCAGTAGCATGCAGGATTTACCGGTGCCCCCCGATTGCAGCAGCAATGCCTGCCGTGACTGCGGGATATCCGGATCGGGCGCAATGATGGCTGAGTCGGGTGGCGCGATCAGCATCGCGGAGGCCGGGGTGACATTGATATCGATGATATGGGAAATGCTATGTGTTGCCCGGCTGCTCTCAATGATCCAGTCCTGCCGCGGGGATTCTATGGGCGGTTGGTAACGCACCTGCTGCTGTACCAGTCCGGCAGGGGGTCTTGGTTGCTGGCTATGATGTTTCTGGTGAAGATGCTCGATGATGTCGCGCCATACCGGTGCCGCGCCTGTGATGCCGGACACGTCCCACATCGGCGCGCCGGAAAAGTTACCTACCCAGACGCCGACTGTATAACGGTCGCTGTACCCGATGGCCCAGTTATCACGCATGGCTTTGCTGGTGCCGGTTTTCACTGCCGCCCAGGTGCGGGTGGAAAGCGGGCTGGAGAGCCCGAAAGTGATGGTGCGTGCGCCGGGGTCCGAAAGTATGTCGCCTATGATAAAGCTGGCTTGCGGACTGAACACCTGCCTGATTTCATTGTGGGCTTTTGATGTGCTGGAAGGAATGAAACTTACCGCCTGCCACTGGCCGCCATTGGCTAGCGCGCGATAAGCATTGCTTAATTGCAGTAGCGTGGTTTCAGCGCCGCCGAGCGCCAGGCCAAAGCCATAATGATCTGCGTCGCGGGTCAGGCTGCTCAGGCCCAATCCCCTGAGTTTATCCAGAAATGGGTCTACGCCAACCAGTGTCAGCGTGCGGATGGCGGGCACATTCAGCGACGCGCCTAATGCCGTGCGCACACTGACAGCGCCCTGGAAATGCCGGTCATAATCCTGCGGGATGTAGAGGCCGGAAGGCGTGGTCAGGGCTAACGGCGAATCGTCCAAAACCGAGCTGGCATTCAGCCAGCCCTGGTCTATCGCCAGCGCATATAAAAACGGCTTCAGGGTAGAGCCAGGCTGGCGCAATGCCGCGACACCATCTACTTCAGCCGCGCCGGATAAATCACCGCTGGAACCAACATATGCGAGCACTTCGCCACTCTGGTTATCCAGTACCACCACTGCACCATCTTCCACATTCTGGTCTGCCAGTTGCGCAAGGTGGGTGCGCAGGGTGTTGCGGGCAAAACGCTGCACACTGGCATCTATGCTGCTCTTAAATCGTTCGCCATTTTTTTTCAACAAATGCAGTGCCAGATGCGGCGCATCGTCCATGCCAGCGATAGGGAACGGACGCGATGGCAACAAGGCGGTGCGCAAGGTCACCTGCATGCAACTATCCGGTTTTGATTTATTGCCGGTGAAAGAAGGCATGGCCTGTAGCGTGGCGCAGGCACGTTTCGCCAGCCGGATGCGCGACGCTCCGGGTGACTTAATCAGTGATGCCAGGATAGCTGCATCGATGTTATCCAGGCCATTCGGGCCTTTTGCCAGCAGGCCCCTGGCGGCGGCATCTACACCAACCAGCTCGCCGCGGAAGGTGACGCGGTTCAGGTAGGCTTCCAGGATTTGCGGTTTGCTCCAGTGCAGTTCCAGCGCCAGCGCATAACGGATCTGTTTAAGCTTGGCCAGCCAGCTGTTTTGTGAGGAACCGTCAGCGGGTGCATTCAACAGTTTGGCCAATTGCATGGTGATAGTACTTGCGCCGCGTGCGCGTGAACGGTGCAGGTTGTCGAATAATGCTGAACCGGCTGCCAGCAGATCGATGCCGGAGTGGCTGTAAAACCGTTTGTCTTCAGCGACTAGTACAGCCTGTTGTAATGTGGGAGAGATATCCTGCAAGGGTACCCATGCCAGCATGCGGCGTTGCTTGTCGAGGCGCAGGCGTTGCAATATCTGGCCGTCCCTGTCCAGCAAAGTCGCTTCAGAGCTATGGGTAACTGACCTGGCCTGTTCAAACGATGGTACAGGCGTGAGAAATACCCAGGCACTGATCACAATGACGGACACGGTCATTGTGATAAGCACGATGCGTTTGCTGGACACTGCGGTTCTTTCCTTAACTGGAATTGAATTCTTTGTCTAAAGACGCATTAATTTCCAGGTTTCACTTCTATCGCAGCAACAGGGATCTCAGCAAATATTTCCGGCGCATACATGGCCTCCACACGGCTGCCTGGCATGGCAAAGTGGCCAGCGTTGTTCAAGCGCACGGTATATTCAATGCTGAATTTGCCTTTGGGCACGTACGAGTAATAAGCGCGGAAACCATCAAATGCGCGTTCTTCAAACGCAGGGCGTTGCCAGCCCTGTTGCTTTTCTCCTGCTGCCAACAGGCTGGAGTCGCCACCAAGGCCGCTACCTAGAATCGTCGCCCCCGCCGGTACCGGATCATTGACCACTACCCAGGTCATATCGGTCTGGGCATCGATTTCCAGTTGCACGCGGTAAGTGTCGCCACGTTGCCACTGGCCACCGGACTTTTGCTCAATCGCCGTCACCGTGCGTTTGAGTTTATAACCGGCAAATAATTGTTTATCCAGCGGCAATGCCGCTTTGGAAGTCACAAATGCCCATGGTTTACCATTGCCCAGATGCTGGAGTGACAGTGGGGTGGCAGCTTTCGGCCAGGCGAAATGCGCAGCCAATCCGGCACCCATAGGCGTGCCTTTGACCGGGTCATGATGCCCGGTTTCTTCTGCAACTGTTTTTGCGCCAGACCAGTTAAGCGACTGTGATTGCTCGCCCAGTTTGACTTGCGTGGTGCCAGCCACCGGTGTTTTCTCGAAATGGGTCTGGAAATAGCGCAAGGCGGTCGCGCCCCAGGCATTGGCCACAGTAGTGCTCCAATGACCGTTCACTTGGCGCGACAGCGCGCCACGGGCCAGGCGGCCTATGTCTGCCGCTTCCATGTCAGGGTCTTCAGCCAGCAGGCGCAACGCACGCACGGCGTTCAGGTCAGGCGACACCATCAGCCACCACAGGTAATCCTGTTTCTCGGT
>JALDYP010000073.1:0-6827 GCA_032153875.1 Methylophilus sp.
TTTTGTGCGCGCCGGTATGGTTTAAATCTTCGCGCTTGAGGTAAATCTGTGCGCCGCCAATTTTATCGGACAAGCGTTTGGCATGATAGATCGGGCTCGGGCGGCCAACGAAATGTTTGAGATCGTAAGCAAATTCAGCCAGGAATTCAGGATCATGGCGATATTTTTCATACATCACCCGCAATTCTTCCAGTGCTTCTACCAAAGTTTCCGCGACGAAAATTCCACCAAATGGGCCGAAATGGCCATGCTTATCTGGCATGTCATACACTTGCATGCGTTACTCCGTATATCGTTCCGTTATTCAAACCGCCCCAGTGCACCCGCGTTAACCTGCATTGCGTTTCGCATCGTATTGGGTAACCTGCTGCATAAATGCCGCTATTTTTTCTGGGGATTTAATCCCTTTTTGCGCCTCAACCCCGCCACTGACATCCACGGCGTAAGGCTGAACCTGTTGCAATGCCTGAGCGACATTCTCAGGATTTAATCCACCCGCCAGAATCAGTGGTTTTTTCAACCCGGCCGGGATCAATTTCCAGTCAAATGTCTGGCCTGTGCCGCCGACTGCTTTTTCTGAAAAAGTATCCAGCAACAAGGCCGAAGCTGACGCAAAATCAAGCTCGCATTGTACCAAACTTACATCCGGTTTGACGCGGATTGCTTTGTAATATGGCAGATTAAATTTCTCGCAATAGTCCGCCGCTTCATCGCCATGAAACTGCAGACAGTCCAGCGAAGTCGCATCTATCACCTGTTGCACTTCGTTGATAGAAGCATTCACAAACAAGCCAACCTTACCAACATAAGGCGGTAAAGTTTTGATGATAGACTGAACCTGGACGGCGGTTACTGCACGCGGACTAGGCGCATAAAACACAAATCCGAGCGCATCTGCCCCCGCATCAATGGCTGCCCATGCGTCTTCCGGCCGGGTAATGCCGCAAATCTTAATTCTGGTTCTTTTCATAATACAGATGGACCTTGTTTAATCCCACTTTGTTTCACAGGGTGGCAGCTGCCAGTGCGCATCATAGGTCACCCCGGTAAAGTACAAGCCATCCGGCATAAACGTGGGTGGTGAAAGTGTTCTATCTTTGAGTTGAAGTAATTCAGCAAATGCGTCTACACTCAGCTTTCCCTGGCCCACATAGATTAATGCACCCACCACGTTACGAATCTGGTGTTGCAGAAAAGCATTCGCCTGAAAGCTGAACACTATATTTTTGCCTTGCTGGCTTACTTCGGCACGATGCATGGTGCGTATAGGAGAGCTTGCCTGGCACTCGCTGGCGCGAAAAGCGCTGAAATCGTGCTCGCCTAATAATAATTCAGTGGCAAGCTGCATCGGAGCTATGTCCAACGGTCTGTGATACCAGCCTACACGACCATGCTGGCTTGCAGGTGCAACGGCACTGTTATAAAGCACATACTGGTAACTGCGCGCCTTGGCGCTGAATCTGGCATGAAAATCCTCAGCGACTTCGCGCGCCCACAAGATTCGTATCCATGATGGCAAGTGCGCATTGGTACCACGAACCCAGGCACTTTGCGGGCGCTGTACTGTGGTTTCAAAGTGGGCAACCTGCATTAACGCATGCACACCTGTATCAGTGCGGCCAGCCGCATGTAGTCTTACTGCTTCACCACTAACCACCGTAATGGCATGCTCGACCGCATTCTGCACTCCAAGGCCGTTAGGCTGGCTTTGCCATCCCTGAAAATAAGCACCATGATATTCAATGCCAATCGCAATTTTCATGGCGCATAGTATAAGGGCTGTCAGGTATAACACCTAATGGCTAAATGCTTCGTATGTATATTTCCTTATCCCATACCTTGTACTGATATACATAATCGCAACGATTGCTTCACGTCTATTTAACCAACCTTCTTACCCCCAAAGAAAAAGGCCGGAAAACCCGGCCTTGTTTTATGCGACTTTTGCAAGCAACTCACTGGCACGTTGCCGCTGGCGTTCACCGCCCTCGCTAAGCACCTCTTCGATCAACTCCTTGGCACCTATCATATCTTCCATGTCGATATAAGCCTGGATCAGATCGAGCTTGGTATTCACCTCTTCCGGCTCACCATCAAACTCAACCAGGCTTTCCTCAGGTTTCTCAGTCACATCCAGTGAAATTTCCGGGAAAGAGGAATCTGTGCCCAGGTTGTCTGCAGGTACACGGCTGAGTGCTTCATCATCAACGTTATCGAGTCGGATATCGTCCAGATCAAGTACATCATCTTCTTTAGCAGCCTGGCTGTGAGTCGTATCATTTGGCCCGCCCAGTTCCAGCGAAAGCTCTGGCAGAGACTCAAACACAGCATCATCGGATGACAGGTTCTGCTCACCGGTCGTCTGTGTCGTCGCCTGGCTACTTCTGGCTGAACCTGAGGACTCATCATCGAGGTTAAGGGATGGCAAGTCCAGCGCCTTCGGCGTTAATTCAGAATCAACTGCTGAATTAGGCGCTTTCGCCTGCTCAAGTGGTTCCTGTTCAAAACTTATTCCGGTATCGAGGTCTGGCTTTTCTGATTCTTCAGACTCAACAAGCGCTTCTCTGGTACGAACATCATCTTGCTGTAACTGCACAGACTCGATAACCAAATCGTCAGCTGGTGTTTCCAACAATTCTGGCAAATTATCTGCAGGCTTGTTGTCAGAAGTATCGAAATCCGTCTGTAATTCTGCAAATTTTTCAGGTTCAGTTTCAGCCGGCGCGAGTTCACTTGGCGTAGGTTCAGTAAATGCGTTTTCAGCTGGTGAACGTTCGGTTGAAAACGCCAAGCCAGCATCATTTGCATCGCCTGATTTATCAGCATCATTTTTCAGGGCATTATCTGATGACTCAAACTCAAGGGCTGGTGCTTCAAAGTTGAAGTGGTAACCTTGCTCTGCGTTAGCCGCTTCAGCCACAGGTGTTTCCGCGCTTGTATTATCAAGCGCTGGCATCTGGTAAAGTGAATTTTCAGGATCCAGCTTTTGACCCATTGCCACCACTTTGGACCAGGTCTGGTCATTAGGGCCTACATTGGCATAAATCTCACCTGCCAATGATTCAAATGCACCCTTGTTTGAAGTACTTTGGTAAATTTCAAGCAGCTTTAATTTAAGCTCCTGACGTTCAGGGTCTTTTTGAATCGCATCCTTGAGAATTTCTTCTGCCTGCGCATCACGGCCGTACGCCATATAAACTTCAGCTTCAGCAATCGGATCTACGTCGTGCGAATCTATCATGCCGCCGACGCCACTCTGGGAGAAGTCGGTCAAGAATGAAGTATCGCCAGAGGCAGCCTGCGTATCGCCAAACACAGTGTTATTCTGCATTTCAGTCGCTGGTGAAGTCAGGATCGCATCTTCAAAAGTATCAATTTCTTTTTTACGGCGAATGCGGATCAGCGCCCAGACACAAATCAGGATAGGCAAGGCTATCAAGGCCCATGGTAATACAGGACTGATCCCTTTCAAACGTGCCAGTAGCACATGCATGAAGGAAGGCTGTTCAGATTCAACGGCCGGATCAACCGCTGGCTCAGCCGGGACAGGCGCTGGTACCGCTTTAGCTGGATCAGGGACTGCTGGCACTGGTTTGCTCTCGGCGGGTACTGCTGGCGTTTCCTCTGCTTTAATTGCAGGGACTACAGTTTTAGATTCTGGAGTATTGGATTCCGGTGTTTTCACTTCAGGGGTTGCAGCCTCAGGTGCCGTGGCTTGTGCAGCATTTTTCTCTGCCTGCGCCATGGCATTGTTTTTCATTTCCACCAGTTTTTTCATGTCGGCGACTTGTTTTTCAAGCGCTGCGGCACGTGATTGCTCTTCTTTAATGGCGTTTTCTTTAGCGGTTGCCTCTTCCTTGGCGGCATTTGCTGAAGCTTTGGCTGCCGCCTTATCGGTCTGGGTGCCAGACTTTTCATCGCCGGCAGATAACTTCAGTACATCTTTGCCCGCTGGGGCCTGTGGCGCTGGTTTGTCCTGTGCGCTACCAATTTTGCCAGCGGATTGCTGGGTATTCCCGCCGGTTTCACTGGCGGCAGACTTTTCCACTACATTGGACAAGGCATTTTTATAAGCCAGCCAGTTTGTATTGTGTTCGGCGACCAGGTTTTTAGCTTGCTGGTTGCTGATTGCGTTTAAAGTGGCTTGATCCGGCATGCGGATAATCTTGCCCACTTTTAAACGGTTCATGTTTTTACCATCAAATGCATCCTGGTTTGAGCGGTAAAGCGCTGCCAGCATTTGTTCGACACTGACATTATCCGGTTTCATTTGACGCGCGAGAGCGTAAAGCGTATCACCACGTTCAGTGGTAAGCGGATCCGGCGTTTCAACGTTTTCAGCCAATGGTTCAGGTTTAGGCGCTGGCTTGGGAGCCGCGGCACGATTAGCAGGTGATCTTTTCGCAGCAGGCTTGCTGGTAACAGGTTGTTCAACATCTGCTGCAGGCGCTGCTTCCGTTTTCGGTGCTTCAGCGGGTGCTTGCGGCTGGCCGGTGACAGGCAATCCTGAGGATTCCGACACGTAATTCGAATTGAATCCAGGGGGGTCAAGCAGTAACGTGTATTCTTTGACCAGTCGCCCGGTCGGCCAATCTACCTGGATAAGCATATCCAGGAAGGCTTCAGTAATGGGTTGTGAACTGGTGAGTTTTAGGATGGGCTGACCCTTGCTATTGTTGCCAACCTCAATCTGGATATATGGGTAAGAAGCAGGTTTTTCCAGCATCTGATCCTGGTACACCTGATCAGCGGCTAGTGCGGCCTGGATACTGTTTAACTCGCCTGGCGCAACGGCCAGTAATTCAATCTCTGCATTCAGTGGCTCCCCCAGTTTTGATGTGGAGGTCATTGTTCCCAGACCTGCAGCATGCGCAACAATCGCTGCGCTCAAGCTCAACCCCAGACTTAATGTAAAGGCTAATTTTTTTAATTTAAATTTAGGCACCGTTTAACCCTTGTCATTCATGGCGATTGTCAACATAGCATCAATCAGTAAGCCACGCAAGCACGCCAATTGCCATGCTGCGCACTACAAACTCACCTTGCTCGGACTCTATCATCCATTAAACCTGAATGCGTGCAAAACAAAAGCCCGAAAAGACCATGATTTCATTAACAAATCATGGCTTTACGGGCTGGAATTAAATGAATTACTTAAGCTTCTACCAGAATTCGCAACATACGGCGCAATGGTTCGGCGGCACCCCAGAGTAACTGGTCGCCAACGGTAAACGCTGACAGGTATTCGCCACCCATTGCCAGCTTGCGCAAGCGGCCTACAGGAGTAGTCAAAGTACCAGTCACGGCAGCAGGCGTTAATTCACGCATGCTGATTTCGCGCTCATTCGGGATGACTTTGGCCCAGTGGTTAGCTTCTGCCAGCATCTGGTTGATCTCATCCAGCGGTACATCTTTGCGCAACTTCAGGGTCAAGGCCTGTGAATGGCAACGCATCGCACCTATGCGCACGCACAGACCATCGATCACGATCGGGTTGGCTTCGCGACCAAGTATCTTGTTGGTCTCTACGCCGCCCTTCCATTCTTCCTTGCTTTGGCCATTACCCAGGTCTTTATCAATCCAGGGGATCAGGCTTCCAGCCAGAGGCACGCCAAAATTAGAGGTAGGTAGATCGGCGCTACGGATAGTGTCTGCTACGGTTCTATCAATCTCGAGAATCGCTGAAGCAGGGTCGGCCAACAGATTCGCTGCCGATGCATGAATCACACCCATTTGCGAGATCAGCTCACGCATGTTTTGCGCACCGGCACCTGAAGCAGCCTGGTAAGTCATGGAAGTCGCCCATTCCACCAGGTCGGCTTTGAACAAACCGTTCAAAGCCATCAGCATCAGGGAAACCGTACAGTTACCACCAATCCAGTTTTTGCCGCCGTTGCTCAATGCATCCTTGATCACGTGCATATTGACCGGGTCGAGAATCACTACCGCATCTTCTTCCATGCGCAAAGTAGAGGCGGCATCAATCCAGTGACCGTTCCAGCCACTACTACGCAATTGCGGGAAAATCTCGCTGGTGTAATCACCGCCCTGGCAAGACACAATCGCATCCATCTTGCTCAGCTCGGCAATATCCCTGGCGTCTTTTAACGCAGGCGAATCCTTGCCTACCTTAGGCGCAGCACCACCCGTTTGCGATGTGGTGAAAAACTGTGGCTCGATATCAGCAAAATCATTCTCTTGCACCATGCGCTGCATGAGCACAGAACCCACCATGCCGCGCCAACCTACAAACCCTACTTTTAACATGTTATCTCGTAATTCTCGCCGGCCATTCCGGCATCAAAACATTATTCGGAGGACTTTTTCTGCACGGCTTCGCCAGCTTTTTCCATATCCTTGCCCACCCCGTTCATTGTGTTGCAACCTGCCAACACCACCGTTACTACCAATAGCATCATTAACTTTGTCATTTATTTTCTCCTTGAAAGATTAATCTCTGAAATTACCGAACTTCAACGGAAAATCCGTCACACTCTTTTTAACATACGCAATGGCTTCCTGCAATAAATCGCGTTTGGCACCATTGACCCGCACTGTATCACCCTGAATAGTGGCTTGCACTTTCATGCCGCTGTCTTTGATCAGCCTGGTGATTTTCTTGGCCAGGTCGCTATCAATACCATCCTGCACGCGCAGGTCCTGTTTTACCTTATTGCCTGAGACTTTTTGTACATCCTTGTGTTCCAGTCGCTTGGAAGACTCCGGCTCTTTCTTTTCCATTGCAGGAAGCAAAATATCTTTTATCTGGTCAAGTTGAAAATCATTGTCACCAAACAAGGTAATGACTTTGTCTTTTTCGTTAAACT
>JALDYP010000032.1:0-34756 GCA_032153875.1 Methylophilus sp.
TGAGGGCGCTTAGTGACTTGCTTTAACTTCCAACACTAAACTGCAACTACCTATTGTTGGTTTTTCCACCCTTGAGGTTGAGCGTGCTGCGATGCAAAGAAGCAGAACTCAAATGCAGGCGGGTGGTTTTCACGGGCCCCTATCTGACGCGCCGAGTAGCGCAGTCAGCGTGGGAGTTTTCGGCTAGCATCTGTTCGAGTTCCGCAACAAGCCACGAAGTGTGTGGCTTGTCAGGGCGAGTTATGTTGGACGCCCACGTTGATGAGCAACGCAGGAAACAAGCGGAGGCTAGGGTGCATTTCTTTTGGTTAGCTTTTCTTTGTGCAAGCAAAGAAAAGTAACTCGCCTAGGGGCGAAAGAAAATACCGAATGTCCAAAGAAATACTTATTATAACCCACAGTATTTTGATGCCGGATTATCAATAGGGCCAAAGCAGAAATTAATCTTGCCTAGATTCTGGTCTACACCGGGATGACGACCTTTTGCAGATCGGAGCGTTTCTCGTGTACGCCAAAAAGTGACTTTTCGATGGGCGAAAAAAACGGAAACTAAGCCACTACAGCCTGTTTCCGTTTGTGTTCTTAAATCAGCTGAACTTAATCTTCTTGTTTAACACAATCAACAAAGTATTCCGCCTTACCATTCACCAACTGTTTAACCAACCCATGGTTATCCGTCTCAAAACCAGGGAATTTCTCGTTAAACTCACGCGCAAACTTCAGGTAATTCACAATCACCTTGTTAAAACGCTCACCAGGAATCAGCAGTGGAATACCTGGCGGGTAGGGCGTCAGTAGCACAGCGGTGACACGCTCTTCCAGGTCATCAATCGCTACACGCTCAATCTTGCGATGCGCCATTTTCGAGAAGGCGTCGGTTGGTTTCATCGCTGGCACCATGTCTGACAAATACATTTCAGTCGTTAAACGAGCAACATCATTCGCTTTGTATACTTCGTGGATTTGGGTAGACAAATCTTTGAGGCCAATGCGTTCGTATCGAGGGTGTTTCTGCACGAATTCAGGCAGTACTTTCCACAATGGCTGGTTCTTGTCGTAGTCGTCTTTAAACTGCTGCAAGGCCGCTACCATGGTGTTCCAGCGGCCTTTGGTGATGCCGATGGTGAACATGATAAAGAATGAGTAAAGACCGGTTTTTTCAACGATCACGCCATGCTCAGCCAGGTATTTGGTGACGATGGCGGCAGGAATGCCGAATTCTTCAGAGAAGTCGCCATCCACGTCCAGCCCAGGCGTAATGATCGTCGCTTTGATCGGGTCCAGCATGTTAAAGCCTTCGGCAAGATTACCGAAACCATGCCAGCGTTCGTTGGCTTTCAACATCCATGCATCGCGCTCTTCCAGGCCATCTTCGGATAGATCAGTCGGGCCCCAGACTTTAAACCACCAGTCGGTGCCCCATTCTTCATCCACTTTGCGCATGGCGCGGCGGAAATCCAGTGCCTCTTTCAGCGACTCTTCTACTAAAGCAGTACCACCAGGTGCTTCCATCATTGCAGCAGCGACGTCACAGCTGGCAATAATCGAATATTGCGGGCTCGTTGAGGTGTGCATCAGGTAGGCTTCGTTGAACAGGTCCCTGTCCAGATGATTGTCCTGTGCGTCCTGCACCAGGATCTGCGAGGCCTGGCTCAAGCCGGCCAGCAGTTTATGGGTGGATTGGGTCGAGAACACCATAGACTCTTTACAGCGCGGGCGGTCAGCGCCAATCGCGTGGTAATCACCGTAGAAATCATGGAAAGTGGCGTGTGGCAGCCACGCTTCATCGAAATGCAGGGTGTCGATCTTGCCATCCAGCATTTCCTTGATTTCTTCAACGTTATACAACACGCCATCATAGGTGGATTGCGTAATGGTCAGCACGCGTGGTTTGGCATTTTTGTCGGTCGCAAACGGGTTGCGCGCAATTTTCTTCTGGATATTTTCCCAGGCAAATTCGCTTTTCGGGATAGGGCCGATAATACCGAAATGGTTACGGGTCGGCATCAGGAACACCGGAATCGCACCGGTCATGATGATGGAGTGCAACACAGATTTATGGCAGTTACGGTCAACTACTACAATATCGCCCGGCGCAACCGTAGAGTTCCAGACGATTTTGTTGGAGGTCGATGTCCCGTTGGTAACAAAGTACAAGTGGTCGCAGTTGTAGATACGCGCTGCATTGCGCTCGGAAGCGGCTACAGGGCCAGTATGATCCAGTAATTGACCTAATTCATCTACCGCATTACATACATCGGCACGCAGCATGTTTTCACCAAAAAACTGGTGGAACATCTGGCCCACAGGGGATTTCAGGAATGCTACACCGCCTGAGTGGCCGGGGCAGTGCCAGGAGTAAGAGCCATCGGCTGCGTAATGCGTCAGTGCTTTAAAGAATGGCGGTGGCAGGCTATCCAGATAGGCTTTGGCTTCACGGATAATCAGGCGCGCCACGAATTCTGGTGTATCTTCATTCATGTGAATAAAGCCATGTAGTTCGCGCAACACATCATTCGGGATATGGCGGCTGGTACGTGTTTCACCATGCAGGAAAATCGGGATTTCCTCATTGCGGTAACGGATTTCCTGCACAAAATTACGTAATTGCTCGATCGCTTCCGGTTTTTCTTCGACGATTTCTTCATCGTCAATCGACAGGATAAAGGCAGAGGCACGGCTTTGCTGTTGCGCGAATGAGGTGAGGTCGCCGTAGCTGGTCACACCCAGTACTTCAGTGCCTTCATCTTCAATCGCTTTCGCAAGCACACGGATACCGAGACCGGAAGAGTTCTCGGAGCGGAAGTCTTCATCAATAATGACGACGGGAAATCTAAATTTCATTCAATGAGTCCTTAACTTGTCACTGAAACGTGTAGCTCAAAATACAAAGGCACTGAGAAAGCCATGCTTTTACTCTGTGCCTCTGTGGTAATTATTGGTTTTTTCAAAAGCTATATTTTTGGCAATGTCACGCCAACCTGGCCCTGATATTTGCCACCGCGGTCTTTATAGCTGGTTTCGCATACTTCATCAGATTCAAAAAACAGTACCTGGGCACAACCTTCGCCCGCATAGATTTTGGCTGGCAGCGGTGTTGTATTGCTGAATTCCAGTGTGACAAAGCCTTCCCATTCTGGTTCAAACGGGGTGACGTTGACGATGATGCCGCAACGGGCATAGGTGGACTTACCTAAACAGACAGTCAACACCGAGCGCGGAATGCGGAAATATTCAACTGTGCGCGCCAATGCGAACGAGTTTGGTGGAATCACGCAATAGCCTTTGCCGGATACTTCGACAAATGACTGCGGATCAAACTGTTTAGGGTCAACAATGGTGCTGTTGATGTTGGTAAACACGCGGAATTCGTCAGCACAGCGGATATCGTAACCGTAAGAAGAGGTGCCGTAAGAAACAATTTTCTGGCCGTTTTCTTCACGTATCAAATCTGGCGAAAACGGCTCGATCATGCCGTGTTGTTCAGCCATTCTGCGTATCCATTTGTCCGACTTAATGCTCATTCCGTTATCCAGTCTTTGCGCGTTTAAAGGCGCATATGTACTTGCAAATAAAGAGAAAAAAGCGGAGTTTGAAACTCCGCTTTTAGTAGGTGCAAATAATAACAACAAATGCTGTCAGTTTTGCAAACTTTTTATGAATTTTTGGCGATTATTTACGCCAGCGCTGTTACTAGGTTAAGAGTAACTAATGCCAATGCTTATTTGTCGCCGCCCAATTCAATGCTGTAACGCCAGAACTGATCTTCAGCTTCAAAGATCACTTTTGAAGCTTCAGGGTCACGGCTGCCAGCAGGGTATTGGTATACCGGTTTTTTATCTTCTGCCCAGGCTTTAACGACCGGATCAACCAGGCGCCACTGCGCTTCAGCTTCAGAAATGTGCAGGTAGTTGGAGTTGTCACCTTGCATCAGGTTCAGCAACAAAGCTTCGTATGCATCTACGGAGTCATCGCTGTCCCAGCGGTTGGCGGCATCCAGCTGGATGGTACGGGTTTGTACATCCAGGCCTGGAATCTTGGACTGGATTTCCAGCTTGATACACTCGCGAGGCTGGATACCAATAATCAGCCAGTTCTGGTCCTGGTCATTGATCTGCAACGGCGCTTTTTTGAAGCGGATAGAAATACGGGTATCGGCTTCGTGCAGGCGTTTAGCAGTACGGATATAGAACGGCACACCTTTCCAGCGAGGATTGTCGATAAACAGTTTAAGGGCAGCATAAGTTTCAACCACGCTGTCCTGGTTACCCAGTTCTTCCAGATAGCCAGGCACTTTTTCGCCATTGATTTCACCGGCAGCGTACTGCGCGCGGAAAGCGTGTTTTTCCAGTTCGTTGACAGGAATAGGGCGGATCTGCTCCAAAAGTGCGATTTTCGCGTCACGTACACCTTCCGGTGACAGGTCTTTAGGCTGTTCCATGGCTGTCAATGCCAGGGTTTGCAGAATGTGGCTTTGCAGCATGTCGCGCAATGCGCCAGTGCTGTCATAGAACTGCGTACGGTCGCCCACGCCAAGCATTTCGGTGTTGGTGATCTGCACGTGATCAATGTACTGGTTGTTCCAGATCGGCTCTAATACGGTATTGGTAAAACGTTGCAGCAATATATTTTGCAGTGCAGATTTGCCCAGGTAGTGGTCGATACGGTAGATCTGGCTTTCTTTCAGGTGCTTGGTGATCGCAGCCTGCAATTCTTTTGCAGATGGCAGATCGGTGCCAAATGGTTTCTCGATCACCACACGGCGCCAGTATTTGTCTTCCTGTGTCAGGCCAACGTTAGCCAGTGATTCCACCACCGGGGCGAAATCAACCGGGCGCACAGACAGGAAGTAAGCCAGGTTCTGCGGGAATACGGATTCGTCGCTCAATGTTGCTTTCAGTTTGCTGAATGCATCAGGATCGGTTGGCGGGTTGGCATGGTAAAAGTTACGCGCAATAAAGCGCTCAAACACAGCCTGGTCGTAACCTTTTTTAAATTTGGCATCCAGCATGCTTTTGATGTCTGCACGCCAGGCTTCGAGGTCAACCACTTGGCGGCCAACGCCGACAATTTTCAGTTCTGCTGGCAAGCGGCCCAGTGAGTCCAGTCTGAACAAACCAGGGTAGAGTTTTACGCGGGCCAGGTTGCCGCTAGCGCCAAACAGCACCAGTGTGCATGGATCAATTTTATTCGTCATTTCTAACCTTAAGATAAAAATGTAAACGGGAAAGGGCAAGCCTTTCCCATATTTTGTAAATCAAGTAGTAATAAGCAAAAAGCCTCTCATCAAGAGAGGCTTGTTTTATTACTTGGTTTTTACTGCGTGACCGCCAAATGCATTACGCATCAGGGACAGCAGTTTATAGCTGTAACCTTTTGAGTCCTGGCTTCTGAAGCGTGCTTGCAATGCTACCGTCAATACTGGAGCAGCAACGCCTTGTTCAACAGCTTCAACCACTGTCCAGCGGCCTTCGCCTGAGTCAGCAACGTATGGCGCAATGGCTTCCAGTTTCTGGTCATCTTTCAATGCTTCTGCAGTCAGGTCAAGCAACCAGCTACGTACTACAGAACCATGACGCCACAATTCAGTGATTTGTGCCAGGTCAAGGTGGAAATCTTCTTTACCTTTGATCAGGTCCAAACCTTCGGCAAATGCTTGCATCATGCCGTATTCGATACCGTTATGGATCATTTTGGTGAAGTGGCCGGAACCGACTGGACCAACGTGCGCCCAACCACGGTCAGCGTGGGTCAGTGCTTGTGCGTATGGTGCCAATACGTCTGCGAACTGTTTGTCGCCGCCGTACATCAGGCAATAGCCGTTATCCAGGCCCCAGATACCACCGGAAGTACCACAGTCAATAAAGCCGATGCCGTGTTCTGCCAGCAGGGCGCCACGACGTTGGCTGTGTTTGTAGTTAGAGTTACCGCCATCAACGATAATATCGCCTTTGTTCAGCAGTGGAATCAGGTCTTTGATTTGGTTTTCGGTGATTTCACCTGCTGGTAACATCAACCAGACGATTTTTTGACCTTCCAGTTTGCTTACTGCATCAGCAACTGAGGTTGCTGCTTCAAGGCCTTCGTCTTTTACTAATTTGTTTACGAATTCTGTATTAAAGTCAAAACCAACCACGTTGATTTTGTGACGAAGCAAACGTGCAGCCATGTTGCCGCCCATTTTGCCCAAGCCAATCATTGCTAATTTCATTAGGATTTTCCTATGGTATGAGGATAGTTATTAGAAACACCCATCTTTTGGATGGCATGAACCCGAGCGGGTTATTTGATAATTTTGCAGAATTATCATGTCGAGTCGGTTATAATTATAGCAAATGCAGCCAGCGACTGAAAGGCTGCATTTTGTTATTTAACAAAAATGTCACAAAGTGTTTTTGTAAATGACTTAAAGTTGTTTCGTATCGTTTTCTTACAGGTTTTTTATGTCTTTGAACTCTCAAACACGTTGGCACACTTTTCAATCACAAGATGAAATCAACCAGGCAGCTTTACAGCGCATATTGGCCGCCGCTGATGAAGCCATTGCCAGGCATGGTAATTTCCTGGTGGTGTTAGCTGGTGGCAGTACGCCAAAAGCTGTTTATCAACTGCTGGCCAAAGCCGATGCAGACTGGTCAAACTGGCATGTTTATCATAACGATGACCGATGCCTGCCAGCCGATCATGCCGAGCGTAACAGCAAAATGGCGCGTGAGGCATGGCTGAACCATGTGGCAATCCCACAGGGCCAGATCCATGATATTCCCGCCGAATTGGGCAATGTAGAAGGTGCCAAGGCTTATGCCAAGACCTTAAAAGGTGTGCGTACCTTTGACCTGGTTATTCTTGGCCTGGGTGAAGATGGGCATACTGCGAGCCTGTTCCCGGGCCAGCTGGTAGATAATACTGCTGATGCGGTGCCCGTCTACAACTCACCAAAACCGCCTGCTGACCGCATTACCATCAGCCAGGACCGGTTGAACAATACTAACGAAGTCATGTTCCTGGTGACCGGTGCCGGCAAGCAGGAAGCTGTCGATAACTGGCGTAACGGTGTCGCGATTCCTGCGACGCTGATCCAGTCACCGAACGGGGTGGATGTGTACTGTTTTGGTGTAGAGCTGAAATAGAACTTTAGTAATGGTGAATAAATAAAAAAGCGCCCGCAGGCGCTTTTTTTATGTGCATCTATTCTGATACTTTATTTGCCAGTCTTTTCAGTAAGTAATTTTTCCAGTAACTGAATCTGCTGTTGCTGAAACTGAATCAGCTCCTGCCACTGGTGCTCACGTAAATTATCCATTTTTTCGTGTAACAGCAGAATTTCTAATTCTGCTTTGAGGTTCACTTCGTAATCATGCTCGGCTTGTCCGCGGTCTATCTCGGCTTCACGGTTCTGCGACATCAATATAATCGGTGCCTGAATCGATGCCAGCATGGATAAAAACAAGTTGAGCAGAATATAAGGGTAGGGGTCAAACGCACGGTCGTAGCGGACTAAAATGACCGAGTTCAAAACTACCCAGACCGCCAGAATAAAAATAAACGCAAAGATAAATGTCCATGAGCCGCCAAATCGCGCCATCGCATCTGCTGCGCGCTGGCCCAGATCGGAGGCTTGCCCCGGCGTTTGTGACGGAATGCGAGAAACATGGCGACGTTCGGTCAGTTGCTTGGCTACCCTTTGCGTCCGCTCATCCATGGCTTCATACTGCGCGCCGATCAGGTCTTCTGCGATGTGATGCTCACGGATGGTCATGCGATTTCTTTCTAGGTTTTCTGAATCACAATATTCGGGAACTTGGCGCTATGGTCCAAATTGGCAATCGCGATCTTGCTGGCAGCCTTGCGGGCGATCTGCTTATAGGTGCCTGAAATTTTACTGTCCGGGGTAGCCACGACGGTCGGCTGACCGCTATCAGCCTGCATGCGGATATTGATATCCAAAGGCAAACTGCCGAGTAAGTCGACGTTGTAATCTTTAGCCATCACTTCGCCGCCGCCGGCACCAAAAATATGTTCTTCATGGCCGCAATTGCTACAAATATGCGTACTCATGTTTTCGACGATACCCAGAATAGGGATGCCGACTTTCTCAAACATTTTGAGGCCTTTACGTGCGTCCAGCAGAGCGATGTCCTGCGGCGTGGTGACAATGATCGCGCCGGTGACCGGGATTTTCTGTGCCAGTGTCAGTTGAATGTCGCCAGTGCCTGGTGGCAGATCAATCACCAGATAGTCCAGGTCCTGCCAGCGGGTATCGCGTAATAATTGCTCCAGCGCACCAGTGACCATAGGACCCCGCCAGACCATAGGCGTGTCAGTGTCGACCAGGAAGCCTATGCTCATGGCCTGTATGCCATGCGCGCGCATAGGCTCTATGCTTTTGCCGTCAGCACTATCCGGGCGGCCGCTGATACCCAGCATTTGTGGCTGGCTGGGCCCGTAGATGTCGGCATCCAGCAAACCTACCGTGGCGCCTTCGGCAGCCAGGGCCAGTGCCAGGTTGACCGAAGTGGTGGATTTGCCCACACCTCCTTTGCCTGAAGCCACGGCAATGACATTTTTCACATTGGGCAGTAAGTTAACGCCGCGCTGTACGCTGTGGGCCACGATGCGCGAACCGACATTGACCGTGATGTTGCCAATGCCGTCAATGCTTCTCAGGGCATCCGCCACTTGCTGGCGTATCACGTCAAACTGTGTTTGTGCCGGATAGCCTAACACCACATCCAGGCTGACATCGCTACCGTTAATCTGGATATTTTTTATGGATTTGCCACTGACAAAATCCTTGCCGGTATTCGGGTCTATGCAAAGTTTTAAAGTGCTTTGAATCAACAATTCGCTGATGGCCATGCTTGAAGTTCCTGCAGAAATGCCTGACTAAATGAATCGGGAATTCTACCGTATCAGGGGCTATCCGTCATGCTGTCTCTCAGTGAATGTGCCGGGCCAATTTTTAGTAAGTTACCTGTAAGTTTTAAGCACAACCTGGTAAGTTAATCGTAAGGAGGGATGCGTAGATTAAGCACTTCGGTCACTGTTTATCCCGTACCGAAATTTAGCTTTTAATCTGGAGAATCAATATGAAAAAAATCCTCGCCCTCACTTTTTTAGCCCTCAGCTTTTCAAACTTTGCCAGCGCAGATACATTACTGCAAACAGCAGAGCAAGATGGTGGTTTCAAAACGTTTTTAAAAGCAGTCAAAGTGGCTGGCCTGGAAAGCACGTTCAATGGCGCTGGCCCCATTACTTTGTTTGTACCGAATGATGCTGCATTTGCCAAACTGCCTAAAGCCAAGTTGAAAGCATTGATGGCAAACAGTGATGAGCTCAAAAAGGTACTCACTTATCATGTCTACCCTGGCAAAATCACCCAGGCGGATGTCAGTGCCGGTAAGGTCAAATCGTTGGAGGGTGCTGATTTGCAACTATCCGTGACTGACGGCGTTAAAGTGAATAACGTGCAAGTGGTTGGGAATGAGCTGAATGCGGATAATGGTGTGATTCATGCGATTGGGGCAGTGCTATTACCGAAAAGCTAACTAGTGATTTGGTTTTATGACAGCTGAAATAACAAAAGCCTTGGTTTGAAGGCTTTTGTCGGAAATGAAGTTGTCAGGATTGCAGTTTGTGATCCCACTCTTTTCCGTCATTATTTACTGGGGTCAAATGTATAGTTCAAACTGAACCAAACACCTCTCGGTGCGCTTGGCGCAATAAAGTTTGTACTTTGCCAGTCCCCTGAATTATGGTTATAGCCACTTGGACCGATCGCTCCAAAAATGCTGGGTGAGAAGGGATTGCTGCCTAAACGCCCCGCTGTAAAATATTCTTTATCAAATAGATTGATAACTTGCATAGTGGCCGTCCACTCACTATTAAATCTATAACTGGTCTGAAAGTTAAAAGTCGCATACCCAGGTACTTTTCCAGGATTATTAGTAGGTGGCAATGGCAAAAATTCTTGTCCAGTAATTGGATCAATAATCGCACCTGGTAAACCGGAACCGGGTGCAATTTGTCTTAGCCTAACAACACCTTTTTGGTGTTTATTGTTCTCATTACCGCGTACAAAGCTTTCACTATGCATTACTGCTGAAAATCCGATTTGCCATTTAGGAGTAATTTCATAGATGATATTGGCGTTCAGGTTATGTAATGCTATGCCAGGCATACGACTACCTTTCTTAACATTAATCGCTTGGCCAAAGCCATCATTAATATCAACAGAGCTACTGTTATCTATACTAATTAATCTAAAATTGTCCTCAAAAGTGGCATCGGTTAATCCGTAATTCAATCCAAAACGCCATTTGTCTTTTTTACCCGACAGCCCAGCTTCCAGTCCACGCCTGCGAGTATTACCAATACTGTCAAAAAAGCCTTGGCCATTGCCAACGGCAACAAAATAAATATCGTCCTTCAAATCAGTTTGGTACGCACCTATATTCCATTCTAGTCTGTCATTACCTAACAACCCAGTTAAGTTGCCCCGCATGCCTAAATCGTACGTTGTGGCTCTAACTTGTGGCAAATATGGGTCACCAGATAAAGTGGTAGGTAAAGTGCATTGACGATTTTCATATAGACTTTTTGGTGTGTAATTCTTTGGATTATTTCTATCACCCCCATCCCCTCCACTGTAAATTGGTGTTTTATCAAATGCACATCCAAGCTCGATTGCGCTTGGTGTCCGTGAGCCTTTTGACCAGTTAGCAAAGATATTTAAATTCTCTGTAGCTTGCCATGTAGCACCTAATGATGGATTAAATGAGTAGTAACTAAATTTTTCAGTTTCTGCTGGGTCAAGCACTTTGTTTAGATTGAGTGGACGATAGCCTAATGGAATCCCCGCACAATCTTCCAAGGTCACTGTTCCATCGCGGTTGGTATCGCCACAAATGTTATATCTATCAGGCTCAGCGATAATTTCGCCAATGCCTAAGTTTAAAAAACCACTTCTGGCAGCAATTTTATTTTTAGTACGCGTTTGGTTATAACGACCAGAAGCACTGAAGTTCCACTTTTCGGTAGGCGTCCAAGTTTCACTAAAATAAATACTTTTGGTAATATTTGTACCCTCAAAATCATTATTAGCATAGGGCACAAAAGCCGCCGCAAACTGCGGATGGGCCTGAGCAGGATCCAAATAGCCATTTCTATTGGCGTCTAAGAAGCCCAGACGTTGTTCATTTCTATACTCAGCACTGGCTGAGTCAATCGAAGCGCCTACCATTAATTTATGATGATCTAGATTCCAGTTAAGCTGAATTGACACCCCATCGGTAATCTGGTCAATTTGATTATCGGTGATTAAAGCAGTGGGTGTACCTTCAACCACACCCGGCTGATTCAGACCAAATCCATCAACAAGTATTGGCTGAAATGTAATAGGATCAAAGCGATCTAACGAACTAATATCAGCGCCGGGAGCGCAATCTGTACTATTAACGGGTGCTAAGACAAATACATAGTTTTTGATAACGGCATTTGTACTTGGGTCAGTGCTAAAAAAATAATCTTGAGCGCCTTGATACATGATTCCACCAGAATTGCTTGGAGTAAAAAATGGTGCGTTCCCGGCTGAAAATGATCGTTGATTAAAAAAACTAGGATCATATTGACCTGAAATATCTGGCGGTTTATTACCACGCATATATCCGTTAAATTCTCTAAAATTTTTGTTTTGTTCGAATAAATATCGATAAGCAGTGACAAACTCTTGTGGCAACTCAGTGTTGATTAGATTAGTATAATTATTAATATCCAATGTTTCATTATTAGCATTTTGACCAAAAGCACTATTGTCAAAGTCAACATTGCTACCATCTTGCGTTGAGCCTGTATTAACGTAAATGATAGGTACAACTAAGTAATCTGGAATCCCATAACGATTAGCTTGACTACCTGATCCGTAAGCATTTGCACTATCACTATTTCTGTATAAACAGGTAAATACTTCCGATGGATTTGGCAGACGCTTGGCAGTTAATTCATCACTATAATCACGCATTACATCCGCACCCACCTGATGGCGTTTGCTATTACGGCGATACATTTGACCAGTTAATGTGAAACTATCACTTACAAAATAACTGCTCGAAAGTTGGAATTGTTGTAAACGGTTTTCGGTCGTATCAGGTGATGTAAATACCGAGTTTCTGTTTCTAGCATACTCTTCACTTGGTAATAATCCATTACCTGTTAAATCTGTTCCCACAATCAGAGTGCTTAAATTTAAATCAAGCTTATCGCCCCGATAACTCGCCTTTCCAAAGAACTGATTCACCTTACTCGGAGAGTTTTTTCTCCAGCCATCTTCTAAAAACAAGTTACCTGCCCCAAATAATGCAACGGTGCCGTTATTCCAACCGCCATTAACTTGCAATTGTTTACGCCCGAATGATCCGGTCAGCACTTCAGCATCCACGCCTTCATTATTAAAACCATCTTTAGTTTTAACTGTAAAAGCACCACCTAAAGTATTTAGACCGAATATTGGATTAGTCCCTGGAAAAACATCCACGCTGGCCAACGCATTCATGGGAATCATGTCCCAGTTGACGACATCACCAAAGGGTTCATTGACACGAATGCCATCGAAAAATACACTTAAACCTTGTGGTGTACCAATCTGCGGTCCTGCGGTAAAACCTCGATAGGTTACATCCATTTGAAATGGATTACCCTGGTAATCATTGACATTAACTGATTGCAATTTGCGGTTCATTAAATCAGTGATACTAAGTGAATGAGTTTCTTTAATTTCCTTTGCTGTGATACTTTGCACATTTCCAGGAATTTGCTCTTTGGTTAAACCTAAACCTGGCAGCGGCCCAATTTCGTAAAAGCGTTTAGCACGAACCTCAATTTTTTCCATTTGCAGATTTTCGGCCTTCTTTTGCACCGCCGGGCGCGCTGTGCGCACCACGATAGCGCCTTCTTCTTGTGTGGCTTCAAGGCCTGAATCCTCAAGCACTCTTTTCAGTGCATCCATTTCGCCATAGTTACCTTTGACAGGCGGGGCGGTTTTACCGTTGACCAGGGTTTTATCGAAAATGATATTTTTTCCGGTTTGGGTGGCGAATTGCTTAAGCGCGTTGCCTAGCGGCTGGGATGGAATGTTGATATTGGCGGGGATATCCGTCTTGAGTGGCTCGGCACTTGCCACGCTCACATGATAGATTGCACAAAACACTAAGGCAGATTGCCTGCCGATGCGGTTGATTTTATTTGTTTTAAACATGTTGCTTCCCACCCAAAAAAGTCGTCTTACAGACTAAAGACGAGGAGGGCAGCAACTCCCTGATGTTTCAAACGTAAAGTTTTGTGATGTATTAACGATAGTAGGCGAATCTGGTATTAACGAGCGCGATCCAGCACCACGGTTTCAGACTCAGATTCTTGCAGTTTTACCGGCGCCACGGCTGGCAGGGTTTTAATAAACTTGTTGAGCGTTTTCACGTCCACCACTGCTGAAATCTCGGTGTTGGATGTCGAGTGATTCACCAATGGCGGCTGACGGTAGCGTGAAAGCGTCTCGGTGACTTCTGAAAGCGATGCACCATCAAAAATCAATGTGCCTTGCAGGAATGCAAAGTAATCTTTGGCTGGTTTATCCAACTTGATAGGGCTAGCTTGGGGTTTGACTTCAGCGACTTCACCATTGGTCAGCAACAAACTGTTTGCCTGGCCCGCTGCCATGGTTTCTACCAGTACTTTACCGTGATCAACTGCGACAACGGTTTTATGGTCAATCATATTTACCACAAAGCGCGTGCCTTTCACTGTGATCCTGGCGTGATCACTTTCCACTATGAATGGCCGGTCAGCATCTTTCACCACTTCAAATACAGCCTGGCCTTTGAGCAATTTGATGTAGCGTTTGTCTCGGTAATACACCACTTGCGTATCACTATGCGCATCGAGCGTGAGTTTGGTGCCATCTGACAAGAAACGGCTCACCATATGGCCGGGCGCACTGGCCTGGGCAATGGTTTCCAGGGGTTTTGCGCGCCATTCCTGCCATTGATTAAATGCAAAAATGCTGGAAAGGCCAATCGCGACCACCACGCCAAGTTTGGCAAAAGT
Organism: Methylophilus sp.; assembly: GCA_032153875.1. Classification (GTDB taxonomy): domain Bacteria; phylum Pseudomonadota; class Gammaproteobacteria; order Burkholderiales; family Methylophilaceae; genus Methylophilus. The sequence goes on from JALDYP010000032.1 coordinate 14,098, forward strand.
AGAAGCACGGTCGCGCTTGCGTATATCTTCATCCATTTTGCGCATACTCATGGCACGCGAAATGTTTTTCACCTGCTCGGATGAGTCAAAGTCTTCCCAGGTTTCGGCCACTTTTTGGTAAGCCTGCCTATGCGATTCTGACGCCATCAGCCACGCTTCAAATTTGCTTCTGTCGCCATGGTCAGGTTCCGCATTCTTCATGCGTAAAAACCATTTCGAAGCCTGCTCCAGCGCAGCGTTTTTTTGCGTGTTCATTAGTTGCTCAGCAGATGATCTTTAGCAAGAGTAATATCAACCAGGGCGCGAATCATATGCCTTTCCACCATGTTCAGGCTGATTTGCAAGGTTGCTGCAATCTCCGTTTGCGGCTTTTCTTCGATCCGGTGCATCCAGAACACCTGGCGGCATTTAGGTGGCAGGCAATCAATGATATTTTGCAACGACAGCATGCGCTGCTTGATATCTGCGATTCTTTCAGGGGAGTGCTGGTAACTGAGTTCGTGATCCTGGTCGAGCAGGGCGGTATCGTTGCCTGAAATATCAAGGTCAACAAAATGTGTGGAGTCGCGATAGTAATCCACAATGGTGTTTTTGACGATGCCACGCAGGTAAGCCTGCGGTTCATCAATCTGCTTCAGGCTGTTTTTAACCGCAAATTTAACGATGGCGTCATGCAATACATCATTCGCCAGATGGAAGTTTTTTGTCTGCCCGTAGATACTGCGGAATAGGTCGTTGTACACCCATTTCAGGTTGAGATTGCACCAATAAATTTCCGGATCAACTTTGCTTAAAAAACTCATGGTGAACAACCAATTTGACGTTATGAATTTTCGCTGCAAAAATTATGCCGCAGCTTTGCACTGCGGCAACTCATTGTTTTTATTGAAGGGGAATAATGTGGAGTTGTTAAAAGTGGTTATAAAAGATAATTATTTGGTTCATATCAACCACCGTTGAACTAGAGTTTTATTCAATAATGTCAGTTTTCTTAGGCTGAAATTCATAACTTAATGTAATGAAGGCTGACCTAGGTGCCCCAATACCTAAAAAGCTAGCCCCTTGCCAGTCTGCACTATTATAGTTAAAACCACTTTCTCCAATCACACCTCTGATGGATGGAGAGAATGCGTTTAAGCCTAAGCGACCAGCACTGGCATACTCCTTGTCAAATAGGTTGTTAACTCGCAACCCTAATGTCCATTCTGGCGTGATCTTATAGCTGGTGTTGAAGTTGAACACTGTATAACCTGCAGTTTTACCAGGGCCAAAATCAGCTCGTTCAATAATGCATGGAAGACCTGGTCGAGTGATAAGACATAAATCTAATGGACTTGCCGCTCCAGCTTTGTGCTGGTTATTTTCATTACCACGAATGAATGAGTTTGAATGCATCACCATATTCAAGCCTACGATCCAGTTCGGGGTGACTTCATATCTAAAATTGGCATTCAGGTTATGCAGAGGAATTCCAGGCATTCGATTACCTGGCTTTACTTGAATTTGTTGATACGTTCCATCTCGTCCATTTTTCAAGTCATACACATTTCCTGCACTGCTATTATTTGGACTGGCTAACAATATATTTGATTGAAAAGTCGCATCGGTAAGGGCATAGTTCAAGCCAAAGCTTGCTTTCCCAATAATACCCTTTATACCCATCTCTATACCTTGACGCCGCGTATCACCGATGTTCTGGAAAAAGCTATCCGTTGCATTAACTGATACAAAGTAAATGTCATCAGTCAAATCTGTATGATATACAGCAGCATTCCATTCAAGATGATCTGTTAACTTGCCTCTCGCCCCAACTTCGTAGCTTGTAGATCGAACCTGTTTCAAATAGGGGTCACCCGACATCGCTCCAGGTAATGTACAAGTTCTTTGCTCTTCAATAGAGCGAGGTATAGTACCGCCAGGTAATGGCCTTGGATCAAATGCGCAACCTAATTCAATAACAGTTGGCGCCCTAGCGCCACGCCCTACATTTCCGTAAACATTCAAATCTTCAGTAGCCTGCCATGTAGCACCAAGTGATGGATTAAATGAACGGTACTTAAATTTGTCTGTTTCTGGTGGTCTGAAATCGCCGATATTCTGTCCGCTAGCGGTTGAAGGCAAAACAGCAGGGTTAAATGGCACAATAGCTCCCGATAAACCGGTGGGACATTCAATGTTTGAATCTAGAACGCCATCATTATTAGCATCAACACCAGTGCAAAGCTGAGCGAGATTAAGAAAGTTTAAAATTGAATTAACATCACTAAATGAGGTTAGCGCATTGACTGCGAGCTGATTGTTCACTGCGTTTCGATTGAATCGAGCAGCAGCTGTGATACTCAAGTTTTTAATTGGTGTCCAAGTCTCGCTCGCATAAATACTTTTAGTGATGGAGTTTCCGCTAAAAATATTTAACCCGACCCCATTTGCCGGGCTATTCGTGTAGTACTCCCACCCTAACAACTCAGGTGCGACAAAGGCTCTTCTACTAGCATCTAACAAACCCAAGTATTGTTTACTATCAAAAGTGCTATCAGATTTGTCCACCGAAGCACCGATCATGAATTTGTGCTGTTCTAAATTCCAGTTCAGTTGCAGAGCACCGCCGATACCTTTCTGCTGGATATCAGTTTCAGTAATTAAAGCCGTAGGAGTACCCTCAATGTAACCTGTATTTAGCGCTACACTACCATCTGCACCATACTTACCATCTCGAAAAATTAATTGGCCAGTCTTTGGATCAATTATTGCTGGGCCAAAAACACCTGAGCCTAATCCTCCAACATTATCAATTCTGCCTTGAGGAACATTAGCGCTATTAATGGGATTTAATTCAATATATTGATGATAAAAGCCTGCTTCGTCTGTATAGGCTCCAGGAACTCCGCCAGCACCATAAGCATTGAAAATCATATAGCTATATGAATTGCCGCCTGTTCCAGGATGAGGAGAGCGATCTTCGAGAATTTCCGCAATGCCACCTACAGTGCCAGATGAAAGTAATAAACCGTAATTTGCAAGCGCATAACGTACAACTTTGTCGTATTGTGCAGATACAGGCGCATTGAAAACGCCTTGTGTGCTGGCTGGAAACGTGCCTGGATCTGGCTCAAGATTTATTCCGGGATTATAAGTCCACGACAGTACGTTACCGGAACCATCAGCTGCAGCGACTGTAGCCTGGGCAGCCCGTACAGCAGCGCTTAAGTCCGCATTTGAACCAAAACTGGTCCCAACCGCAAGATCATTCAAGCAAGGGTCAGTAAAATCTACTGGCGCACAAATTGCTCCGCTATTAGTGAGAGCATTACCATTCGCATCAGCAGCTACATTTACTGCAAAATCATTGTAATCAGGCTTGCCATCACGGTTAACGTCTGCAAAACCTGATAAATATTGTTGGTTAGGATTGATTCTTGGTGTCGCACGATTTGGGTTCGCATCAGTGCCACCAAAGTTCTCATTGATATCTGAAGTCTTTGCTTTACGCTTGCTATTACGCTTATAAATTTGACCTGTGATATTAAACGTATCTGTTACATCCCAAATGCCACTCAACTGGAACTGGAACAGATCGTTTTTACTTTCATCCGGTGAGGTATAAACCTGCTTAGGATTTTGATCCACCATTTGTTGCGGCAGCAAGCCATTACCGGTCAACTTATTACCTGCATATAACATTGAGAATCCAAGGCGAGCACGATCACTCTGCCATTCGGCTTTACCCAAAATCTGATTCACTTTACTAGGTGAGTTATCACGCCAGCCATCCTCAAGAAAGAAATTGCCGGAGAGGAACCCAGCCACTACTCCATTGTTATTACCTGCTGAAATCTGCAGCTGTTTGCGGCCAAATGAACCTGTTAGCACTTCTGCATCAAGGCTTTTACCATCAAAACCACTTTTGGTTCGCATTGATAATGCGCCACCTAAAGTGCCGAGACCATAAATCGGATTTGAGCCAGGAATCATTTCTAATGATGATAATGCGTTCATAGGGATCATGTCCCAGTTCACAACATCGCCAAATGGTTCGTTAACCCTTATACCATCCAAAAACACTGAAATACCTTGCGCAGTACCCAACTGGGGTGAAGCTGTAAAACCACGGTATTGCAAATCCATTTGAAATGGATTGCTTTGGTAATCATTGACTGTAACCGATTGCAATTTCTGGTTCATTAAGTCAGTAATGGTTAAGGTATGCGCTTCCTTGATATCCTTCGCCGTTAACGACTGGACATTGCCTGGAATTTCTTCTTTAGTCAGCGCCAATCCCGGCATAGGCCCGACTTCATAAAATTTCTTGGCGCGAACTTCAACTTTATCCAATTCAACACTGTTGTCTTCAGCGCGCAATGGAATTCGTTGTATGTAGAGCGTTTGGTCATTAAGCTTCGCTTCAAGTCCGGTGTTTGCTAGCAATTTCTGCAATGCTTCTTTACTTCGCATACTTCCACTCAACGCTGGCGCCTGTTTATCAGAAACCAGTTTGTCGTTGTAAGTAATGTTCAGGCCAATTTTTGCACTGAGTGCTTTGAGGGATGCAGCTAATGGCTGTGCTGGCAAGTTAACGGTGACTTTTTGCCCGAGGACTATTTCTTCATCTGACAGCGGAATATTGGTATTTAGCTCCGCTGCCTGGGCTGCAGTGAGCCAGTCATGGCTATTGGCAAAGCATGCCGCAATGGCTACACCCAGAATTAGTTTTTTATGTTGATGCATCAGGATTCCCTCGTTATTCCTTGGCTTGTTATTGCCTTAATGCATGAGGGGCAGAAAACCTGATATGCGGATTGCAAAAAAATGTTATCGGGTGGGTTGAGAGGATTTCTTTCCAGAACTTATGGTTTCGAGCAAAGTGCCTTCGGTGGTTTGCTTGATTCGCACATTGGCTATGCGGGGGAGTGTGGAAATAAAGTTATGGGTGTCTTTCACAGCTACGACAGCACTGATATGTTCATTGGACAAACCATCAGCTATCACTGGCGTCGGGTTGTAGCGCGTTAACGTTTCTGCGATTTCTGGCAGGTCTGCCTGGTTAAACACTAAAGTACCGCTGGTGAATTTGAAGTAATCCTGTGCAGAGACGCTGTTACGGGGCTTAAGGTGATTTTGCTTGAATTCGGCTACCTGGTTGTTTTGCAGGATGACTTTTTCAGCGCGGGTTTTTGAGGCGACTTCTACTTTGCCGTGATCGACACTGACGCGTTCAAGCCGGTTGAGTTTATTGACGGCGAAGCGGGTGCCCAACACGGTGACTTTGAGTCGATCTGTTTCCACCACAAATGGTTTGTCAGGGTTAGGTTGTACTTCAAAGATGGCTTCGCCTTTGAGCAGGTCTATGTGACGCTGGTTACGGTAATACTTCACTTCAATCTGCGTGTTCGCGTTCAAGGTGACACGGCTGCCGTCTTCCAGTGTCTGGGTGATGAGTTGCGCGCGGGTAGTTTGCGAAGCCAGTTGCAAGGTTGGCGTGGTTTGCCAGGTTTGATACTGCTGGAAGGCGCCCCAGCCGATAAACATCAGCGCAACAGAAGTGGCAACCGTGCCCACCATTTTGCGCATGGTTTTTTTGCGCTGGTCGTTTTTAAAGAAAGTATCCGCTTGCCTGGCTTGTGCCAGCGTTTGCAATTCGCTGATGGAATCTATGCCTTGCCAGGCATCACTGATGCTCAAATATTCTTGCTGATGGGTAGGGCTTTGCATCAGCCAGGCTTCAAACTGGCTACGTTCCGGTGCATCTGGCGTGGCTTCCTGCATGCGGATAAACCAGCGTGCGGCAGTTTCACTGATATTTTTTTTGGTCTTTTTCTGTGTTTTGTTTTGTGCGCGCATGGCTATCCGAGGAATTGTTCACGCGCGCCACGGATATCCAGCAAAGCGCGGATTAAATGGCGTTCCACCATATTCAGGCTGATAGCAAGCTGGCTGGCGATTTCTTTTTGCGCATAACCCTCTATCCGGTACATGACAAACACTTGCCGGCAACGTGGCGGCAAATCCTGGATGATCTGGTAAACCAGCTCCAGGCGTTGTTTAATGTCGGCAAGGTGCTCAGCAGAAACGGTGATTGGTTCTTCAAGATCAGTTTGCTGTTGGTAATCGGCAAAATAGCTGTCTTTGCGGTATTGCTCCAGCATCAGGTTTTGCACGATGGTGCGCAAATAGGCATGCGGTTCGTGTTCGCGATGTGGGCTGGTCGTGAGGGCAAATCTGAGGAAGCCATCGTGAAGGATATCCTTTGCCATATGCTGGCATTGCGTTTTTCTCCGGATACCCGGGAGTAACGTGGTATATGCCCAATGTAGATTGATGCCGTGCCAGAACATATTGCTTCACTCAAATATAGGTACTAATGATTACTCATCTTCAGACGCAAGGTTCATACCGCCGCTAAGCCGCAATGTGATTTTTTGTAACTAATTGTTTAAATAACTGTTTTAGATTAGCTACTTCAAAAATCCATTGATAGAATTGGCTGCAGTCAACCACGCTGGTTGTATTTAGCCAATACGCATCTTTTCATTCAATAACCTGCAGTGATTAAGTTTATGTCGCGGAAGTCAGTGCTGGTTTGCTAAAATAGCGGTTTTTATTCCGGTCTGCTTTACATGACACGCAAACTTCTGGTGACTTCCGCCTTGCCTTATGCCAATGGCAGCATCCATTTGGGGCATCTGGTTGAATATATTCAAACCGATATCTGGGTGCGTTTTCAGAAAATGCAGGGACATACTGTGCATTACGTTTGCGCAGATGACACGCATGGCACACCTATTATGTTGCGTGCAGAAAAAGAAGGCATTACGCCGGAAGCGCTGATCGAAAAAGTGCATGTCGAGCATAGCCAGGACTTTGCGGATTTCCTGGTGGAGTTTGATAATTACTACTCCACCAACTCGGATGAAAACCGCCAGTTATCCGGCAATATTTACCGTGCGCTTAAAGCCAATGGCAAGATCGCCAATAAGACGATTGAGCAATATTTTGACCCGGTGAAAAGCATGTTCCTGCCGGATCGCTTTATTAAAGGCGAATGCCCGAAATGCCACTCCAAGGATCAGTACGGGGATAACTGTGAGGTCTGTGGCACCACTTACAGCCCGACAGAACTGATCAACCCTTATTCCGCAGTGTCCGGCGCGACACCGGTACGTAAGGAGACCGAGCATTACTTCTTCAAGCTAAGCGAGTGTGTGGACTTTTTGCGTGAATGGACGCGATCAGGTACCTTGCAGGCTGAAGCTGCCAACAAGATGAATGAATGGCTGGGCGAAGCGGGCGAGAACAAATTATCCGACTGGGATATCTCGCGCGATGCGCCGTATTTCGGTTTCGAGATCCCGGATGCACCAAGCAAGTATTTCTATGTCTGGCTGGATGCGCCGATTGGTTACATGGCCAGTTTCAAGAACCTGTGCAGCAAGGCTGGGCTGGATTTTGATGAGTACTGGAAAAAGGATTCTTCGACCGAGCTTTACCATTTTATCGGTAAGGATATCCTGTATTTCCACGCCTTGTTCTGGCCGGCGACACTGGAATATTCCGGTTACCGCAAGCCTACGCAGGTGTTTGCACATGGTTTCCTGACCGTGAATGGCGAGAAGATGTCCAAGTCACGCGGCACTTTCATCACTGCCCGCAGTTACCTGGAGCACGTCAAGAATCCTGAATATTTACGCTATTACTATGCGGCCAAGCTGAATGGCAGCATGGAAGATATCGACCTGAACCTGGAAGATTTCGTGGCGCGTGTAAATAGCGACCTGGTGGGTAAATACATCAATATCGCCAGCCGGACTGCCGGGTTTATCGCCAAGAAATTTGATAACCGATTGATCGCAGCGCAGCATGCGGTGATTGACGATATGCGTGCAGCGGCACCTGCCATCGCAGAAGCATTTGCTGCGCGTGATTTTGCACGTGCCTTGCGTGACATCATGAAGTTGACCGATGCGGCAAACGGCTATGTCGCCGAAGCGGCGCCTTGGGTAGTGGCTAAAGATGAGGCGCGCGCAGCTGAGCTGCATGCGATTTGCAGTAATGCGCTGGAAATGTTCCGCTTGCTGACTATCTACCTAAAACCGGTGTTACCGAATATTGCTGCTTCTGTAGAGGCGTTCCTGAATGTCCCGGCATTAAGCTGGAACAGTGTATCTGCTGGTTTGGGCCAGCAAACTATCAATGCCTACAATCATCTGGTGACGCGTCTGGAAGGCAAACAGATTGAAGCCATGGTAGAAGCCAATAAGGAAAGTCTGCAGGCAGCCACTACAGCCCCGGCCAAAGCTGATAAAAAAACGGAAGCGGCCCCGGCAGCGGAAGAGGGCGCATATCTCTCGATTGATGACTTTGCCAAAGTGGATTTGCGTATCGCCAAAATCGTCAGCGCCGAGCATGTAGAAGGTGCTGAAAAACTGCTCAAGTTAATGCTGGATATCGGTGAAGAGAAACCAAGGCAGGTATTTGCCGGTATCAAGTCGGCTTATGACCCTGCCACTTTGGTAGGGCGCATCACAGTGATGGTAGCCAACCTGGCGCCGCGCAAAATGAAATTCGGCATGAGTGAAGGCATGGTGCTGGCAGCCAGTGATGAGCGTGGCGGTCCATACATCCTGTCGCCGGACAGCGGTGCGCAGCCAGGAATGCGGGTTAAGTAAATAGTGATTCCAGATGTGAAATTGCCGGAGCAATCGTTGCTCTGGCAATTGCCATTTTAGCGCTGCATTTCATAGCATTTTCTTGCGCTGAATCAATAAACAGGTGCCATTTTTTTGCGCTAATCCCAAGCTCAAAAAGTGGCTAAGCCCTTGAATTATATTATATTCAATCATATAATATAAAGTTGTATAATGTTTCACGAATGGTCCGTATCGCAATGGCAGAATCGGTAGCAGTGAGCAGTGCAAATCCCTGGCAGGGTCTGGATATCCAGACCGAATGGGAGCGATTTAGCCAGCGTGAGTCGACCACTTCCAGTATCTGGACATCCCATGTCTGGGTCGATAGCATGCACTGTGCCGCTTGCAGTGGACGCATAGAACAAAATATCAAACAAATCCCCGGTGTACTTGCTGTGTATGCCAGCGCTGCTTCCAAACGCGTGCGCGTGGTTTGGGATGCGCAAAAAATCTCCCCTTCGCAATGGTTTGCCAATCTGGATGAGATTGGCTACACCGCCATGCCTGTCAACGAATACAACGCCATTACCGACAGAACCGTGCAGCAGCGCAAGATGCTCTGGCGGCTGGTGGTGGCGGTTTTCTGCATGATGCAGGTCATGATGTACGCTTACCCGACTTATACCGCCGATAGCAATGATATGGCGCCGGATATGGTGCAATTGATGAAATGGGCTTCATGGGTGCTGACGCTGCCGGTGATGCTGTTCTCGGCCACACCATTTTTGTCCCAGGCCTGGCTAAGCCTTAAACAGCGCCAGTTAGGCATGGATGTGCCGGTGTCACTGGGCATCATCACCGCTTTTGTCATGAGCACGCTGGCGACCTTTGCGCCTGGCGGCTGGTGGGGCGATGTCGTGTATTACGATTCACTGACCATGTTTGTGAGTTTCCTGCTGATCGGGCGCTGGCTGGATGTGAAGCTGCGCAACCGTACTGCCGGAGCGCTGGAAAACATGATGCGCCGTTTGCCGCACGCGGTGCTGAAGAAGAGTGAAGCAGGCGAATGGGTGCAGATTGCTGCCAGCAATATCAATGTCGGAGATATTTTATATGTGCGTCCCGGTGAAGTGTTTGCTGCCGACGGCAAAGTAATCGTCGGTAATACCAGTGCCGATGAGTCTATGCTCACCGGTGAGTCTGAGCCGGTCATGAAGCCAACCGGCGCGGCGGTGATTGCCGGTTCCGGCAACCTGACTTCAGTGATTGAAATGCAGGTTGAGCAGGTTGGGGAGGGCACGCAATACCACGCCCTGGTCAACCTGATGGCTTCCGCTTCGACTGAAAAGCCGGGCATTGCTTTGCTCGCTGATAAAGTCGCGCAACCTTTTTTGTGGGGTGTGTTGCTGGCCGCGCTGGTGGCTGTCGGTTACTGGTGGTCTGTAGACCCGGTCAAAGCCGTGATGTCGGCGGTGGCGGTGCTGGTAGTGACCTGCCCGTGTGCGTTGTCACTGGCGACCCCGGCAGCCATGCTGGCAAGTGCAGGCACGTTTGCCAAGGGTGGCGTGTTGATCCGCCGTTTGCAGGCGATTCAGGCCATGAGCGAAATCGATACCATCGTGTTTGACAAAACCGGCACGCTGACTGAAAGCCTGCAGCAAGTGCAGCTGACAGAAACACATCCGGATTGGGGCAATACCCTGATCCTGGATATGCTGGCATCGGTTACCCGCGACTCGCTGCATCCTGTGGCAAAGGCGCTGCATAGCTATGCCATGGCGCAGGACTCTGTAAACAACATGGCAATGCATGACTGGAAGGAAGTCGTCGGTGGCGGTATTTCAGCGACCCTGGATACACAAGCCGAAGCCGCTGTCGCCATCAAACTGGGGAATGCCGAATTTAGTGGTGTGCAGGAAACAGAAACTGGCACAGAACGCCAGGTGTATTTAATGGCCGGCAATGTGATGGTGGCGCGATTCACCTTGACCGAGCAGGTGAAGCCGCATGCCAAGGCGGCGATTTCACAATTAATTTCACAAGGGCTTGATATTCAACTGTTATCTGGTGATAGAATAGCGCCGACAAAAAATCTGGCATTGCAACTCGGTATCAAGAGTGCGTCAGGTCTGCAAAAAGCAGAAGATAAGCTGCAACACGTGATGTTGCTGCAACAACAGGGGCGGAAAGTTTTAATGGTTGGTGATGGTTTGAATGACGGCCCTGTCATTGCAGCAGCGCATACATCTATTGCAATGGGTACCGGCGTCCCTTTGACGCAGGCACAAGCCGATATGGTGGTATTGGGTAATGATATCGGTGTGCTGGTTTCACTCATCTCGCACTGTAAGAAAACTATCCTCATCGTTAAACAAAATTTGTGTTGGGCGGCGCTGTATAACGCTGCCGGAGTGCCTCTGGCGATCATGGGCTTATTGCCTGCCTGGCTTGCCGGGTTGGGGATGGCGGCCAGTTCGCTGTTGGTGTTGCTAAATGCATTGCGGCTGACGGACTGGAATAAGTCCGGCTGGCAGAAAGGTCAGGCATAGCTCCATGGAAATAGCTTTTTTATTGATACCGCTGGCAGTGTTGCTGGTATTTGTAATACTGGGTGGCTTCTGGTGGGCCATTCATACAGGACAATTTGAGGATCTGGAAGAAGAAGGATCCCGAATATTAGAGCAGGATTGATATGTGTCAAATCGTCGCCACTTAATGTGTGCGACATTGGGCACACATCAAAAAATGTAGTTTTTTCATGTTGGGTGTTTGTTTTAATGATTGGGAGAAATCCATGCAAGATGCAACCGTGAAGGCTGCGACCTACAATGATAAAGTAGTTCGCCAATTCGCAATCATGGCAGTGGTTTGGGGTGTGTTTGGCACATTGATGGGCGTGATCATCGCGTCCCAGCTGGTGTGGCCTGATTTAAACCTGGGCTTGTCATATACCTCTTTTGGCCGCCTGAGACCACTGCATACCAATGCCGTGATTTTTGCATTTGGTGGCTGTGCTTTGTTCGCGACTTCATACTATGTCGTGCAACGTACCTGCCAGACCCGCTTGTTCAGCGATAAATTGGCGAGTTTTACTTTCTGGGGCTGGCAGGCAGTGATCGTGGCTGCGGCGATTTCCCTGCCACTGGGCTACACCCAGGGTAAGGAATACGGCGAACTGGAATGGCCAATCGATATCCTGATCGCGATCGTGTGGATCTCTTATGCCATCGTGTTTTTCGGAACCATCGGTATCCGCAAGGTAAAACACATTTACGTGGCTAACTGGTTCTACGGTGCATTTATTCTTGCAGTGGCTTTGCTGCATATCGTTGAAAGTGCTGCTATCCCTGCCGGCTGGTTCAAGTCTTACTCTGCTTACGCAGGTGTACAGGATGCGATGGTGCAGTGGTGGTATGGTCACAACGCGGTTGGTTTCTTCCTGACAGCGGGTTTCCTGGGCATGATGTACTACTTCGTGCCAAAACAGGCCGAGCGTCCTGTATATTCTTACAGCCTGTCTATCGTGCACTTCTGGGCACTGATCTTCACTTATATGTGGGCGGGTCCTCACCATCTGCATTACACCGCTTTGCCTGACTGGACCCAGTCTTTAGGTATGGTGTTATCCCTGATCCTGTTTGCACCTAGCTGGGGCGGTATGATCAACGGCATCATGACTTTGTCCGGCGCCTGGCACAAACTGCGCACTGACCCTATCCTGCGCTTCCTGATCGTTTCCCTGTCTTTCTACGGTATGAGTACCTTTGAAGGCCCGATGATGGCGATCAAGACGGTGAACGCTTTGTCTCACTATACTGACTGGACCGTAGGTCACGTGCACTCCGGTGCCCTGGGCTGGGTTGGTTTCATCTCTATCGGTTCCCTGTACTTCCTGATCCCGCGTCTGTTCGGTCAGAAAACCATGTACAGCGTGAAAGCGATCGAAGTGCACTTCTGGATGGCGACAATCGGTGTGGTGTTGTACATCTCGGCATTGTGGATTTCCGGTGTGATGGAAGGTCTGATGTGGCGTGCTATGAACGCTGACGGTACTTTGGCTTATACCTTTGTAGAAAGCGTAAAAGCAAAATTCCCGTACTACCTCACACGTGCGATTGGTGGTTTCCTCTACATGAGCGGTTTGGTCATCATGTTGTGGAACACATATAAAACAGCAAACAGCGGCAAACCAGCCACGGTAGAAGTACCAGCTGTCGTAGCTCACGCTTAAGGAATCCTCATGGCATCTCATGAACAAAATAGTGGCAATCTGCACGAAAAGATCGAAACCAACAATTTCCTGTTGATCGTGCTGACTTTAATCACCATCTCTTTCGGTGGTTTGGCAGAAATCGTACCTTTGTTTTTCCAGAAGACACTGACCGAGCCTATCCGTGGCTTGCAACCATACACTGCGTTGCAGCTGGCTGGCCGTGACATCTATCTGCGTGAAGGCTGCTACAACTGCCACTCACAGATGATCCGTCCATTCCACGCTGAAACACTGCGTTATGGCCATTACTCTGTAGCGGGTGAATATGTTTACGATCACCCGTTCCAGTGGGGCAGCAAGCGTACAGGTCCAGACCTGCATCGTGTAGGCGGTAAATACAGTGATGACTGGCACCGTGTGCATCTTAACCAGCCGCGTGACGTCGTGCCTGAATCCATCATGCCGGCTTACCCCTGGTTGAATGAGAACCTGGTGGATGATGCAACGATTGGTGACCACATGGCTGCCCTGCGTAAAGTAGGCGTGCCTTACACCGATGAACAGATCAAAGAGGGTAGTGCTGCCATTAAAGGCAAAACCGAAATGGATGCACTGGTGGCATACCTGCAGGTTCTCGGTACCCATCTTAAATAAGGAGTCGCGCCATGGATATGGATATCATCAGCATATTACGCATACTGTTCACATTACTGACCTTTGTATTGTTTGTAGTGATCGCAGTCTGGGCATGGCGCAACCGCAACTCCAAAAATTTCAAGGACGCGCAGAACCTGCCGTTCGATCAAGACTAAAACCTGTGCAAAAAGGTTAAGGAAAACATCATGAATGATTTTGTAAGTGGATTTTGGCCGATCTGGATTTCGACCATTACCCTGGGTGGCATTGCGTTTTGTGTGGGTTTGCTGATTTTCGCAAGCCGCGTAAAAGTAACGCTGGACAGTGACAACACCAACGGTCACGAGTGGGACGGCATTAAAGAAATGAACAACCCGCTGCCAATGTGGTGGGTAGGGCTGTTCATCATCACCGTAATCTTTGGTCTGGCTTACCTGTTCCTGTTCCCGGGCCTGGGTGAGTATCAGGGTAAATTTGGCTGGACTGCCGTTAAGCAGTACGAAGCTGAAAAAGCCAAAAACAACGAAAAAATTGCACCGCTGTATGCGAAATATGCCGCGATGCAGGTTGAAGATGTTGCCAAGATCCCGGAAGCACGTGATATCGGCAAGCGTATTTTCCTGAACAATTGTGCAGCTTGCCATGGTTCAGACGCCAAGGGCAGCCGTGGTTTCCCTAACCTGACTGACACCGACTGGTTATACGGTGGCAGCCCGGAGAGAATCAAGGAAACCATCACTGAAGGCCGTATCGGCATGATGCCGCCAATGGCAGCCGCAGTCGGTAGCGAAGAAGACGTGAAAAACGTGGCTAACTATGTATTGAGCCTGTCTGGCAGCATTCATGACTCAGGCCGTGCCAATGCCGGTAAGGATAAATTCGTGGTATGTGCAGCTTGCCACGGCCCCGAAGGCAAAGGTAATCAGATGATAGGCGCGCCTAACCTGACAGACAATACCTGGTTGCATGGCCAGGGTGAAGCCGCGATCATCAAGCGTATTCACGAGGGTAAAACCAACCAGATGCCAGCCTGGGAAGAGAAATTCAGCCCGGAGCAAATCCATCTGCTGACTGCTTATGTTTGGGGTCTTTCAAACAAATAAGGTAATGCAAAAATCAATGAGCAATAACACACAGCGCATGATGCAAGAAACCACCATCCCAGAGCGGGAGGTGGTTTTTTCGCTTTATAAATCCGAAGACAAGGTCTATGCCCGCAGCGTCTCCGGATTTTATAACCGGTGGCGCTGGGCCATGGTCTGGGTCACGCAGCTGTTTTTCTATGGCGTGCCATGGTTGCAGTGGGATGGCCGCCAGGCCATGCTGTTCGACCTCGACGGCATGCGCTTCTATGTGTTTGGCCTGATTTTTCATCCGCAGGACCTGATCTACCTGTCTTTCCTGCTGATCGTTTCGGCATTGTCGCTATTCCTGTTTACCGCGATTGCCGGCCGGCTCTGGTGTGGTTACACCTGCCCACAAACGGTGTATACCGAGATCTATATGTGGATGGAGCAGAAGATCGAAGGTGACCGCATTGCCCGCATGCGCCTGGATGACAGCAAGTGGAACCTTAATAAAGTCACACGTAAATCGCTGAAACAGTTTGCCTGGATTGCATTCGGCTTGTGGACCGGCGTCACCTTTGTCGGCTACTTCGTGCCCATGCGCGAACTGGTTCCTAATCTTATGCAGTTGCAGGCAGGCGGCTGGGAAACCTTCTGGGTGTTCTTCTACGGCTTTGCCACTTATGGCAATGCAGGCTATATGCGTGAGCAGGTCTGTAAATACATGTGTCCTTATGCACGCTTCCAGAGCGCCATGTTCGATGGCGACACCATGACGGTGACCTACGATGAAAATCGTGGCGAGCCGCGTGGTTCACGCTCCAAAAAGGCCGGTGAACATGTCAATGGCCTGGGCAGCTGTATCGATTGCAATATCTGCGTGCAGGTATGCCCGACCGGTATCGATATCCGCAACGGTTTGCAGCATGAGTGTATCGGTTGCGGTGCCTGTATTGATGCCTGCGATGATGTGATGGATAAAATGGGTTACGCCAAAGGCCTGATCAAATACACCACGCAAAACGGTATGGATAACCGCTGGAGCCGCCAGCAGATGTGGGCACGCCTGTTAAGGCCGCGCGTGCTGATTTATTCGACTATCCTGATGACCATGGTGGTCGGCATGGTGGTCAGCATCTATTACAAACCGGATTTCAGGCTGGATGTATTGCGTGACCGTGCAGTGATGGCGCGTTATACCAATGATGGCAAGATTGAGAATGTGTATAACCTCAAGCTGGAAAATGAGAGTGAAGTCGAGCGCGATTACGATCTGAAAGTCACCGGTTTACCTGATCTGGCTGTCCATTTTTCAGATAACAATGCCCAGCAGATCAAAGCGCTCAAACCTTTTGAGAAGCGTAATGTCATTGTTGAGATACAGTTGCCGGATGGTGAAACACGCGCCGGCTCACACAAGATTTTGTTTGAAATGACGGATATTCAAGCTAAAGAAACAATCAAAGAGAAATCTGTATTTATCGTGCCTAGCAATTAATGGCTAGCAATTAATGACTAGCGATTAATGAACGGAGCAGCAGGGTGGCACACAGCATAATGCACAAAGGAACACAGATGGTAGATTCACAGAAATGGTTTCATAACCCGTATGTCTGGCTGATCATTGGCGGCCCGGCACTGGTCATCGTGGCGTCATTCATCACGCTATACCTGGCCATCACCCATCCAGACCCACCGATTGATGATTACTACCGCAAAGGTATCGAGATCAATAAAACGCTGGATGCGGAGCATGATGGCATGGCGCCAGCTGTGCAGGCGCGTAACCACGCCCAGACCGGTATGAAACCGGCAGACGATTAATCCGGTTTAGCTTATTTCTTCTAAGTAAACCGGTTACTTCTAATCAAATGCGCGCACCTGAAAACCTTTTGCGCGCAGTTCTCCTGCATAGTATTCCAACGTTACTTTTGAAACAGGCAATATGCTGCCTGTATCATCCTGCTTGCTGGGCCTGGCGATTCCATATAATAAGATCCCTGCGATCTTGTGTTTAAAAGGCTGTAGCGCTTGTAGATAAGCGGCCAGTGAGGGTGTCGTGATGGTTTGCCCATCAATACCCCTGCCAAGCACCGCTGTTTGTACCCAGGTCGTGCAAAGGTCACAACAAGTTGCCAGCCGTTGCAGATGCAATGCTAATGGCAAATGACTGTCATTCACTGCGTGCATTTCTGCATCATTGCCCGCATCCAGCTTAAACCACACTTCACCACCCATTGTGTGCAGAAGCTTAATGGCTTGCTGCGTCTCTGTATTCTGTATCTGGCTGCCATTGGTGATCAGCCGAATGTGTGCCGGCCTGTTCTTAGGTTGCTTTCGATTGAGTATTTCACGCAGCAATTGCATGGCTTCGTAAAACTGTGGTGAAGTCGTGGGTTCGCCATCGCCGGCAAGCGCAATATCCTGCACCAGAGCGCGTATTTCACCTTTCCCGTGCGCTTGCAGTTCGCGACTGATCCAATCAAGACAATCCACCAGCTCCTGCTCTAATTTCTCAATGGCAATAATGGGCGAAGCGCCGCGCTTCAAGCCTGGCACCTGGCAATAAATGCAGTGCCAGTTACAGCAATGGTTGGGGTGCAAGTTGATGCCGATGGAAATGCCATGCGCACGGCGCGACCATACCGGATACACATATTGCCAGTGGCAGTTGGTTGCATGCAGTGCCAGCGCCGCGAATAATGCTTTGGCCTGCATTGCTGGAAAAGGCACGATTAAATGGCTAGAAAAGGCACGGCTAGCAGGTGCTGGCGTTGAAGATGGCCTTCAGTTTGTCGTGATCAAGGATGCGGATATTCTTCTGTTTGACTTCGATGATGCCTTCTTCGCTGAACTTGGAAAATGTGCGGCTGACGGTTTCCAGTTTCATACCCAGGTAACTGCCGATCTCTTCGCGCGTCATGCGCAAGATCAGTTCGCTCTTGGAATAACCCCTGGCATGCAGGCGTTGCAGCAGATTGAGCAGGAAAGCCGCCAGCCGCTCTTCAGCGCGCATATTGGCCAGCAACATCATCACGCCATTTTCACGCACGATCTCGCGGCTCATGATTTTATGCACATGGCGTTGTAACATGGGTATCTGGCGGGAGAGGTCTTCGACATGGCTGAACGGCATCACGCACACCTCGGCGTCTTCCAGCGCGATGGCATTGCAATTGTGTTTATCGCTGACGATGCCATCCAGGCCTATGATCTCACCGGCCATCTGGAAGCCAGTCACTTGCTCGCGGCCATCTTCGGACACCACGCAGGTTTTAAAGAAACCGGTGCGGATCGCGTACAGCATGGTGAATGCATCGCCGCTGCTATACAAATGGCCGCCTTGCTTGATCTTCTTGCGGGTCGCCACCATGCCATCCAGCTGCTGCATTTCATCCGTGCTCAGGCCTACCGGCAGGCAAAGTTCGCGCAGATTGCAGTTGGAGCAAGCGACTTTAAAACTGGAGTCAGCCGGTTTGGCATCGGCTTGCTGGTGTTCAATTGGCCTTGGCTCGGCATGCATAGGGACAATCCTCGAGGGGCGGTTGGTATCTGCCAAATTATACGCGTGCCCATGTGATTCTTGATGGTTTGATACTTCATGGCCGGATATTTCATTGAGCATCATGTTCGGTCTCTTCCCGTTTTTTATATGTGACCCTATTATGCGCGCGCGCGACTGCACTCCATTTGATATGCATCAAGTAGCCGTCAATTGCTTTGTGGCAAAGTGACCACCATTCGATGACAGGTTACGGTCATCCCACCCGGACAGGAAAACCTTTGCCAGTTACCATGAAACAACCGTTGATGATCACGCAGGAGCATATAGAGCGCTACGACGTTTCCGGGCCGCGGTATACCTCTTACCCGACGGCCGACAGGTTTGTTGAGGCGTTTGATGCCACAGCCTATTGCAAGGCGATCGAGCAACGCAATATCAACAGCTGGACGCAGCCACTGTCGGTGTACGTGCATATCCCGTTTTGCGCATCGCTGTGTTTTTACTGCGCCTGCAACAAGATCGTCACCAAGCGCTATGAACAAAGCACAACCTACCTCGACTACCTGCAACGCGAGCTGGATTTGCATCTGCAAGCATTAGGTCCGCAGCAAACGGTCAACCAGCTACATCTGGGAGGCGGTACACCTACATTCTTCAGTGATGAAGAATTATCCCGTCTGATGCACATGCTGAAGAAAGCATTCTCGTTCAGTGCCGAAGGGGAGTATTCGGCTGAAATAGATCCGCGCACGGTAGACGAAGTACGCCTGCAACATTTGCGAACCCTGGGCTTTAACCGTCTGAGTTTCGGCGTGCAGGATTTTGATGCCGATGTGCAGCAAGCCGTACATCGCATCCAGACTTACAAACAAGTCGCCACCGTGATGCGCCAGGCGCGCGAGATAGGTTTTCAATCACTGAATGCCGACCTGATTTACGGTTTACCCAAACAGACACCGGTCACTTTCAGGCAGACCATTTCCCAGATCATTACTCTAAAGCCAGACCGAATTGCATTGTATGGGTATGCGCATTTGCCTTCACGCTTCAAGCCGCAACGCCGTATCCTGCAGGAAGACCTGCCAAATGCGGTAGATAAAATCCAGATGTTGTCAGAAGCAATCCAGCAGTTGATGCAGGCGGGTTATGTCTATATCGGTATGGATCATTTCGCCTTGCCTGAAGACGCGCTGGCGATTGCCAAACAGCAGGGCAGGTTGCACCGCAATTTCCAGGGTTATAGCACCATGGCCGATCAGGATATCCTGGCATTAGGCGTGTCAGCGATTGGCAAGATGGGCGCGACCTACAGCCAGAATGCCAAAACGCTGGAAGAGTATTATGATTTCCTGGATCAGCAGCAATTGCCTATCGACCGTGGCCTGGCACTTAGCCGTGATGACCTGATCCGCCGCGCGGTGATCATGGCCATCATGTGCCATGGCGAATTAAGCTATGAATCCATAGAATTATCCTACATAATAAACTTCAGAGAATACTTTAAGTCAGAGCTACAAATTATTGTCGAAAAAGAAAAACAGGGACTGGTGTCTATAGAGGCTGATGGTATCAAAGTGACCGAGATGGGCTGGTTCTTTATACGCGCCATCGCCCTGGTGTTTGACCGCTATTTGCAGCACGATGCCAACCGTGCAAGGTTCTCCAAAATCCTTTAAAATCGCGGCATGTTAGCCAGTTTACTCCTGACCGCCTTTGTCATGGGGCTGGCAGGCGGGCCTCACTGCATTGCCATGTGTGGTGCAGCTTGCGGCGCCATGCAAACTCCCTCCCACGTAAAATCCATTCCGATCCGCATCGTAAAAACTGTCCCATGGAGCTTTTACCTGGGCCGTATGTTAGGCTATGGCCTGCTGGGCGCATTAGCCGCGCAAAGCCTGCGCGGCCTGGCCTGGCTCTCAAACCAAAGCCAGGTATTCCAGCCGTTATGGACCTTTTCGCACACACTGATCTTTGCCTGGGGATTTTTATTGCTGGTCACCGGCAAACAGCCGCAGTGGGCAGTGCAGGGCGCACAAGCAGTCTGGGCGTGGATCAAACAACATACACGGCATGCCAGATTTAATTTCCTGTTCACTGGCATGGTGTGGGCTTTATTGCCGTGCGGCTTGCTGTACTCAGCAGTGATGCTGGCGTCATTGCAATCGCAATGGTTGCAAGGTGCATTGGTGATGATGGCATTTGCCAGCGGGTCAGCGACTGTTCTGGCGATTGCACCCGTGTTGTGGCAGTCTGGTCAGCAAACGTTGCCGGCATGGTTTAAGGAAACCACCGGTATGCGCATCAGCGGCATCATGCTGATTGTATTAAGCTTGGTAGCATTGTGGATGGACCTCATGCATCACGATAAGTTATGGTGCCAAGTACTATGATTTATAAATAAAAACTATTTTTAATAACCGGTAAGAGATATAAGAAATATTGCCCGCCACGCCAGATTGATGTAGTTTACTCTTGTTAATTTAAATTAATTTTTCAGGGGTAAGTCTATGCGGTACATTTGCATTTGCATCTTTTTTGTCTCCAGTTTATGGGTTTTCCCAGCCTCTGCCAAAGCACCGGATATCCTGCTGGCGCATATCTACCAGCAAGGAAT
>JALDYP010000003.1:0-110493 GCA_032153875.1 Methylophilus sp.
ACACTTACCGCTTTCAGCTAAGCGTGATTTTTTTCCTGTGGGCATTCGTGCTGATCGGTTTTTTTAGTGACAGAAGCGAAGTGAATGCCTTGCCACTGCTGATACCACTAACTGCTTTAGCCGCCGGAAGCATAGAAACCCTCAAGCGCGGCGCGGCGGGTGCATTAAACTGGTTTGGCCTGATTTTATTCGGTTTGCTGATTGCAATCGCCTGGCTGGGTTGGTGGGCGATGCTAACAGGTCACCCGATTAAACTTTACCAGCGACTGGCCTATTTGTCTGGCCTGCAAACTATAAAACTCAGCGTTTTGTATGGCGCCATCGCGGTGGCTGTGACGCTCATCTGGCTATCCGGAGTGATACGTTCCAAACATTCCAACCGCTCCAGCGCGACTAACTGGGCAATCGGCATGACCTGCGCCTGGACTGTATTTATGAGTTTATGGTTACCGATGATAGAAGCGGCCCGTACCTATCAGCCTCTCTTTGAAGATCTGCGTACGCATTTGCCTGCCCATTACCGCTGTATCAGCAGCCGCAATATCGGCTCTTCCCAAGCTGACCTGCTGCATTACCATGCCGGCATTCGCCTAACTGCAGAGCCTACAGGGTGTGACTTGTTATTAATTGAAGATCAGCCAGGCAAGCGCCACACATCGCCAGGCAAAGAATGGTCGCTGATCTGGGAAGGTGAACAGAGCCGCCAGATTAAAGAGTCTTACCGGCTGCTTCAGCGTCGTTAACCGGTTAAGTAGTGGCCTGGAAAAAAGCTGCGATGATCAAGCCTGCATATGCTGCTGAATGGCAGCCAGTACTCTCGGATGCAAACCCGCACCCTGCGCTTGTTGCACATGCGCTACCAGCGATTTAATCATTACCGAGTTCCAGAATTTTTTCAGATGACTGGCAATTTCCAGCTTGGCATCTTCCACATCCGGATTTGCCTCAAAAAAATCGCCAATCTGGTTGGCCATTTTGATCAATTTATCGACTTCCATCGCTTGCTCTTTCAATCAACAATCAATTAATTCAGCATCAAAAATCAGAATTACTTTTTCTTGAATCGGGTGCCACCTGGCCTGATAACTCACCATGGTAAACCACGCATTGTGCCGGCCTGGCAAACCCGACCAGTAAAAAATCCTGTTCATGCGCCAGGTTTACCGCTAATGCCGTCGGCGCAGAGATAGCAACTAATGCCCGGCCACCTGCCATAGAAACCTTTTGTACCATTTCATAGCTGGCGCGGCTGGTTGTCAGCACCCAGTGAGTGCGCCATAACTCACCAAATGCAAGGTTCTGCCGCAGCAATAATCCAATCAGCTTATCCAGCGCATTATGCCTGCCCACATCCTCTCGCACATATGACACGTCGCCATGATCATTGACGATGGCACACGCATGCGTAGCACCAGTGATTTGCTGTAAAGGTTGTTTTGATTTGAGCTGCTCTATCGCTGCATCAATGGCTTGCAGGGAAAGGTTAGGCGCTGATATTGCCGCCAATCCAGGTTTTTTGAAAACCTGGTCCAGGCTTTCCGCACCACATAAACCGCAGCCGGTACGACCGGTCAAATTACGCCGCTGTTGTTTGAGTGCCGCAAACTGTGCGGCGGCTAATTCGATATGCAGCTCAATGCCTCGTAACAGGCCATTCGCATGATGGATACTTTTCGCCTCTATGCCGTAGATTTGCGCACGCTCGCTGATAATGCCCTCGGTAAATGAGAACCCATAGGCAAAATCTTCCAGGTCAGCTGGCGTAGCCAGCATCACCACGTGCGAGATACCGTTATATACCAGCGCTATCGGTACTTCCTGCGCCAGCGTATCGGCCACACTTTGTGGCTGGCCATTACGCCAGCGTGTCACCGCAAATTCGCGCCCTGTTTCGTTAGCATCGACCGGCTGCCAATCGCTGCTGGCAGGGACTGGGCATTCCTCATATTCAATTGCTGGCTGAGCCATCAGGAAACAACCGTTTGCGGATCCATCCCGGACAATTCGATCTGTGTGTCGCTGAAGGTACGGTAGTCTTTTTGCCATTCCGACAACTGGTTCACCTTGGTCACCTGCACCGCCGTGACCTTGTATTCCGGGCAGTTGGTCGCCCAGTCAGAGTTATCGGTAGTAATCACGTTGGCGCCGGATTCAGGATGGTGGAAAGTGGTATAGACCACGCCAGGCTGTACACGCTCGGTGATTTTGGCACGCAACACGGTTTGTCCTGCACGGCTGGTCACGCCTACCCAGTCACCTTCCAGAATGCCACGGTCCTCAGCATCATGCGGATGGATCTCGATCTTGTCTTCCTGATGCCAGACCACGTTCTCGGTACGGCGTGTTTGCGCACCAACGTTGTATTGCGACAGGATACGCCCGGTCGTCAGGATCAGCGGGAATTTGCCGTTGACGCGTTCTGTGGTCGGCACATATTGCGTGATAAAGAATTTACCCTTCCCGCGCACAAACTCTTCCACGTGCATGGTTGGCGTACCTGCCGGGGCTTCATCATTGCATGGCCACTGTATACTGCCCAGTTCATCCAGTTTTTTGAAACTCACGCCTTTGAAAGTAGGTGTCAACGCTGCAATCTCATCCATGATGTCGCTGGCATGGTTGTAATGCATGGGGTAACCCAATGCCTCTGAGAATTTGGCAGTGATCTCCCAGTCTTCCAGACCAGCTTCGTGTTTACCATCTTCCCTGAGTCCATTTTTCGGCGTCATGACCTTACGCACCGGCGAAATACGGCGCTCGGCATTGGTAAAAGTGCCGTTTTTCTCCAGGAAAGAAGCGCCCGGGAAAAATACGTGTGCGAACTTGGCGGTTTCATTCAGGAACAAGTCCTGCACGATCACGCACTCCATATTTTCAAGCGCATGCGTCACATGCTGGGTATCAGGGTCTGACTGGGCGATATCTTCACCCACGCAATACACAGCCTTAAAGCTGCCTTCGGCGGCCAGGTCCAGCATGTTAGGGATACGCAAACCCGGGTCTGCACTCAAGGGCACACCCCAGGCTGCTTCAAACAATGCGCGTGTTTCGTCATCCGACACATGGCGGTAACCTGGGAACTCGTGTGGCATGGAGCCCATGTCACAAGAACCCTGAACGTTATTCTGTCCACGCAACGGGTTTACACCTACACCTTCGCGGCCGATATTACCGGTCGCCATTGCCAGGTTGGCAATGCCCATTACCGTAGTCGAGCCCTGGCTATGTTCGGTCACACCCAGGCCATAATAAACGGCTGCATTGCCGCCAGTCGCAAACAGGCGCGCAGCTTCACGTACCTTTTGTGGGTCCAGGCCCAAATCTTTGGCCAGCGCCTCTGGTGAATTTTCAGGTTTGGCAACAAAATCGCGCCAAGCCACGAAAGAATCCCATTCACAACGCTCTTTAACGAAATCTTCTTGTACCAGCCCTTCAGTCACGACCACATGGGCCAAGGCACTGATCAAAGCCACATTGGTACCTGGGCGCAAATTCAGGTGATAGTCTGCACGGATATGTGGTGAATTTTCTACCAGGTCAATCGCACGCGGATCGGCCACAATCAGTTTGGCGCCTTCACGCAGGCGGCGTTTCATCAATGATCCGAATACCGGATGACCATCGGTTGGGTTGGCGCCCATGACAAAAATCACGTCGGATTTCATCACGGAATCGAATGTCTGCGTACCTGCAGATTCACCCAGGGTTTGCTTGAGTCCATAACCGGTAGGGCTATGGCATACGCGCGCGCAGGTATCCACATTATTACTGCCAAAAACGGCGCGGATCAGTTTTTGGGTGACATACACCTCTTCATTAGTACAACGGCTGGAAGTAATACCGCCGACCGCATCTTTGCCATATTGCGTTTGAATGCGCTGGATTTCGCTGGCCGCATAATTGATCGCCTCATCCCAGCCCACTTTTTGCCATGGGTCATGGATGCTTTTACGGATCATTGGTGTGGTGATGCGATCAGCGTGCGTTGCGTAACCCCAGGCAAAACGGCCTTTGACGCAGCTGTGTCCATGGTTAGCGCCACCTTCTTTGGTTGGCGTCATGCGCACCACTTCTTCGCCCTTCATTTCGGCATCAAAGCTGCAACCTACACCGCAATAAGCGCAAGTGGTTGTCACCGAATGCTCAGGTGTGCCGACATCAATGACTGTTTTTTCTATCAAAGTGGCGGTTGGGCACGCCTGCACACAGGCACCACAAGACACGCATTCTGATTCAAGGAAATTCTGGTTGCCAGGCGAGACTTTGCTTTCAAATCCACGGCCCTGGATAGTCAGGGCAAACGTACCTTGTGTTTCTTCACAGGCACGCACGCAGCGTGAGCAGACGATACATTTGGAAGGATCGAAAGTGAAGTAAGGATTGGATTCATCCTTGGACTGGCCCAGGTGGTTTTCGCCATCGTAGCCATAGCGCACTTCGCGCAGGCCAACCGCACCAGCCATATCCTGCAATTCACAATCGCCATTGGTCGCACAGGTCAGGCAATCCAGCGGATGGTCAGAAATATAGAGCTCCATCACACCACGGCGTACATCAGCCAGTTTTGAGGTTTGCGTTTTGACCTTAATGCCTGCAGCGACTGGCGTAGTACAAGACGCCGGGTAGCCGCGACGGCCTTCAATCTCCACCAGGCACAGCCGGCACGATCCGAAAGCTTCCAGCGAGTCGGTAGCACACAGCTTAGGCACGGTCACGCCGCCTAATTGTGCTGCATGCATGATAGAAGTACCTTCAGGCACGGTCACATCGACACCATCGATGTTCAGCGTCACCATGACATCGCTGTCGGACTTTGGTGTGCCGTAATCCTTGTTTGCGTCGTACTTAAATACTGAAGGTTGGGAAGGGGTATATTTGACGTCATCCATAATGTCACCTTTACTGCCTAGGCAGCAGCTTCTTTATTACTCAGACCAAAATCTTCGGGGAAATGATTCAGCGCGCTCAATACCGGGTAAGGCGTCATGCCACCCAATGCACACAAAGAACCATTCAACATAGTGTCCGACAAATCACGCAGCAACTGCACATTCTGCGGATGGTTCTTACCGGCCACAATCTTATCCATCACTTCTACGCCACGGGTAGAGCCAATCCGGCAAGGGGTGCACTTACCACAGCTTTCCACGGCGCAGAATTCGAATGCGTACCTGGCCATTTTGGCCATATCCGCCGTATCGTCGAATGCCACGATACCGCCATGACCGAGCACCGCCCAGATCTTGCTGAATTCTTCATAATCCAGCGGCGTATCAAACTGGCTTTCCGGCAGGTAAGCCCCTAACGGGCCACCGACTTGCACTGCACGGATAGGTTTACCGGAAGCCGAACCACCAGCATAGTCATAGAGCAATTCACGCAAAGTGGCTCCAAATGCCAGTTCGACCAGCCCGGTTTGTTTCAGGTTGCCGGCCAGCTGGATAGGCAATGTCCCGCGTGAACGGCCCATGCCATAATCTGCGTAATACTGCGCGCCCTTATCCAGGATGACAGGGACCGTTGCCAGCGAAATGACGTTATTGACAATCGTCGGCTTGCCAAACAGGCCTTCGATCGCCGGCAGTGGTGGTTTGAACCGCACCAGGCCACGCTTGCCTTCCAGGCTTTCCAGCAATGAAGTTTCTTCGCCACAAACGTAAGCACCTGCAGCGCGACGCACTTCCAGATGGAAAGTCTTGCCTGATCCCAGGATATTGTCACCCAGATATCCGGCCAATGTGGCCTTGCGGATGGCTTCATTCAATGTTTTGAGCGCATGCGGATATTCGCTGCGTAAATAGATATAGCCCTGTGTCGCGCCGACAGCAATACCGGCAATGGTCATTCCTTCGATCAGGACAAAAGGATCATCTTCCATGATCATGCGGTCGGAATAAGTGCCGGAATCGCCTTCATCGGCATTGCAGACTACATACTTCTGGTCTGCCGGGGCATTCAGCACCGTATTCCATTTGATACCAGTTGGGAAAGCCGCACCACCCCGGCCACGTAATCCGGAGTCCGTGATCGCTTTGACGATATCTGCGCCGCTCAATGCCAGCGCATTCTTCAGGCCTTTGTAGCCGTCATGCGCCATATAATCATCCAGCGAGACGGGGTCAGTAATTCCCACACGGGCAAAGGTCAGGCGTTGCTGTTTTTTCAGCCAGGCAAGCTCTTCAGTTAATCCGAGATATAAAGGATGCGCTTTGGCAGAATCCGACAGCGCATCAGTAAAGTTTGCATCAAACAGGCCGGCAACATCTTTAGGTTGCACCGGGCCATACGCGAAACGGCCTTCGGCAAACTCGACTTCCACCAAAGGTTCAAGCCAGAATAATCCACGCGAACCGTTACGTACCAGCTGAATTTCGACGCCTCTGGCTCGCGCTTCTGCCAAAATGGCTTTTGCGGTGCGTTCAGCACCTAGCGACAAGGCAGTCGAGTCTATCGGCACATAGACTTTAAACATGGCAGACCTCGGCGATCAGCTCAGAAACCTTTTCGCTATTCATGCGTCCATATACTTCATCGTTCAGCATCACTGCCGGTGAACAGCCACAGTTACCCAGGCAATATACCGGTAACAAGGTAATTTCGCCGTCCTGGGTCGTTTGGTGGTAATCCACACCAAGTTTGGATTTAAGCTCAGCTTCAAGTTTTTCTGAGCCCATGGACTGGCAGGATTCTGCGCGGCAGATTTGCAACACGTGCTTGCCAATCGGATGTGTACGGAAATGGTGGTAAAAAGTGACGACACCATGCACTTCAGCGACTGACAGTGCCAGCGCCTGGGATATATCAGGATAAATAGTTTCAGGCACATAGCCAACATCATCCTGAATCGCATGTAAGAGCGGCATTAAACCGCCCGGCACATGCTGGTGAGCTTTAATATGCGCTTGAATGCGCTCCTGTTGTACATCGCTTAATAAGTGCCCCACACTAACCTCGCATTTACAATTCAGTTACATTTACCACCCCGAAATCATACGCTTTATTCATCTCTTGTGAAACCATGAAAAGGGCATAGAATATTGATTACTTTAAATTAATCGACGCAATGCAATTTCCGGCTCACATTCCCTCACAACTTATCGACCAGTTTGGCCGGCATGTAGACTACATTCGCCTGTCGATTACAGACCGCTGCGATTTCCGTTGCCAGTATTGCATGGCCGAAGAAATGACCTTCCTGCCGCGCGATGAAGTGCTAAGCCTTGAAGAATGTGCACGACTGGTTAAATTGTTTGTCCGTATGGGTGTGACTAAAGTTCGCATTACTGGTGGCGAACCATTGGTGCGTAAAAATGCGATGTGGCTGTTTGAAGAGATAGGCCACCTGCCAGGTTTGCAGGAATGCCTGCTCACCACCAACGGCAGCCAGCTGGACAAACACAGCAGGGCTTTAAAAGCCGCTGGTGTTAACCGCATCAATATCTCGCTGGATAGCCTGGATGAAGGCCGTTTCCGCAAAATTACCCGCGTCGGTGAACTGCCAAAAGTGCTTTCCGGTGTTGAACATGCCATACAAGCAGGATTCAGCAATATCAAACTGAATACCGTGCTCATGCGTGGCATTAACGACGATGAAGCGATTGACCTGGTCAACTTTGCTATCCAGAAACATATTGATATCAGTTTTATCGAGGAAATGCCGCTGGGTGAAGTTAACCATGACCGCGAAAGCAGTTGCGTCAGTAACAGCGAAACGCTGGCGCAGTTAAAAAGTAAGTTCTCACTCACCCCAAGCATGCACAAAACTGGTGGCCCTGCCCGTTACTGGCAAGTGAATGGCGAAAAAACCAGAATCGGTTTTATCTCGCCGCATAGCCATAATTTCTGTGAAAGCTGCAACCGTGTGCGCATCACCTGCAAAGGCGAATTATTTTTATGTCTCGGGCAGGAACACAAAATTGACCTGATGCCCCTGTTGCGCGCCCATCCGAAAGACGATATGCCTCTGGTTGAAGCGATTTTGCATGGCATGCGCATCAAACCTAAAGGGCATGATTTTGATTTACAGCGCGCA
Source organism: Methylophilus sp. (assembly GCA_032153875.1). GTDB lineage: Bacteria > Pseudomonadota > Gammaproteobacteria > Burkholderiales > Methylophilaceae > Methylophilus. Next base: position 8,033 of record JALDYP010000003.1, read on the forward strand.
GCGCCAGCAGTGATCCGCTTTATGTCGCACACGGGCGGCTAAATGCAGATTACCGCAGTGATCCTGGCTGGTGGTCGCGGCATGCGTATGGGTGGTGTCGATAAAGGGCTGGTCGAATACCGAGGTAAAGCGATGGTCGCACAGGTACTTGACCGCATCCAGCCACAAGTATCGCAAGTCGTCATTAATGCAAACCGTAACCTGGAAACTTATCATCTGTTTGGCGTACCGGTTATGACAGATGCCAACACCCAGTTTGATGGTCCGCTAGCCGGTTTTCAGGCAGGCTTAAAACAGTCACACACTGACTGGCTACTCACCGTGCCATGCGACTCGCCCAACTTGCCGCTGGATTTAAGTGAGCGGCTAGCGCAAGCAATTAACCACTCCAATTCTTTGATAGCCATTGCCCGTAGTGGCAGCGGTGACCATCCGGTTTTTTGCCTGTTTCATCGCAGCTTAAGCGCCGACCTGGATGCGTTTCTACTTGATGGGCAGCGCCGCGTCAGCGCCTGGCAAGCCAGGCATGCACCTGTATTCGTTGAATTTGAAGATGAGCAAGCATTTACTAACATCAATCATCCGGTTTAAAATTTCTGCAAACAGTAATAAATAACCACCCCTTCCGGACCGTGGACTGCCTTGGATAAGAATTAATGTTTTACCATGGTCGCAAACAACACAGCCTGTAAAATAATGACTTTGCAATTGGTGAATATTTGTCATGCAATCTTCTGATTTAGCACTCTCCGACTTAGCCTCAAAAACCTCGTGCGCGGATGACTATGACCCGAACGCCATGTCGGTAATGCAGGCACGACACTACATCCAGCAGTTTTTAAGCCCGGTCAGCGAGACTGAAACGGTAGCACTTAAAGACAGTCTGGGGCGTGTGTTAGCGCTGCCGGTGATTTCCGGCATGAATGTACCAGGCCATAATAATTCAGCGATGGATGGCTTTGCCTTCAGGCATGCAGATGCGGGAAATCCACTCAAAGTTGTCGGCACTGCTTTTGCTGGCGTGCCGTTTACTTCAGAAATTCCGGCTGGCTGCTGCATCAAAATCATGACCGGAGCAGTCGTTCCAACCACCGTAGATACGGTCATCATGCAGGAACATACTTCAACAGAAGGTGAACTGGTCACCTTGGTAAAATTGCCTGCTGCGGGTGCCAACATCCGCCTGACCGGAGAAGATATTGCTATTGGCCAAACGGTGCTGATGCCAGGCCATCGCATTGAACCGGCCGACATGGGTCTGCTGGCCTCTTTGGGGATAGGTGAAATCAAGGTTTACCGCCGCTTGAAAGTGGCCTTCTTTAGCACTGGTGACGAGTTAGTTAATATTGGCCAGCCGTTGCAGCAGGGGCAGATTTATGACAGCAACCGCTACAGTTTATCGGGTGTGCTACAGGCCATTGGCGTGTCAGTAAATGACCTTGGCAATGTGGCCGATGACCCGGCTGACCTGGAAAAAACTTTACTGGAAGCGGCCTCAGAATATGACGTTGTGATCACAAGTGGCGGCGTTTCGGTAGGTGAAGCAGACTTTATGAAACAGTTACTGGCCAAACATGGACAGGTCTTGTTCTGGAAAATCAATATGAAGCCCGGCCGCCCGCTGGCTTACGGAAAAATTGGCGCAGCCCATTATTTTGGCCTGCCGGGCAACCCGGTCTCTGCCATGGTGACTTTCTACCAGTTTGTTCAGGACGCACTCAAAACCTTGATGGGAACCACCAGCCTGGCTCAGCCGTCTTTCAAGGTCGAATGTGTCAGCCCCATTAAAAAGGCCACTGGCCGTACTGAATTCCAGCGTGGCATATTATTTAAAGAGGGTGAAACCTGGAAAGTGAAAACAACTGGTGAACAAGGCTCTGGCATTTTAAGCAGCATGAGCCGGGCTAATTGTTTTATTGTGCTAAACGAGCAAACTGGCACACTGGAAGCCGGTGCTTTGGTAGAAGTACAACCTTTCCATGGCGTATGCTAGGCAACAAACATTCAGGCACTGGCAGGAATGCTGAAAAATAGCTTATAGTGTCGGGTCGTGATGGAGGTTTAAGGTTAGGGTTTAGGCGTGCAAGCCGTTCTACAAGAATCAAAAACGCAGTTCAAACATGTATTGGAGTGGAGCCTGATTGGCTCGCTGCTGGCACATGCATTGATCATGCTTTATGTTCCCAAACCTACTTATGAAAAGCCTCCGGTCAAAAAACAGGAAATTCAAATCGAGCTGGTGAAAGAAACGCCGCCAGCAGCGGTTTCGCCTCCTGCCGAGCCTGAGCCAACACCGCCTACGCCAGAACCACCCAAGCCTGAACCGGTAAAACCACCTCCCAAACCGGTAGAGCCTAAACCTGCAGAACAGAAACCAACATTGCCGCAAAAAGCATCGCCGCTGCCGGAACCGCCTGCAGAGCCTACCCGTCCGGTAACAGAAGCGCCTGCGCCTTCAATCATTGCGGCAAAACCCACGGCTAGCGAGAGCAAAGCCGAAGTGGTGGTGCCGCCACCAGCACCGCCTGCACCTCCTCCGGAACCACCCAAAGCAACCGGACCCAGTGAAGGCGATATTGAAGCTGCGCGTAATGCCTTTAGAAATGCGGCGCACAAGGAGCTGCAGAAAAACCAGCGCTACCCTAGAATTGCGCAAGACAGGGGCATTGAAGGCGATGTTAAATTGAGTATCAACATTGATGACCATGGCAACATCACTGGAGCAGAAGTGCTGGAGTCTAGCGGCAACAAACCGATTGATGAGGCGGCACTGGCAGCCGCACGAAAATCGCAGTTAAAGCCGCATTTCAACGAAATTCTGCGCGGTAAAATCAGTAATATTGTCGTGACTGTCAGCTTCAAACTATCCAGTTAGACTCATAGCGTATGGCACTCCCCGGCAGAAAGTTTAAAACGGCTTTTACACAACGTGCTTACGGCAAGTCTCTCCGGCACTTGTTGCTGTTTCATGACCTTTATTTTATTGCCCTGATTATCCTGGCGGTTGCCAGCGGTGGCTACGGTATTTATCTGTGGGATAAAGCTTCCAAACAATCACAGCGCATCAATATCGTCATCCAGGAGATTTACCTGGTCAGGGGCGATTTATACCGCCAGGTAAAAGAATTATTTGATGCGTTTTTCCTGCAGGAAGAAAATGCGCTTAATGAATATAACCATTACACCTCCTCTATCCTGCTACACCTGCAACGCTTGCAGGACATTGCGATTGATGAAGAAGAGCGGACCGCGCTCAGTGAAATTGAAAGTAAATACCGCAAACTGGTGAATGAAGCACCAACCCTGTTTTACCGTTATCAGAATAACCCGAACAAACAGGCACAAAAATCCATTTACCAGGATATTGAAACGGGCATTTTCACGCACTACGAAGAAGTATCCAAACGCGCTGAGCACCTGCTGATGATCAAGCAAAGCGAGATTAAGAATCGCCTGGAGGATGCCAGAAGCAGCTCGATTGCAGTGTTGTCATTGCCACTGTTGCTGGCCTGTGTGCTGATTATTTATTCCCGCCGTATTTTAAAACGCTCTATCGTCCAGCCTATCAATGACATCATGATTGCCACCAATGCCATCAGTGCTGGCAACCTGAGCCACCAGGTACCTGAAGCGGGTGCGGAAGAACTGGCGGTGTTATCCAGAGAAATCAATAAAATGGCTGAGGATCTGGCTTTAAGCCGCGATGCCCTCGTTAAAAGTGAAAAGCAGGCGGCGCTCGGCTTGCTGGTGCCTATGCTGGCACATAACATCCGCAATCCCCTGGCGAGTATTCGCGCCACCGCCCAGGTGATTGATGCGCCGGATCGAGATACCCAGGAGTCAGTACAAGGTATTATCCACACGGTGGACCGGCTGGAAAGATGGACCGGTAGCCTGCTTTCCTATTTGCACCCGATCAAGCCTATGCTGAACCAGCTGATGCTGTCTTCAATTGTACAAGGCGCAATCATGACGCTGCAGCCCAGGCTCAGTGAAAAAAATATCAAGGTAATTGAAGACAGCGCCAATATCAAACGCCTGATATTGACTGACGAGCACCTGCTGGAACAAATGCTCTACAACCTATTGCTCAATGCCTCTGAAGCTTCGCCGAAAGGTTCTGAGATACATATCCAGTGTGCGTTATTAGACAACATATTGACCCTGATCATTATTGATCAGGGTCCCGGCATGCCATTTAAACCGGATCCACACGCCATCACACCTGGACCGACCACCAAGCGGTTTGGTACCGGCCTCGGCATCCCGTTTGCCTTTAAAGTCTGCGAAGAGCTGGGCGGCGCCATGCAGTTTGACAGCCAGGCTGGCAAAGGCACCCGCATCACTATTTCATTACCGCAGTAAATTAACCCAATAAGCGGGCGATTGCGTTAGCGACTAATTTTCTTTTTCTGCTTGCTTAATTCTGTTTTTTTATCAACAATGTGATTAAGCATTTGCCATGAATATTATGTTGAATTCACCAGCTCCCGCGTTATCCTTGCCTGCAACTTCCGGCCTTCAATTCAAAGTCAGTGACTATTTGGGGAAATACATTGTTTTGTATTTCTACCCTAAAGATGCAACGCCCGGCTGTACCACCCAGGGCACCCAGTTTCGAGATATGCAGGCTGAATTCACCACCGCAAATGCCGTGGTTTTCGGGATTTCGCGTGATACGCTTAAATCGCATGAAAACTTCAAAGCCAAGTACACGTTCCCGTTTGAGTTAATCTCCGATAGCGAAGAGCTTGCCTGCCAGACATTTAATGTGATTAAAATGAAAAACATGTACGGCAAGCAGGTACGTGGTATTGAGCGCAGTACGTTTTTAATTGACCCCAAAGGCATCATCGTCCGCGAGTGGCGTGGTGTTAAAGTCGATGGCCATGCCGCAGATGTGCTGGCCAGTATCCAATCTTTCCACTCATAAAAGTGATTTTCTATGGCACGTGCTCCACAAACTAAGCTGTTCGTTCTGGATACCAATGTATTGATGCACGATCCTTCATCGCTGTTCAGGTTCGAAGAACACGATGTGTACTTACCGATGGTGACATTGGAAGAGTTGGATAATAACAAAAAAGGCCTGACCGAAGTCGCCCGTAACGCGCGCCAGGCCAGCCGGTTCCTGGAAGAAATTATCGGCAGTGTAGACACTGACAAACTGGAAGCCGGCTGTCCGCTAGGTATTCAGGGCAATCGCCACCTGACAGGCAAACTGTTCTTCCAGATGGAGCATGTGGAAACCGACTTGCCGGGCCTGGCAGGCAGCAAAGCTGATAACCAGATTATCAGCGTTGCACTTTCCCTGAAAAAACAATCGCCAAACCGCAATGTCATCCTGGTCAGCAAGGATATTAATATCCGCATCAAGGCACGCGCTATGGGTGTGCCGTCTGAAGACTACTTCAATGACAAAGTGCTGGAAGACAGCGATATGCTGTACACCGGTTTGCGCGAGCTACCGGAGAACTTCTGGGATGAACATAGCAAAGATATGCACTCCTGGCAGGAAGCAGGCCGTATGTTTTACAAAATCAGTGGCCCGATTGTGAAATCGCTGCTGGTCAATGAGTTTGTATTTTACGAATACAACAAGCCATTTCATGCAATAGTCCGCAAGCTTGAAGATAATTCTGCCGTGCTGGAAGTGGTGCATGACCATGCGAATCCCAAGCACAATGTATGGGGTATTACTGCGCGCAACCGCGAACAGAACTTTGCCTTGAACCTGTTAATGGATCCTGATATTGATTTTGTGACCCTACTAGGCCAAGCAGGCACCGGTAAAACATTATTGACCTTGGCTGCAGCACTGACGCAAACGCTGGATAAAAAACGCTATTCCGAAATCATCATGACCCGCGTCACTGTGCCGGTGGGCGAAGATATCGGTTTTTTACCGGGTACTGAAGAAGAAAAAATGGCGCCGTGGATGGGCGCGCTGGAAGACAACCTGGATGTGCTGAACAAGACCGATGAAGATGTCGGTGAATGGAGCCGTGCAGCAACGCAAGACCTGATCCGTACCCGGATCAAGATCAAGTCGCTGAACTTTATGCGTGGCCGTACTTTCCTGAATAAATTCCTGATTATTGATGAAGCGCAAAACCTGACGCCGAAACAGATGAAAACGCTAATCACGCGCGCAGGTCCAGGCACCAAAGTGGTCTGTCTGGGCAATATAGCCCAAATTGATACGCCTTACTTAACAGAAGGCAGCTCAGGCCTCACCTATGTGGTTGACCGCTTTAAAAACTGGCGACACAACGGCCACATCACCCTGATTCGCGGCGAACGCTCACGCCTGGCTGATTTTGCGGCAGAGGTGTTGTAGACGTCCGTCTGCCCTGCTGTCATGGTCAAAGGCTTTTATACATTACTGATTGCCCAGTTTTTATCGGCAATTGCCGATAATGCGCTGTTGTTTGCAGCCATCGCCCTGCTCGCGCAACTCAATGCCCCCACCTGGCATGAACCACTGTTGCGCGAGTTTTTCGTCATCTCTTATATCGTGCTGGCGCCATTTGTAGGCCCATTTGCTGACGCGCTGCCCAAGGGGCGCGTCATGTTTTTGAGTAACGGCCTTAAATTTGCAGGCTGCTTGCTGGCGCTGGCAGGCGTGCCGCCACTGTATGCTTATGCTGTGGTAGGGATTGGCGCTGCGGCTTATTCCCCTGCCAAATACGGCATCCTGACTGAAATGCTGCCATCGCATCTGCTGATTAAAGCCAATGCGTGGATGGAAGGCACTACAGTCACCGCCATTATTCTGGGGCCGGTGTTTGGCTCTACCATTGCGGCAGCAACCAGCCCTTATATAGGCATTGCGTTTATCACCCTGCTTTATTTGTTAGCGGCGGCGTTTAACTATTTCATCCCTAAAGTCCCTATCGACCACAAGGTAGAACAAAAAACACTTAGGTTCTTGTTGAAAGACTTCTGGCACGCGTTTATTACCTTGTGGAAAGATCCGCAAGGCCAGGTTTCATTAGCCGTGACAACATTGTTCTGGGGCGCAGGCGCAACTTTACAATTTGTCGTATTGAAATGGGCGGACGTAAAGCTTGGGTTCACACAACAGGAAGCGACTTACCTGATTGCCATCCTGGCCGTAGGCATTGCTGCAGGCTCTGTCATTGCCTCACGCTACGTGCAGCTGGAAAATGCCGTTAAAGTGCTACCTGCAGGCATTTATATGGGGATTCTGGTGATCAGCATGGTGCTCATTACCAACCCGGTTGTCGCTGCCGTTTTACTGTTTGTGATTGGTGTGCTTTCCGGCTATTTTCTTGTGCCGCTCAACTCGTTGCTGCAACATCGCGGCCACCACTTACTTGGTGCAGGGCACTCGATTGCCGTACAAAACTTTAACGAAAACATCGGCATATTATTGTTGCTAGGTGCTTATACTTGGATGGTGGGTGCGCAGTTCGAGATTAATACTATTGTGGCGATTTTTGGTGTGTTCATTATCGTCAGCATGTCATTGATTACATTCTTCTATCGTAAACATATCCAGCGTTAATTAAATTACTGCTTTGAACAAGATAAAAGGGCGCTTAAAGCGCCCTTTTATCTTGATAAATTACTAGTTAGTGCAGTTTTACATGTGGTTCGGTACGTCTGGAGATCAGGCGGCCAATACTGTGCACAATCACCGCCAGCACGCCATGTAATGCCATCAAATGCATTTTGTACAGGCTACGGTACATCACGCGGGCAAACAAACCCTGAATGTACATACTGCCACCAGCAACAGCGCCCATCAAGCTACCAACCGTTGAATATTTGCCCAGGTTAACCAGAGAACCATAATCGCGGTAATGAAACTCTGGCAGTGTTTCTTTGCCAGCCACACGCGCTTTTACTGTTTTCACCAGCAATGATGCCTCCTGGTGTGCAGCTTGTGCACGTGGCGGCACCGTTGTATCGTGGCCCAGCCATGGACAGGCAGCACAATCGCCAAACGCAAAAATGTTTTCATCGCGCGTGGTTTGCAGATGCTGGTTAACGACTAGCTGATTAATTCTATTGGTCTCCAGACCGTCAATATCCTTCAGGAAATCCGGTGCTTTAATACCCGCAGCCCATACCACCAGTTCGGCAGGAATAAAGCGGCCGCTGTGGGTGGTGATACCTTTAGGAGAAACCTCAGTCACACGCTCACCGGTGAATACGTTAACGCGCAGTTTGCGCAACTCTACATCCACTGCATAAGAAAGCTTATTCGGTAATGCCGGCAAGATACGGTCGCTGGCTTCAATCAGAGAAATTTTCACATCCCGGTCAGGATCAATTTTATCCAACCCATAAGCAGTTAATTCACGCGTCGTATTATGCAACTCGGCAGCCAGTTCAACACCGGTAGCACCTGCACCAACAATCGCCACTTCCAGCTGACCGGGTTTCAATGCTTCAGATTGCGTCTGCGCACGCAATAACGCGTTGTGCAGATAACGGTGGAATCGTTGTGCCTGGGAGTGTGTATCCAGTGCCAGTGAGTATTCACGTGCACCATTAATGCCAAAATCGTTGGTTGTACTACCAACGGCAATAATCAGCGTGTCATATTTGAATGTTCGGCGTGCAATCACTTCATTGCCATCTTCGTCCATAAATGGTGCCAGGCTCACTTCTCGTGTAGCGCGATTCAAGCCATCCATGCGTCCGAGACGGAATTTGAAATGATGCCAGTGCGCCTGAGCCAGGTAATCCAGTTCATGACGATCCGGATCCATACTGCCGGCTGCGATTTCATGTAATAACGGTTTCCATACATGAGTTCTGGTGCTATCAATCAGAGTAATGAGAGCCTTGTTCTTTTTGCCAAGGGAATCTCCCAGCTTGGTTGCTAACTCCAGTCCACCTGCGCCACCACCTACGATGATGACATGGTGCAAATTATTTTCGTCCGTCACACTATATCCTTCAATAAAAAAGCGCGCCTGCCGTACTGCCAAGCGCGCACAACACCGCCATTATACCGCTATTCGTTACCTGTGATTTTGGCATGGCTACGAATAAAAGCGATCACTTTCAATACGTCATCTGGTTTTAAACCATCATCTGGTGCCATCAGGCCAAACCCTTTAGCGCCCATACCGCCATTTGTGCCGTGCCAAATGGTTTCAAACATGCCTTTGTTGGTGGCATTTTTGGCATAACGGAAGTTTTCACCAATCAGACCCGGACCAACGGCGCCTTCACCGTGACCACCATGACAAGCCACGCAGGAAAACAGGTTGAATTTCTTTTTGCCTTCCTTGATGGCGTCTTCTTTACCGATATATGGATTTTTGCCTGTGCTTAAAAATTCTTTTGCGGCTGGAGTATCAAACATTTTAGCGTCGATTTGTAACGGCTGCCCATCCTGGGTTGCCTCAAATTTGATTGCCTTGATATCTTCTGCAGCCGCCTCTGACCCTGCTCCGGACTGCCCACCATTACTACACGCCACCAGTAACGTAGCAAGAACTGACGTTAATAACAAACTTCTCATGATTGCCCCCATAGGTTTACTTAGATATTCTTTGAAATAAAACAGTTTTTTATTGTTTTTATTATTGATAAAACCGACTGAATCATTGTGCCATAAAAACAAAAAACGGTCACCTTGGTGACCGTTTTAAGTTGGTATTAATAATTATTCGTTACCAGTAGCTTTTATAACGCTGTTACTACGGATGAAAGCAATTACTTGCAATACTTCATCTGGTTTCAAGCCATCATCTGGAGCCATCAGGCCATAACCCTTAGCGCCCATACCACCGTTGGTACCGTGCCAGATGGTTTCAAACATACCTTTGTTGGTAGCATTTTTAGCGTAACGGAAATTAGCACCGATCAAGCCTGGGCCTACAGCGCCCTCACCTTTACCACCGTGACAGGCTACACATGAATACAGGTTGAATTTCTTTTTACCTGCCTTGATGGCAGCCTCATTACCGATATATGGGTTTTTACCTGTCGCCAAAAATTCTTTGGCTGCATCGGTATCGAACATGGCTTTATCAATATTGAGTGCAGATCCGTCTTGAGTAGCCGAAAAAGTTACATCAGCGATTGCACCTGTAGCAAATGCCAGCAGGGAAACCATCAATGCCGATTTAATTTTGTTGCCTAACATGTTGTCTCCTAATCCTAAACAAAATGAGCGGCGTTAATTTGGTAACCAAATAATTAACGCATGCTCATTTAACGAATCGTTTCAGAAACGGTTGACGAATATTTCCGAATAAAATTCAGAATCTTTCACGTGGCCATTTCAAAACAAGTGCTCGATTTTACTGGGTTTTTTTTCCATTGTCATTAATCGAGGCCTGTTTATAATATTTTTTCAATTCAGTGTTATTTTTTAAACACACTATCACCATCAACCACAGGTACAGTTGGGATTCCATATTCTTTCAGGATTGCATCAATCTTGCCTTTGTTACGCTCCAGTGCTTCATTGATCATTTTGATGCGGTCTTTGTCTTTCATTCTCACTGCGACTGAGATGTTCCAGTATTCCTTACCTTTTAAATTCACCTTGTTGTATTCAGGAATCAGGCGGACTTCCAAAGGTTCTTTAGATTGCTTGGCATAATAGCCTGCAATCGGACCCCACATGATAGCCACATCAATCTTGCCGGCAACCAGATCATCAATCATAAAGCTGGTTGGCAAATTCAGATCGCGCTGCATGCGATATGGGCGGGCATTGGTCATCAAGTTATGGTCATTTAAAGGAATAGTTGCCGGACTTTGGCCAACGATACCAATGATACCTTTTTTCAAGTCTGGAGAATCCCAGTTAGTAATATCGTAATTGCTGTTTTTGCGCCATACGAATACATGACCGGAACGGTAATAAGGTTTGGATGTACGCAGACCATCAAAATCAGAAGTCATGCCGATAATGACATCACATCGCATTGCGTTAATCGTGTTACGCAAAAAGCCCTGGCGGTTATAAGCGTACTGGTAAGTCAGCTTTTTGCCTAGATCGTCAGCCAACACTTTTGCAATCTTGTCTTCAAAGCCTTCCAGCTTGAGATTGGAGTAAGGCATATTGTCTGGATCAGAACAGACCTTAAATTCTGACTCATCAGCCACCCGGCGCACTTCGCCGATACGCCCTTCATCAGGGTTAATAGAAGGAATGTCTATTTCCTCTGCCAACACTGTTGCCTGTGTTGCCCATAATAATCCGATCGCACCCAATAACTTCCATGTCATTTTCATCTTGATTTCATCCTTATTGTGATTTTACCTGTCGCCTTTGGAGTATTTTTTAAGCCCAAAAGTTCTGCTAACAGTCGACAAGAGCCATCATCTTATCTTGAATAAGTTTCTATTTGTAGCCAAAACTTAGTTTAATTCCTGTTGCTTTTACTAATCATGAATTTCATGAAAAAAAACACCCTGCCGAAGCAGGGTGTTTAAGGAGTCAACGTATTTCTTAAGTTAACTTGAAATGAATTTCAAATTACAGTGAGAATACATTCAATGCACCGCCGCCAGGAGCAGCGTTGTATTTTGTCAACTCTTTGTAACCACCAGCAGCACCCAGTGCGTCGGTGTCGTTAGTCATACCCAGGTTCATCGCAACACCAGCCCAACCGCCGATACCGGACAGTACGCCAACGTATTGTTTACCTTTGTGACCGTAGGTGAATGCGTTACCGATTACACCTGAACCTACTTGGAATTTCCATAGTTCTTTACCGTTTTGAGCATCAACAGCTTTGAACCAACGATCCAAAGTACCGTAGAACACGATATTTGTAGATGTTGTCAGAGCACCGCCCCAAGCAGAGAACTTCTCTTTGTTGTACCAAACTTTTTTGTTGGTCATTGGATCATAAGCGCCGAAGCCACCCATTACGCCGTCTGGACCAGCAAACATAGTCAATGTAGCACCAACCCATGGTTGACCTGCAACATATTTAGACTCAACTGGCTCGTATGTCATACACACGTGGTTCAATGGTGTGTACATCAAGCCTGTTTTTGGAGAGTAAGCAGCTGGCTGTTGGTCTTTAGTACCTAAAGCAGCTGGGCAAACACCCTTAGCGTTGTAGTCTTGGTGAGTAGAAGCAGTAGCCAATTTGCTTGGAACGCCTGTTTTCAGGTCAACATCAGTAGCCCAGTTCACGAATGGGTGAACTTTTTCAGCAGCAACCAATGTACCGTTGCCAGCTTGCCATGTGTAGATGAAACCGTTACGGTCATGGTGCCAAGCGTATGTTTTGCCACCTTTGTCGAACAGGATTACTTCGTTAATACCATCGTAGTCCCACTCATCGTGTGGAGTCATTTGCATGCCCCATTTAGCCACGCCAGTGTCTAAGTCACGAGCAAAAATTGTCATAGACCATTTGTTGTCGCCTGGACGTACATCTGGGTTCCAAACTGAAGGGTTACCAGTACCGTAGTAAACCAGGTTTGTTTTTGGATCATATGGCCACCAGCCCCATACTGAACCACCACCATGTTGCCAGCCGTCTTTAACAGCTTGTGGTTTCAACCAAGTACGTGTACCCAGTTCTTTTTCGCCTGTTTTCAGTTGGTCGTTAGGTAGTTTTTTGAAAGAACCGCCTTCTTTGTTACCACCGTTAACATCTTGGTATACAGACAGAGCGCTGTATTGTGGGTTTTCTTTGTTGAAATCAGCACCGATCAATGACTCAGCGTCAGGACCTGCAGAGTAAGCTTTCCATGCCAAAGAACCGTCTTTGATGTTGTAAGCAGCCAAGAAGCAACGTACGCCAAACTCAGCACCAGAACAACCTGTCAATACTTTGTCTTTGTAAACGTGTGGAGCATTGGTGTTAGTAGCACCAACTTTTGGGTCAGTGTTTTTAACATCCCATACTTTAGCACCAGTTTTTGCATCCAAAGCAATCAAAACACCATCGTTTTGTTGCAGGAAGATTTTACCGTCGCCGTAGCCCAGACCACGAGAAACGTTGTCACAGCACAGAACTGCTTGAACGCTTGGGTCTTGTTTCGGGAAATAGGACCAAACGATTTTTTGATTATCGTTCAAATCCAGAGCGTATACGTTGTTTGGGAAAGCAGTGTGAACGTACATCATGTTGCCCACAACTACTGGAGAACCTTCGTGACCACGGTTTACACCGGTTGCAAATGTCCAAGCTGCTTTAAGGTTTTTTACGTTACCTTTGTTAACTTGTGACAGGTTGCTGTAACCTTGGTTTGAATAGTTACCGCGTGGGTGTGTCCAGTTGTTTGAATCTTTCATTGCAGCTTCTTGGTCTGCAGCGGCAAATGCAACCATTGGCAATGCTGCTACCAGGCCCAAAGCCAGTTTGATTTTGTTAACTTGCATATTGATCTCCAAAGTTGAAACTAAGGGTTTAATATAGGTACACGCTCAACTTGCATCCACTAGGATTGGCATACTAAATTGTTCGCATACTTTACACATTTTCGGCTAGGGAAAAATTCCCGACTTACTGTAGAAATTCACACTTTGCCGCATGTGAGGATTGCAATATAGAACAATTTGTTTTCAATTGCAACACTTTAGTTACAAATTGGTTACACTTTTTTCAGCTTTGATTTTGTTATTTTTTCCAACTAAAATCGCTGTAAAAAAATATTCAATAAATCATATAGTTAATCAAACAACTGAGAAAACCAGGCCAGATGAATCTTTTAAGTCTTTACCCAGAATGCTCACCTTTCCACCATGCGCTTTTGAAAGTCAGCGATATACATTCAGTGTATGTTGAGCAATGCGGTAACCCGAACGGCATCCCGGTAATCTTTTTACATGGCGGACCAGGCAGCGGATGTAACCCGGCGCAACGGCGGTTTTTTGACCCGGCTCATTACCACATCATCTTATTTGATCAACGCGGCTGTGGCCGCAGCCAGCCTGCCGGCGAAACACTGGAGAATACTACCCAGGCGCTGGTTGCTGATATAGAAACCATACGCAACCACCTGAATATCAGGCAATGGCATGTATTTGGCGGTTCCTGGGGAAGCACATTAGCGCTGGCATATGCCACCCAGCACCCTGACAACATTATCAGCCTGGCATTGCGAGGAATATTCTTAAGCAGGCCGCAGGAAATCGAATGGTTTCTGGGAAATGTTGCACTGTTTTTCCCTGAAGCCTGGCAAACCTTATTGCATGGCGTGCCTGAAGACCAGCAGGAAAATATCCTGGAATACTATGCGGGCCTGGTATTTGACGCGGACACTTCCATTAGCATCCCGGCAGCCATACGCTGGAATGCTTTTGAATCCAGCATTATGAGCCTGGTTCCTAAAGTGGAAATGCCCAAACAAACGGCTGCTAAACAAAATAGTCCAGAAACTGGCACCTCCATCGCAGACAGCTCAGAGCAAGCTGATCCAATTAACGATAGCGCCAGCAAAGATAATCAACCTGTAGATGGTGCGATTGAATTGGCACGCGCACGCGTACAAATTCACTATATCCAGCATTTATGTTTTGTAGATGGCGAGCAATTGCTAAGTTTGGCGGCTAAAACATTGCAAAACATTCCCACCATGATTGTACAAGGCCGCTATGACATGGTGTGCCCGCCGCAAACAGCCTGGGAGCTGTCCCACGCCATGCCGCATGCTAAACTCGTAATGGTCCCTGATGCGGGTCACTCCGCCATGGAGAGCGGCACTTGCCAGGCATTACTGGCAGCTACAGAGCAATTTAAATCGTTGAAGCCCTTAAATAACTGAGCAAACGAGGCTTAATGAATGTTTAAAGTAATTGCAAAACGTGCCAAAAGCCACTGGTTTGCACTGACGCAATATTTTTTACCTTATATATACTCCACCCCGCTATTCGTCATCAAAACCACACTGCAAGGCGTGGGCAAACATAGACTGATGGGCCTTTCGGCCGCCTTGTCTTTCTATGCCCTGTTTGCGCTTATTCCTCTGATTATCCTTATCTTCTTCTTAATCAGCCATATGGTGTATTCATCTGATTATGCGATTGTTAAGCTGGCCATACTCACCAGCAATTTGTTACCGGAATTCAGCCAGCGCATCATGATTGAAGTCTATAACAACACGCAGACCAAAGCTGCATGGGGTGCAGTTGGCTTCTTTATCTTGTTATGGACCATCACGCCGCTGGCGGCCAATATGCGCTCCAGCTTTTACCTGATCGCCAGCCGGCATGATGTGCCGTCGTTCTGGAACAAGAAAATCCGTGATGTACTCGCTGTATTGGGTGTGTTACTGGTTTTTTTCCTGTTCACTGCCGCTGGCTTTGTGCTGGAATCTGTCATTGTATTTCTGGCGGTGCATCTGCCTTCGGCATTGATCAACTTTGTGGGCGGCGCACTATCCTTATTACTGACTACCGTATTAATTGCTGGATTCTACAGAACGTTTTGCCCGCTACATGTGCAGTGGAAGCACTTGCTGATATCAGCATTCCTCACCGCCGGCTTGTGGTTACTCATGCGGCCGGCATTTGGTTTATTCCTCAGCGTTAACAAGAATTTCGGCGCTGTGTTCGGCAGCATGAAAGCCATGTTCGTCTCCATCAGCTGGCTGTATCTTAATTTTGCCATTTTCCTGATTGGTTTCGAGCTGATGGTTACGCTCAGGCAAAAAGATGTGTTATTGCTGAAAGGATTGTTTGATGACCATCCAAACCAGCAACATTACCTGCAAACATTGATGCATAAATACGGTAAAACTTACACCCAAGGTAGTTACGTGTTTAACCAGGGTGAAGCAAACCATCATTACTATATGGTGGTTGAGGGCACACTGCACCTGGTTCAACGCCAGGCGGATCATTCCGAAAAAATTATCCGCATCCTGCAATATGGTGATTTCTTTGGCGACATTGCCTTATTCTCTGCGCAGCCGGTGACGGCCAGCGCGATTGTGGTTTCTGAAGAAGCGTCAGTGATTGAGATTTATGCTGAGTCGATTGAAGACCTGTTACAGGAAGAACCAAAAATTGCGGTCCGCCTGTTAAAACAGCTATCGAATCATGCGCAGATAAATGCCACCCCTGCTTGAAAACTCTTAAAAATAGATATTCTTTTTATATCACTAGTCCATTGGATTTAGTTTTAAGCTAGTTAAAAGATTGCAGAATTGTAATATATGTTACAAAATTGTAACTATCTCAGGAATTTTGCATGATGGCACTTTCTCTTCCCCAAGAAATAAATGCGCTGATACAACAACTTAACGCCGGTCAGTTTGCTCCAGTAGCCAACCGCGCCAGACAATTGTCTGCACAATTCCCACGTGAGTTTATATTGCATCACCTGCTGGCACTGGCGCTAGATCAAAGCCAGCAATATGCCGGGGCTAAACTGGCATATGGGCAGGCGCTAAAGTTACAGCCGAATAATGTGGAGCTTTGGTTCAACTATGCCATCGTTTTAACCCGGCTGGATGAATCCGCAGAGGCTGAAAAAGCCTACCACAAGGCCATAACGCTAAACCCGTCTTTTTTTGAGGCGCACGGCAATCTCGGCACTTTGTTACAAAAACAAGGCCGCCTGGATGAAGCAATCAGTTGTTATCAAACAGGCTTGCGAATCCAGCCGCAGGATGCGCGCGGGCACTTCAACCTTGCAACCGCCCAACGCGACAAAGGCCTGTTAAAAGAAGCCGTTGCCAGCTACGAGCGTGCCATTTCACTATTCCCCAATTACACGGATGCCTATAACAATCTCGGGGAAACCTGGCGTGACCAGGGCGATATGCACCAGGCGTTGCAATATTACCAGCAAGCCTTGCAGCGTAATCCTGACCATGCCGCCGCCAATTACAATATGGGTGAATTCCTCTACCTGGCCAAGCGGTTTAAAGAAGCAATACCTTACTTTGAGCGGTCCCGCCTTGATGACTGGCAATCCCGCGTGATGGTTTGCCTGTACCAGGCAGAAAAATTTGATGCATTTAAACAGTTGCGCGATGAAGTCATTCAGCAAGGGCCGCACACTGCCCCGTTTATTGCCACATTGTCCACGCACTACAGCATTAATCATGGCGAGGCTGACCCTTACCAGTTTTGTGCAAACGGGCTTGAGTTTGTTTATCACCGGCCCATTCCTGAGCTGGCACCTGGCAGCCCGTTACTGGCAGAACTGCTGGATCACATTGCCCAGACCGATATCGCCGAAAGGAAGCAAGCCCGCCTGACCAATGGCAAGCAATCAGCGGGTAATCTTTTCAAACGTCCGGAAGCGGCTTTCCGTACTTTGGGTGATCTGGTTAAACGTGAATTCCTTCACTACCAGCAACAATTCCAACAAGCTGACTGCGCTTTGATTACGCATTTCCCGGAGACCCTGGAGTTCACCAGTTCCTGGTATGTCAGCATGCAAAAAGGCGGCCACCTGGATGCGCATATTCACGAAATTGGCTGGATCAGTGGTGCGGTTTACCTGGCCATGCCCGAGTCGGACGACCCGAAAGAAGGGGCTTTTGAATATGGTACGCACGGTGATGGTTACCCGAAACTACATGACAACTTCCCGACCAGTTTCATTAAGCCCAAGGTCGGCGATATTGTGTTGTTCCCTTCTTCCCTGTTTCACAGAACCATCCCGTTTAATGCAGATGCACAACGCATCTGTGTCGCTTTTGACTTGAAGCCTGCCACGGCTTTGCAAACCGCCCGCAGTCAATACTGACTGCGGCATTCATCTATCACCGCCTTCAATTCACTGGCTTTGAGCCCGCATTAGATAAGTTGCTTATCAAATACATACAGAATTTATCAGTTTTTTGGATTGTGGATTTTGTGTCACAAGGTATGATGTTTCCTGTTAAGCGCTGATTGCCTGCATGTTTTCTTACGTGTGTGGTCAATAGCTCTCGCCGATCACATCACATGGGAGTTCAGCCTGGAAATGAAATCTACCTTTTGCAGGAAGACGCAACGATTGAACCTTGTGAGTTCACTAATTCCCAAAGTAGAATCACGCCGCGCGCGACCGCGAGCAAGCTACCGGGGTAACGTCCGCCATGGCAATGCCCTTGCCAGCCACATAAGCGTTTTTCGCACCTGGCTGCCACTGACACTAGGCCTGGCAACCGCTAGCGTAAGCTGGGCCGCCTCTGCACCGCAGGACATGCGCGAAATCACCAGCGAACTGATTTATAACTTCGCCCTGCTGAGCCAGACACCAAACCGTACCTTACAAGATGCATATAATATTTGCGCCTTTGAAGAAGATATCGGTTTCCTGCAATCAAGCACCCTGCAATCGCAAAAAATACAAAACCTGCAGGTTTCTTTGCTGCCGTTGAAGACAATTACTGACGTTAAACGCTGCAATCTCCTGTATATTCAAGACTTTGTGATTCAAAAGCCAGTTGAATTGCAACAGTCTATCCAAAAGGACGTGGTACTGACCGTCGTGCATGCCGGTAACAAATTTGCCGACTACGGGCATGTAGTGATCAGCGCCCAGGAAAAGCGCTACCAGTTTGATTTGCGGATACAACCGGCAAAACAGGCGGGGATTGTGTTTGATGCACGGCTGTTGAAACTGGCGACCAATATTATTAACGATTAATTGTGTATGTTAAGTCTGTTCCGTAACCTGAAAATTGCCGAGAAATTACTGCTGACCGAACTGGCAATGACATTGAGCATGCTGCTGGTTTTCAGCATATTCGCGCTGGGCAATCATTACCATGACCTGCGCACCCATCTGATTCAAAACATCCTGGTACAAATGAATGTGGTAGCTACATCCATAGGGCCGGCAGTCATGTTTGACGAATTGAGTTCTGCAGCAAAAACACTGGAACCGCTGTCAGACAACGAAAACATCCGTACCATCGTGGTCCTTAACCAGCAACAGCAAACGCTGGAAAGCCTGCATCCGCTGCATGCCCCTATCACTTCTGCCTGGCAATGGTTATATCCCTTTTTTGGCGACATGGAGCTCACAGCACCCATTATCGTCAATGAAAAAGCCGTGGGTACATTACGCGCCGTGATCAAGCAGGAACAGATCGTCGACATGCTGATTGGTTTTGCCTGGTCGAATACCATTGCCGCAATTGCTGCCGCGTTATTCGGTTACTTTGTCATGTGGCGTTTAAACCGCTACATCGTCGGCCCGATTCATACCCTGCAAACCTTCGTCAGTAACATCACCCAAAATCACCATTACGAACAGCGCATTTATACCAACAGCAATGATGAAATCGGCCTGCTCGGTAAAGATATTAACAATATGCTCGAAAGTATCAGCCAACGAGATGCGCAATTGCAGAAAGAGCTGGATCACCGCAAGGAAATCGAAGAAAAGCTGCAGTTTCTGGCGCACTACGACAAAGGCACCTTGCTGCTCAATCGCCATGCGTTCGAAGAAATCATCACCAAAAAAATCACCACCCCGATAGATGAGCGCAAACATATTTACCTGCTGCTGCTGGATCTGGACCGCTTCAAGATCGTCAACGATACCTTTGGTCATAATACCGGTGACAAACTGCTGCAACAGGTTGCCCACAGGTTACGCGGCAACATGTCACAGGATGATGCCATTTTCAGGCTCGGCGGTGACGAGTTTGCAGTGATTCTTGAAGCACCTAAACGCAGTACCATAGAGCAGGTCTGCAAGCGGGTCATACAGAATATTTCAACGCCCTTCATTGTCGATGACCATGAAATCCATATAGGCGTCAGCATAGGCGTCGCCACTTTGAGACCGGGTTTTGATTCAAAAACTGAAGTCATGAAAAATGCTGACATGGCGCTTTACCAGGCCAAAGACGCAGGCCGTAACACTTACCGCTTTTACAGCGACGAAGATGAAACCAACACATCCGAGCTGCGCACACTGCGTGAAGAGCTGCACTTTTCCTTGCAAAACCAGGAACTGGAGCTGTTCTACCAGCCTATCATTCATACCCAGCACCTGAAGACCATAGGTTTTGAAGCCTTGCTCAGGTGGCGTCACCCGACCAGGGGCTTGCTTGCCCCGGACCAGTTTATCCATCTGGCTGAGGGTTCCGGCCTGATTATCAGCATAGGTGCATGGGTCATTCACCAGTCATTAAAACAGCTGGCGATGTGGCAACAGATGTTCGATCCAGACCTGTTCATGAACGTCAACATTTCATCCCGCCAGCTAGATGACGACAGTTTGTCAGGCACTATCCGCCACGCGCTTGAGCATTACCATATTGCGCCGCGCACACTTAACCTTGAAATCACCGAATCAATGGTGATGCGTAATATCGAAGCGGCCAAACATATCCTCTACGCCCTTAAACAATTAGGCATAGGCATTGCGATTGATGACTTTGGTATCGGCCACTCATCAATGAATTACCTGAAACAACTGCCGGTGGATATCCTTAAAATTGACAAACAATTTACCGCCGGCATCCCGCATGACAAAGTGGATATTGCGATTGTGGATGCCCTGGTGGCGCTTGCAGTCAGCCTGAACCTGAAAGTGGTGGCTGAAGGCGTAGAAAGTGCGATCCAGTTTGAATACCTGCAATACAAGCTATGCCATCACGTGCAAGGCTATTTGTTCAGCGCCGCACTCTCTGCCAGCCAAACCACTGCATTCATGGCAGAGTTTCCAGAAAGCATTCCGGCCAGCTTCCGCAAAGCCGTTCAACCGGAAACATAATTAATAGTTGAGAGTTAAAAATAGATAAAAGCTTTAGGGGGTTTTATGTCACGTTTTTCATCGCCATTGATGGTCGGTATCCTGTTATCGGCACACCAACTCACAAGTCACGCTGCGGGCTTCGCCCTATCTGAACAAAGTGGTAGCGGCCTGGGTAATGCCTATGCTGGTGCAGCAGCTGTGGCTGAAGATGCCAGTACCATCTATTTCAACCCAGCCGGTATGACCTACATTCAAGGACGCCAGCTGGTCGGCGCCTTGCATACGATTAAAACCTCCGGTGATTTTCACAATCAGGGTAGCGTAGCAGGTGCGGGACGTCCATTGGGTAGTGAAGGTGGCGACTTCGGAAGCTGGGCCTTTTTACCGAATATCTATTACAAACAAGACCTCACCGAGCAACTGAAATTCGGTATCGGGATAGGAACCCCGTTTGGTTTGAAAACAGAATACAACCGGAATTGGATGGGACGTTTTCAAGCGGTTAAATCAGAACTAAAAACCGTTAACATTAATCCTTCACTGGCCTGGAAAGTAAATGACCAATGGTCACTAGGTGTCGGTATTTCAGCGATGTGGGCAGAGGCGGAGCTTTCCAGCGCAGTGAATCTCAGTGCACTTGGTTTGGGAGAGTCATCAGCCAAAAATAAAGGCAAGGACTGGGGTTTTGGTTATAACTTAGGCGCCATTTACCAAGCCACACCGGACACCCGTTTTGGTGTCGCCTACCGGTCTAAGGTGGAACAGCATCTAAAAGGCGATGTGCGTTCGCCATTCACCCTTGCCAACGGTATTCCAGGGTCAACCTTGAACACCGATATTTCAGCGGATCTCACACTGCCGGAAACATTCTCCTTTAGTGCATTTAGCCACTTGAACAATAAATGGGAACTGCTGACAGACATTACCTGGACCCGCTGGAGCCAGTTCAAGGAACTTAAAATATTGCGCGAGAATGGCAGTAATACTACAGTCGGCCCCGCTATTACCGAGCACTGGAATAACGTATTGCGTTACTCCGTGGGCATGAATTACCTTTACTCGGATACGGTGAAACTGCGTACCGGCATAGCCTACGATGATGAAGCGATTGATAACGAGCACCGCACTGCACGCATTCCAGGTAATGACCGCATCTGGCTGTCACTGGGCGCCAGCTGGCAATACACGCCAGAAACCAAACTGGATATTGGCTACACACATTTATTTATCAAAGATGCGCGTATCAACGATGACCAACGGTTGACCGGCAGAGGGTTGATTGCCGGAAAATATGAAGGTAGCGCGGATATTTTAAGCCTGCAATTCACGCATAATTTTTAGTCTGGCTACTTTCATTGCTAAAAGCCGCGCTATAAACAGTGCGGCTTTTTCTTTCTGTCGCATCCCTGCATACCAGGCTGTCAGGTTGGTGTAAGCCGGCTGTCATCTAACATTCACACACAAAAACGAGAATCCACTCTTTGAAATAACCCGCAACATCGCTTTCAAGGATAATGGATGACCATCAAGCACTTTTTCAAATTAGCACTACTGCCACTTGCTATTCACCAGGCATTTGCCGCTGAGACACAAAGCCCGACCGAACAACCTGCTACAGTGTCACAAGAATCACCTTCTTTTCTGACACGTTTTATGAATGACGATAATCCATTCCGGATCAATTTTGATCTTGGCGATCATCCTTCTTATTTCCAGATATATGGCCTGGTGGATATCGGCCTGACGCATATCAATCACTCTTTGCCTGAGAGTTATGAGTTAGCCAACAACTTTTATCCTTATGCGGGCGCAAAAAAGACGCCAAGAACCACATCCAGAACCAATTGGGTGAATGGCGGCTGGCAAGGATCACGTCTTGGTTTCAAAGGCGAAGTTGCCAAATTGCAAGCCTGGGATCACGATTTCAAATTCATTTATCAGTTTGAAGCCGGCTTTAATACGCTGGATATGAAACTGCACGATGCGGCGCAGACGCTGGCGGATAACTCAGGCACCAATGCCAACTCCAGCGTCAGTACCAACTCATCGATGAACGGCGAATTATTTACCAGACAAGCCTGGGCCGGGATTGATGGCGGCTCGCTTGGTAAACTGACCTATGGTACCCAGTACAACCCATTCTTTGAAATTACCGTCACCTATGACCCTAACGGCAAGGCAGATAGTTTTTCACCATTGGGCGAGAGCGGCACTGTTGGCGGTGGGGGTGGCGTGTCTGAAAACTCGCGTATGAAAAACTCGATCAAGTATGCCAATGTTTTCGAGCTGGAGAATCATGACAAAATCAATTATGCAGTGATCAACCAGTTCGGTAACTCGGCAGGCACATCACACGGCAATGGCTTCACAACACAATTAGGTTACGAAAGCGATAGATTCGGCATTCAGTTTGCCTATGATAAATTCTTCGACTCGGTGCGCTCTGGCGTAGCAGATCAAGGCAATCCTTTAGCTAATGACACCATTGCTGTATCCCTGCTGAATACCGAAGCTGCATTAATCACGGGCAGGTGGTCTCCCACCAAAGACCTGAAAATCATAGGTGGTACGGAGTGGTATCAATTAAAACCATCCTCATCGCCTTCTATCAGCTATCACAACCTTTACGATCAAACCGTATTTGGTGGTGTGGCGACATCTGCATTACAACCGGGGTTTAAACAGGATAACCATGTGTATTACCTGGGCGCCAATTTTGATTTTGCGCAACGCGTACCTGCCCTGGCAGGCCTGACTACTTCAATCGGTTTTTATGAAACGAAGGCTGATGCGATTGATGGCCCGACGGTTTCCACCAATTCACAAGGCAAAATCGAGACATGGACGGCGATGGCTGACTACCGTTTTAATAAACGTTTTGATACTTACCTTGCTTACACCACCAATCATTTTTCAGGTGACAAATATCCTAGCGCCACTACTTACCGGGATGTCAACAGTGTAGGTGCCGGCCTGCGCCTCAAGTTTTAAAAACAACGCGGGATACCAGCCAGAAACGAAAAAGACTCAAGCTTTCTTGAGTCTTTTGCAATTGGGTTAAATGCTTATAGCTCGACTAGATTGAAGAAGTATTTTGTTGAGTTTCCGCGTAAAGCAGTGCTTCAAACGCCTCTGCCGGAATCGGCGGTGAATAGAAAAATCCCTGCGCGTAATCACAATGGATATCATGCAGCAAGTCACGCTGCATGGCAGTTTCCACACCTTCCGCGATCACCTTTAAGCCCAGCTTGTGCGCCATGACAATAATAGCTTCGCAGAGCACATAACTCTCATTGCCCGCGTTCAGGTTACGTGTAAACGACTGGTCAATCTTGAGATAGTCGATATCGAACTTGCTCAGGTATGAGAGCGATGAATAGCCGGTACCGAAATCGTCTATCGCCACCTGGATGCCCTTATCCCTGAAGTGCAACAAGCGCTGCTCGACGATAGGATCGGGGTTCAGCAATAAACCCTCGGTGATTTCGACCACCATGTGTTTACCGTCCACACCTATGGTTTGCAAATGCTCCACCCAGTCGTAACTCATGGCCGATGGCTCAATAAACTGCATCGGTGATTTGTTGACACTGATGGCGAACTCATCGCCCGCCAGCGCCTGCCACTTCAATATATTTTGCGCGGCCTGCCTGAATATCCAGTCGCCCATGCGGATGATCTCGCCGGTTTCTTCAGCGACCGGGATAAACAATACCGGGCTGATCAACCCACGCACAGGATGTTGCCAGCGCATCAAGGTCTCGGCTTTTACTATTTTGCCTGTGCGCATGCAAATAATCGGCTGGTAATAATCACGCAATTCGTTGTTCTCCACCGCAGTGCGTAAATCCCGGGCCAGCGATGTCCGCTGGGCAAGCGCATCGCGGATCGCGAGGGAGAAATAACGTACATTATTGCGGCCGCGGCTTTTGGCTTCATACATGGCCTGGTCAGAATGCTGGATCATTTCCTCGGCATTCACGGCATCATCCGGAAACTGGCTGATGCCTATGCTTGCGGTCACAAATATCCGCTCGCCGCTCAGGATATAAGAATGTGAAATATCCTGCAGCAGTCGGGTACACAGTGTTTGCAGATCGCCGGTTTCTTCAGGCACAATCACCGCGAACTCATCGCCACCCAATCGCGCCACTGTCGCCGAATCGGGCAGGTTCTGTTGAATACGGCGGCCAACTTCAATCAGTAAATCATCGCCGGTATGGTGCCCCAACGTATCGTTAATATCTTTAAACTGATCGAGGTCGAGGAACAGCAGCGTTAAGCGCCGTTGCTGCACGGTCGCTTCCTGAATTGCTTCAACCAGCCGTTGCTGGAAGTAATGCCGGTTAGGCAATTGCGTCAGGCTGTCATAATTTGCCTGCCGCCAGATAACGTCTTCTGCGGCTTTCTTTTCGGTAATATCAAAATGGGTGCCGTGCATCACCAACGGTTCACCGGCGGGTGTGCGTGAGATTAGGCTGCCGCGGTCAGAAACCCATATCCAGTGACCATCTTTATGGCGCATCCTGATATCGCACTCGTAAAAATCAATCTCTTGGTTGAGATGCCTGTCAATCAGCTGCATGGCGTTTTGCAAATCGTCCGGATGCATCAATGACGTGGCCACCTCAAGCGTAAGCGGTTGCAGTTCTTCCAGCGTGTAGCCCACGATTTCTGCCCAGCGCGCATTAAAGCGGCACTCGTTGGTTTGCATATTCCACTCCCAGGTGCCTGCCCTGGTCGCATCAATAATCTCGGTCAGTCGCAAACGCTGATTTTCAATTTCTTCACTTTTACTCTGGATTTCTGCGGTCTTGCGTCTCACCGCCACACGCAATGTATAAATCAGCAGCAACAGCACCACGGCGACTATCAATACCAGCACGACTGCCAGGATTGCCGTCCGCGAATAAGCATTGCGCGGAATATGCCGGCCTTTCCATTTAGACTCGATGGCCGCCATCTCCTCAGGCGAGATGCCGGCGGCACCCTGCTCAACCAGCGCCAGAATCTGTGAATCTCCTTTTTTAACCGCGCGGTGAAACTGGCCCTGGTAAATGGTAAATGCGCGCAGGATGTTGCTTTCAGCGCCGAGCCGGTATAAATAATAGCGGGCAGGATAATCATCCATGCAACTGATCATCACTTCCTGCTTTAAAGTCGCCTGGATAATTTCCTCATAAGAGTTATATACCCGGAAAGATTTGACGCCGGCCTCTTTCAGTTTAAAAATGCAGCCGTCGCCCTTTTGCACGCCCACCGTAAATCCTGCCAATGAGTCGGCAGAGATCAGGCCGGACATACTCTCATGAGCATAAATGCCAATCGGCAAAGTGGCATAAGGCGCTGAAAAAGCATAAGTACTTTCACGCTCAGGGTTGCGATAGATCATCTCGATCACATCGGCATGACCACTCAACAATTGCTGTTGAGCCATTTCCCAGCGGGTTGAAATCAGCGTGACATTGATGCCGGTTTTTTTCTCCCACAGTTTCCAGTAATCAGCAAGGATGCCAACCGTATTGCCACGGTCATCTTTAAATAAATAGGGAGGGTAATTGTCATCACTGATAACGGTGATAGCGGCAGGAGGCGCGGATAAAGCCAGGCCTGGCGCTGCCAGGCTAAAGAAAATGAGGATTGAATATTGAATGAATTTCCACATGGCGAATAGGAGTGACCACTTACATCAATTCATCTTTCGTCACATGAAGAAAACTGTTATTAAGATTTTTTACGATTATGAAGTATAAGAAAAATTAATACTATCTTCCATACAATGAAATTAATAATAATGGTGACAATATGTATATCCATGTTGGCATAAATCATACACCTGGCGACACATTCCGCACCCTGAGTTGTGCAGCCGTTAAAACACCCTGATCAACCTGAAGCTCCAAAGTTTTTCTGCTTTGCTGCCAGCGTTAAGCGTCGAGCGGGTGAACCCTGCCTGCACTGTATATTGCTGGTTAATATCATAGTGTAATTGTGGCGTCATCCGGTAGCGCCACGAGCCGCCTGTGCTTACTTCCTGATTCAGCTCCAGGCCAAGCGTCAGCCTGGGTGAAACATCATAAAACACCGTATTGTTCAGCAGGTATTCGACATCTGCGCTACGGTTGATGCCATTCACCCGCAACCCCAGCATGCTCAGTGAAGACCAGCGGTCTGCCCATTTGATGGCATGGATATAGGTCACATCGCCGGAGAGGGTCCTGGTATGTTTATTCAGGTCAAGAAATGCCTGCCAGCCATTCGCCATGCCTAAATGGTTGTAAACCCCCAGCGTTTTCTGGATAGCGACTTTATACCGCTCGTGACTGGCATTCTCAAATGGTAACTCAAGCTCTACCGCCAAATCATCTGCAAGGCCGTACTCTACTTCAGGCGCCCAACTGGCATCATTGGTTTGTTGATTGATATCCACCAGCGCATTGATTTCCATATCACCTTTTTTGACGCCAAGTGGACGAACCAGGTCATAAACCATAGGCTCAGGAATCCTCATCAGCCTGTCACTGTGGGCGGCATCAGTTTCATGGAAAAGCGTTTCTTCGGAAGCTTGAATCGGCAGGGAAAAGATTAAAAAACCATTAACCAGCAAAAAAGTTATTTGCCTTAATTTCATAATTACATTTATATAAATAAAAATGCAATCCTAACATGCCATCTGTGAATATGTGTTTAAGCGATGCCGCGGTTCTGTTCAGACACACGTAACCCAGCGAAAGGCATTGACGCCAATCAGAATTATTGCCAGAAACTGTAAGTGTTGCGGCCTTTTTGCTTGGCCTGGTATAGCGCAATATCAGCTTGCTTGAATAGCTGTTTCAGCGCCACTTCTGAAGCCGGTTCAAACAGGGTCAGGCCAATACTTAATTGCACTGAAATTTCATGGCCGTGGATATGCATGGGCTTTTTAAACACGCTGACCAGCTTGGTCGCTACTTTCACCAGGCTGTCTTCCGAGTGCTGGTCCCTGACCACAATCACAAATTCGTCACCTCCGATGCGGCTGACAGTGTCCACATCACGGGTATTACTTTTCAGTAAGTTAGCCACCGTCTTGATCACTTCATCGCCGACATCATGGCCAAAATTATCATTGATACTTTTAAAGTGATCGACATCGATTGCCATCAGGCCAAACCTTTTGTTAAAGCGTTTGGCTTCCGAATGCACATAGTTCAGACGGTTTTCAAGCGACCGGCGGTTGGGCAAGCCGGTCAGGCTATCCATCAGCGCGCCTTCAGAAAGGTAGTATCGTTCCTTGGCAAAAAAGTAGGCAAACAGGCCCACCAGCGCACTGAAGAATAAACTTAACAACACCCCAAATTTTCGGTCCCGCAAGTTATGGATTTTCTTGTTCTCGATGGCCCATTCCCATTTACCGTTAGGTACCTGAGTTTCCTGAATGTAGACGTGCTTTTGGTTGAACAGCTTGGTGTCACCATAAAACACATGCTTGTCTTCCGCCGTCCTGATGGCAAACTCAAACTCAGTGCTGCGGTTGCTCTCGAAAGCTTCATCCAGAAATCCATTGGTATCGATGACTGTAGAAATAATGCCCCAATACTTGCCATCGACAAAAATCGGGAACCGGTAAATCATGCCACTGCCACCCTGGATAAGCTCCATCGGACCATCGAGCACACCTTGTCCGGAATCGATCGCCAGCTTGACTTTGGGCCATTGCGCAGGAACGTCACGGTAATCGATACCGAGAATCTTCTCATTGGATTTTTCAGGATAAACATAGGTAAGCTTGTAATCCACCGCCACTGCCAGGTTCCTGACATGCTCGGCTTGCGCCCATAAATCCGCCAGGATGGCCTGTACTTTTGCGGTCTCAAGATGGTTGCGGTAGACCTTGATAAAGCTGGATAAACCGTTTGAGATGAAGAGCAAGGAATTGAGTTCACGATCCATGTCGGAACGCAGCACGTTGCCATAAGACGCAGCTTCCAGATAGGCTTCACTTTCGTCTTTTTGTCGCTGGTATTCAAACAGGAAATACCAGAACATAAAAGCCAGCAGCATGGCAAATAAGCCAACACCAAAGCTTTTCTCTGTTTGATTTGGTTTGCGAAACACTATTCTATTTCACGGAAAAATGGTCTGAAACCATTTTATTCTAACAAACGTAGCTGCTTTTTATGCAAAAACGTGGCAATCACGGCTTTATTTTTAAAATAGTTACGACGTTAAACATAAATTCGGCAGTTTTTAACGAATATACATAGTTTTTCATTAATAAATCTAAAAGTGCATGCCATAAGAGATTGATTTATAGGTTATCAATAGCAATCAGGTTTTGATAAACCGCATCACCGATGATAGCCACTGTGTTCCAAACACCTGCTTTATTAACACCGGGAAAATATCACGAGTGATCTCGTGATATTTCGCAGGCACCTTTCAGTCATTTCCTGAGCGGACATTCATGAATAAAGATAACCGGTTACGCAATATTTCAGTAAAAATACCCTCACATATACAGATCTGTATACACTTAATTAGAAAGCTTATTGAATTGAGAGGATTTCCATGAAAAAACTAGCCATCTATACAACTCCGTTTATTCTTTCGCTAGCAAGCATCGCTTTTGCGCAAGACAATATTGAGCGTATGCATGCGAGCACAATGCAATCATTTACGCCTCAAAATGTGCAGTGGAAGGATGAGCCCATTTTACCAAAAGGTGCCCAGAGCGCGATTCTGGTGGGAGACCCAACCAAGAAAGGTGTATTTATTGCATGGCTGAAATTTCCTGCCAATTACCCTATCCCGTCTCATACACATCCATTTACAGAAGTGGTGACAGTGCTGAGCGGTAAACTGGGCAACGGTATGGGTCCGGTGCTGGATAAAACCAAAGGTGAACTGTTAAATGCAGGCTCCAGCTTTGTATTGCCAACCGGGCATGCACACTATGTATGGACGACCGACCAAGAGACTGTTGTTGAGTTGATTGCGACCGGACCCTGGGATATTACTTATACCAATCCGGCCGACGACCCTAGAAAAAGCGCTGCAACTTTTAAAAAATAACTGTGCCATGAAAACAATAGGGATAAGCCTGAGCCCCGTTGTTTTCATCACCGCAGTCTGTTTATCAGCCTGATTTGTAAGCTAGTGCCAGCTGTGCTGCCCGCATTTTTAAATTTAAAAACCAATCCTGTCATCAACAGTCAAAAACTACAAAATCAAGATAAACGATACTAATTTATAGTATTTATGGCTATATTTTCTTTGCATATTTTTATATAGTTTGCATGACACGTGTCAGGAGTAAACTGTGACCATACAAGAAAAAGCTGCATCTGGAAAAACAGGCATTGAAAAACTGAGGCTGGAAAAACTAAGATCATTAGGTTTACTCGATTCAGACCCGGATGAGTTTTTTGATTGTATTACGCGCGTTGCTTCCACCATTCTTGGCACTGAAATCTCTGTGATCTCCCTGGTGGACGAAAACCGCCAGTGGTTCAAATCCAAACACGGTATCGAAGTCTCCGAAACCCCAAGGGACATTTCTTTTTGTACCCATGCAGTCAGTAGCGGCACAGAATTAATCGTCGAAGACGCCAGTAACGATGCAAGATTCCTGAGCAATCCACTGGTGGTAAATGCTCCCAACATCCGCTTCTACGCTGGCATCCCGATCAAGAGCATACAAGGCTATTCGCTAGGTACTTTGTGCGTGATCGATAGCAAACCTAAACGCCCGAACGCGAAAGAATTGAAAGCCTTAAGCGACCTTGCCCAGCTGGCTACTAAAGAAATCCAGTTCCGCGAGCGTATGCTGACAGCGCAGGACACCATTGATCAGGCCCAGGGGAAGTTCCAGAGTGTGTTTGAAAATGCCGGTGCCGGCATTGCCCTGGTTAAACCTTCAGGACCATGGCTGCAGGTGAATGACGAGCTATGCAAAATCGTTAATTATCCGCGGGATGAGTTATTGAAGTTAACCTTTCAGGACATCACCCATCCAGAAGACCTCAATTCAGACTTGAACCTGTTGAACCAGTTGATGAGCAGCCAAATTGACCGCTACCAACTCGAGAAAAGATATATCAGGAAAGACGGCAGCATAGTCTGGGTTGAAATCACGGTCACCAGGCAAACTTCCGAGCACGGTGAGGTTGAGTACCTGATTGCGATTATCAAAGACATCAACGTTGCCAAGGAAACTGAATTTGCGCTGGATGCTTTACGAAGAACGCTGGAAGAAAAAGTAACCCAGCGGACCGATGAACTGAATCAGGTGAATCAGTCACTTTCCAAGGCGTATCAGGAAAAAACAAAATCCGAACAGCAATTGCAGAATAAAGAGCTGGAACTGAGGACTATTCTTGCCAATGCCAATGAGGCATATATTTGCATGGATTCAGAAGGAATTATTACGGCCTGGAATAAGCAGGCGGAACATACTTTTGGCTGGCATGAGCAGGAAGCCATCGGCAACAAGCTGGAAAAACTGATTATCCCGCCTGAATTAAGGCATGCCCACGTCTCCGGCATGAACCGCTACCTGCAGGAAAAAAACTCCAGGATAGTCGGCAACCGTATTGAACTTGAAGCGGTGCGTAAAGATGGCATACGTATCCCGATTGAATTGCAGGTGAATGCACTCGAGATTAATGAGCAGGTGTTGTTCACCTCGTTTTTACGCGATATCACCGAACGCAAACAGCTTGAAAACCTGCTCAAAAATGAAGCCAGGAATGACCCGTTAACCGGCCTTGCCAACCGGCGTACGCTGGAAGAAATTCTTCCAGTCGCTTTCCAGCGCGCCCAGAGCAATCAAGTTTATCTGGCGCTGGTATTTATCGATCTGGATGGCTTTAAATTAGTCAATGACACGCACGGCCATCAGGCGGGCGACCAGTTACTGAGGGAAGTCGCCAACCGTATCAATCGATGCACAAGGACTTCCGACACGGTTGTCCGGTACGCAGGCGATGAATTTGTGATTGTGCTGGAAAACCTCAAACACAAAGAAGATACCAAACGGATTTCGGCCAATATCCAGAAAATAATCGCCGAGCCGGTGCAGATAGGCGACAAGCAACTCAATATCACTTTAAGTATAGGCATTGCCTACTATGGTGGCCCGGACCCGCAAGTGGTAGAGCCGCTAGAGTTGATAAGACTGGCAGACAAAGCGATGTACACGGCCAAAAAGAATGGCAAAAATGGCATAGTTGTCATTGAGCAGGACTAGCCACCCTTTGTGTCCAGCCCTGTTACTTCACGCCCTGCCATGACTGATCAATGACTACGCCCGGGAAAAACATATTTAAAACCCTATTCTTGATTTAATCTGCGACTAAGAATATTTAACGCCACTTTCGCGATTGAAATAGCTAGCCGCCAGCGTTGGCAACACCAGCAAGGTGAGAATGGTTGCCGTGACCAGCCCGCCGATGACGACAGTCGCTAACGGTTTCTGCACTTCGCCGCCTGTGCCGGTCGCAATCGCCATCGGAACAAACCCCAGGCTTGCCACCAGCGCAGTCATCAATACCGGCCTCAGCCTTTCTATCGTCCCTTCAATGACTGCGGAATCAGCCCCCGTGCCAGCATCCACACGCTTTTTGATGGCACTGATTAATACCAGCCCATTTAAGACCGCTACGCCTGACACAGCAATAAATCCAACTGCGGCTGAGATAGAGAGAGGGATATCGCGCAACACCAGCGCAAATATACCGCCTGCTGCGGCCAGTGGCACGGTGGACATGATGATGGCTGCCAGTGGCACGCTGCCGACGGCCAGATAGATGGTCACCGCAATCAGTAACAGGCAAACCGGGATCACGATCATTAACCGATTGGTCGCATCCTCCAGGTTCTTGAATTGCCCGCCCCATTCAATCCATGATCCGCTCGGTAGTTTCACTTTTTGCTCAATGCGCTTTTTCGCTTCATCCACAAAACTGCCCAGGTCTCTCCCTTCTATGTTGGTCTCGATGTAGATGCGACGTTTACCATTATCGCGGCTGACCTCGTTCAGCCCTTCATTGAACCTGAACTGCACCAGCTGCCGTAACTGGACCGAGCCTGCATCAGCATTTGCCTGTGGCAGTTTGACCGGAAGTGCTCCCAGAATATCGAGGTTGCTTCGCAGTGCATTTGGCAGCCTGATCATGACATCAAACCTGCGGTCCCCTTCAAACACCTGCCCGGAGGGCAGCCCTGCCAATGCGGCGGACACGGTTTCGGCTACTTCTTTCACCGTCAGGCCATAACGGCCGATGGCGGCCCGGTCAAACACAATATCAAAGGTCGGGAAACCGGTGGTCTGGGCGAAGCGTGTATCCGCTGCACCTGGTGTATTGCGTAGCACATTGGCAATCTGCCGCGCGGTGAGTGTCAACTGGTCCACATCATCACCATAAAGTTTGACCGCAACATCACTTCTGACACCGCCCAGCAATTCATTGAAACGCATTTCAATTGGCTGTGTGACATCGTAGTTATTACCGACCACCGGTTTAGTGACTTGCCTGATACGTTCAATCACCTGCTGTTTGGTAGTGACACCGGCCGGCCACTCAGCCCTGGGTTTCAGGATAATATAATTGTCAGAGGCATTCGGTGGCATCGGGTCGGCCGCCAGGCTGGCTGTACCTGCTTTGGAATAGACCATATCTACTTCGGGTAATGTTTTTACAGCACGTTCAATCTGCAGATCTAGTTCGGCCGAGCGCTCAATTGAGGTAGAAGGAATCCTCACCGATGAAAGATTCAGGTTTTGCTCATCCAGGGTAGGCATAAACTCCCTCCCTGCAGATCTGAATGTTAAAAATGCCACAAATAAAATCGTAACTACAAGCAGCATGACCACTAATGGATGATTGATTGTCCAGGCCAGAAGAGGTCTGTAATGTTTTTTGCTTACCCTGATAACGCCGACTTCTTTTTCCTGCATATCTCCTTTTAAAAGTATGGCAATCAATGCCGGGACAAAGGTCAGTGTCAGTACAAAAGCGGAAGCCAAAGCAAGCATCAGGGTAATCACCATCGGTGAAAACATCTTTCCTTCCACGCCTTGAAATGTCAGGCATGGCAGAAACACCAGAAAAATGACAATCTGCCCGTAGACAGTAGGCTTCACCATTTCTTTTGAAGATGCGATCACCTCTTCAAGCCGCTCATTCAAGGTAAGCAAACGGCCATATTGCACTTGTTTTTCAGAGAGATGCCTGACTGCGTTTTCAACGATAATCACTGCGCCATCAATAATCAGGCCAAAGTCGAGTGCTCCCAGGCTCATTAAATTACCGGAAATGCCCAGCTGATTCATGCCGATGGCACTCATCAGGAACGAAAGCGGTATCACCAGCGCTGCAATCAGGGCCGCGCGCCAGTTGCCTAATATGGCAAACAGGATAACGACCACCAGCAATGCGCCTTCGATCAGGTTTTTGGAGATGGTTTTAATCGTGTCAATCACCAGCCGGGATCGGTCCAGTGTAGGCACAATCACGATACCGGGAGGCAGGGTTTTACTGATTTCCTTCAGTTTATCTCCCACAGCACCAGCGACCACCCGGCTATTAGCACCCACCAGCATCAAGGCACTGCCAATCACCGTTTCGACCCCGTTTTTACTGGCGGCACCAGTCCGTAACTCGCCACCAATCACGACGTTGGCAATTTGACTGACCGTGATGGGCACACCATTCCGGTTGGCAACCACCGCGCGAGAAACTTCATCACCATTTTGCAGGCGGCCATCTGCCCTGACAAGATAAGCCTCACCGGCTCTCTGTACAAAATTACCACTGGCGGTCACATTGGCCGCTGCAATCGCCTGGCTTAATTCCAGTAGCGAAATGTCATAGGCCGCCAGCCGGGCCGGATCAGGCTCAACGACATATTGTTTGACATAGCCGCCCAAACTATCAATATCAGCTACACCAGGCGTAGTTCTTAATTGTGGCCGGATAATCCAGTCCTGCACCGTACGCAGGTATGCGACTTGCGAAACCTGGTCTTTAAGGGTCTGCCCCTCTTCTGTCAAAAAACTGCCATCTGGTTGCCAGCCAGGTTTGGCAGTGGTTTTCTTCACACCGATGCCATTTGGGTGCTCAAACTCAACGCTATAGTGGAAGACCTCACCCAAACCTGTAGACACCGGGCCCATGACAGGCTCTGCCCCTGCAGGCAAGCTGGTACGCGCAAGCGCCAGCCGCTCAGATACTTGTTGCCGCATGAAATACAAGTTGGCACTATCATTCAGAATCACCGTCACCTGGCTAAACCCGTTGCGGGAGATAGAGCGGAAACTTTCAATGCCGTTTAACCCAGCGATGGCGGTTTCAATCGGGTAGGTCACACGCTTTTCCACTTCAATCGGGCTAAGCGTAGGCACCACTGTATTAATCTGTACCTGCTTATTGGTGATATCAGGTGTTACATCAATCGGTAATAACTTTAATTGCCAGGCCCCGAGCCCAGCAACAATAAAGGTAAACAAAATAACCAGCCAGCGCTTGCTGACTGAGGCGGCAAGAGTCGTGTCAATCATTCTTCCTCCGCAATCGTATTTTTAACCAGTTCTGCTTTCAACAGGAACGCATTGCGTGTCGCAATGGCGTCGCCTTGCTGAATGCCGGACAAGAGTTGCGCTTGCCCGCCACTGCGCATGCCAACGACCACACTTTGCGGCCTGAAACCATCCGCTGTACGGATAAATATGATGTCCTGCCCGTCCAGGCGCTGAATTGCCTCTTCAGGCACGATCAGGCCGGTATCTTTGTCCGGGTGGGAGTGGAGTGTGACTTGCACGCCTTCGCCCATTACATAAGGGGGCGTTGATTCATCTGTGGTAAGAATGGCTGTGGCCGCCTGATTGCTGCCATTCACGGACGGCGTAATCGAATGCACCCTGGCAGTAACCTTCTTGCCGTTGCGGGTGATCACTGTGGCTGCATCCCCTATTTTGACCCTAGCCACTTCAGTTGCCGTTACAAAAGCTTCAATTTGCAATTGCTGCTTACTCACCACCCTGAAAATCTCTACATTGGGCTGCACAAAAGTGCCCACCACCACGGCTTCAGATATGACATGCCCCTTGAAAGGACTGACCACGACGACTGAATGTCCGTCACCAGAAACCTTTGCCACTTTCGCCACTACATCTGCTTTGGCTGCATCGGCTTCAGCCACTTTTAGTGCAGACTGTGCAGCCTCCATATCTTGCCGGGGAGTGACACCCTGCTCGAAAAGACTGCTTTCACGGTCGTAAACTTTCCGCGCCAGTGCCAGTTTGGCTGTTGCAGTATTGCGTTCTGCCGTCATGGCTGACGCTTCAAAGCTATCGACAACCGCAATCACTTCTCCAGCCGCAACGTGATCTCCGGGACGTTTGTTGATGCGGGTGATGGTTCCTGCAACCCTGGCAACCACACTGGCTTCGCCACCAGGCGCTGCCTCAACTCGACCAGAAGTGGTGATCTCAGCCGCAATCTCACCGACGCTGACCTGTTCAACCACAATATTTGAAGAAGCGAAATAGGATCCAGGCAATTTGATTTCTGTTTCAATCGGCTGCCTGGTTTCGACCACTTCCTTGTTTGACGGCGTGGCTGGCACCGGCTGCCTGGAGGCTAGAAAATAGCCGGATGCGCCTGCGATGATGGCCGTGGTTAACAGCCACACCCAGCTGTAATTTTTGATGTTCATTATTTGAGTTCTCCAAATGCGATACGGCCTTCTGAGGCCGCAAGTATGGCGAGCGCCCTGACGAGCGTGTATTTGGAATCCACTGTCATCAGTCGGGCATCTGTGAGTGCCTTGCGGATAAGCAGCAGCTCGATCAGTGTAGTCTTGCCTGACTCGTAGCCGATCTTGCCTAACCTGTAGGCTTCTGAAGCCGCGGCTTCACCCTGGCTGGCTGCCTGCATACGTTTTTCAGAGGCGGAGACATGCGAAAGTGCAGAGCGGCGGTTTGCACCAGCCATGAGTTTTGCCGCGTCCAGCCTGGCATCTGCCGCCTGCACGCGTTCCCTGGCAGCGGCAATGCCGCCTTTGTTCTGATCAAATACCGGGATATCGGAGCTTATGGCAAATACAAAGGCATTGTCAGAACTGTTTTCAAAACGCCGGACTCCGGCACTAACACCTACCGTTGGTAACCATCGTTTTTCTTCGAATTGCACCTGCGCCTGCAATGCTTCCTTTTCAGTTTGTGCACTGGCGATGGCCGGTGTGATCTCATCACTGGCTGGCGTCAGGCCGGCCTTGGTCAACAACGCCTTGTCCATAAATCCACCTTGAACACTGCTGAATGGTTGTTTGGTACCACTCGCCACCGACAGCCGCTCCAGCGCTTCAACTGCATAAGCTTGCGCTGATTCCACCGCAGCCTGGGCAGCAGCCGAACTGGCTTTTGCCTGGGACAGCCTGAGCTGAGCTTCACGGCCGGCATTGACCAGGGCTGCAGCTGCCTTTAGATCATCTTCTGCACGCACGGCATCTTGCCGGGTAATATCCAGTCTTGCCAGCATGGCTTCGGCATTGGCATATAAGGTAGCCAGTTCGGCGGCATAATTAACCTTCACCTGTTTTTCACGGGTCTCGGCAACCACCATATCCAGCCGCCTGGCCTCAATTCTGGCGGCACGCTTGCCACCGATCTCGAATGGCTGGGTAATGGTCAGGGTATCCTGACGTGGCTGGTTATCCCTGGCCGCCGCATTCAGGTTTTCTGTCATACCATTGATATTTGGATTAAGGAAAACCCTGGCCTGCTGCGCATCCGCAGAAGCAGCGCGTACATAGGCTGCCTGCTCCATCAAAACCGGCGCCTGCAACAGCGTTTGTGTTAACAAAGCACTGTAGTCAGGCGCTTCATCAGCAAGCGCCGTATGCGAATACTGGATAAGCAGTAACCATGCATGACATATCCATGCGTATCTGCAACGATACGCATACTGTAGAAAATACAACATAGAAAACCCCTGCGAGTTGAAAGAAATTCAGCAAAGCAGGCGGTTAGCGCCGGCAGCAGGCCAGCATGCTAACCGCTACAGGGTTTGAAGAGGTGGTTTGGTAAGCGGAGAGGGAAAATGACTTTGATATAGATCGGAGACAAATAGAGGCGCCGGGCCTGCAAAGTGTTCAGCGGTAAATACTTTCCTGGTGACTGGCAACATGGTTAAGCTGCACATGCAATCGCACATTAACAGATGGGAGGAAGACTTGCCGGACGTATTCTCATGAGTATCACCATCTTGAATATTGCTATCTTCCTGGTGCTGGTGAACAACATGGTTCAGATGCTCCAGCATATGCTGCATGGTTTCTTCACTTGATTGCTGGCCTTGCACCAGGTGAGCAAAATCAGCTTCAGCAGCCAGCAGTGGCTGCAGCGGAAGCAATATGGCCAACATCAATAAAAAAAACTTTCTCATCGGTTTTTGATTTTAGCACAGATAAAATTTGAAGATTTCTGAAATTAGCATTCATCACTCACCGACAGGAAATTAGTCAGCATAAAACCGCAGGATAGATTGATGGAACAAGATTGGTGAAAGAAAAGCATCTACAAGTCAAATTCACACCCACACTTAAAATTAAATCTTTCAAGATGACCACTGAAATATTTATTTAAATAATTATTTAACATAAATTAATAAAGGTGTAAGCTAGCTTTTCGCATTGGAATCAGCCTTAACAACTTGGGGGTTGTTTTAAGTTGGCGATTTTGTGACAAAAATTAGTGCGGAGGATATCGCAATGAGCTTCGAAACCATCACCACGGATGATCTGATCCGTATCGCAAATGCAGGTTTGGGCTTTACGCTACGTGCAACCAGCAAACCATTGGAAGACTTGATCAGAATAGCAGAAGCAGCAAAAAATAAAGGGGCAAAAATAACCTTCACAGATTTGGCTGAATTAAGCACTTATGACGTTAAGCGTATTCACCTGGCCAGTAATGGCAATGTACAACTTGAAGAGTGAAGATATTCAAAATGAACTGGCATTCGCATACTCCTGAAGCCTTGAATGACAATACTAAACGTCAATGAAGCCAGCAGTAAATGACAGAATAATCAGTGCCGCGACCACTGCGCTCATCACGCCTTTGCTGGAATGATATTCAGCCCAGGGAATGTTATAAGGCAAGGTGCGCGCTGCACTGATAGCAGCCAAAACGACAAATACAATAAGCAAGGCACTAATCATAGCGTTCTCCTGCAAATCAATCCTACATTATCGTTACTGCATGTAGTGTTGAATCTTCTTGGTTAATGGGTTGATGTCATCATCGCCAAAAACCAGAAATCATGCCATACAACTAATGCTGAACTTTTTGTAGGAAAGTTCAGACAACGCTAGTCATGTGCATTTTTTAGCGCTTTTAAATGTTTAATCGCCATCGCCTGTTTTACCGTACGCGTGGCTGATTTTCCTTCACGCCGCTGGAGATTATCTTCGCGTGATCTTTCATTTGCTTGAGAATTTGAACTATCGTTTCTGTTCTCTGAGCTTGCATAAGATGTGTCCAGTCTATCGGAATTAAAATAATCTGAATTTGATTTATCTAGCATATCAATCTCCTTATCAATAAATACCAATACATGAATGGTGGATTGTTAGTGCGGAGGGGAGTTTAGAAGTAGTACGAATGTTTAAAATCAATTTTACGTAATACTCACCCGCCCTGCTGTCAGCCAGTTTATGAAACAGAAGTAGGAATTCTTATGATCAATAAAAAATATGGACTATCAAAAGATTCTTACATGACATTCAGGAATTCACCGATAAAAACACTGCCATTGGCACTGTATTGTGAGGTTAATCCCTTCAACTGATACAGGTGTAAAAAATGTCTTATTCACTGATAGAACAACATTTTTTCGGGGAACAGAATGATACTAATCATCCGGTATTTCCTGAAGAATCCCACAAACCGATAAAACCAGATCCGGACACTCCATATCAGCCGGTTGAACCTGCCGACCCTGATATCCAGCCAGACATTATTGGCATTGGCGATAACACTCAATAAATTATGAAAGCGGCATTCAGCTTTTGAATGCCGCTTTCATGACAACGCTTACACTGGCAGCTGTTTGGCTGAAGTGTAACCAGCCTCCGTCAATCTGAATGCATCATCCAGCGGCGTGATCCATTCCTGTTCTTTCGCATACTCAATCCCGCTCACCATATCTTCTTCACTTTTCTGTTTGTCATACCAGACGCCACTTAACTTGTTGGTCAGCAATGCCTCTCCCGTCAGCAATTTGAAATGATTCACAAAGATGCTCATTAGCAAATGTGCATTCTGCTCCGGTGTATGCAGCTTATCTGTTTCGACAGCCTTATTAGGTTCGGTTTGATCTATGTGTGATTCTCCGCACATGTTAGCTCTCCTCAGACGCAGTATGGTGATCGACCTATGTTGCCTTGCCGGTGAATAACCCGCTATGCAAATGTCGCTGAAATCCCTGTAGGAATGATCAGACAAAGTACAGGGCATGAACTAAAGCTAAATTAAGATTTAATTAAGCTGCAACAATTACACTTTCTCTTAAATAAAAAGGGAAAGTATCCATGACACGTATATCTACTTCTGAATTTGCACGACTTTTAAAACCACTTATTTTGCTTCTAATTGCTCTCTCCTGCAGTCAGGCCTATGCCGGCCTGGAAGAGGACGGTGGCTACTGGTTTAATCTGCGCATGCAGGGTGAATTACCGGTTCGAAATTTTTATTGGGATATGGATGTCAATCCGCGCTGGCGGAACGAAGGCAAGCATCTGGACACGCTTTATTTACGGCCGGCATTTTTTTATAAACCCGATTCAAAAACCAGCCTTTGGTTAGGTCACGATACGATAACCAGTCATCCCGATGGAAAATCCTCCTATCAGGAAAGTCGCTGGTGGCAACAGTTCCAGTATCAATTCGACCCCGTTCAATCAATCACCTTCACCAACCGAAGCCGGCTTGAAGAGCGAACCAGGGAAGGTTTTCATGACACAGGGCACAGGCTGAGACAAATGTTCAAGGCGACCAAGCCAGTGAAAAATTATCCCGCGCTTTCCCTGGTAGTGTCAGATGAAGTGTTTATTAATGTTGACCAGACCGATTGGGGCGCACATCGTGGCCTGGATCAAAACCGTCTTTTTGCCGGTATTAACTGGAAAATTAACAAGCGTTGCACATTAGAAACCGGTTACCTGAACCAGATAGTCAATAAAGCAACCCACAATCTGGAAAATCATGTCATCAGCACCACCCTGGGCTTTAAATTTTAGTCTTTTATTTTCAGCATTTTCCTACATTACTTTGCGCCCAGTCTGACAATGAAAACCTTTGCAGTTTTGTAGCATTCAAGCCAAGCATGGACGAATACTACATAGCTGAAATATCAGGGGTAACAGCATGGATCTCTCACCATTTCATTTGACCGTTCCGCTTTGGGAAATCGTCCTCAGGGGCTCGGTGGTTTACTGGTTTTTATTCCTGATATTCAGGTCTATCTTGCGACGCAGTATGGGTAGCGTCGGCGTCAGCGATTTCCTGTTTGTGGTGATTATTGCGGATGCTTCCCAAAACGCCATGAGCGGCGACTCCAAATCTATTTCCGATGGCCTGGTCCTGATTGCAGTGCTGGTGTTCTGGAACCTGTTGATAGACTGGCTTAGTTTCAAATACACATGGGTAAGAAGAATGGTTGAAGCGCCGCCACTGGTACTGGTAAAAAATGGCGTGCTGCAACTGCGCGAAATGCGCAAAGAGTTCGTCACTAAAGACGAAATC
The DNA here is from genome assembly GCA_032153875.1 of Methylophilus sp. Taxonomy (GTDB): domain Bacteria; phylum Pseudomonadota; class Gammaproteobacteria; order Burkholderiales; family Methylophilaceae; genus Methylophilus. Next base: position 49,439 of record JALDYP010000003.1, read on the forward strand.
ATGGCCAAACTGAGGGAAGAAGGCATAGCCCATCTTTCGGAAGTCAAGCAGATGCAAATCGAGATGGATGGTGAAATCAGCGTTGTACGCTATGCAGAAAATTGATCTCACTGTTATGGCGTCCAGCCAGGTTTTACTACTCCACCCCATAAAATAAAAAAAATTAACAATTTCACTTTTTTGCCCTTCAGAGTAGTCAAGATATGCCGATAACTACGTTATAGTGATAATTTGTATCAATATAATTGTCTCTCCCAGCTTCAAGAACGATAGCCAACAACACTAACGAAAAAAATAAATTATGTTTATCACTCTTGTACATCGCGTGCATTCAATTATTTCAAGTTTGCAAACGTTTACTCCCTGATCACCATCGGGCCAGCGTTTATTCAGGCCGATGCGTATAAACCATGCAGCGATAAGACTGACTTTTGGAAGGGTGTGAAATTGAATAATCTGTTAAATATAGGCTGGCGGAACAACCGCGTTCTGACCGGCATTACTATTTTGCTGATTTTAGTAACGGCCTTTGTTTCGATTTTTTTGTCGCTAATGATTGCGCAGAACCAGGCCATCTCAAAAGAAACCAAACGCCTGCGTGAAGTCACCAACGGGGTGTTGATGCGCATGGACAGTACCCGCACGCAGTTCGCAAATATAGTACGGCATTTTCAATCCGTTCCCGAACAGGAAGCCTGCGAACCGCGCCATATCCAGAAGATGCAGGAATTCAATATCGCCGGCTTTTTCCTGCAGGCGGTTGCTCACGTCAACGATAACCGCATCGTCTGTTCCTCGATTGCAGGCGTTTTTGATGGGGTTTCTCTAGGCACCCCCTTCAGGACCGAGTCGGATGGCACCAGGTTATACGCCAATCTCAAAGTATCCGACTGGAAAAACCATCATCTAGTAGTCATGGAAAGAGCAGGTTGGGCCATTGTACTTGTGCCTAGCCATGCGATTGAAGCATTGGGTAGTTCGGATGTTGCCGTGGGTATTTTTGGCATACAGGAACATAAACTGTATACCGCAAAAGGCGAAATCGCTGCTGAATGGCTACAAAGATATCAGGGCAAGCAAGCACTTACTTTTATTGATAAACAACGCAACATGCTGGTGTATATGGCGCCCAACCGGCTGAATTTGACCGGCGTGGTTGCGGCGATACCCTTGAAGGATATTAATGATGATCTGGTGTCCTTTATCCAGATCCTGATACCGCTGGCGATGATAGTGGGTATATCGTTGGGCGGCATTTTCGTCTACATGCAAAAAACAAGGTATTCGACCAAGTCTGGCATTTTGCGGGCATTGGCCAACAACGAGTTTTACCTGGAGTACCAGCCTATCATAAACCTCGACACCCAACATTGCGTCGGTGCCGAAGCGTTGATCCGCTGGAAAACACCCGACAATACGTTTATCAGCCCGGATACATTTATCCCGGCTGCAGAAGCCTCAGGTGTAATTTGCCAGATCACACAACGCGTATTTGAACTGGTGGCGAAAGATATGCACACCGCACTTAATATGCACAAACACTTTCATGTGGGTATCAACATTTCGTCGCATGATATCCGCTCCGGCGAACTACTACCGATGATAGAAAATCTGAAGAAATCGACCGGCGCACAAGGCAGCCAAGTGTTGATCGAAGTCACCGAACGCGGTTTTCTTGATGATGAAGCGGCATTGACCACGATTAAAAAGATCCGTGAATGTGGTGTGATGGTGGCGATTGATGATTTTGGGACCGGCTATTCCAGCTTGTCATACCTGACCAAATTCCAGCTGGATTACCTGAAAATCGACAAGACGTTTGTCGATTCTGTCGGTACCGATGCGGTTACGAGCCACGTTGCTTTCCACATTATTGAAATGGCAAAAACCCTACAGTTGGGCATGGTCGCAGAAGGCGTGGAAACTCAGCAGCAGGCAAAGATATTACAAGAGCGCGGAGTTAAATATGTGCAGGGCTGGCTGTTCTCGAAATCATTAAAGAGAAAAGATTTCTATGCTTATCTGGATAAGCATTCCTGAGTGACGTCTCTGATAACTGAACTGCCAGCTGCTTGTCTATCGAAGGGTCTCAACAGAGTCAGCAACGCAAGACTTCAACTTTTAAATCCCCATAAAGAAAATTGGCTTAGAATTAAATTCTAAGCCAATTTTTTCTTATAACCTTCCGGTGAGTGCCAGTATCAAGATGATAAGCAGCACCAGGCCCAACCCGCCACTTGGGTAATAACCCCAGCCGCTGCTGTATGGCCAGGCTGGCAGAGCCCCGACTAAAGCAAGAATAAGGATAACAAGCAGGACGGTTCTCATAGAGCGGTCTCCTAAACAGATAGTATTGCCAATCAGGCAATTTTTTAATTTTGAATTATTACTAATCGAGGCTCAATCATCGCGCCCAACTATCAAACACACCATGCAATTTTGGCTGAATTATTTGTAGGAATAGTCTGATACTCACTTGACCCGATTAAATATGCATTTATAATGCACATTAATTATTGAGATGAATATGCAACTCACACGCTTTTCCGATTTAGGCTTACGGTTATTGATGTATCTCGCGGTCAATGACCGGCAATCTCCGCCAGTGACCGTGGCGGAAGTCGCTCAGCAATTTAAACTGGCACGTAACCACCTGGTTAAAGTATCAGCTACCCTGACCAGGCATGGCTATATCCGCTCCATACGCGGGCGGTCTGGCGGCATTGAACTGTCCCGTGCGCCCGAACTGATTAAAGTGGGCGAGCTGGTACGCTTGCTGGAAGGTTCTGAACAACTGATTAACTGTGAAGCACTGAGCTGCATACTTAGCCCGGCATGTGGTTTGAGATCGGCGCTGAGTCACTCACTGAATACTTTTTACGAGACACTGGACACTTACACATTGGCAAGCATCCTCAAGGGAAAGGCTACCGGATCCATTCAAAGATTGCAGGTCGACTACATTCGCCTGGTCGGCTAAAAGAGAGTCGTATAGAAGAAAGCTGGCTAAAAAGTTTGGTAAAAACATGAGCAACCCTGCTCATTTTTTTGATATTTAAATATGCATTATTTATGCATAATATAACAAGGAGAGACACATGTTTTCTGAATCAGCGATTCCCTACATCAAGGCCAGCGTGCCAGTTCTGCGCGAGCATGGGGTAAAAATCACTACCGTGTTTTATGCCAACCTGTTCAAGGCACACCCTGAGTTGCTCAACCTTTTCAATATGCGCAACCAGGCAGATGGCATACAACAACAGTCGCTCGCTGCTGCTGTGTTTGCCTATGCCGCCAACTTTGAGAATCCTGCTGCGCTGGCGCCAGTGATTACCCGCATTGTGCATAAACATGCGTCACTAGGCATCACTGCCGACCTGTACCCGATTGTCGGCAAGCATCTCTTGGCAGCGATAAAAGAAGTGTTGGGGGACGCCGCAACACCACCACTGATTGATGCCTGGGCAGAAGCCTATGGTGTACTGGCAGATGCGCTGATCGCCGAAGAAAAAAACCTGTATGGAGAAACGGTCGCGCCCGGCGCGCATACCCATATGCGAGTGACTGAAGTTGTGGTGCAAAGCCCGACGGCAAAAACATTAAAACTGCAACCACTGGACAATGCTGCTATTCCAACTTACCAGCCCGGGCAATATGTCACTGTGACGGTCACTTTTGCAGATGGTCAGCGGCAGCCAAGGCAATATAGTTTATCTGACGCTCCGGGAGGATCCGCGCTTTCTATCACGGTCAAGAAAGAGCAAGGTGCAGACCTGGCGTCGGATAAATCCGTTTCTAGCTGGATACACGACAATATCAATACCGGAGACACGCTGGAAGTCAGCCATCCGTATGGTGAATTTGTGATTGATACGCAAACGGATGATCCGATTGTGATGCTGGCGGCAGGTGTCGGCATTACGCCTATGATTGCAGGTTTGAATCAATTAGTGAAAGTGAGGCCTCAGCAAGCTGTGCATTTGCTGTATGCCGTCCGTTCGGAACAGGAATGGTTGCATAAAACAGACATAGCCAAAGCGACACAAGCAATGCCCAATCTCACTTTCACACTGTATAACGGCGAAGGTCTAGCGGGCGCAAAAACCAGGTTAACGGTAGCGGATATAGGGCCGGATGTCGTACAAAAAGCGGATGTTTATATGTGTGGACCGACCAGCTTTATGCAGGCACAAAAGCAAGGCCTGATTGCGTTGGGTGCCCATCCATCACGCATCCACAAAGAAGTGTTTGGGCCGGATTTGCTGGAAGAACTGATGTAATTCGTACTTGAGGCTTCGAATTTGAGGCCTTTTTTATGTCCGCCAGAAACCAGAAAATCCTGCTTTCACCGGGTTAACATCTTCCACCTAACTTTGAATTTTTTGTGAAATCGGCCAAAAAACGGGTTTAGGGTTTAAGTTAGCGACATTGATTTACGTTATTGCTATTAAATTGAAATCAATAATAAATAGCGATGCTCGCATATACCCACTACCCATCCATGACCTCCACACCACCCTCTCCAGCAAACCTGGCCTTGGCAAACCTTGCTTATAGCTGGGGAGCGAAATGGGGAGACGACCAGTTAAAACGTTTTGCTGCCAATCCGGACCTGGAGTCACAAACCATTGTAGGAATTTTGAAAAACCGTAGCCTGAATTCGGTTTACCAGCCTATCGTGTCATTAAACAGTGCCGATATCTATGGATTCGAGGGCCTGATCCGCGGCCCCGCACGCACCAGCCTGCACGCGCCCCTGCATTTGTTTGCTGCAGCTAAAGAGCGTGATTACCTGCCGGAAATGGAACATCTCAGCCGCCAGATTGTGCTGGAAAATTACGCGGCAACCTGCAAGACACGCAAACTGTTTCTCAACAGCACGCCGGAAATGCTGTTGATGTCGGCACCCAACAAAGGCGAGACTCTTGCCTACCTTGCCAGCCTCGGACTTGAACCGAAACAGATCATTATTGAAGTGACCGAGCAGACCCGCAATATGGATTACGGCCAGTTGCGTGAAGCGGTGCAGCTCTACCGCAACATCGGCTTTGAGATCGCGATGGACGATCTGGGTGAGGGGTTTTCCAGCCTGCGCCTGTGGTCAGAGCTGAAGCCAGACTATGTGAAAATCGACAAGCATTTTATCCGCAATATTCACCTGGACCAGGTCAAATTCGAATTTGTACGCTCTATCCAGCAAATCGCGCAGAACTCCGGTGCCAAAGTCATCGCCGAAGGCATTGAAGTCTTTGAAGAGCTTAGTATTATCAAAGACCTGAAGATTGACTTTGGCCAAGGTTATTACCTGGGACGCCCAGAAGCCGACCTGATCCAGTCGATTGATGCAGAGATTAAAAAACAGCTGGTGCGCAACACGCTGCACCTTTACCAGAATAGTTACATCGCACTCGACCAACGTTCCAATGTCAGCAAGTTGCTGAAATACATACCGCCAATCCAGGCGGACATGACCAATAATGAAGTGATGCGCATCATTGATGCCGACAGCAATATTCATATGTTGCCAGTGGTGAATGGTGAGTTGCCCATCGGTCTGATTACGCGCTATACCATGATAGATAACCTGGCACGGCCTTACCGCCGGGAGTTATATGGTAACCGCCGCTGTGCGGAAACCTTTATGGATCCGCATCCGTTGATCGTCGAAAAATCCATGAGCCTGAAAGCACTGAGTGACATCATTGCCGAAGAGGCACAGCATTTCAGCAACGGTTTTATTATTACGGATAATGGCCGGTACCTGGGCATAGGCCGCGGGCAGGATTTACTCCGCGAAGTCACGCAAATGCAGATTAACGCCGCCCGCTATGCCAACCCCATCACACTGTTACCGGGTAACGTACCGATTAATGAGCAGCTGGAAAGGTTGCTGGCTTCCGAGTGCAAATTCAGTGTCTGCTATTTTGACCTGGACACCTTCAAGCCCTATAACGACATTTATGGTTTCAGGCGTGGCGATGAGATCATCAGCTATACCGCCAAATTACTGCTGAGCAATGTAGACCAGAATTTTGACTTTGTCGGCCACATTGGCGGTGATGATTTTATTGTGATTTTCCAGAGCGAAGACTGGCAGGAGCGCTGCAAGAAAATCCTAGCGAGTATGGAAGCGGATATCGCAGATTTCTATGATGAAGCGCACAAAGACGTTGGTGGCATAGTGGCAGAAGACCGTCAGGGCAAAGTGGTGGAATACCCTTTTGTCACCCTTTCGATTGGCGCAGTTAAAGTGAAGCCAGGAAAATTCGGCTCGCAACACGAATTATCTTCTGCTGTCAGCCTGGCTAAAAAACAGGCTAAAAAAATGCCTGGCAATAGTCTGTTTATTGATCGCAGACTCTAGAATGGTTTTAAAAAGTAACCGGCTATAAAAGTTATAAAAAGCAAAAAGGCGAAGCTAGCTTCGCCTTTTCTGATTTAGCGTACGAATAACGCAATCAGGATAATCACCGGGATAGGCACACCAATGAACCATAGTAATAATGAACGCATAACAATCTCCTGAATAATGAGTTAACAATCACTTTGCCAATTAACGCACAAACAAAGCAATCAAGATAATCAGCGGAATAGGCACGCCTAAAAAGAAAAGTAGTAGTGAACGCATATTAATTCTCCTGATAATTTAAAAGCGGGGCCTTACTAAAGTGAATTAAGCCCCAGCGTGATTAGCCAGGGCCTAACAAGCTAATTACGCATCGCGGCAGCGACCACCCCATGTTGCAGCCAGGCTAGCTGAGAAAGCACCAATCAACAGGGATACAAACAGCCACAGGCTGATGCCAACTGAAGCTTTACGCGCTGCATCTGCAGCTTCCTTAGCTTTCAATTCAACTTCTTTGGCTTTGTCCTGCACGGTAGTGTAAATCTGGTTAACACGTGCTTCAGCTTCCTGTTGAGTCAAACCGGTATGTTGTGAAACCAGTTGCGCAAGATAAGCTGAGTCTTCAGCAGATAATGAACCGTTAGCAATCGAAGTCGCGATGATGCGGCTGACTTCAGCACTAGGCACAGCATCCTGCTGTGTTGCAGACGCTGCATGATGTGCATGTGAAGCAGGGTCATGGTCAGCAGAGTCAGTCGCCGCATTCGCAGGCGCTGGTCTGAACAAAGCATCTACAAAATAGGCAGAAGCATCATTGGCCTGCTCGCCAGCATCTTCACCCATGCCAATATGTGCCGCAGCTACCACACCTGCAGTTGCTGCACCGCCAGCCACGCTCGCAGTCGCTTGCACACCTGTGCTGACGATGGAGCCGATGACTGATGTCAACAAAGCAGCGGTTACCAAAGTAGCCACGCCCCAGGCAATAAAGCCGTGAGCAGTATCGCGGAAATAGACTTCATCAGCATCCGTATCTTGCCATCTTACGCGCAAGCGGCCTGTCAAATAACCACCCAAACCTGAAGCCAATGCCTGAGTGACTGTGATCCAGATAATCGCTGCAATACCAAAGGTAGTCGCGGTCACGCCATCATGCGACCAAGGTGAGATAGAGGATAGGCCAAGACCCGTGCCCAGGATAAACAGGATCAGTGAAAGTACTGCCGCAGCTACTGCGCCCAGCAAAATAGCGCTCCATGAAATCGCGCTTCTGTTAACCGCATCGACATGGGCGACTGCGTTAGGGCGACCCACCACCGGGTCATTAGATAAATTAGCTTGTGCCATGATTTAACTCCAAAAATTTATATTAAGTATTATTTAACCTGATCACATCTATCCGACTATCCGCTTAACTTGCAGTCATTTCAGATGAATCCAATCAGTGACAAAATCAGCAGTAGAACAAGCGCTGAACCTAAAATACCAGTTGGGTAATAACCCCATTTGGTGCTGTACGGCCATGCAGGCAATACAAAAAACAACGCAACAATAAAGAACCCGATCAAAATATTACCCAACATGATTTCCTCCAAAATCAAATGAATAAAAGGTTGAACAGTGTTACGACTTTTTAAACGACAACCTGGCTTGGGTATAAAACCACAAACCGGGTCGCAGTTTCACTACAGATACACCAGGTGATGACCTCAGTAGAATGAGGCTCAATCATGCGGATTTGTGTTGCCAGGCTCTATACAATTTACTCTGAAATTTTTGTAGGAATTCTCGGACGATTGGCGGCTGGTGCGTTTGCAGTCACAGGAAGGGTATGGGAGCGCTAATCTGCCTTGAATAACTTGATGAGTTTGGGTCCCAGTTTTTGTCTGGTTTTCAGATAGTCTTTCCATGGGTCAGACTTTAATTTTGACAAGCGCTCACCTATATTCATGATATTGAAACTATTGGCTTGAATGTCAGCGCCCACTTCGTTCCACGCTAACGGTGTAGCAACCGGCGCACCGGTGCGTGCGCGTGTAGAGTAAGGTACGATGGCTGTCGCGCCGGAACCGTTGCGCAGGTAATCAATAAAGATGCGTCCTTCGCGTTTCTTTTTGGAAATACTGGATGTGAAGCGTTCCGGAATCTGGTCTTCAAGATACTGCGCAATGCCGCGCGTAAATCCTTTCACTACATCCCATGGATAATCCGCTTTGATCGGCACTTCTACATGCAGCCCTTTACCGCCAGTCGTTTTCACAAAGCACTGCAAATCCACTTCTTCCAGTAATCCTTTTAGCAGATTGGCTGCCTCGGTTACTTTTTCCCATCCAACATCCGGCGCCGGGTCGAGATCAAAAATAAGCCTGTCTGCCAGCGACGTGACCGGGTAACGCGAGCCCCAGCTATGTAATTCCAGCACACCCAACTGCACCAGTTCAATAATGGCAGACAGGTTATTGGCAATAAAATATTCCGCGTCCTTTCCTGCCGGATCCAGCTGTATTGATTGCAAGTGGCTATCCTTGGCGTAAGTCACATGTTTCTGGAAAAAGCAGGATTTATGATAACCATCCGGACAACGCACAATAGAGAGTGGCCGGTCTTTTAAATATGGCAATATCCATTGCTCGATGTTTGCGTAATAACTGGCGATATCCGCTTTGGTGTAACCATCTTCGGCATAGAGTATTTTGGCCGGGTTGCTCAGCTTGATACCGGCAATCCGTGCCCCGCTTGCAAAAACTGGCTGCGTTAAATTTGAAGATTTGCTAACGGTTTTTTCAGATGCTTGCGTATTTTTATTTGATTTTTTCTTGCTTTTTTCAAGCTGTGTTTCTGCATCAGTATCTTCTGGCGCCAGCACCTTTTCATGCCTGATTAGTGTCGCGGGTTTATCACTCCTTAACCCTACGAAACTGGCATGCCTGGCTAAGCCTTCACTGGTCCATTGTGCGAATTTAACTTCTGCTACCAGCACAGGTTTCAGCCAGTGCACACCTGTTGCCTCGCGACCTTTCGGTGGATTAATGAACGCAGTCTTTGAAACGCGCAGTTTAGGAAACTGGCCGGCAATCATTTTCAGCGTCTCAGCGTTAAAACCAGTGCCCACGCGACCGGCATACCGTAACTGGCCTTTTGCCTTATCGTTTTTGTCATCATAAGTGCCAAGTAGCAATGCGCCAAAGTGTTCCCGGCTGCCTGCGGGATCCGTGTAGCCAGCAATGACAAACTCCTGCCGCATACCGCACTTCACCTTCAGCCAATCTGCTGACCGATGTTGCACGTAAGGCGCTTGTGCATCTTTGACCACTACGCCTTCCTGGCCTAACAGACAAGCCTGGCGGAAAACTTCAGCGGCATGGCCTTCAACATGATCACTGAAATGGAGGGGACTTTCCGCCTCTTTGTCTGCCTGATTTTTTTTGGCTAGCAACTGTTGCAACAAGTCCTTGCGGTCTATCAGCGGCAATGATGTCAGGTCATATCCATCCAGGTACATCAGGTCAAAAATAAAATAAACCAGTGTCGCTTCCTTATCAAAACGCATGGCATTTTGCAGTAACTGGAAACTGATATTGCCATCCGGCCCGATCGCCACCACTTCACCATCCAGCCAGGCAGAATCCACCGGCAAATCAGCCAACGCTTTCACCAGGTTTGGCCATTTAGCCGACCAGTTATGTCCATTGCGTGTCAGCATGCTGACCTTGCCTTTTTCAATACGCGTCAACGCCCGGTAACCGTCGTATTTCAACTCAGCAAGCCATTGCTTACCTTCTGGCGCGTGCGAGGCCAGGGTTGCCAATTGCGGTTTGAAAGTTTCCGGCACAGGCTTGCGTGCATGTTTGGATGAGATATTTTTTGCAGTAGTTTTGGGCGCAGGTTTAGTGGCATTAGCGTCCGGCGATAGATCATGTATGTCAGGCAAGCCACTGACAGATTCAGCCGCAGTTTCGGTTATCTTTGCCTTGGCTCCGGTGCGTGATTCGTTGTCCTGTTCTTTGATCAGCAACCAGTTGGTTTTATCCTCTTTCTGTGTTTGCCGGCTTTTCATGCGCACCAATGCCCATTTGCCATGCAATTTGTGGCCGTGCAGATGGAATTTTAATGCGCCATTTTTGTAACCCTTCAGCGCATCGCCGATCGGCTCCCATGTGCCTTTGTCCCATAACAGCACATGCCCTGCCCCGTACTGACCAGTGGGGATCTGGCCTTCAAAGGTGCCATACGAAAGAGGATGATCTTCTACCTCGACCGCCAGCCGTTTATCAGCAGGATCAAGACTGGGCCCTTTAGGTATTGCCCAGCTTTTTAAAGTGCCATCCAGCTCCAGCCTGAAGTCATAATGCAACCGGCGGGCATGGTGTCTCTGGATGTAAAAACGCAAGTGAGTGCCAGCCGCCTCCACCTCGCCGCGGGGTTCACTGGTGATGTTGAAATCGCGCTTTTTCCAGTATTTTTGTAAGCCCATATAGTTGATCAATCATCGCCGGATCGCTTAAAAAAGCTAGGCAGAACGTTTACGCGGAGTTTCTGATTTAGCCTCAGGTGTCTTTTTACCAGCCGTTCTGGTTTTAGCTACTGTCTTTTCAGGTGTTGACCTGGATCTGGTAGCCCCCAACTTGGCCGTTTTATCACCGATGCTGGCTTTGAGTAATTGCATAAGATCCACCACATTGCTGGCTTTTGATGCACGCGGTTCATCCTCAGCTTCAGGTTCTGTCAGCGTATGTGTCTGTTTGGCTTTTATTTTTTTCCTGACCAGAGCAAGCACATCCTGGCGGTAGGTATCCTGGTATTGCTCAGGGTTCCATGGCTCAGACATATCTTTCACCAGCGATAACGCCATCTCAACTTCCTTGGCGGAAACGAGTGATTGCCTGCCAGTCTTGGGTTCGGCTATTTCCGGCAATTCGCGGATTTCTTCCTGGTAACGCAGGAGATTAAGGACAATGACTTTCTGGAATGGCATCAACGCAGCCAGGTGTTGCTTGGTGCGGATGACCACTTGCCCCAATGCCAGCTTGCCGGATTTCTCCAGTGTCTGCCGCAACAAGGCATACACTTTCTCACCGCCTTTGCTAGGCACCAGGTAATAAGGTTGTTCAAAGAAAAATACCGGGATATCACTGGCATCTATGAATGACAGAATATCAATCGTCTGCGTGCTTTCCGGGTTAGCCCTGCGCAAATCTTCCTCGGTTAGCACCACATACTCATCTTTTTCGTAGGCATAGCCTTTGATGATATCCGGTTGCTTTACTTCCTTGCCGGTGACCTTGTTATAGCGTTTATAGCCTATCGGTGCGAAATCACGCTTATCCAGCATATCAAGGTCTATACCAGAACTGCTGCTCGCCGGATGCAGCTCGACCGGAATATGCACCAGGCCAAAACTAATGGCACCCTTCCAAATTGGACGTGACATGTGGATCTTCCAGTTAATCAGGAAGAAATATAATCTTTCATAATCCTTAATGCTAAATATAAGGATTAAGCTGAAAATTTTGTAGGAAAAGGACTAATTAAACAATTACTTAACCGATCTTTCCAACCCTTGATATGAAACAGTTTCCACAATTAAGTTAACATATGAAAATAAATACCTTTATATCAGTATCAGCGTATATTAAAGGATATTGTCTTAAGATCAGTTCTGAATTTCCCCTCTTTGTAGCCATGTGAGGCCCTTTCACCTGAGTACTTGCCTTAAGTAGTCGCTCTACATTTTCCTTCTCGTGCTTCCCTAGTAGCTTTTTTACTTCCGCAGCATGCGTTTGGCATTTCGCATAACACGCATTACGCCTGGGCATACTAGTGGCTGCGCTCCTCATCCATTTCTCCCCATGCTTTTAAATTTTAAAAGGTCATAGAAAATGGATGAAACATTATTATTCAGCAGTGCTGACATAAAAGTCAGCCACCAGCATCTAAACGTTCGAGGGCAATCCTATGCCATCACTGACATCAATCATGTGGAATTAAAGCTGATAGAGCCGAAGCGCATTGTGGCAACTATTCTATTTCTGGCAGGATTGTATTTATTGCTGGACGAAGGCAAGTTATTTGCCCTGGGTGGTTTTTCAATTATTCTCGGCGTGGTGTTCTGGGTATCTGGTGGCACCAGGTACACGGTTGTAATTCACTCTTCGGCGGGAGAGTTGCGGGTATTTACCAGCGACGACCGTTTGTTGACAGAAAAAATCATTCAGGCACTGGACACGGCCATGCTGGAATATGCCAATCCTCGAGTCAAAAGTGCATTTGCCGGTGATCGAACTTCTTACATGGATAAAAATGGCGATATCAGCTTTGGTGCTTCCTGATTTTGCGATGTATATTCACAGCCCCGCTGTTTAAGCAGGTTGTGAAATACCAACCAGCGCTTCAGTAGCTGCCATTTCATCGGTCAGCACAATATCCGCCAGGGAGATAATGCCAACCAGACGATTTTCCCTGTCCAACACTGGTAATCTGCGCACTTGAAACTGCTTCATATCCTGTGCAGCATCTTCAACTGTCTGGTCATCAAACACATATCGTGCTTCAGTTCCCAGTAGCTGGCTGACCCTGGTGTCATCCAGCGACAGACCTCTCGCTACTGCACGTATCGTGATATCCCGGTCGGACAGCATTCCAATCAGTTCATCATCCTCACAAATCGGCAAGATGCCCAAATCGTGCTCAAGCATGGTTTTGGCGGCTGCGCGCAGGGTATCGTTTGGGGCTGCAACAATTACTTCAGGGGTCATGATCTGGCTAATCAGCATAGTGTGTATCCTTTGCATAAAATCTGATGTGCCAGCTGTTGAGAATGCAGTTGAAGCACCGTTAGACACAAGTCTAAGCATAAACAAGTCACAAAATCATCCGTGACAGGCTGATTGCGGCGTCAGACTTTGATGTAAATGTATGCAGATTTATCTGACAAGCTCACATGCTTAAACTGATTGGCTACGATAGATACCGGGCATCACCGGTACGCCTTTGCGGCCGGATTTTCCTCTTGTTTCACACCGCAAAAGCTATGCAGAGTTATTCAAGCAAGTGCAGACGAAAGGCAGTAAAACTTTCTGAAGATGCTGGAGACCCGGATATAGAAATTTGCGGCTCACACTTCACGGGTATTGAATAAACATCTGTAAGATGAAACAGGGTATATAACAGAGTTAATGAAGATGAACTATTCAAATGCACTAAAACATTAAGCTACACCATGTCGGTTATGCGTTTTAATTTTCAGCATCTCTGATGTCAACGCCGGGAAATTGCAACCTCGATCCAGTCTTCAATATTTTCACTGATATGGGCATACACCTCTTTACTGGTCTCGCCTGGCGGATCATAAGTGTGGATACTGTCCACAACCGGGCTGCCATCCGGCATACTTAACCCTTCAAAAGGATTAGGACCCGCGCTGGACTCCTGCTGATTCTGATCCAGCAATTTATGTATCCTGATGCCTAATACTCCCTTGCCTGTAGCCAGGGACCGTTCAATTTCATATTGCACCCATTTACTGTTTGCAGTTTCTGCGCCTATCAGCACAATGGTACAACTACGCCCGGTCAATTGCGCATTGATCCAGCGGCGAATAGCTGCATCCTCAGTTTTAAATACCGACTCCCAGGAGTTATCAATCGCGGCCTGGTCACCATGCACCATGCCTATATTGCGCACCATGGAAGCTCGCCAACTATCATGCTCATAATCAAAACTGTAGAAGACCTTGCGTGCCATACAAACCCGACAAATAAATAAAATGGTAAAAATACAAACCATTATGGTACTTGAATTGCCTGGGAGCTTGTAGGACAAATGAGGCTTTTTTTGATGGGTGGTGCAGAAAAAAGGTTGAGTAATTACAGCCAGGTGAACGATTGTTTCTGCATTGCGTTTTCAGCAATAAACTGGAAGTAAATTATTGCATTGCGTGATTCGTTGCATAAGAGAAATGTGTGTGAAAAAGCCGTGCGAAATCTATATCGGCCAGATCGTTTTCCGTACCATAGCCATGATCAAGCACCAGATTCAAAGCGGCCCCTCCGGGAGAGGGCACGGGTAAAATACTGGCATTCGGATGGTAGTATTTAAATATCGCATGTTCGGTTTCCACGCCTTCCATGCCACCAATAAATACGGCGCCTACCAGGTCTTCACGTGACAGCATTTCCTTACGCATGTGCAGGATGCTGGCTTCGCGGTTATTGGCAACAGGATTGGTATAAATGACATTGCCAAACTTTTTGTTCTCTTCAGCAAACTCATCTTCAAAAAACTTGCTCTGGTAAAGAATGACCGCATCGGCGTAATCGACGCCCAGATCTTCGCAAATACTCCACAGCATGGGCGTAATCGCGGGATGACCACCCCAGACAATCTTGTGCTGTCTGATCACAGCAATGACCATCTCACGCACCGCGCTCTGGATCAGGAACGGATTAGCTGTCTCATGGTAAGTACCGCGGTTCGTCACAGGCACACTGGCTGAAAGAAATATAGTACCCATCCTAATGATGTCCCCAATGTTCAAGTTTCTGCGTGGCTTCGCTGGCTTTAATCCAGCTTGCGGCTTGAGAATGTGTTTTCAACCAGTCCAGGTAATGCAGCCCATTTTGATTGAGGCCTATCGGGTCATAAACCACTGCTACTGATTGTGCTTGTGATGTATGGTTGAGCGCTTCATCCAAGAGTACAGGAGTAGGTACACCCACTGTAGGATATACAGTCAGATACTGCCCATCCGGTAATTGCATGTGCACAGCTCTTTGACTGCTGACACCCAGCATTTTTCCGCCAATGGCCTGAATGGCGATGCGCAAGTTGCTGATGATATTGACTGACCGTATAGCATGGTTCTGACTGCGGATCTCTTCAAGTTTTAAACAGAGGCCATGCAGTGCTGTGTCTTCCAGTAACCCTGAGTCCAGTTGAATATCGCCTGTTTCAAGTCTTGAAAGCCAGGCCGTTGCGGAACGCCTGGAGGGTATTACTTCAGGCCAGTTCACCCGCAAAATACTGATGCCTTTTGCAAGCACCCGGCCAAATTCTGCATTAGTCCAGCGCTGATCAAAATAGCCGGGCGTGTCCAACATAAGCAAAACATCAGAGTCGTAAAGCTTGTGCCATGACAGTGCCTTCACATCCTCATTTGCTTCATCACCGTGCGTATCCAGAAAGACATTGAATTGCCGCGCTGACAACTCCTCATAGAGTTGTAATGCTGCGGCAGGCGCTTCATCCGGGTGGTAACTGATAAATACCCGGCGCTGGTGTTGTAACAACCCTACACATTCCAGCAAGGCATTCGCAACATGTTGAGCCTCCCCCTTTGCATAATCCAGGCAATTCAAAGGATGCAATATTGCGGGCAACTCTTTAGCGCGCAGCTTGGTGTCAGACACAACCGGCAATACAGGTACTCCACGCTGTAAAAGCTCATCAAGGTTGCTAATATCAATATTTTCTTGCGCGAAAAATACTGCGGCTGAAGGTTGCAACTGATGCGGTTTAAAAGTGGCTGGTGCGATATCGAGTACAACTTCATGCCCGATGCGAAGGTTAAACTTTTCTAAAGCCGTGCTGATGCATTCCCTGAAATCATGAATTTGCACTTCGGTCGGCGCACCAAGCACAGCGAGTTGATATAGGAAAGTCATGTTGAAGCAGTCATCTTTTATTTCTCACCAAACATCGTTAATTGATGGTTTCTAAACCTGATTATGCGAATACTTACTTACAGTATATAGGTTATTGCTAGCCAAATACTTTATGTCAGTAAAAACCATAGCCATTAAACAAAGTTGTGATGTTCCCGAAAGTAATTATTGTCCAAATTGTTAGAAATATTGATGGAATGTTAACGAGTCATCCAGTCACCGTTAGCTGAAACATCTGTAAGAATTTTCGCACGCTTACCTACGTATGAATTCATGCTTGCAACTCAATTTGATAAGCCTTTCCAGAAATTTATATGCGAATGAGTGCGTAAGCTGAACAAAAAAATGGATGTGTTCGCACACATCCTAAAATGACCCGGTAAAAGTGGTTTCACCGGACATCATCATGAATATATTTAAAATAATCGCTATGCACGCCTTTCAAGCGTACTCCAATGAGTCATATGTTAATTGCAGGGTATAAGGCGGTTTATCCGTCGATGACTGATTGCCACGTCAGAATTTCATTCGATCAAGTGTGTAGACAAAATGATTGATACCGGCACTATACTTTAGCGGAATCACCAAAAGAAAAGACTCAAGGCAGATACCCTGAGTCTTCTTTATATATGTTGCACCTGTTACCCAATCGCTACCAGGTGCTTGTTTCACCAAATGATTACGCAGGTTGGTCTGGTGATTGACCTGATGCAGGTCTATTGATAAACGTAATTTTAGCGCCGCTTTTAGCAGCTGCATTTCTCAAACGATGGATATCATCGGCCGTTTTGCTACTGGCGACCAGGGTGAATCCCAAGCCGGCTTTTGCAACCCGGATTAATTCGTCTATGGATTTATTTTCAAAGCTCATCTATACATCCTTACGCAAATCAATCGGAGGTATTCGCATCTGGATTCAATTGAGAATAAGCATACTCTGCTTTATATGAATTAATAGCGTCAATCGAACCATTGCGCGCATGTCAGGAATTATTCCTGGACAACGCCTGGCCATTAAAACGTTTGGAAAGTGGCGATATCAACACTCATCAGATTGCTTTTGGTCAGGTAATCTCAAAACTTTCACTGACTTCAAAACTTGCATGTCCACGACTCCGCCCGGCGTGCGAGTCATCGTTTAAAATCCACTAAACTGTAGGCTTTTGTAGGCTAAAACCCTACATTTTGAAGCCAATTAACTAATTTTAATATTTATCTTCAGTCTATTTATAGATATCAATAAAACTTGCTTTCAAAGCACTCCCAATATCCTTTAAAACCGGATAGACTGCCTCTTTTAAGCAAAAATTTTGGGATAAAAGAACACGAGTTTCAGTTCTTTAGAATAGATGGTAATCCACTTGCCAGTAACGATCAGCGGAGATAAATAATGAGTCAGGATTCAACATTGCAACTTGCAGGCCTCATCAAAGGGAATGAAGCAGCTTTAGTAGATGAATTAATCGTTGCGATGAGGAACAAACTCATCCGCTTTGATAAGGTTTCAGAGTCAGAGATACGTCAGCAGACTGCGCAGCTTTTAAAACTTCTGGAACTGAATATCCCGAAAACAAAGGTGCATAACCTGGATGATTCCATCTGGGCTGAAACCAAACAGTTACTGACCGAGTTTTCACATGCGCGCGTAAAACAGGGGTTTTCACCGGCTGAAACTGCCGGCTTTATTTTTTCTTTTAAAGAACCTATCTTCAAACTGCTGCGTGCAGCGCTAACCGACCAGCCGCAACAACTGATAGAGGAACTGGCAACCACCACTGCCCTGTTCGACAACCTTGGCCTGTACACAATCGATGTTTACCAAAAAGCCAGGGAACTGGTGATCTCGCGCCAACAACAAGAGCTACTCGAGCTCTCGACGCCGGTAGTGCAATTATGGCAAAACGTACTCGCGCTGCCCTTGATAGGCACGCTGGATAGCGCCAGAACACAAGTGGTGATGGAGAACCTGCTGCAAAAAATCGTAGAAACCGGCGCGTTGATCGCGATTATTGATATTACGGGCGTACCCACCGTAGATACCCTGGTGGCCCAGCATTTGTTGAAGACTATCGCTGCCGCACGCTTGATGGGTGCAGACTGTATTATCAGCGGCATCCGTCCTCAAATTGCACAAACCATCGTCCACCTGGGCGTCAACCTGGAAGACGTGATTACCAAAGCGACCCTTGCCGATGCGTTCGTGATTGCCCTGAAAAAAACCGGCGCTTCGGTCACGCATTCAGCAGCAGTGTAAGGAGGCATCATGGAACGTATTCCAATCCTCAGGATGGGCTCATTATTGCTGGTGACGATTCAGGTCGATATGCATGACCGGCTGGCAATGACTTTGCAGGATGATTTGACCGAACGCATTGTCAAAGACCGCGCCAAAGGTGTGCTGATTGACATCTCTGCACTGGATATCGTCGACTCGTTCATCGGCCGCATGATCAGCAATACCGCGGCCATGGCCAAAATACTGGATGCTAAAACAGTGGTCGTTGGCATGCAGCCTGCCGTTGCCATCACGCTGGTTGAGCTGGGCCTGGCACTCGAAGGCGTGATCACCGCGCTGAATGTCGAACGCGGCATTGCCATGTTAGATCAACTCCAATGAGCGGCATTTCACACTACAAAAATCTATACACGGTGCCTACATGAAAATAGCAGGATCCAATGCTGTGGTCATGCCTCTGTATAGCGACGAAGATGTGGTCCGTTTGCGCAAACTGGTGCGTGAGGAGCTGGCCGCTTTGGGCTTTGGCATTGTTGACCAGACCAAAATGATCACAGCCGCAAGTGAACTCGCCAGAAATACCTTGAAATACGGCAAAGGTGGCGAATGCCACCTAAGCAAGTTGAATGAATCTGCCAAAATAGGGGTGGAATTATTATTTACCGACGATGGCCCGGGGATCCCAGACGTAGAACTGGCGCTCACTGATGGCTACACCAGCGGCGGCGGTTTGGGTTTGGGCCTGAGTGGTGCTAAAAAACTTTCTGATGAGTTTCATCTGGAAACACAGCCTGGTGCAGGCACAACTGTCATCATCAGAAAGTGGAAAATTGCATGATGCGGTTAGGCACACAAACCAGCCATAACATTGGTGAGATCGGTGAAGTATCTTCTGCGCGACGGGCAGGCGTGGAACTCAGCCGCAAGTTAGGCTTTGATGAAGTACGTGCTGGCGAACTGGCCATTATCATCACCGAAGCAGGCACCAATATTGAGAAGCATGCCAGTGCAGGGAAAATTTATATCCGCCCTATTTCAGCTGGTGACAAACATGGCGTTGAAGTGCTTGCGGTAGATTCTGGCCCGGGCATGGGCAATATCGCGCTCAACTTTGAAGACGGCAATTCTACAACCGGCACTTATGGCACAGGCTTAGGTGCCATCAAACGGCTGGCACACCATGTCGATATTTATTCTGAACACGGCAAAGGCAATGTGTTGCTGATGATTATGTGGGCTGACCCTGAAATGGTCTCGGAAAATTTCTGGGAAATAGGCAATATATGTGTGCCTATCCCGTCTGAAGAAATATGTGGTGATTCGTGGACAGCGGTCGGCTCGGAGAATGTACTCAGTGTGGTGGTAGCAGATGGACTCGGCCATGGGCCAGGCGCAGCAGATGCCTCTTTACTGGCGGTGAAAGCACTGGAAACAGATCCAGACTCTTTTCCGGCAAAAGTCATGCAAAGCAGCCATTCGCTGATGCGCAGCAGCCGTGGTGCAGCAGTCTCTATCGCCAGAGTTGATATTAATTCGCATGAACTCAGGTATTGCGGTGTCGGCAATATTGCCGGCTGTATTGTCTCACCCCAGGGCCGACAGCACCTGATCAGCCATAACGGCATTGTCGGCACCAACATGCTCAAAACGCAGGAGTTCGCGCATGCGTGGCAGGAGGATGCACTGGTGATCATGCATTCTGACGGCATCGGCACCAAGTGGGCGCTGGAGAATTATCCCGCGCTGGAGAGATGCCATTCCGCAGTCATTGCAGCGGTGATTCACCGCGATTTCACGCGTGGCAGGGATGACGCCACCATTGTTGTTTTCAAGCGTATTTTAAATTAGGTACTTATGTCGATCAGATTTCTCGCTTTAAGTATAGAAACCGAACTGGATGTCGTTGCTGCCAGGCAACGTGCCAGGGATATCGCGGCTATCTGCGGCTTTGCTTTGCAAGACCAGGCACGCATATCCACTGCCGTTTCCGAGCTCGCCAGAAATGTGTACAACTATGCCGGCAAAGGCCGTATTGAATATTCAATTGAAGGAACCACAGCTCCACAATTATTAACCATTCATATCGAAGACAAAGGCCCGGGCATTCCGCATATCAATGAAGTGCTGTCTGGCCACTATAAATCTCCTACGGGCATGGGTCTGGGTGTGATTGGTGCCAAAAGGCTCATGGACAGATTTGAAATCAACACCGACAGCAATGGCACATCCATTATCCTGCGCAAGTTCTTACCTAAAACAGCCGCCTTGCTCACGCCGGCAAAAGTCGGCAGTTCCATGTCGCAACTATCAGAACTGGCGCCGAATATTTCCTTATCTGAAGTCCAGCACCAGAACCGGGAATTGCTGCGCACGCTGGATGAGCTGAACGCCAGGCAGAAAGAATTGATCTCGCTGACCCAGGAGCTGGAAGATACCAATCGCGGGGTGGTGGCCCTGTACGCCGAACTGGACGAGAAAGCCAGTCATTTACGCCGTGCCGATGAATTAAAGTCGCGCTTTCTTTCCAACATGAGCCATGAGTTCAGGACACCTTTAAATTCAATTCGCGCCCTGGCGAAATTGCTGCTTGAAAAAATGGATGGCGACTTAACCCCCGAGCAGGAAGTGCAGGTGCAATACATTATGAAAGGCGCGGTATCTTTAAGCGACCTGGTGAATGACCTGCTGGATATCGCCAAAATCGAAGCCGGTAAAACTGAAGTCAAACCAACCGCTTTTTACGTCAGCGAAATGCTTAGTGCATTAAGAGGCATGCTGAAACCACTATTGGTTTCCAACAAACTGGCGCTGAACTTCACTTTTCCACAAGAAGATATTGAACTGTTCCAGGATGAAGCCAAGATTTCGCAGATCCTGCGTAATTTCATTTCGAATGCGCTCAAGTTTACCGAGGTCGGCAGCATTGAAGTGAGCGTTTCAATAGACGAAAAACAGTGCGTGACTTTCGCGGTTAAAGACACGGGGTTGGGTATTCCCGAAGAGCACCTGGAACTGATTTTCGAGGAATTTTCACAGGTTGAAAACCATCTGCAAAAAGGCGTTAAGGGCACAGGTCTTGGCTTACCGCTATGTAAAAACCTGGCGTCATTACTGCATGGCAAAATTTCGGTTGAAAGCACGGTCGGCGAAGGTTCTACTTTTGCGGTATCCGTGCCTGCCAGGATAAAACTGGTCAGCAGTATTGAAGACCCGATTCCGGCCTTGATCATCGAGGACAATCGCTTGCCAGTGATGATTATTGAAGACGAAGATTTTGAACAGTTGTTATACAGCCGCTACCTGGATGACAGTGAATTCAGGGGCATCCCTGCCCGCTCCCTGCGGGAAGCAAATGCGATGTGGAACCAGGTAAAACCTGTCGCTGTACTACTGGATATCATGCTCAAAGGCGAAGATTCATGGCGCTGGTTAGCCGACTTGAAACAGGACGAAGAGCGTAGCGTGCCGGTGATTATTGCTTCAAGCGTAGAAGATGAAAGAAAAGGCATGGCTTTGGGCGCAGATGGCTATTTCCACAAACCGATGCTTAAAGCCGACCTGCTTTCCAGCTTAAGGGAGTTATTGAATGTTAAGCACGGGAATTCTTTGGATGCACTAGCCAGCGATAAAGATTCAAACGCTGATACGGCAGATAATCCTACGGACATTTCACAATGAAACATTCTCAACCAAGGTGGTTGATATGATAAGAAATCATCCATTACATGATTTTTTGATATTGAATGTGGACGATACCGATGCCACCAGGTATGCAAAATCAAGGATATTAACCAAGGCCGGGTTCACCATCATAGAAGCCTCCAATGGTGGCGATGCCATCGCGATGGCAAATAGTGAGCAACCCAACCTTATTTTGCTGGATACACGCTTGCCGGATATCAATGGCTTCGAGGTGTGCAGGAGATTGAAATCTTCGCCATCCACCGCTTCCATCGCCATCCTGCAAACTTCTGCTTCGTTCATTACCTTGGTCGATAAAATCAATGGCATCGAATGCGGGGCGGATAATTACCTGTTTGAACCGATAGAACCTGAAGAATTAGTCGTTAATATCAAGGCACTTTTAAGGCTAAGCCTGGCCGAGCAGGACGTGCGCGAAATTGACAGGAGAAAAGATATATTCCTGGCTACGCTTGCGCATGAGTTGCGTAACCCGTTGGGCCCGATCCGGAACTCTATCAAATTGCTGAGGACGTTAAACACCTCGCTCAATGCCAAAGAGTTTGAGCTGCTGGATATCATTTCACGCCAGACCGACCAGATGGTGAAACTGGTGGATGACCTGCTCGATGTGTCACGTATCTCGCAGGGTAAAATCTCACTCGATATCGAGACGTTGAATGTGCGGGATTTTGTCGAGGCGGCAGCAGAAAGCAGCAGCAATTTAATTGCCGACCGCGGCCATCAAATTTCCATTACCATCTGGCCCGAACCATTATGGGTGTCCGGCGACAGAGTGCGCTTGATCCAGATCATCAGCAACCTGATTAACAACGCGGCCAAATTCACTCCTTCTGGCGGCCTGATTACAGTGGATGTGACCAAAGATAAACAGTCTGTGTTGATCAGGGTCTCAGATAACGGCATCGGCCTGGATGAAGAACATCTGCATAATATTTTTGATCTGTTTGTACAGCATGCCCATACAGAAGAGCGCGCGCAGGAAGGCCTGGGCATAGGGCTTTCACTGGTAAAAAACCTTACGCATTTGCATGATGGCGAAATCCGCGTAACCAGCCCGGGTCTCAATCAGGGCAGTACGTTCACTCTCGAATTAAACCTGGTAGAAGCGCCACAACATGAAGCCAAACCAGCGGTTGTAGAACAGGGCGTTCAGGATTTGCCTAAAGAAAATACCCGGGTACTGGTGGTCGATGACAATGAAGATGCCGCCAGCACCCTCTCAGATTTATTGGAATTAGCAGGTAATAAGGTGAAGACCGCTAACTCAGGCAGAGAAGGGCTGAAAACAGCGGAAGAATTTTTACCAGGTATCATATTCCTCGATATCGGCCTGCCCGATATGACCGGCTACGAAGTGGCCAAAGCCATTCGCCAGAATGAAAAACTTGGCAAATGCTATCTGATTGCGCTCACTGGTTATGGTACTGAGTCGGACAAAAAAAATGCACTGGATGCAGGTTTCGATTTGCATTTAACCAAGCCTCTGGATTACGAAAAAATTGAATCCATTAATCTCGGTCTCTAAACCATAAGCTTCAACATTTGATTGCGTATTTTTTTACACTCAGGTTTGCGTTAGTGCTCACTTTCCGGATGTGTAAGTCATATTATTTCCACTGGTTGTATGGTTGTTAAACACGATACCGATCAACATGATAGTGGTGATAAAAATAATAAACATCATCATCAAAGACGTCACTACCACACCTGCCGAGATGATCAAGGAAGTCACCATATTTAATATTTCTTTTGCGAAATTCCTTTTCTGCATTTAAGCCTTTATATTTTTGCTAACGGTCGAGCGCTAGCCGTTATTGTGGAATTTACGGATCTAATATGCTGGTTTCATCCCGAACCGAGCAGGGAGTTTCAGCTAAATTTGTTGTAAGAATTACCGGAAATTTACCCGGCCTTAAAAAAAATCCCCACCGAAGTGGGGAAATAAATTAGGGTGTCTCAGGGAAACAAAATGACTCTAAGCCAGCCACTCTGTTGGACTCTATAATCCCATTTAAGTTGAGATTAACGTATAGGCAAGCGCTGATTCGTGAGTAGGAGTTATCTGACGCTACGATTCAATGTATTAACTTCAAATTGATATTTGGTCTGTGATTTAAAACAAAACCTCCAATGCTGATTAAGGCATTAGAGGCTAGGAAAAGGTACTAGATGTAGTGAGTGCTTACTGGCCAGAATAGACAACATCCACACGCCGGTCATGCTGGAAGCAGTCTTCCTCACCGCAGTTTTGTTTTGAGCGCTCTTCGCCGTAGCTGATCGTTTCAATTTGCTGATCACTCACACCTTGTACATTCAGCGCGTTTTTAACTGCTGCAGCACGACGCTGACCTAATGCCAGGTTGTATTCATGTGTACCACGCTCGTCAGTATTACCCTGTAACACCACTTTAGTTTGTGGATGCGCGGCTAAATATTTGGCATGGTTTTCGATCAAGCCTCTGTATTCATCACGGATGGCATCACTGTCATAATCAAAAAAGATCTGGCGTTTGGCCAGCTCTGCTGCACTCATCTGATCTTTGCCGGAATCAACATCTACAGTTGCAATGGTAATTTTATTCGGGGCTGCAGGTGCTTCAGCACTGGTGTTTTCCTGCTGGGTATTGGTGATCGGCCTTGTGACGCTTGGGTCAACCTGAGCCGGTTTCATCTCTGTACTTTTACATGCTGACAGCACTAGTGCCAGTGCAGCAATTATCCAAATATTTTTATTCATGATTTTTCCCTTACTTAAAATTATAAAAAATTCTCACTATATTCTTTATAAAATCCACCAGATCTAAGCATTTGTTCGGATTCTATTTTTATTATGGTCTGCTATGTAGGCTCAGTAAATATACTCATAAATTCGGAGCGGTACAACGCATCCAGGAAATGCCCTTCTTTATCCTGTGATTCCGTATTTGTTTTCATACTTGCTTGCACTTCTGATGGCATACTTACTTTGGTACGCGCAATTTCATCACCGGTCAAGGTCCTGGTCGCCCAGACACGGTCACTGGTCATAGGCCAGCTTGTATCATTCGATACGAAAGAAGAAATCAACAAAAACATAACGGCAGCAACGATGCCCGCTGTTATAGTAGCTAAAGAGATACCGCTATCTGAATTACTTGAAGCATCAGTACTGTTCATCATGACGACCTCACTTAATTAAAAGGTTTTAATCATTGGTGTAGAAGCGTGGTGTGATTCGAGTGCGTAATTAAGCTAGCAGGATTAAGCGCCACCGGTAAGAGCCAGAATAATCAGGATCAGCAATACCAAGCCTAGTCCACCGCTTGGGTAATAGCCCCATTTGGCGCTGTGCGGCCAGGTTGGTAAGGCTCCGATCAGAGCAAGAATTAATACTACTATTAGAATTGTATGCAGCATGAACCTCTCCTAAACCTTGGCCAAAAATGTCAAAATATGAATATCTGTTTGAGCACGTATATTCATTGAGTTGAGGCTAAATCATGAAGAGTTTACATAAAACGCTGTATACAGTTTCAGCTGAATTTTACGTAGGAATCATCGTACAAAAAAAGCCCCAAGGTATTAATCCTGGAGCTTTTTAAAAAGCTTTGAATCGCCATCAATCGTTTCGTGATTTCAAGCTCTCTAGCAAAGCATATTTTTCCCTGTCAATTTCATCCCTTGTGCGGATTCCCATACGGCGCAGGATAGGTAATGGAGGGCACCAGCCTTGCAAACCATGCTGCAATAAAAACGGTAATACCACCGCAGGTAATGCTAACCACTTTTTGTTCACAGTTAAGCCAAGTACCAAACCGGTGAGTGCCAGGGTAGAAGCATTTACTTCCAGGACACGCTCTGTGTCCCATTCTTTTTCCAGCGCAATAATGCGTTGCTTTACTTCCCACGCGGGTCGCGTCGCATAGTACTGGATGTTGGTATTAGTCACCCGGTCAATCTGCTCATTAATATCTTCATCAGTCGAGTTTCTGACGCGATCAAACTGGTTAGAATTCTTGATTTCGTAGTTTAAATCCATAACTTCACCTTACAATTTCAAATATTGTCTGTTTCAAGTACTTGTATGAATAGGTAAACTAGACACTAGTTCATTTACAGTATTGCTGAGCACCATTTACTTAAACGCAGCACTAACCACCAGCGGCATGCCTGATATTTAATCCCAGCTTCAGATTTGCAGGCACTGCCTTATCAATCATTTTTGGTGGTGGCAGATTCAGGCTATCCATGATGCGGATAAACTCTTCGCGGCTTTTTCCGGCGATCCTTTCATTAGTGCGCCGCTCGACACCTATTGTTGAATGCGTCTTGCCATCATAATCGTGGCACGGATACACCAGGGTTTCATCTGGATAGCCAAACAGGCGCTTTGTGATGCTGTCATACAGCGTACCGGCATCGCCACTCTGGAAATCGGTACGTCCGCAGCCATTAATTAACAGGCTATCGCCGGTGAACAATTTATCACTCCAGAAATAAGACATGGCACCGGATGTGTGGCCCGGGGTATGGATAGCTTTGATTACCTGATGCTTACCAAAAGATAACTCCTGACCATCATCAAGTTGGACTTCAGCGGCGGTAATTTTACAATGAACAGGGGTCGCAGCTCTGGCACCTGTAAGCGAGCAAAGCGCGCCGGCAGAAGTGATGTGATCAGCATGCGCATGCGTTTCAAGCACATATGTAAGCTTTAAATCTTCATCCGCCAGCAATGTCATATATTGCTGCAAATGCTGGTCTACCGGGTCAATGATGACAGCCTGCCTCGTTTCAACGTCTGTGAGTACATAAGTATATGTACTGGAGTCATCATCAAAAAACTGGTAAAAATCCTTCATTGTTTATCCCCAAGTCTTTTACCCCTGTTTGATTCGACAGGAATCAGCATTTCTTATTTTTAGTGTACATCCAAAGCTCTATCAGATTAAATCTAATGCAAGTCAAAATCCATGATTTATTCTTGAGGAACTGAAGCTACGTCCACAGTATCATTTGAGCTTAACTTGATTTCAGCCTGCTGGCTTTCAGACAAGAAAGGTGTTTCTGGGCGCGCATTACCTTCAAGCAATGTCCCTACAAACACATCGATTGCAGCCAGGCCAAGCAGCATCACCAAAAGCACAGGCAATACTTTCAGTACTGAGCCCGCAATCACATTAATTACCGCATTGATGGCGCCTGCAACCTCACTGATTACTTGTGGATATGACATGATTAAATCCTCTGGAATCGACTATGTAAATCAGGCTTATAGAGATGAGGCGCTTGACTGACCCTGTTTACAGGCCAGCCATTTTGCCTCGCAATTAGTTCGTGGTTGCTGGTGGAGCAGCTTCATACTCAGTTGGCTGTACCGGATTACCTTTGGTTGTGCCCGCTTTATCGTCTTTGTTATTCAGCACTTTGTTTTTCTGCCTTTTAAAAGGACGGTCAGCAGATCCTTTATCTGTGCGTTTGTTTTGCTCTTTGACTTGCGGGGAATCAGAATTGCCCAGGTTGCTGGCATCATTAGGCACACCATTCTGGTTTACGTCAGTTGGCCCTTTATCTGTATAGCGTTGTTGTCTTTCCACTTGCGGGCTATTTGAGGTACCCATCTTGGCACCATCATCTTTGGTCTCGGCCGCATAATTGGACATTGAAACTGTTGAGAATAAAATCGCGATCATTATTTTTTTCATTTTTATATCCTTTAATAATTTAGCGCTATGGATCAAGCGCCAGTGATGAAATAAAATACAAGTGATGGAAATGCGTTATTTCTAAGCGTGAATCATTAAATAATGTTTCGTTTGACAGCTCTATCAGTTCGCCGCTCATTTCAGTGTAGGAAGTCACTGACTGATTCTGACTTGCTCAAGATTTGATGGGTTTGGATATTCAGGTCATCAATCTTGCGCAAGGTTTTAACTATCACCCTCGTTGACCTGGGACTGGAGAAATAAAAAAGCCCGGCTTAATTTAGCGGGGCTTTATATGAAACACAATGTTTTAGCTTTAATCAATGACACGTACAGATATCCTTTCTCTTAACTTTAGGGTCATGTCGATAAAACCCTGGGTCAGGAGTATCTGGATCATCATCCGGGTAAAAATCTTCGTACAAATCTCTTTCAATAGGGTCGGTAATATCAGTGTCTATCGGATCAGGATTCGAAGTATCCGTATCATGAATCTCAGACTCTTCGGAATCATCTGCCAAGTCAGAACCGGGATCCAGCAGGTTTTTATCCAGTATTATTGCTTTATTGCTTTTAAACTCTATGTTCAAAGCCATCATTATCTCCTATCCACTTTCCCGAGTTAAAAATCTAATATTTTTTGAATAAATAGCATCCCATCGTTAAGTTAAGGCAATTTTGATCAAAAAGTTATAAGCCGCCTGCTGATTGTAGTGTAAGAAAATTTATTCCGGAATATCTTCGCCACACCAAATTTAAAAAATTTCCAAGAAATGCCTAGCGCATGCTTTGACTAACCACCAAACCATTGTGCCTTTGATTATTCAACCAAAGGCACTGTTAATCACTGATATAGGGTAACGGTTTACTAGCCTTCCCCACGCTTTACTTTATCTTCATACTCCTCCAGGTTCACCAGCCCTTCTGATTCTGCAATGGCTTTTTCTTCAGGGGTAATGGCGTCCTGCACCATATCCAGCCGCTTCCAGGTTGGAATCGGCGTCACTTTGCATGGCTCAGGCACATATTTGGATTGATCGATCTTTTTGTATTTGTGGATGTAGCGCGGGCAATTCACCCAAATCTTGGTCACTGTCACAAAGATCAAATATTTTGCTTCGGTGTATTCAGCCATCAATGCATGTTCACGTACCAGTTTGGCGGTACCTTGCACGCGGACTCTGTGTGGTGTTTCAAAGTCAATGAACAACAGGCCGACTTTACCCTGGCCCTCAATATTGCCAACTGAATAAAACATGCCATTGCCATCAAACCCTGGGAAAACCAGTGTGCTTTCATCGAGCACCTTGACAAAGCCGACACCGCCACCCTTGTAAGACACAGTAGGCATTCCGTCTCTATCAACGGTAGAAAGAAAGAACATGTCACGGCTGGTGATAAAAGCTCTCTCTTCATCAGAAATTTCTTCATGAATCCAGCCATTGTCCAACAATTCAGCAAGCTTGGTAGTTTCAAACTCTTCCTGTAATGCGCGGTGTTCAGGTGAGTATATCGATGCCATTTATTACCTCCTAAATTAGGCCTGTTTAACCGGCCATGTTTATCCAACCCTAAAGCAATCCAGCCTTTTAATGGTCCTGGTATTTTTGTTTGCGTCTTTATTCTATTCGAACATGGCTTCAATACCAAACGGGTTCAGGCGTCAATGTTGACGCACTAGTTCCAGCTGCAAATGAATGTTCACAAGCTCGGCATAAGCCCTTGGTAACCAAAGTTAAAGCGTTATGTTTTCGGGTAAAACCGTATGTAACGTGTGATAAATCACGACGGAAATCGCATGCATAAAAATATAGTTCAAAATAATATTTACACTCATGCTTATAAAGATTTATAGTGAGCTTAAGATTATTTACGTTCAGGCAACCGTACTCCCTCTTCAAAAACCAATAAGAACAGGATCGGATTTTGATCAAGAAAACAAGAGAACATGCCATCAAGACTCTCGAGTTCGATCCGCATGACCTTGCCTGTGAAGAGTTGCGTCACGTATACCGTGGCAAAAACAGCAGTAAACTAATTGTATTATTCAGCGGGTTTGCCACTGCTGGCATGCTGGCGTGGGATATAGGCGTGAAATATGCCGGCTTATGGTATGCCTGGTTGCTTATTGCGCATGCGTGGCACTGGTGGCTAGGGAGACTGGACCTGCTCTCCGCCAATGTCAGTATCGAGCTGGCGCGCATCAACCGCCATGTAGCTGCGGCGGCGATTGCCGGTTTGGGCTGGGGTGCACTTTCATTCGCACTGCCATTTGTCAGCCGGCCCGGCAAAGCTGCCATTCTCATTATTATGCTGATTGGCGTCATTATGGCGCTGCCCAGGCTGGTGGTTTTCCTGCCCATATTCTTTGCCTTTGCTGCCGGTGTTTACGTGCCTCTGTTACTGGCTACCCCGTTCCTGGATTTCGAAACCCTGCATATGGTGATGGTCATGCTGATCATGGTGGGGGCTACCCTGTGGGCATCAGCAAGTGAAATCCGCAAAATTCTGATTGATGTGCTGCTGAAACAGGTGTTATCAGAGCAAGCCTCATGGGAAGATAAACTGACCGGCATTGGCAACCGGCGTAGTTTCGATGTCAATCTGGCTAACTATTGGGCACAGGCATGCCGCTCCAAAGTACCACTGTCACTCATGATGGTGGATGTGGATTTTTTCAAGAAATTTAACGATAGCTACGGCCATCAGGCCGGTGATGAATGCCTGAGACAGGTAGCCACGGCACTGGATAGCTGCGCACGCCGTGCTGGTGATTCTGTGACCCGTTACGGTGGCGAAGAGTTTGCGGTAGTGCTGTTTCATACCTCGTTAAACGAGGCCCAGAATCTCAGTGAGAAAATGTTGAATGCCGTACGTAAACTGAATATAAGGCACGAGCAATCCCAACATAATATTGTCACCATTTCGATGGGAATTACGACTATGTTGCCCACCCCTCACGATGACATGCTCAAGCTGGTTGAGGAAGCCGACAAATGCCTTTACCGCGCAAAGGAGAACGGCCGTAACCGTGCGGAATGGCAAATATTAAACAATGTGGAGAAATCGTAAACGCTTGAATCCGAACCAGATTTTCCTAAAAAATCTAATCCTTTGTCACAATTTGTCATGTTTAAGACAAAAATTGTGAAACTGTGATAGTAATTGTTGCAATATGTATGCAATAATATTTAATTAAACTATATTTAAATCAAATAGTTAGACGTTGTTTCACGAATATTAACAATCATGGCACATTAGTTGCTAATTACATTTAAAGCAATATGTTTGGCTTAAAAGAACGGCACCCTGCACGACTTTTAACCCAAGCTTTTGCAAAAGATTGAAGTACCTTCAAGAGTGCTGATTTTTAAATGTGTGTTACGTGGGTAGAAGTACCTAGCTTATCAATATTCCGGGGAATTAATATGTTCAACTTGATCAAAACAACGTTTGTAAATTTCATCTTTGACGAAGAAGGTGCCAGCGCCATTGAGTATGCATTGATTGCAGCCATGGTAGCCATTGCACTGGTCGCGTTCGTCGATCCTATCAATACCGCTATCACAGGAATCTTTACTCAAATATCTGGTGCGCTAACCTAGCCTTGCATCATGCAATCGCCCGTAATTTCTGGCGATTAATCCATGAGCGCATAGCATGCCTATCGCAAAATTGATGATAATTGCCTGGTGCCTGGGTGTTGCTACGGCAGACCTGAGCGCCAGGCGCATCCCGAACATCCTGACCTTGGGGATGTGTCTGGTCGCCATCTTCTGGCTGCTGTTCACCGGCCACTCCATGCTCAATGCCACTGCGCAATCTGCCGCGATTGGCGCTGCCATCAGCCTGCTGTTTACCTTGCCGGCTTATGCAGCGCGCCTGCTGGGTGCGGCAGATGCCAAGTTATTGCTGGCAATTGCCTTGATTGCCGGCAGCTACTTGACCCTGTTTTCTTTTGTGATAGCAGCCTTGCTTGCCGCATTGTTTGGGCTTGCTTACCTGTTGATTTCACGGCTGCGTGCACAGCCCATCACACGCAAGAGATGGTTGCCATTTGGCGCGGCTTTAGGTGTGGGTTTGCTGTTTGTAATAGGAATCACTAATTAATGCTACCAAAAACGAAAACTGAGTATTTAAAAGCATCCAGGCCACAAAATGGCGCGGTAGCGATCGAGTTCATGATGCTTTTCATGCTCTTTTTTGCACTGTTTTATGCCATGGTTAATTACGCCATGGTGATGTTGATGCAATCCGCATTTGTGCATGCCGCTGAAGAAGGCGCACGCGCCGCGATTGCGGTTGACCGCCTGGCTTTCGCCAATAACGGTGCTTACCTGAGCAATGGTGTAGATCCCAAAGTACGCAGCGTGGTGGGCAATTCGCTGAATTGGCTGCCGACAAAACCCAAAAACAAGGTTCTGGGTGCCGGCAACAGCCTTGTGCAACTAAGCATGAACGGCAACCAGCTGACAGTCAGTGTGGTGTATAGCGGTTACGCCGCAGATCCGCTGATCCCTATGCTGACATTACCCATCATAGGACAGATTCCGAAAGTACCTGCTGATCTGGCAGGTAAAGCAGTGATCGAACTTTAAGAAAAATACTAAGAAAAGGAAGGCATCATGAACAGTACATTTGTACGTGTATTGGCGACATTGATGGTGATCGCTGCCGTTGTCACGGCCTACATAGGTTACAAGCTAAGCCAGAAAAAACCAGTCGACACCATCGCGGTAGTTGTACCGACCTATACCCAAGTCGTTGCCAGCAAGACTTTGCCCGCAGGCCATGTGTTGCTGATCGAAGACCTCGAAACTGCCACTACCTCTACATTGGATAATCGCGCGTTTAGCGACCCGCAAGCACTGATAGGCAAGGCAACCACGATATCCATCATCAAAGGCACGCCGTTTAATGCTTCGCATTTTCCTGCCAGCAGCATGTTTGGGCAGTCCCTGGCACCCAATGAGCGTGCAGTTGCCATTAAGGTAAATGAAGTCGTCGGTGTTGGTGGCTTTATCAAGCCAGGTGACCATGTCGATGTATTGCTGTATTTACGTTCGGAGCGTGAAACCGGCGAAATCAGTTCTGCACAGGTAATACTTACCGATGTAAAAGTGTTGGCTTACGGCACGCTCACCGGCGAAAGCGAAACCAGCCAGCCGGAATCATTGACGCCTTCGGCACCGGCCAAACTGGGCGCCGATAATAAATCCGACATCAAAAATAACAAGGACAGCCGTTCTGCCATCCTTGCTGTACATGCAGAGGATATGACAAAGCTGATGCTGGGAGACAACACCGGTTCTTTACGCCTGGCTCTGCGCGGAGAGGCTCCTGCCGGTCATGGCTCTGCCACTGTCAGCCATCCGCTTGTCCGCCTTAGTGAAGTTTCCCAGTCACCTGGTGTAAAAGCACCCGGGTTGCCAACGGCGATGATCGAACCTGCCCAGGTAAATACCAACATCCAGCCAGTCACTGCCACTTCAAAACGTGAACAGGTTATTGTGCATCTCGGCGAGAAAACAGAGGTTATCCATGTGGCCAAATAATCATCAGAAAGCCCAGGGGTATATGTCGACTATAGGATATCTGTGGTGTGTGCTTTCTTGCAGCCTTGCACTGGCCGCACAAGCTGAGGATATCAATCCATTGACTCTGTCCATTGGCGACCAGCAGGTGTACGTGCATGCCAAACCGGTCAAGCGTGTGGCGGTAGGTAGCCCTGATGTCGTGAGCATCAGTATGCTGACCTCGCGCAATCTCCTGATCATCGGCAAACAGGCGGGCGTGACTGAAGTTGCTATCTGGGAAAATGAAAAAGCAGCCACGCCGGCTAAACGCATCAAAGTGGCAGTGCAGGTGAGTACCGGGCTCGAACAGCAGCGGTTAAAGCTTTCAAAAAACATCAAACTGCTGCCCGCCGGTAACCAGGTGGCGATTGCTGGTGAAGCCGACTCTCTGGAAGAACATACGTTCGCACGCCAGGCCGTTGATAAAACCATCATCACGCCTGTGGATGCCACCGTGAGCAGCTTTGATAATCAGGTACAGATTGATATCAAGGTAGTAGAAGTCAGCAAACAAAATATGATGCGTGCCGGGTTTTTCCTGGGTAAGAACAGTAGTAACACCACCCTTTCCATGGGTAGCCCAGGGAATCTCAGTGGTGCTCGCAGGGGGCCTCCAGTCACTTTTAACGGTAACTCTGGCGACAATATAACGCTTGATAGCGCTTCAGGGTTCCTGCCTGTTCCGAATGCATTTAACTTTGTGGCGGGTAACGCAACCCGGGGCCTGCTTGGCACGCTGAGTATTCTTGAAGCCAATGGCTTTGCATACACACTGGCAGAACCAAGCCTTACCGCGTCTTCCGGGCAAAGTGCCAGCTTCCTCGCCGGTGGTGAATTCCCTATCCCTATCCAGTCAGGCGCTGGCGGGCTAGGCGCGGTGACGATTCGTTACAAGGAATATGGCGTGCGTCTGATGCTGACGCCTACAGTGCTGGATTCAAACAGGATTTTCCTTAAAGTATCTCCCGAAGTCAGCGAGATCGACTTTACCAATGCGGTGCAAAGCGGTGGCGTTGCCGTGCCTGGCTTGCGCGTTCGCAGGACAGATACCAGTGTGTCACTGGGTGATGGCGAAAGTTTTGTCATCAGTGGCCTGGTCAGCCGCAACACATTGCAGGATGTGGACAAGGTGCCTGGATTAGGCAACCTGCCGATTATCGGCGCGTTTTTCCGCTCCACCCGTTTTGACCGCGAGGATAAAGAATTACTGATGATAGTCACCCCTCACCTGGTGCGCCCCATTGCCAGGGATGCCGCATTGCCTGCCATGCCAGGCGGTAATTTGCGTGACTATAACCCCAGTTTTAGCGACCTGTTCTTCCAGAAAGGCCCCAAGCCAGATACTGGAATCCCTGCCACCGGCTTCTCGAGGTAAACCATGAGCGAACGCAACTGTTTTATTGCCATTACCCAAAGCCAGGACTGCCTGCAATGGCTGGGCCAATCGCTGCGCGATGAAGGCGAAATGATTCCCGCCGATTCACCTTCGATTGACCGGGTGATACAACTTTCGGATGCCATTGGCGCTTCCATTATTTTTGTACAGCTGAATCCGGCCGAGTACCGCAAAGAAGCTTTGCTGATTGAAGGCATTATTGCGGCCAAACCTTTCCTGCCGGTGATTGTGGTAGCGGATTCTTTTGACCAGAATCTTTTGCTGACGGTGATCCGGCTGGGTGCCCGTGACTTTATCAAAAGCGGCACCCGCGCCAGCGAAGTGATCGCTGAGGTCAAGCGCCTGATTCCGCGCGATGGCAGCATGCAAGTCTCGCAAAATGACCAGAATGGCAAAATCACTGCCGTGGTCAGTGCCCGCCCAGGCAGCGATTCGCCTATGCTGGCACTGCATGTTGCACTGGCCATACAGGAGAAAGAGCCTACTTTATTGCTAGACCTGGGCGTGCCACATGGCGACGCCATGCTCTACCTTGGCCTGACTTCTTCATACAGTTTTATCGACGCGATCCGCAGTTTGCGGCGTATCGATTCCACACTCATCCAAACCGGATTTGGCCGTCACAAAAGTGGCCTGACTGTGCTTTCCATGCCTGAAGATTCATGGACTGGCGCCCAGTTCACGGCCGCCGATGTCGTGGTGCTGTTACGCAGCCTGCGCCGGCATTTTTCCAGGATCGTGTTAAATCTTGGCGGCATGGTCGATTCGGATTTCCTGCTGTTATTACTTGGCAACGTCGATCAGATCGTGTTGCTGGTTGAACAGAGCGTGCCTAGTTGCCGGCAGAACATGCAGCTGATCAAACATCTGCGCGAGGAAAAAGTCTCGCTGGCGAGTACCGGCGTAGTGGTTGATCGCTATTTGTCCAAAATGCCGCCGGATGCCGAAAGTATTGCCCAGTCATTTGGCTTGCCACTGCTTTCCAGCTTGTCATCTTCCGGCATGGCGCGGCTTGCCACCATGAATTCCGGCGAGAGCATGTTTGAGTTATCGCCGAATGACCCCTACAGCATCAGCGTGCGCAAACTGGCGGAAAAACTGATGGATAACCCGGCACCGCAGACCGAGAAAAAGAACGGCCTGCTTTACAGGCTGATTTCAGCCATTACCCCCACCGCCGAAAAATCGTGAAGGCATGATGATGAACTTCCAGCTACGCGGATTTGATTATGGCCTGAAACAGGCGCAAGACTACCAGGAACTCAAGTTTCAGCTGCATCAGCACCTGATCGCAGAAATCGAACGGGATCATCTTGGGCTGCTGGAGCTGGCACGTGACGATGTCGCCGACTATGTCCGCGAAAAAGTGATTGCCTATGTGGCCGACCGGCACTTGCCTATCAGTGGTTACGACCTCGATAACCTGGTTGAAGAAGTGGTCGATGAGCTGGCAGGGTATGGCCCGCTGGAAAGCCTGATCAAAGATGACCGCATCAACGATATTCTGGTCAATGGCCCGAAGAAAATCTTTGTAGAGCGCGATGGCCGTCTTGAAACCACCACTTTGCGCTTCATTGATGATGAACATGTGCTACGCGTCATCCGCCGGATTCTCGCCCACCTTGGGCGCCGTATTGATGAAGCCAGCCCCATGGTAGATGCACGCCTGCCGGATGGCAGCCGGGTAAACGCCATTATTCCGCCACTGGCGCTGGATGGCCCTTGCCTGTCGATTCGTAAATTCCGTAAACAACCGTTACTTTCCGGCGATTTGCTGCAATACGGCACGCTGGATGAAGAAATGCTGAGTTTCCTGACCGCAGCGGTTGAACGCCGTTGCAACCTGATTGTGAGCGGCGGTACCGGTGCCGGTAAAACCACCTTACTGAATGTGCTTAGCCGGTTTATCCCGCCCAACGAGCGCATCGTCACCATTGAAGATGCCGCTGAATTGCAACTGGAACACGAGCATGTAGTCAGGCTGGAAACACGGCCTTCCAACATTGACGGTAACGGCGAAATCACTGCCCGTGAACTGGTAAAAAACTCCTTGCGTATGCGGCCTGACCGCATTGTACTGGGCGAGGTGCGGGGCGAAGAAGTGATGGACGTGCTGCAAGCCATGAATACCGGCCATGACGGTTGTATGAGTACCGTGCACGCCAACAGCCCGGAAGACGCCATGTTACGTTTTGAAATGCTGGCAGGCCTGGCCAAGTTTCAAGGCACGGAAAGTACCTTGCGCAAGATGATTACCGCCGGCATTGAACTGGTAGTGCAGATTGCGCGTATGCCGAACGGCCAGCGCAAGGTGATTTCAATTACCGAGATCGCCGGTGTGCGCGATGGTCATTTTGTACTGAATGAGCTATACGCCTATGACGCCTCCACCGGCTATTTCGACCACCCTGGCGTCAGGCCTTGCAACAGGAAATTGCAGAATCTGCCATTCAGGAGACAGGGATGACCACGCTGCTCGTGTCCTTTATTCTGGCCTCTGTCGGCATGTTGCTGTTAGCCGTCTGGATGTTCAGGTACAGCAAAGAGGCGCGTATCCGTGAACTGATGGTCAGCCATTTCCGCGAAGTATTACCGAATGGCATCACCGTTGCAGGGGCTGTTCCCGGGGCACAGCAAACACCCTGGCTCCAGTTCAAAACACGCGCTTCTATCTACATCGGTTTTGACCTGCAAAAGAAACACGTATTGCTGCTCCCGGCCGGATTACTGTTACTGGGAATGATCGGCTGGCTGATTTATGGCTTTATTGGCGCCACCCTGATTGCCGGCACCACCCTGTTTATTTTTGGCTTTTTATTGCCGTATAGCCGTTTGCGCCGACGCCAGGCACAGACCATTGCCCAGATCCCGCTATTTATTGACCAGCTGTTACGCAGCCTGAGTACTGGCCGCAGCCTGGAAAGTGCCATCCGCTTTGCCGCCAATGAGTCGGTGCCGCCCTTGCGCTATGTAGTAGACCGCGTCACGCGGGCCGCCGACCTGGGTGCCGATATGGTCGAGAACCTGACCGAGGCAGCCAAGCTGCACAACCTGCGCGAACTCAACCTCATTGCATTATCCATGCGCATCAGTAACCAGTATGGCGGCAGCCCACGTGACATGCTGGATAGCATCGTCAAAATGGTGCGTCAGCAGGAACTGGCCCGCCGTGAACTGGCAGCCATGACCGGCGAAACCAGGATGTCGGCCTGGGTGCTGGGCGCCACGCCTCTGGCGATTGCCGTTTACATCATGGTGATGAACCCCAGCTACCTGAATATGCTGCTGGAAGACCCCACCGGTAAAACCTTGCTGATGACCGCACTGCTGTTGCAGGGCACGGGCGGATTTATCCTCTGGCGCATGTTGCGGAGCGTGTAACGATGAGCATCTTGTGGCCAATCTCGCTGGTGTTTTTGCTGATCGCAGCAGGACTGATGCTGTATGGCGCACTTAAAGACAGCCACCCCAGATATATCCAGCGCCGTTTCCGCGAGGCATTGCAACAGGAAGGTATCCACATCTCGACCCGGCTCGGGCCGCTAGACCTGGAAGAAGTGGTGCACGATGTATTCGACAAGGTTTCCAGCAGCGAAATGCAGGAGATGCAACGCCTGCTGGTTCAGGCGGGCTGGCCCGGTGCCAAGGCACAGCTCAACTTTTTGCTGGCCGCCTGGCTGCTGCCACTGGCACTAGGTTTGCTGGCGGCGGTTTATGCAGTGTTGAATCAGGATACCTGGATAAACGTGCTGTTCCATCTGCTGTTCGTGTTTGCCGGTAGCTTTGTGATGATTCGCCGCCTGCTGCGCTGGAAAGCACAAAGCCGGCGAGATGCCATCCGTAAAGAAGTGATTCCATTTTTGCATTTGCTACGCATGCTGTTCGAAGCAGGTTTGTCGATGGAGCATATTCTGTTGGTCATTGAGCAACAAGGCCAGGACCTGATTCCCAATCTGGCGAGTGAGTTGAAGCTGGTGATCAAACGCATACAGTCCGGCCAGGATCGCGCAGACGCCCTGCTCGAAATGGCCGCGCCGTTGGAGGTGATGGAACTGACCGACACCATCGCCATGCTTAAGCAGGTGACGCGCTACGGCGGCAATATCCGTGATTCGCTGGCGGAATATACCACCCTGGTTGAGCAACGCCAGGTGTCGGACTTGCGCGAATACGTCAGCAAACTATCGGCCAAGATGACAGTGGTGATGGTGTTGTTCCTGTTTCCGGCACTGATGATTTTCCTGGCCGGGCCAGGATTTATGGGGCTATCCAAAGCCTTGAATGGAGTCAATGGGTTATGAGATCGATCACACTTTTAATCATGCTCGGCTGCGTTTGTATGCAAACCTCGCTAACTTCAATGGCAGCTGATGCAAAAGCGCCTATCAAGCTCACCGCAGACAAGGCTTGCGCCGAGCTTGTGCCCGAAGAATCCACCAGGCTGGCACTGATTCAACAAATGCTGGCAGACGGCAAACCACACGCCGCCATTGCCCACCTCGATGCGATCAAGACCAGGAGCGAACGCGCTGAATTATTGCGCGCACATGCCCTGCGCCAAACCGGGCGCGCGCAACAGGCACAGGTCATTTACGAACAATTGGCCAACAGTTGCGTCTCCGGCCACGCCTACCGCGGCCTGGGGCTGATCGCCAGCAATGCCGGCAATTTGCCTGAAGCATTGCGCTACCTCAAAGCGGCAAGTGCCACATTGCCTACCGAACATACCATCCGCAATGATTATGGTTATGTGTTGATGCAATCCGGCCAGCATGAAGCAGCCCTGCATGAGTTCCTGACCGCGGTGGAGCTGGCGCCGGATTACCGGCAGGCGGCCCATAACCTGATTTTATTGCTTTACCAGCAATCTGATACCTCGCGCGCAGAAGCGTTTGCCAAACAGTTTGGCATCGTGGCTGACGAATTGCAGCAACTGAAAAAAATGGCGCAAGCGGGCAATAGAGTCAGCCCTGTTGCTGCCCAATGAACAAGGAGATCATCATGAAGCGTATGTTTATTTTGATACTGGGTGGATTCTTAAGTATCAATGTCTCCCTGGCAGAAGAGGTGCAGAGCCTGCCCACGCATGCGACGGCAGTTTATCCGTCAGCCTCAAGCCAGCCCGCTGAAATCAAACCAGCTTCCCGACAGCTGTTGCCGACCCAGCAATGGCTGGAACTGCAACGTTCAGGAAAAGCTGCCTCAACCCACGCGCAGCCATATTCGGGTGAGGTAATGAATAAAATACATACCCGCTATCTCAAGAGCTTTGAAAAACCGATTCCGGAATTCTTTGAGCATGAGATGCAATCCGCCCGCTAACTATCGCTACCAGCGCGGGGCCATCGGCCTCGTGGGTGGGTTGTTATTGCTGATGGCATTGTTGCTGACAGCCCTGGTGGTAGACAGTGGCCGCCTGTGGATGCAGCAGAAAAAACTGCAATCCATTGCCGATATGGCTGCCATCCATGCCGCGCGTCATCTCGGCTGTGATGCGAGCCAGCAAAGTGTCGCCCAAATGGCGCAACAAGCCGCAGTAAACAATGGCTTTGATGGCCAGTTATCCGCAACCCCCAACCAGGTACTGCTCGGCAAACTGAATACCGTGCAAGGCAGTCGCCAGTTCACTGCTGACGGCAGCCGTGGTGCGGTGTATGTGAGGGCCACCAAAGTGGTGCCCAGCAGCATGGTGGCAGGTGGCCTGTTTGGTGGTACGGTTGCCTTGCATGCCGATGCAGTCTCGGTCTCTGATCCCTCAATCGCAACCTTTGGCGTAGGCAGTTTCACCACTAACCTCAGCAGCCAGCAATCGGTCTTACTGAATGGCCTGTTAGGCGGCATGCTGGGTGGGCCGCTGTCACTGGATGCGCTGACCTATCGCGGTATCGCAGCCACCACAGTGACCTTGCATGATCTCCTCGCGGTTTCCGGTCAAAGCGGTACCGTAGAGGGCCTGCTGAATACCAATATGCAAATCGGTGATCTTCTCGACCTGGTTGCCAGCGCAGCAGCCCGCAATAGCCTGGCAAATGTACAAGCGACTTCGGCGATACAGGACATTGCCAACATGACCATTAAAACCGCAACGCTTAAACTGGGCGACGTGCTGGCTGTGACTACCCCCGACGCCAATGCTGCAGCCAACGTCGCGCTGAATGCCTTATCCGTGATTACCACTGCAGCCATGGTCGCCAATGGCGTCAATGCGATTACCCTGCCCCTGGGTATCAACATACCCTCGATTACCAGCATCAATGCCCAGGTAACGATTACCGAAGCACCCCGGCTGGCAATAGGCCCTGCGGCAGAAGGCGGCGGCATATGTACCTCGGCGCGCACGGCGCAGATAAGAACGCGGGTCGCAGTGCTGGTGAATATTCCATTGCTGGCACGCATAGACCTCGCCCTGGGTGTGGAAGTGGCACCAGGCTCCGCCGGGCTGCGCAGTATCCGCCACAATGAGGGCGATACCAAAGTGGAGATTGAAGCCAACCCGGGGATCGCGGCACTGACACTGAGGAACAGCGCCGGTACCGGACCGGCAAGGATTTCCACCTTATCAGGTCTTCTCGCTCTTGCGGACATCGGTTTGAACCTGCCGTTACAGCCACCCAACGCGCAAACGTTAGAGTTCACTGTCGCGCACCCGATCAGAAGTCACCTGCCATTAGCGCAAAGTGTCACCAGCCCATTAGGCAGCAGCCTGCAAACGGCCTTGGGTCAATCAAATGCATTAACGATCACCGTCTTGAGCGTAATAAACCTTACCCTGATCAATAATGTGATCTCTTCAATCGTCAGCCCGCTACTGGCGGAAATAGGCAGGATATTGCTGGACCCGTTATTGAATTTACTGGGCATCACCCTGGGCGGCATGGATATTACGCTGGATGATGTGCAGTATCGTCAGGCAAAACCGCTAGCGATGTAGTGGGAATGGAATAGGTCTAAAGGTTAGCTCAACAAGCTATTAGATAAATTACAAAAGCAAAAAGGCACCTCGGAGGAGATGCCTTTTTTAACACCGGATCAATATGCAAATTGTCGAATGTGGGTAGGGAATGTTTCACTCCGTTAACATAAGTGACTTATCTCAACGGTCCTAGTAGCAAAGCAAACCCTGGTAGCCATAATGCAGGGAAACATTTTGCATGCCTATAGGAGTTTTTCCCGATGTGTATTCACACAGGATTTTTAGGCGGAATCAAAGAATCATCCACAATCTTTCCGGGCTCGATTTCCGGTTCAGTCACGGGCTTTATTTCCGGCTCTACGCCAGGGACAACTTCCGGATCAACACCTGGGATTTTGCCTGGTTCAATCTCGGGCATGTTTGCCGGATTTACATCGTCAGTGGCATCATCCGTTTTATCCGGATGAATATCCGTCTGATGATCTGGTTGCTCGCCAACGCCCTCTATAATGCCATTCGGGTCAGTAGCCATTATTTTCTCCTTTCCAGAATTACGTTTATTCATCGCTTGTTTGCATGCGTATCTTAATTAGCCTGACAGAAAGTTTTCATCAGAACATAACTGATACTGCTGTAAGAATCGTGTGTCAGAATAATTACGTTTAACAGGTGCGTCGTGTTTATTCCCTGCATTTAACCAATAGAAAAGGAGCCAAAGCTCCTTTGTTTAAATGACTGGTACAGGCCAGATTACATAGGCTTGTTAGTCCAGTCTTTCATGGCTTCATCGCCTGGCCGGTCCACCACCACTTTTCCGTTTTCAACGCCGGTCACCCAGCTGGTGGGAATATAGTGATGCTGACCTTGCTCATCTTTTTTCAGCTTGATGGTATTGCTGCCTTCCATATGATCAACGGTGGCAAATTGGCCACCTTGCGAACAGACCACTGGCATTTCAGGAATAATCTGGCTGGTATGCATATTCATCTCCTTGGATAAGCCGGTATTCCGGCGTAAGCATCAGAGTAGGCTCAATCAGAACATTCCTTTATAAGCGATTTCTGAAACTGACGTAGGAAATAGACTATAAAAAATACCTATAGGGCTTGCACAGGCGCTTGGAGTCACCAGCGTATAAGCGTCCAAAAAATAGGTGACGGAACTAAAGAAAGAACTTCAGGTTCTAGCCATAGTGGAATATATAAAGATTTAATATTTACCATATGTGATGTTTTAAAACCAGTGTCTCAATAATCAAAACTTTAAATAACGGACGGAGTGTTTATGACTAAGAATAATTGTTTACTTGGTATGTTGGCCGGGTTGATGGTGTTGAATCTAACCGCCTGTGATAAACCGGAAGAAAAAATTCAGGAAAGAACTTCTGATAACAAAATTGTGGAAGAAAAAGCGCCGTTTGAAACGACTGCAAATGAAATCGCTAAAGCCTATGCAGATAACGTTGTGACCGCAGATAACAAATTCAAAGACATTACGTTTAACGTCAGTGGCACAGTGGCTGATGTCAGCAAGAACCTGATTGAAGAACCGTATATACGCTTAAAAGGCGGTGTAGATGAAGGCAAAGAGCCGCAGTTTGTATTACAGCAAAGCGAAAAAGATAAGGCGTCCGAGTTGAAAGTCGGGCAAAACGTCAGGCTTGAATGTGTTGGGCAAGGCGATCTAGCTGAAATCCCAATGGCAGGCGA
Organism: Methylophilus sp.; assembly: GCA_032153875.1. Lineage (GTDB taxonomy): Bacteria > Pseudomonadota > Gammaproteobacteria > Burkholderiales > Methylophilaceae > Methylophilus. The sequence continues at coordinate 92,666 of JALDYP010000003.1, forward strand.
GTGTAAGTTTTTAGATTAAACAAAAGGCCCGTTGAAGGGCCTTTTCTATTGACAGTAAACACCCACTTACATATTTACTTCTCGGTAAATTTTTCGTCTTCAATCATCTTGCCAGGCTGCACCTCAGGCTGGTTGTTTGCATCAATGCCCTGAACTTTGCCGGGTTGGATTTTGGTTTTAATCGACGGATGATCCTCAGGGTCTACGCCTGGACCAATGCCGGGTTCTTTGTCCAAATCTGTAGGCGGGCTACCTGAGTTGCCGTCATTATTTCTGTTCACATTGATATCTTTGTATTTATCTCTGGGGTTATCAGTGCCTTCATTGGGGCGATTTAAATCGGTAGTCATTGCATCTCCTTTTCACATTTTTAGTGAATATAATCCTGATTTTTAATACCGTCAGATGATATTTGCGACACAAGTTTGTCATTATCGGAACATCGCTGATTGTGCTGTAAGAGATTTCTTAAAGTCAGATTAAGAAGCTATTAAAGCTAATTGATATTAGACTTTAAACAAGCAATACAACTACCCTGTCATTTTCACAAAACCATGATCTCAACCCAATACGCCAGAAGTGTCAGCCTTAAACGGGAGCAAATTGAGTCCTTCGACGCCTACCCGCTTTCTCTTCCGGCTGTCCGCTCTTTAGAAACACTAGCGCTGCATCCTAAGATCACATTTCTGGTGGGGGAGAATGGCTCGGGTAAATCAACCTTGCTTGAAGCCATTGCGGTTTCATTAGGCTTTAATCCTGAAGGCGGTAGCAGGAATTTCAGTTTTGGGACACGTGCATCACATTCGCAATTACATGAATTTATCCGGGTTGCCAAAGGGTCGCGGCAACCAAACGATGGTTTCTTTTTGCGCGCAGAGAGTTTCTTTAATGTCGCTACCGAGATTGAAAACCTGGATGCTGCCCCTTCATACGGGCCGCCGATTATCAACTCGTATGGCGGACATTCGTTGCATGAGCAATCGCACGGTGAATCATTTCTGGCTTTAATGAAGCACCGTTTTGGCGGCAGAGGGCTGTATATTCTGGATGAGCCGGAAGCTGCGCTGTCTCCGCAACGACAGCTAGCGGTGCTCACGCGCATGCATGACCTGGTGAATGATGATTCGCAATTCATCATTGCCACCCACTCGCCCATTTTGATGGCCTACCCTGACGCCTGGATATATTCATGTACTGCATCAGGGCTTATCCTCACGGAGTACAAAGACACGGAGCATTACCAGGTTACGCATGATTTCATTAGCAATCCGGAACGTATGCTGCGTCTGCTTTTGGATAAGTAACCGGGCTCACCAGTAAGGTTTGGTTATTATTTAAAATTAATCAGGCAGCACTCATAGAAGCTTGGCGTTCATTTCAAATGTGCTATGTCAGGCATTTAATCAGCCTTCACCTTGAGATAGCAAACGTATTCATTTGATATCATCAAAAAGAATAAATTAAAAAACCACTATTTCTACTGACCTGAGTTAGCACTTCACATGGATGACCGTTTAACCCTGCTAGTCGCCGAGCTTGGCATTTCAACCGAGGCATTAATTGCCAGAGGCATGCAGCAGTATGCCGAATCCGATCAGCTGGCACTTGCCGAAATTGAGACCAGCGGCAGGGAACATTACCTGACTCCCGAAGCCGCAGATGCATGGAAGCGAATGAAAGCGGCAGCACTCGTGGATGGCATTTCGATATATATCGTTTCCGGTTTCCGCAGCATAGACCGGCAAATCGAAATCATCCGCCGTAAATTGGACAATGGCCAAACGATCAATAAAATCCTGGAGATCAATGCACCACCGGGATTCAGCGAGCATCATACCGGCAGAGCCATCGATGTGGCTACTTATGGCGGGCCGATTCTAGAAGTGGAATTTGAGCTGACAACTGCTTTTTACTGGATGCAAAGTCGCGCTAATGACTTTGGCTTTTATTTGTCTTACCCGGCGGGGAATTCACTAGGTTATCAATACGAGCCATGGCACTGGTGCTACCAGCCTGCAAAAGTGATTGAGTTGAGTTAAGCGGGAATTGAGCAACGTGAGAACTGGCACCCGGCTTTTGAAGATAGCGTTTACTTTTTTAAACTAGCCAGTTTGAGCGTGAATACCACTTCCGCACTCTCGCCGTCATAGGTGTAGTGTATTTCACCGCTATGCGCTTTCATGATCTCATTTGAAATATACAGGCCCAAACCCATACCGGTTTTGTTCCTGTCATTCTGCTTGGATAAGCGCTTGAATGGATCAAACAATATCCTGGTTAATTCCGGCTCAATCTCGGTGCCTTTATTGCGTATAGCCAGTGTGATCACGTCTGCGTTATTTTGCAGAATCACTTTAATTGGCGTGCCAATCTCGCCATGATGTCTGGCATTACTGATTAAATTGGCAATCACCTGGCTGAACCGGTCAGGATCGACTGTCGTGACTATTTCGCAGATATCAGAAATAATTTCCGAGTTAGGGTAACCAACCCGGTTTTCTTCGATGATCTCGTTTAACAGGGCGGTCAGGTTGGTTTCAACCGGACTGACTTTCAACCCTACGCCCCCGTGAAGTTTAGCCATATCCATCACATCAGTAATCAGGCGGCTCATTCGGCCTGTGGAGCTTTTAATCCGCGCGCGCATTTTTGAAGAACCTTCCTCGCGCTCCAGGAACTGATTAGCCATGCTGATAGAGTTTAACGGGTCCCTTAAATCGTGACCCAATATCGCCATCAACTGCGTGCGCAAGCGGTTATTCTCGGCACTCTTTGTGTTGGTGACTTTCATCAAGTCCAATTGCAAGTCTCTTGCGACGGATATCTCCGTTGGTGTCCACGCTTCACACTGGCCTTTGACAGTTTCTTTCCACTCATCAAATGAGCCTCTGGGCGTAAGCCTGACCCCCATAGGACCCACTTTATACTCTTTTTCCGGGAGGCCAGACCAGCTGATGGTCTGTACCTTTTCCAGCCGCAGGTAGATGATCCAGCTACTGTTACTTCTGTCGATAGAGAATCCCAGCGCGCCTGTCAGGCCATTGCCGGATGCTGAAAAGAAGTGAGGCGCTTCGTGGATAGAACTGAACTGGAAGTAATCTTCAGGCAAATCATCCAGCCAATGAATCAGCTCATTGGCTAAGTCAGGGCTTACTTCAAGTGTATTCACCCTGCCATTGCAGGTAATTAATACCGCATCGGCCTGGATAATCTTTTTAAACGAAGCAGCGCTATCCAGCAGGTCCTGCACATAATCTTCTGAGTTGACCAATTTGAGGGATAGTTGGGCGCGCTCGGCTGAAGTTAATATGTTCTGGTCTGCGGCGGCCTTGGTTTCCAGCTGATTGACCGTGCTGCCCAGTATCTGGCAGAGGACGTCGCCTGCCATGCGTATTGAATACGGCACTTGTTTTGCAGACATATGATGGCAGGCGATCAGCCCCCACAGCCTGCCATTGACGACGATGGAGATACTCATGGATGCACCGACACCCATATTCTGCAAATACTCGATATGTATTGGTGACACACTGCGCAAGATGCAGTGGCTCATGTCGAGCAGCGGCTGATTGCCCAAACTGAGTACTGGTATAGGTGTGCTGGCAACATCCGAGATCAGGCGCAGCGTATTTTCAATATACAAGCGCCTTGCCTGAGGCGGGATATCGCTGGCCGGATAGTGGCGATTCACGAGTGGTTCAAGATCGGCCCTTTTTGCTTCGGCCACGATATGCCCACTATCATCGTGATGAAAAACGTAGGACATGACCCGGTCAAATCCCGTGAGCAGCCTGACTTCATTGGCAGCCGCCTGCATGACTGAAGCAATACTTTTTTGCTGGCGGATCACGTTCAGCGCCTTTTGCACTTTCACCGAAAAAGAGATGGTGTCATCATCCGCATGGCTTCTGATTTCAAATTCAGCGATGACAATATCGCCATAGGTATGCATTACCAGGTCATAGACTTCCTGGTCAAGCGTATTCAGTTCGTGGCTGATTAGTATTGCTTGCCCGTTTCTGGCATCTTCAAGGTATTGCAGAATCAGATCGGCTGCCCCTGGTAAATAATCCAGGTGCTTGCTGTGTAGAGAATCGGCCGGAATATCGCCAAGAAGGATGGCCGCATTTTCGCTGAAATAAAGCAGATCACCACTGAATGCGAAACCCAGCAAAGCGCCATTCGGCTGGATGGATCCAGGCGTATGAATTGGCTCCTGATGGCAGTTATCCAGAGTTAAGCTATCCGGGGTTACTTGATGTGTTAAATCAGTCATGTATGTTCAATGATAACTCATGCAGCTGTATAAATCGCTGAAAAGCCCAGACTGCACCTAGCTGAGCACTGACCAGGTCGTTTTCAGACCAATGATACGACGCCAGCTTTTCAATAAATGTTTTCCAGCGCGCCTTGCCATGCAGTTTCGAATCTTGCATAAACGCCATCGGGGCAGCAGGAAACAGTTGTGATGCTTTTTGGTACAACATCGCGGACCCCAATGCAGAGCCTGTGACAACATATTCGACACCTATGCAGTAGGCAGCGTTCAGTCTGGTCGAGGCTTCATGATTCGGAACGGAAGTAGATACTTCTACATTCATTGCCTGCAAATCACGTTCAAGCAATTTCAATAATAAAGAATGTGTACCGGCAAACTCATCAGATGCAAAACTGCTGCTTTCGATGATTACGCCAATGTCGGCTAGCCAGTTTCTGAACCCAAGTAAATGTTGGGAATAATCTTCTATGGATGGGTGCGGGGCGGCTAATGGCAGGTTATCATCTAACTGTTTATGTAACGCTGCTGTGGCTTTTCGTAGCAAGGGTAATACTGTGTCAGAGGCCGTTGTCATCATCACTGTGTATGTAATCATAAGTTATATTACTATTGCAATAACTATTAATGCATGGCAATAATCACATTGCATTTGGTGCATGATTGTTGCACATTTATGTGCCGTCATGCGCTCAATAAATAATCACCTGATAAAAAGTTTGAAATAAACCGACACTGCAAAAAGGCAAGTCATGTTGATTAGTCACTACCAAACACCTCTCGTCTTCATGTCGATCTTTGTTGCCATTTTTGCTTCCTATTTAGCAATCAGCCTGGCAGATACCATCACAAAAACAGATGCTCAATCTGCCAGATGGTGGATCGCAGGTGGTGCACTCGCAATCGGCACAGGCGTCTGGGCGATGCATTTCATCGGCATGCTTGCATTTCGCCTGCCTATTGCTCTGGGTTATGACCTAAGCATCACCTTTCTCTCGCTTGCGCTTCCTATCGCCGTGTCTGCCCTGGCATTGTGGCTAGTCAGCCGACCGCAATTATCTTTAAACAGTTTAGTGATTAGCGCCCTGTTGATGGGTGCCGGGATCAGCGCCATGCATTACACCGGCATGGCAGCCATGAAGATGCAACCGGGCATTATTTACGACCCTTTGTTATTCGTTGCATCGGTCATGATTGCAGTGATTGCCTCTGGCGCAGCTATGTGGGTCGCATTTCGTCTGCGCCAGCCTGCGACTCACCTTTGGCGCATACGATTATGTGCAGCGGTAATTATGGGATCAGCCATTGCCGGGATGCATTATACCGGCATGGCAGCAGCCGACTTTCCTGCCGGGAGTATTTGCACGGCGGCAAGCAATGGCGTCAGTCAGGACAGCCTGGCACTCGTTGTCATCATTGCAACTTTCGGCATCTTCACGATTGCGATGACCGCATCATTGTTCAATGCCCGGCTTGAATCACGCTCGCAGATCCTGGCGATTGAGCGGTCAACTTCGAATGAGCGCCAGGATTTATTGCAGCGTGAACGTACCGCCCGCCACCTGGCTGATAACCTGGGCCTGCAGAATGAACAGTTACTAAGAAGCTCGGAAGAACGCAAACGTCTTTACGAGACCATCTTAAATACTATCCCTGATTTTATTTACATCTTTGAATTTGGTGAGGTGCACCACCACTTTGCTTACGCCAATGAAGAGCTGCTGAAACTGTTCGGCCGCACCTATGAAGAAACCGTTGGCAAGACTTTCCTCGAGCTTGGCTACGAACCCTGGCATGCTGAAATGCACGACAAGGAAATCGACACTGTACGCAAGACCAAAAAACCATTGCGTGGTGAGGTATTTTTTAATGGCGCTTTTGGCCGCCGCATGTATGACTACATTTTTGTGCCGGTATTTGACGAACGGGGCGAAGTCAAATGTGTTGCCGGCACCACCCGCGATGTGACTGACCGCTACAATGTCCGCGAAACGCTAAAAGAGAATGAAATTGTTTTAAAACAAAGCGAAAAAGCCTTGCGCGAAGCCGATATGCGCAAAGACGATTTTCTGGCCATGTTGGCGCATGAACTGAGAAATCCGCTTGCCCCGATCAGCGCGGCAGCCCACGTCATGGCTTTAAGCAAATTCGATGAAGCAAGAGTGCGTAACTCTACCGAGATCATTCAGCGCCAGGTAAAGCATATGGTGGGGCTGGTCGATGATTTATTAGATGTATCCAGGGTGAATAGAGGCCTGGTCATTATTGAAAATGTGCCCCAGGACATGCTGGCCGTGATTGCGGATTCAGTAGAACAAGTGAAACCTTTAATCGATTCCAAACAGCAAATGCTTTCGCTTCAGCTGGCATCAGGGCCAGTCAGCGTATCAGGCGATTTCAAACGCTTGATCCAGGTGGTATCCAACCTGCTGAATAACGCTGCGAAATATACCCAGGCGCAAGGCAATATCAGCTTGTGCCTGGAAACTGCCGACAATCAAGTGACCATCACCATTAAGGATGACGGTATTGGCATTATCCCGGAAGATCAGGAGATGATTTTCGACCTGTTTGCCCAGGCAAAACGCAGTTCTGACCGGTCTCAGGGCGGATTAGGCCTTGGCTTGGCGCTGGTCAAAACATTGGTACAACTTCACGATGGCACAGTCAGTTGCTACAGCGAGGGCTTAGGATTGGGCAGCCAGTTTACGATCAGGCTGCCTCTGCACGTTAAGGAACGTACAGTTTAAAAAAGCATTATGGGGTTTTTTAGACGGCTTCTGGTTTATTGACATTCAATTAGGAATCTGGCGTGAATACTCAAAAAACAATAAGCCGTCGCAATACACTTTCCCTTGATGCCCTTAATTTCTTTCTGGCGGATGTCCGCGATGGATTAGGCCCATACCTGGCCATCTATTTACTGGCGGTACACCACTGGGAGCCAGCCAGCATTGGCTTTGTGATGACGCTTGCCGGAGTCACTGCGCTAGTCACGCAGATACCTGCTGGCGCGCTGCTGGATAAAACCCATAGCAAACGCGCTGTCATCGTCATTGCAGCCTTGCTGGTGACTATCAGCAGCGTCATTCTGCCGTTCATCAGTACATTCAGTTGGGTAGCACTCACCCAAGCCACAGGTGCACTTTCCGCATCAGTCTTCGCCCCGGCAATCGCTGCCATCTCGTTAGGTATCACAGGCCCTCGCGCCTTCACGCAAAGAGCCGGCCGTAACGAAACGTTTAACCACGCGGGCAATGCCGTTGCAGCGCTTCTGGCCGGTGGCTTTGCTTATTTCTTTGGTCCTGTCGTGGTGTTCTATTTAATGGGCGCAATGGCGATAGGCAGTGTGATTTCAGTCAGTTTTATCTCTGCAGAAGCCATAGATCACAACCTGGCGAGAGGCTCTATTCCAAGTCCGTCATCAGATACAGAACATGCTTCAGGGTTGCAGGTGTTGCTGACTAACAAATCACTCATCACGTTCGCCATTTGCTGCGCATTATTTCACCTGGCAAATGCGGCCATGCTGCCGCTGGTCAGCCAGAAACTGGCCCAGGTTAATTTAAAGATGGCGACACCCTTAACATCCGCCTGTATCGTTGCCGCGCAACTGGTCATGGTGCCTATGGCAATTTTGGTGGGCCATAAAGCTGACACATGGGGTCGTAAACCTTTATTACTCGCAGGCTTTCTCATACTGCCACTGCGGGGTGTTTTGTACATTCTGTCTGACGACCCGTACTGGTTGGTAGGCGTGCAGTTGCTGGATGGCATTGGCGCAGGTCTCTTTGGCGCGCTGTTCCCTATCATTGTGAAAGACCTTACCCAGGGAACAGGCAGATTCAATGTCAGCCTGGGTGCGCTTTCCACCGTATTTGGATTAGGCGCTGCACTAAGTCCAGGCCTTGCAGGTCTGGTTTTGCAGGAGGCAGGCTACAATGCCGCTTTCTTGACTCTTGCCGCAATTGCCGCGGCAGCCTTCGCCTTGTTATTACTGGCGATGCCTGAGACTAAAGACTTTTCTGAAGAGAATACAACGGGCTAACATTAACGTACTGTCTAGCCAAGCTTGTCATCCGATACGGGATATTTAGGGTCTTCTGTCACATTCACTTCTATCATTTCTTTCGCATTTTCGAGCAGAGCCTGGCAATCCCTACTCAGATGCCGTAACTGTAATCTTTTTCCCGCCGCTTTATATCTGGATGCCAGGGTGTCAATCGCGACTATCGCAGAATGGTCGACCACACGCGCATGCTTAAAATCGATGACTACCCATTGAGGATCTTCGGCGATCTTGAATAAGGTCTGAAAGCTGGCAACAGAGGCAAAAAACAAAGTGCCATCCAACACATACACACGGGTCCCGGTGCCTTCCGTTTCAACTTCAACCGCGATTTTCTTTGCGTGTTCCCACGCAAAAACCAGGGCAGAAACAATCACACCGGCAATCACCGCAATTGCCAGATTGGCAATAATGGTGACGCCACCGACTAACAGCCCTACAAACACATCCTGTTTTGGCACCTTGCCAAATAAATTAAGCGTGCCCCATTCAAAAGTTTTTTCAGAGACGACGAACATGACGCCAATAAGCGCAGCTAACGGGATCATTTCTATCCATTTAGAGGCAAACAGAATAAATGAAAGCAGGAACAACGATGTAGCAATGCCGGACAGTCGCTTCAGTGCGCCATTATTGATGTTAATCATGCTTTGGCCAATCATGGCACAACCACCCATGCCACCAAAAAAAGCCGTCACCACATTCGCAAACCCTTGCGCCATCGCTTCACGGTTCGGGCGACCTCGTGTATCCGTCATTTCATCAATCAGGTTCAAGGTGAGTAAAGTTTCAATCAAGCCGACAGCGGCCAGAATCAGCGCATAGGGGAAAATGATGGTGAGCGTTTCTAAATTGAATGGCACTACGGGAACATGAAAACTCGGTAAACCACCCGCAATAGAGCCCAGGTCGCCCACAGTTTTAGTCTCCAATCCAAATACAATGACCACGGCCGTCACCGCCATAATCGCTGCCAGTGTCGAGGGTATTGCTCTGGTGACTTTAGGTAGCAGGTAAATGATTGCCATGGTGATCGCAATCAAGCCCGCCATAATGTACAACGGTTGGCCCGACATCCACGTCACTGAACCATCCGTACTGACCGTTTTGAAATGCCCGAATTGCGCCAGAAAAATCACTATCGCCAGACCATTTACAAAGCCCAGCATCACAGGATGTGGCACCATGCGGATAAACTTGCCTAGCCTGGCAACAGCAAAAAACACCTGTAGCAAACCCATCAAAATAATTGTAGCAAATAAGTACTGCACACCATGCTGGACTACCAGTGCGACCATCACCACCGCCAAAGCACCAGCCGCTCCCGAAATCATGCCTGGTCGACCGCCGAAAGTAGAAGTAATGAACGACACCAATACTGCTGCGTACAAACCCGTCAAAGGCGAGACGTGCGCGATTAACGCGAATGCTATGGCTTCCGGCACCATTGCCAACGCCACCGTCAAACCACTTAAAAGATTAACTTTTACTTCGTCAAACTTTGATAGTGACGGCTGTAATGTAAACATAGGTACTTTCGGTTTCATAACTGCATAACCGGCATTGAAGCCAGGTATGGGCGGATATATTTAATTTGAATTCAGAGCAATGCCATCGACACACGCAAACCCTAATTAACTGAGCGAATAATAAAAGGCAATTGGACTGCGGCATTGAGAGCGTAAGTGATGGCTGGATTATATCTTTTACGGCTTGAACGAAAAAGAAAAACTCCGGGGAAATGATCTTTTCAGACTTTTCCTCAATGATTGAATTTTCAATACCAAAAAACCTTAATTAAACCTAGCTTGTGTATCACAAAAAAAATTTGTAGAATGAAAAGACAGACCTGTCTGCACACACAGTAATTATGGACATTATCTGCGGTACGGTCTGATCGCGCCATTCGGCAAGATTTATTCAAACAAAGATGTCAAGGGGAAATAAAAATGAGCGAAGATAAACACGCCGGTAATGTCATTTTATTGAGAACAGCCTGTATCACATTGCTTACCGGGTTGGTCCTCGCATGGTGCCTGGTAATGACCCGTGGCATGAAAATCCCTTACATGCTCAATATATTCACCAGCACGGAAAACCTTCTGTCCGGCCACCTGGACTACCTGATGATGACCATGTTACTACTAGGTTTTTACGCATCAAAAATCAGATTACCCAAGTTTGTCATCTGGCCAATGGCGCTAGGTTCAGTAGGCAATCCGACGGCATTTTTAATATTAGCCATAGCCCCAAAAATCCATTCACTGCCTTATATTCTTTTTCTTTACACAACACTTTCACTCACCACTTTTGGTTTTGGCATGGCGGCTATTAAAGTGCTCAGATACTCCCTCAAATAAATCTTTAACCTTGCGCAATAGAAGCGGGAAATAATCACGTGAGCATTGATTTTAAAAACTCGGCTACACAATATGGCTTGATAGCGAGAATTTTGCATTGGACGAGTGTGGCGCTATTGTTAACTCTTATAGTAGTGGCTAGCCAGTTTCCGGATTTAACTTCCGGCCCTGAAAAGCTGGCGCTTATGTCGAGCCACTCATCGATAGGCATTTTGTTACTCATATTGATGATTGCCAGATTGACATGGCGAAACCTCAATCCCAACCCTGTTCGCTCTTACAGCATCCAACCCTGGCAAAAACTGGTGGCGATTTCCCTGCACAGATCCATCTATGTCATCATCATTGCACAGTGCTTTTTAGGCATATTGATGCTGCTCACCAGCGGCGGATCATTTCACTTTTTTGATCTATTGGAATTACCACCTCTGCTGTACCAGGCATCCCCTCTTTACGAAAAGATATTAGGCCTTCACTATTTAATTTCGGTGATGATTTATCCTTTATTCGCTGTCCACATTTCTGCAGCTATCTATCATCAAATTTTCGGCTTAGTCGAAGATAATTAATGACGAAACAAAAACAAGGTTATAAGGTAAGCAGCCTCCTACGTATAAATAAGAGTGTGTCTGATATGTTTAGGATTAGCCGTGTTATTAAATAACTACACGTTCTAAATTTAAATATTTAGCCACCACATTCAATTATTCAAAGGATTGAAAATGAAAAAATTCTTACTTTTATTAGCTGTTTCAGCAATCGCCCGTAAAGTAATGGCTTCAGTGAAAAACAATCAAGCCTGTCATACGGCAAAACCAACAGAGTCTATGTAATCAAAAATACATTTCGTAGACCGAGAAAAAAGAGACTGTTTGAAACAGTCTCTTTTTTTATTTGCGGCTTAAAGTCTTTTATTCAGCGATAAAAAACGCCTTACATTTCTGCAAGGCGTTCTTTATCAATACAGCTTTATGAATCAAGCATCAATTTATCCAGCTCTATTTAACCCCATAGTTGATATCGACACGACGATCAATTTTGTGGCAATGCTCGTCAGGACAATCCCGGCTAGCGAATTCATTACCGTAGCTTAAAGTCTCAAGTTGCGCCGCTTTCACACCTTGTGCAGCAAATGCATTTTTAACAGCCACAGCCCGGCGTAAACCTAGGTCTTTGTTGTATTCAGGCGTGCCTCTTTCATCTGAATGCCCTTGCAATGAAATTTTGCTTTGCGGATGATTTTGCAAATATTTGGCATGCACGCCAATCAGGTTTTTGTATTTTGGATTAAGTGTATCGCTGTTGTAATCAAAGAAAATCTGGCGATTTGAAAGATAAGCACCATAGATTTTGTAAGCACTGCTATCTGTATCAGAGACGGCATGTTCCGCTGCGGTTTCCTGTTTTGAGGTTGGATTACCGGTGTGGGATAAATCTTTAGGTGTGCTTTTACAAGCGGATAAAAAAACTGCAAGTGCAACGATTTGCCAAGTGTATGCCTTCATAATTTCTCCTTTGTTTTTTTCAAACTTATTCAACAAAGCAATGTATTTACATAGCTGTTATGTTGTTAATAACCAGTGTAGTGCTCACTAGGATAGAGGCTTTCTTAGTATCAACAACGCCAGACTAACCAGTTTGCAAATAAACATTTATCGGAATACTTCTCTAATCCATGTAGGAATTTTTTACCAAAAAAATCACTGACTTTGATTATTCAAAATTAATCTGACAAAAAACTCATAACTCTCCTACATGCATATCAGAATGATCACACTCGTGACTGCGCCCATCAAACCCTATAGTGGTGGCTCAAACAAAAACATTTTGGAGATCACCATGACAACAGTTACCGGTTTATTTAGAGATCAAGACAGCGCAGAACGTGCATACCTCTCTGCCACTCAAGCGGGCTACAGCGCAAGTGACATCAATGTCATCATGTCCGAAGAAACCCGCGAGCGTTACTATGGAAAACATGCCACATTGGAAACAGAAGTCGGCAGCAAAGCGGCTGAAGGCGCTGCTATCGGTGGCGCTCTAGGCGCTACTGCAGGTGCGATTGCCGCAGCTGTTGCCGCCGTAGGTACGGCGATTGTGTTACCAGGTTTAGGCTTGGTGATTGCTGGCCCGCTAGCCGCTGGTATTGCAGGCGCAGGCGCAGGTGGTGTTACCGCCGGTCTGGTCGGTGCATTGATTGGCTGGGGTATACCTGAAGATACATTGAAGAAATACGAAGCGGATGTCAATGACGGTGGAATTCTAATCGGAATCAAATCAAAGAATGATGAAGATACCCGTCGTTTCCAGAATGAATGGGCTTACAAAGAACTTGATCGCGTTTAAAAAGCGATATTATAAAAACCACCTTCGGGTGGTTTTTATACGTATGAAAGATGATAGCTCAGTTAATAAAACGAACACCTGTTTACACAAGTAGTCAGATCATCAGGCAGCTCGCAGAGTGGATTGGGAATCGGGCTTACTCACGTAACGTAAAAAGCATTGTCGATTGCACAGAGATCAAATATCCGCATCCAACTCTGGCCTTCCAAGGGAAGTAAGTTCACGATCTAGCTGCCAATTTTCAAAGATTTGTCTGTTGCGTATTTAACTTTCAAATATCCATTCTCAAATGAAAAAGACCCAAGGCGTTAACCTTGAGTCTCTTTATAAATGGTGGCCCCTCTGTGAGTCGAACACAGTACCAACGGATTATGAGTCCGCTGCTCTAACCAAGCATGAGCTAAGGGGCCGGAAAGCGAGTGATTATAAACTAATCTTGTCCGTTTTCTAAGAAGCTGCGCAGGCGTTCGGAGCGTGTTGGATGACGCAATTTACGCAGTGCTTTTGCTTCGATCTGACGGATACGTTCACGGGTCACGTCAAACTGTTTGCCCACTTCTTCAAGCGTGTGGTCGGTGTTCATTTCAATACCAAAACGCATGCGCAGTACTTTTGCTTCGCGTGGAGTCAATGACTCCAGCACTTCGCTTGTTGCGTCGCGCAAGCTGGCGTATACCGCAGCATCCATAGGCGCCAGCGTGGTGTTGTCTTCGATAAAGTCGCCCAAATGGGAGTCTTCATCGTCACCGATCGGTGTTTCCATCGAGATTGGCTCTTTGCTGATCTTGAGGATTTTGCGGATTTTTTCTTCCGGCATTTCCATTTTTTCAGCCAGGGTGGCTGGATCAGGTTCCAATCCGGTTTCTTGCAGGATCTGGCGGCTGATACGGTTCATCTTGTTGATGGTTTCGATCATGTGTACCGGGATACGGATGGTACGTGCCTGGTCAGCGATAGAACGCGTGATCGCCTGGCGGATCCACCATGTCGCGTAGGTGGAGAATTTGTAACCGCGGCGGTATTCAAACTTGTCCACGGCTTTCATCAGGCCGATGTTGCCCTCTTGAATCAAATCAAGGAATTGCAAACCACGGTTGGTGTATTTTTTCGCGATCGAGATCACCAGACGCAAGTTCGCTTCGATCATTTCACGCTTGGCACGACGTGCACGTGCTTCGCCGGTGGTCATCTGTTTGTTGATGTCACGCAGCTCTTTAATCGGCAAACCTACGCGAATTTGCAGGTTTTGCAAACGCTCTTGCTGATCCAGAATCGAGTGGGTAAAGCGTGTGAGGCGTTCTGCATAGGCAGGATTACCAGCCAGCTCGCCTTCCAGCCAGTTCATGTTGATTTCATTGCCAACGAAGCTCTTGATGAACTGCTGACGCGGCATTCCGGCTCTGTCCACACAGAATTCCATGATCTTGCGTTCATGCGAGCGCACTTCTTCAACCATGTTTCGCACCTGGTCACACAATGCTTCAACCTGTTTGGCTGAGAAACGGAACGTGGTCAGCTCATCCAGCACTTGCTGATGCAGGGTTTTGTATTCTTCGTTTTGTGTACCTTGCGCCTGGCGGATTTCATTCATCTTGGCATTGTGCGCACGAATCACGGCGAAGCGGTTTAACACTTCTTCCTTGAGTTTTGCCAGCAATTCGGCAGACATTGAAGAAGCTTTTGCTTCTGCATCTTCTTCATCCTCTTCTTCGTCCTCTTCCTCACCAGCCTCTTCTTCGGCTTCAACCGCAGCCAGCGCGTCATCCAAACCCAGATCGCTATCAATGAGACCATCGACCAGGTCGTCGACGCTCATCTCGTCTTTTTCAACTTTATCGACCATCTCCAGTAACTGGGCGATGGTGGTTGGACAGGCGGCAATTGCATGTACCATGTGCTTGAGGCCATCTTCGATACGCTTGGCGATTTCGATTTCGCCCTCGCGTGTCAGCAGGTCTACCGTACCCATTTCGCGCATATACATACGCACCGGGTCAGTCGTACGGCCAAATTCTGAATCAACGGTAGCCAGCGCCTGCTCGGCTTCTTCAGCAGCATCTTCATCGGTCACCGCTGGAGGAGCATCGGACATCAGCAACACTTCGGCATCAGGCGCTTCTTCATACACCTGGATACCCATGTCATTGATCATGCCGATAATGCTTTCGATCTGCTCGGAGTCTTGCACATCATCCGGCAAATGGTCATTAATTTCGGCGTAGGTGAGGTAACCACGCTCTTTACCCAGAACGATCAGGGTTTTCAGGCGGGTACGGCGTGCTTCGGCATCCATCGCCTGCGTGGCTGGGTCTTTAGGGGATTCGGCTTCTTTGATTCCGAGCTCTTTATCTAAACTTTTATCTGCTTTTGGTCTGGCCATGGCCGATTCCACCTCTAAAATGATTGTTGTCGAGCGCCGACCAACCTTCTGACACGCCACTCGCTATAACATTACGGGAAACCCTACATTTTACCTGATTTTTGCATTTTCTTTAAGTATACCCATGCCGGTTTTTGTGGGTATTTGGAAAAAACAGGCTAGCGCTTACTGGTTAACTGCCGTAACGACTCACGCTCAGCATCCGAGAGTGTAGAAAACGGTTTTTCTGTGAGTTTACCAAGCAGCGATTTATCTCGTGCTGCCAGCGCCATATCGGATAATTGGGTACACGCACCCTCAAATTCAAGAGTGAAGTCCAGGCTTTCATCCAGCAGAGACAATTCTCTATGTAATTGATTGCGTAACACTTCTGAAATGCCCTGGCTCACAATCTGCAACAATACGACCGGACGTGACTGAGGGTTTGCAATCGAGGTTTTGATCACTTCGCGCAACATGTGTTCCTCATCACTTTCGCCCAGCACCTGGTCAAGCAAATCCTGCCGTGCCCATTGCGGGCGCATCAGCAATATCAGTGCCATCCGCAGATGTAACGACAGCGGCGTTCTTGAGCGCTGGCGTGGAGCTTTTTCCTGTTTTTTTGTCGGATTCGGCAACTTGAGCATACGCTGCATTTCACCTTCACCGAGGCCAGTCATTTCAGCGACTTTTTTGCGCAACAGCATGGCATAGCGCGGCGCCTGAATCTGCTTGAGGATAGGTTCCGCATCATTGAGAAACTGCACCTTATCCTCCTGCGATGCCATAGGATTATGTTCACTCAAATGCTGGATAATATATTGCGAAAGCGGCATTGCCTTATCCATTTCAGCCTCAAATGCCTGTTTGCCAAACTCGCGCACAAAGCTGTCCGGATCGTGTTCGGCGGGCAAAAACAGAAAGCGCAACTTCAAGCCATCCTTGATTGCTGGCAAGGCATTCATCACCGCGCGCCAGGCCGCTGTGCGCCCAGCTTTATCGCCATCGAAACTGAAGACAATCTCATCGGTCTGCCGCATTAATTTGGCGATATGAAACGGCGTCGTCGCTGTGCCCAATGCGGCCACGGCATACTCAATGCCATATTGTGCCAGCGCCACCACATCCATATAACCTTCAACGACCAGCACGCGGCCTGCATCGCGAATGGCACGGCGCGCCATAAACAGGCCGTATAACTCATGCCCCTTCTGGAATAAAGGGGTTTCCGGGGAGTTGTAATATTTGGGCGTATCTTCCGGGTTAATCACACGTCCGCCAAAGCCGATGACTTCACCTTTTTGATTATGAATCGGGAACATGATCCGGTCGCGGAAACGGTCATAGCGGCGCCCTTGTTCGTTCTGTACCACTAAACCGGCAATTTCAAGTGCTTCAGCTTCATAGCTGGGGAATACCGCTTGCAGATTTTGCCAGCCTGCTGGCGCGTAACCTACCTGGAATTTGGCAGCCACCTGCCCGCTCAAGCCTCGCCCTTTTAAATACTCAATCGCGCGTAGTGATTTTTTAAGCTCAGCTTTATAAAAAGCTGCTGCTTGCTGCAAGGTTTCCTGCAAGCTCAGCATCACCGCTTTGCTTGGCGGTTCCGGCTGGCTGGGGTCGCGTTGCTCTTGCGGCACAATCATGCCGACTTGCCTGGCCAGATCATTAATCGCTTCAATGAAACTCAGCCCGTTGTACTCCATGAGGAAACTGAGCGCAGAACCATGGGCCCCGCAGCCAAAGCAGTGATAAAACTGCTTGGTCGGGCTGACAGTGAAACTGGGGGATTTTTCGTTATGAAACGGGCAACACGCAGAGTAATTCGCCCCGGCTTTTTTCAATGGAACTACCTTGTCGATGACCTCAACAACGTCTACGCGATTAAGCAGTTCCTGAATAAAACTTTCGGGGATCATAAATGCAAGTATCGCTTATGCAGAGCAAAAAACAAAGGGCGCCAATGCGCCCTCTAAGTCTTGTGCAACCGGCTGCAAACTTAGCCTAAAGCAGCTTTAATCAGACCGGATACTTTCGCCATATCCGCTTTAC
Organism: Methylophilus sp.; assembly: GCA_032153875.1. Classification (GTDB taxonomy): domain Bacteria; phylum Pseudomonadota; class Gammaproteobacteria; order Burkholderiales; family Methylophilaceae; genus Methylophilus. The sequence goes on from JALDYP010000003.1 coordinate 110,128, forward strand.
CTGCAACAAGCGGTTTCACAGCGCCGACCACTTTGCCCATATCTTTAGCACCGGCAGCGCCAGTGTCAGCCACTACTTTAGCGATAATGGCATTGATTTCTTCTTCGCTCATCTGTGCTGGCAAATACGTTTGCAACACCGTGACTTCAAACTTCTCCTGGTCAGCCAGATCGTGACGACTGGCACTTTCAAACGCAGCAATTGAATCACGGCGCTGTTTGAGCATTTTCTCGATTGCGGCAATCACAGCTGCATCATCCATCTCGATACGCTCATCCACTTCGCGCTGCTTGATAGCCGCCAGTATCAGGCGAATCACACCCAGCTTGGCCGTATCCTTGGCACGCATGGCGGTTTTCATATCTT
>JALDYP010000033.1:0-34570 GCA_032153875.1 Methylophilus sp.
GCACTTCGCCGGTTTCCAGATGCGGCAATTTCGCTTCTGCGTCTTCGTCATCCTTATCGTCGTCTTTACCTTCCATGTACACTGCAATAAAGCCAGGGAAGACCAGGGTCTGGCCGCTGGCACGGAACAATGTCGCATCACTGCCGACTGCCAGGTCAACGCTGACGGCATCGTATTTGGCCTGCGTCATCTGGCACGCCAAGGTACGTTTCCAGATCATTTCATACAATTTGAATTGTTCGTCGTTCAGATACTGGCGAACGCTGGCAGGGCTGCGGGTAATGTCAGTCGGTCGGATCGCCTCATGCGCCTCTTGCGCATTTTTGGCCTTGGTTTTGTACATGATAGGAGATTTTGGCAGGTAGTCTGCATCAAAATTCTTTTTCACATAGTCACGAATCTGCATCACGGCTTCAGCCGCCAGGCTGAAAGAGTCGGTACGCATATAGGTAATCAAACCCACCGTACCGCTACCCACATCCATACCTTCATATAGTTGCTGGGCTACACGCATGGCGCGGCTGGTAGTGAATCCTAACTTACGCACTGCTTCCTGTTGCAGGGTAGAAGTCGTAAACGGTGCAGCCGGGCTACGGCTACGCTGTTTTTTCTCGACGCGGGTAACTGTAGTTTTGCCGGCTGAAGCCAGTAACAGTTTGCCGACGATGTCAGACTGCTGGTCGTGGTTGGTAACAGTAAACTGTTCTACTTTCTGACCATTGAGTTGTACCAGTTTGGCATCAAATCCGTGCGCATGCTTGAGCGCACCCATATGAATGCTCCAGTATTCCTGGCTGGTGAATGCCTCAATTTGCAGCTCGCGTTCAACAATTAATCTCAGGGCCGGGCTTTGTACGCGGCCGGCAGACAAGCCACGGCGGATTTTTTTCCAGAGTAATGGTGATAAATTAAAACCCACCAGGTAATCCAGCGCACGGCGCGCTTGCTGCGCATTCACCAGGTCCATCGAGATATCACGCGGATGGTCAATCGCGTGTTTGACTGCGGTTTGCGTGATCTCGTTAAATTCGACACGCTTGACCAGCTTGTTCTTGGTCAGTTTTTTTTCTGCCAGGATCTCGGCAATATGCCAGGAAATGGCCTCGCCTTCGCGGTCCGGGTCGGTCGCCAGGTAAATGCTGTCTGCATTCTTGACTGCTTTGGCAATCGCGTCCACGTGTTTGCTGTTGCGATCAATGATGTCGTATTTCATCGCAAATTGCTGTGTGGGATCGACCGCCCCGTTTTTCGGGATCAGGTCGCGCACATGCCCGTATGATGCCAATACCTTAAATTCGCCACCCAGATATTTCTCGAGTGTCTTGGCTTTTGACGGGGATTCAACGATAAGCAGTTTTGACATTAGGTGGTGTATATAAGAGTTGGCTAGATAATAGCAAGCGTTCCAGCGAATAGACAACCACTCCTTGTGGAAAGTCCATATTTTTTAAATCTTTCCGGTATGTCACGCGGTTTTATTCTTCAGTCGCGACTGGAATTGGGAACGGTTTACGCGCAAATTCAATCCGTTTGTCATCCTGGGTGGCGATGGTTAACGCCATCTCGCTGGTCGCAAATTTTTCCTGCTCATACTTCTGATGGTCAAACATCGGGTCTTCATCTTCTTCTTTGGATTGGCTCAAATGCTTGAAGTCATACAAATCAAAGTCGGCCAGATGTGAGGGCTCGACATTGCCAATCGCGCGGAAAATATTATTGATACGCCCAGGCTGCTCGCGCTCCCAGTTATTCAGCATATCCTTGATTTTTTGCCGCTGCAGGTTTTCCTGGCTGCCGCATAAATCGCACGGGATGATCGGGAACTGCATGCCACGGGCGTAGGCCGCAATATCTTTTTCAGCACAGTAAGCCAGCGGACGGATCACCATGAACTCGCCGCGGTTGGTCGCCAGTTTTGGCGGCATCGCCTTCATTTTGGCGCCATAAAACATATTCAGGAACAAGGTCTGCACAATGTCATCCCGGTGGTGCCCCAGCGCAATCTTGGTCGCACCCAGTTGCTGCGCAGTGGTGTAGATAATGCCGCGACGCAGGCGTGAACAGAGGCTGCAAGTGGTTTTACCTTCGGGGATTTTCTCTTTAACAATCGAGTAAGTGTCCGCTTCAACAATACGGAAATCCACACCCAGCTTCTCAAAGTAGGCCGGCAGGATATCTGCCGGGAACCCAGGTTGCTTCTGGTCCAGGTTCATCGCGATCAGTTTGAATTTGATTGGCGCACGCTCTTGCAGCGCCAGCAAAATCATCAGCATGGCGTGGCTGTCTTTACCGCCGCTCATGCAAACGAGCACCGTGTCACCATCTTCAATCATGTTGTAATCGCCAATGGCTTTACCGGTCGCGCTGATCAGCTGATTGCGCAATTTCAGGAAGTTTTGGCTGACGTCGTCAGGGTAATGTTTGATCTTCATAGGCGCGCATTATAGCGGATAGCGATGTAAAGTCACGCTAAGTCTTTGATTATTCTGGTTGATTCTTCCCATAACCAGCTGGATTTTTAAACCTGCATGAAGAGGCAGGCAACCATTTTTAAAGCATGCAGGCGATTAGCTAACAGACTGCATGGATTGTTTAAGTACTCAAGTGGCGGCCGCCATCCACTGCCAGCACATGGCCGGTCACAAATGGCGCGTCATAAATCAGGAACTTCACTGCCTTGGCAATATCGGCGGGTTCGCCGGTTCGTTTAAGCAACGTCTGGTTAACCACCTGCTGGCGATAGGCCTCATCAAATTCCTGGTTATCATCCGGCCAGAGCACCGGCCCCGGAGCAACCGCGTTGACCCTTACCCTGGGTGCGAGCTCCTGCGCCAGGGATTTGGTCAGGCTGACCAGGCCCGCTTTGGCGGCGCTATAAACTACGTAATTCTTTTTCGGCCGCTCAATATGCATATCGGTGATGTTGATGATGCAACCCTGACTGGCTTCCAGCGCTGCTGCCGCGGCCTGGCTCAGGAATAGGGGTGCCTTGAGATTGCTGCCCATCAGGTCTTCCCACTGTTCCGCTTGAATGCTACCCAGGATAGTCGGGTAATAGCTGGAAGCGTTGTTAATTAATGCATCCAGCCTCCCAAAGTGGTGCAAGGTGGATTCAATCAAGGCTGGCAATTGAGGCGTTTCAAGCAGGTTGCCTTGCTGGATGGCTACGCTGTCCGCGCGCACTGCATTCAGCTCTGCTTGCAAAGCCAAAGCTTCCGCTGCGCTGGTGTGGTAGTGCAGCATGATATTCGCGCCCTGGCGATGAAGCTCGCGTGTAATGGCAGCGCCCACACGTTTGGCTCCGCCGGTGATGAGAACGACCTTGGGTAATTGCTGTACTGCAAGATTGGAATTCACGGCGCACTCTTTATTCTGGACTGCTCACATTATAATGGTTGAATGACTGCGCACACCATTTCTTCAAGATTGCCTGCACTGGATGCCCTGGCTCAACAACATTGCGAGGCAGTAGTCACGCACATCGAACAACAGATAGAGCAGCAGGGCGGCTGGATTACCTTTGCCGACTACATGCAGATGGCACTGTATACGCCGCGGTTAGGCTACTACAGCGGTGACGCTAAAAAGTTTGGTAGCGCAGGGGATTTTGTCACTGCACCCGGGATATCACCGCTATTTGCTCGCGCGGTTGCAAACCAGGTTAGCCAGATGCTAAGTGTTTCTGGTGGTGATGTGTTGGAATTGGGCGCCGGGACCGGCAGGCTGGCCATAGGCGTATTGCAGCAGTTGCATGCACTCGGGCAATTGCCGGAACATTATTACATCCTCGATGTTAGTGCCAACTTGCGTGAGCGCCAGCAACACAACTTGAAACAATCCCTGCCTGAAGAAGTTTTTTCCCGCTTGCAATGGCTGGATGCTTTGCCGGAAATAATGACTGGCGTGGTGCTGGGCAATGAAGTGCTGGATGCAATACCAGTGCATATTGTGTGCTGGAAAAATGGGCAATGGCGGGAACGTGGCGTTACTTATGGTCAGGGATTAAGTTGGCAGGATAGGCCGCTACAGGATTTGTCGCTGGTTAAGCATATAGATAGCAGCCAGCTACCTGATGATTACATCACTGAAGTATGCCCGGCCGCGCAAGGCCTGATTGCCAGTTTGGCGGCAATGTTGCAGCAGGGGTTGATTTTGCAGATTGATTACGGTTTCGCGGCACGCGAGTATTATCACCCGCAACGTAACCAAGGCACTCTGATGTGCCATTTTCAGCATCATGCGCATGACGATCCGTTCTTTCATCCTGGCCTGCAGGACATTACGGCGCATGTCGACTTTACTGCCATTGCCGAGACTGGATTGGCGCATGGGCTGGATTGCAAGGGGTACACCTCACAGGCGCAGTTTTTGATGAATTGTGGGATTTTGCAGATGCTGGAAGAGATATCTCCAGAGGATAGCGGGCGTTACTTGCCCATGGTGGCGGCGGTGCAAAAGTTGCTTTCGCCGGCGGAGATGGGGGAGTTGTTTAAGGTAGTGGCATTGGGTAAGGGATTGGAATTGCCGTTGGTGGGGTTTTTGCAGGGGGATAAGCGGCATCAGCTATAGGCTATCGTTATTCTAGCGGAAGGTGTAGAAGGGGTTTCCAGTAGCATGTTTTGTGCCTGTGTTAGGATAGTGTTGGCAGCGCTGATTCATACTGCAAATTCGGATGTATTCTTAATCCGTCATTCCGGCGTAGGCCGGAATCCAGGCGAGATTAAAATTTAGCTTGGTAACGAGTCAACGAACGCGCGTCACGTTTTCTTGAAGTTTTTATTTGGTAATTCTTCTGGGATTTAACCTTTCCTTTTCGCCACTAGGCGAGTTACTTTTCTTTGCTTGCCCAAAGAACAAGTAACCAAAAGAAAAGGCACCCTAGCCTCCGCTTCTTTCCTGCGTTGCTCGACTTAGGACTTTCGTCCGTTGCTTTGCCGAACTTATAGCCAAGCGGTCACGAAACTCGACCTGGCAGCTCACACACAACGTGAGCTGCTGCGGGACTCGAACAGACGCTCCCTTATATCTTGTTTTGCCTGCGCTACTCGGCGCGTCAGATAGGGGGCCGTGAAAGGCACACGCCTTCATTTGAAAGTAATTCTTTGATACTGCATCACGCTCAATCATCGTGGCAAAACAAGCCAGGAATTTGGTTGGTTTTTATCTTAAGTAGTTAAAAGCAACACTAAGCGCCCATCATCTGTGATGTACGAAAAAAGTCTCAACGTGCTGGGTTTAATGGGCCCCTATCTGACGCGCCGAGTAGCGCAGTCAAAATAAGGAGGAAGGGAGCGACTGTTTGAATCCCGCGGTGGCTTGCGTTCTTTGCAAGCCGCTAGGATGAGTTTCGCGAGCGCTTATTTTGATGAGCAACACAGGAGATAAGCGGAAGCTAGGGTGTCTTGTTCTTTGCCTTCTTTCTTATGGACAAGCATAAGAAAGAGGGTCGCCGAGGGGCGAAAAAGAATGGTAATCAAGCCAGACGACGAGATATGCAACCTGATATTTTTTGCAGATTATCTTTATCCCAAAAGAATTTCAGCGGCCCCAAACATAATCGAAAAGCACACTCTAAAGTATAATGCGCCCCATGACCGAAATCGACCAAACCCCCGACTCTTCCGAAGCCCCATACCAACGCCGCATCCGCAGTTTTGTCCTGCGCCAGGGGCGCTTAACCAAAGGGCAGGAACGCGCCCTCGAAACCGGCTGGCCGCAATTTGGTATCGAATATGCCGAGCAGGCATTGGATCTGGCGAAGACGTTTGGCCGTGATGCCAGCTCGAAAATTCTCGAAATCGGTTTCGGCATGGGTGATGCAACTGCAAAAATTGCGCAGACTTTGCCTGACAGTGATTTCCTCGCAGTGGAAGTGCATACGCCTGGCGTGGGTGGTTTGCTCAAGTTGATGCTGGAAGGTGATGTTTCCAATATCCGCATCCTGCAACACGATGCGGTTGAAGTCTTACAGAATATGCTGGCTGATGCTTCGCTGGATGGGGTGCATATTTTCTTCCCTGATCCCTGGCACAAAAAGCGCCATCACAAGCGCCGCTTGATACAGGCTGAGTTTGTTAAGCTGCTTTGCTCGAAACTGAAAGCGGGCGCTTACATTCATGTGGCGACCGACTGGCAGGAATACGCGGAATGGGTGCTGGAAGTATTGCGCGCTGAACCGCTGTTGCAAAATACCGCGGCTGATTATGCTGAGAAGCCAGCGTACAGGCCGCTGACCAAATTCGAGAATCGCGGCCTTAAACTTGGCCATGGTGTGTGGGATTTGGTATTTAAGAAGGTACCGTAAATCAAAGGCAGTTTTCACTGCCGTTTTGCTTTTATTTTACTCCGGCTTGATTTCTTCAGCTTCTGTCTCGCTATCGCCGCTATAAAACCATTCGCCCAGCACTTTTTCGGCTTCTTCCACACCTTGTTTTTTCAGGCTGGAGAATAATTGCACGCTGATTTCTTCGCCCCAGGTGGCTTGCAATTCTTTGCGCACTTTACCCAGCATGATGGTGGATTCACTACGGGATAATTTATCGCTTTTGGTCAGCAACACATGCACCGGTTTGCCAGTCGGGCAGAACCAGTCCAGCATCTGTTTATCCAGTGGCGTCAGCGGGTGACGGCTATCCATGACCAGCACCAGTCCAGCCAGGCTTCTGCGCTCGCTCAGGTAGCGTGAAAGTACATTTTGCCAGTGGTTGCGCATGGCTTCCGGCACTTTGGCATAGCCATAGCCAGGTAAATCCACCAGGTGCTTGTCATCACCCAGGGTGAAAAAATTAATTAATTGCGTACGACCAGGCTGTTTGCTGACAAATGCCAGGCGGTTGTGGTTAGCCAGTGTGTTCAGCGCGCTGGATTTTCCGGCATTCGAACGTCCGGCGAAGGCAACTTCAATGCCGCTTGCAGGCGGGAGGTCGCGTAAATGATGTGCCGAGATGTGAAAGCGGGCGTTTTGGAAAACTGGCATGGGGGTTGAGTTGCCTCAAGGTTTTATGGACTATTCAGCCATGAATGCTATCACGAACAGGGTTTGTTTGATAAAATGGCGCCAAATAAAATGTTGGGGCATTGATTATGTTGAAGAGTTTTAAAGCAGGATTGTTTGCACTGCTGGCTGTTAGTATGACCATAGCCATTCAGCCTGCATTCGCTGAAGAAGTAGCTACTACCGAAGCTGCACCTGAAGTGAATAGTCCGGATAAAGTAGTACAAAATGTGTGTGCTGCCTGCCATGGCGCAGACGGCAATAGCGTGATCACGACCAACCCGAAACTGGCTGGCCAGCATCCTGAGTATCTGTTCAAGCAATTGACTAACTTTAGAGATGGCACGCGTGCGAATGCGGTGATGTCTGGCATGGCAAGCGCCCTGAGCCAGGAAGATATGGAAGGCATTGCAAAATACTTCTCCAATCAAAGTATCAAACTGGCAAAAGCGAAAGAAAACGGCAAAGGCTCACTGGGTGAAAAGATTTACCGTGGCGGAATCGCGGCGAATAAAGTGCCGGCCTGTGCGGCTTGTCACGGCGTGACTGGTGCCGGGTTGCCTAAACAGTTCCCGCGTCTGGCCGGGCAACACACCGATTACACAGTGCAGCAGTTGCGTACTTTCCGTACCGGTGAACGCGCCAATGCGCCTATGATGATGACAATTGCTGCCAAAATGAGCGATGCTGAGATGCAGGCTGTGGCAGATTACATTCAGGGTCTGCGTTAATCTGCGCAGGAGTGATAAAGGTGGCCACGGCCACCTTTTTTGCTAAATGCCGCCAGATTGAGTTTTGCTAACACTAAGCGATCATGCAACCTTTTAGCCGCAATGTCGTCCACCAATGCGCGTGCAGCGTTGTACGTGATAATTTCCTCTGCTAATCACCTGAGCCAAATCTGAAGAGAACATATTGAAAGCGCCCGTTCCTTTATCCCAGCGTATTTACGAACTGATGAGTTCGATGCGTTTTGCCGTGAGCTTGCTGACATTGCTCGGCGTGGCTTCGATTATTGGTACCGTTCTTAAACAAAACGAACCTTACCAAAACTACATCATCAAATTCGGCCAGTTCTGGTTTGAGCTGTTTGAATTACTGGGCTTGCTGGATGTTTATCATGCCGCCTGGTTTTTACTGATCTTATTGTTTTTGGTGATCTCAACCGCACTGTGCGTTTTCCGCAATACGCCGGTGATGCTGAAAGAATGGAAAGCCTATAAAGAAAACGCTACCGAGAAATCCTTACGCCTATTCAGCCATCAGGCCAGTTTGACTGCCGCGCAACCTGTCGCAGAAACCCAATCCAGGCTGAGCGATTTCTTATCCGCTGAACGTTATACCTTTAAAACCAGGCAGCAGGATAACGGCGATGTGCTGATGGCAGCGCGCCTGGGTACGCATCAGCGCCTGGGTTATATTTTTACGCATACGGCAATTGTGGTGATTTGTTTTGGTGGCCTGCTGGACGGCAATTTGCCTTTGAAAGTGCAGGAGCTGTTAGGCTTCAAGAAGATAGAAACCCGCGATATCGCCTCGCGCAAGGTGCCTGAAGAAAGCCGCCTGGGTGTGAATAACCTGTCATTCCGCGCCAATATGACTTTGCCGGAAGGCGAGCGCGACAATGTCGCTTTTGTACGCATACGCGATGGTTACCTGGTGCAGGATCTGCCATTCACCGTGGCACTCAAAGATTTCCGTATTGAACATTATCCTACCGGCATGCCAAAGTCGTTTGAAAGCGATATTGTCATCACCGACCCGGAGTTGACCAAACCGATTGAAGCGACCGTGCGGGTGAATCACCCGTACATCCACAAAGGCATAGCCATCTACCAATCTGATTTTCAGGATGGCGGTTCGCAACTCAAGTTCAAACTATGGAATCTGGCGGCAGCAAATCAGGATAGTTTTGATGTGGATGGCGTGATCCTGCAAAAAGGATCACTCGGAGAAGGGGCGGAAAAGCTGACTGTGGAGTTCAACGAATTCCGCCAGTTTAATATCCTGAATTTATCCAAAGATGGTAAAGGCAAGCCACACAACGTGGGGCCGAATACCACCTTGAAATTGCGCAACGCCAGTGGCCAGGCACGTGAATATGTGAATTACATGCAGCCATTGCAACTGGATGGCCGCGCCTATTTCGTTTCCGGTATGCGCGAAACTGTGCAGGATGAATTCAAGTATCTGCGTGTGCCTGCGGATGATGAGCTGGAGATCACCGGTTTTATGGCTCTGCGCCAGACCATGCGTAATGAGCAGTCCATTCGCGACATTGCCAGTCAGGTGGCGAAGCAGATGCCTAGCGGTAATGCGCAGCTGAAGGCGCAGTTTGAGCAAAGCCTGCAACAGTTGTTGCTGACTTTCAAACGCGGTGGTTACAGTGAGCTTTCCAATATTATTGAAAAAGTGGTGCCAAAAGACCAGCGTGAGCAGGCGGCGCAAACCTATTTGAAATTACTGAATACAGCCGCATTGCAGGCTTACCAGATCAGCCGTGCGCAACGTAATCTGGCGCCAGCACCGCAAGATCAGGCGACTGCGATATTTATTCAGGACAGTTTAAATGCCATGAATGACCTGTTTTTCTATGGCACGCCATATTATTTCCAGTTAAAGGATTACACCCTTAAACAGGCGAGTGGTTTCCAGCTGACACGGTCGCCAGGGCAAAACTGGGTATACCTGGGCTCGGTCATGCTGGTGCTGGGTATTTTTTCTATGTTTTATATCAGGGAACGCCGTGTCTGGTTACTAATCAAACCAGCACAGCAAGAAGTTTTGCTGGCAATGTCATCCAACCGTAAAAATATGGATCTGGACCAGGATTTTGCACGCATGCAACAGCAACTTACCACGTTGTTGCACACCGGGCAGGCGGCTTAGCTGCTTGTTTGAACATAAAGGGGAATGCGATGAACACATCACCATCATGGACTAAACAACCTTCGTTCTGGCAAACGCTGAGCACGTATGACTGGCTATATGCATTGTTGTTACTGGCCGGCGGATTGTTTTCTTACCAGCGTTATGCTGGTTACATGGATATTTACGAAGTTGGCTTTTTGTTCGGCGCCGTGGCCGTATTCAGCTATTTAGGCTGGCGCTGGTCAGCGATTGCCAGGCTGGTTTTGGGCGTTGCCATAGTCAGTTTACTGGGCGTCTACAGTTACCAGGGCGACCTTGCTAACGGCAGTCAACGCTTCCTGCTCAAGTTTTTGCTGTCCAGCCAGTCTGCAATTATGTGGATGAATGTTTTGTTCGTGCTGGCCATGCTGACTTACTGGCTGGCGCTGTTTCAGCGCTCGGAATTTACTGCAAAGGTGGCCTCAGCCTTAACCTGGTCGGCTACCCTGTTTGGCTTCGTCGGGTTGATGGTGCGCTGGTATGAGTCTTATTTAATCGCACCCGATATTGGCCATATACCTATCAGTAATTTGTATGAAGTATTTATCCTGTTTTGCCTGATCACTGCCTTGCTTTACCTGCATTATGAGCAGCTATTCAAAACCCGCCAGCTGGGTGGTTTTGTACTGGTGGTGATTAATGCTGCTGTGGGCTTTATCCTCTGGTATACCTTTGATAGACATGCCAATGAAATTCAACCGCTGGTGCCGGCATTGCAAAGTTACTGGATGAAGATTCACGTACCGGCAAACTTTATTGGCTACGGTGCTTTTTCGCTGGCAGCCATGGTGGCAGGAGCCTATTTGCTGGTCAAAAAAGGCGTGCTTGCCAGCCGTCTGCCGGCCTTGCATGTGCTGGATGACCTGATGTACAAAGCGATTGCCATCGGTTTTGCCTTCTTTACCATTGCCACTATCCTCGGTGCAATGTGGGCGGCAGAAGCATGGGGTGGTTACTGGTCGTGGGATCCCAAAGAGACCTGGGCATTAATTGTCTGGCTCAACTATGCGGCCTGGTTGCACTTGCGCCTGATGAAAGGGCTGCGCGGAACCGTGCTGGCATGGTGGGCGCTGGTTGGCTTGCTGGTCACAACCTTTGCTTTCCTCGGTGTGAATATGTTCTTAAGCGGATTGCATTCATACGGTACTTTGTAAGTATGAAGGTCTGGTCATAGAAGGCTGTATGACTGGATAAAGTGTTAAAAAGTAACTCCCAGAATGGGCAGGCGTTTTGAGCGCTTGCCCTTTTTATTTGAATTTTCCAAATACAAAGTAAACCATTAAAATTAACTAATGTATATTTTAGTTAATAAATGTTAATATTTTCAGCGCTGGTTCGTTCATCAAGGATCGATCCAGCTCACGAATGCTTTTAATAATAAATAACAGGAGAATTCAAAATGAAAAGGCAATACGGTTTTAGTTTGATTGAATTGGCGATTGTGCTGGTAATTGCGGGTTTATTACTGGCAGGAGTAATGCGCGGGCAGGAGTTAATCGCAAATGCCAAGGTAAAAAGTCTGGCTAGCGATTTCAGGAATATCCCCACTTACTTTTATGGCTATCAGGACAGGTTTCGCGTTTTGCCAGGCGATGACCATGCCGCGGCCACGCATTTAAATGGCGGTACCAGTGCCACCACTGCGGGCCAAACGCAAAATGGCTTGATACAGGGTGCCTGGAATTCGGATACCGCCACCGATGAGTCTTTCTTATTATGGCAGCATTTGCGCTTGGGCGGCTTAGCCACCGGTGCCACTGATACGGGTAGCCTGCAATATACTCCCAGAAACAGCGAAGGCGGCAGGTTGGGGGTGACTAGCGTTGATGCCCTGTCGACTGCTGTCAGCGCGAATACTTTCAACAGTGCGCATGCCATGTGTTCGGATGGGATTCTTGGCAGATATGCTACTCAACTCGACACCATGCTGGATGATGGTGCCGGTAATACAGGTGTAATGCGTATATTGGTCAATGGCACGCCAGGGGTAGGCGAAGCAACGCCTCAACCAGCTGCGCCATACTTAGTCTGCATGAGTTTTTAGTGTAGAATACAACACATTATTTAATGCAAAAAGCCTGTTTTACGGGCTTTTTGTTTTATACGTTTTACATACAGAATTCTCAACGGTTTCTGATTTAGAATGAGAGCCGCTTGCAAAAGAATCTAACCACATGGCCCAATCAATCGTAGAAATAAAAGATCTTTCCTTTGGTTACAAAGGTAAATTGCTGCATCACGGCATCAATATGACCTTTCCAAAAGGCAAGGTGATTGCGATTATGGGCGGCAGTGGTAGCGGCAAGACCACCTTGTTGCGTCTGATAGGTGGTCAGCTCAAGCCTACCAAAGGTGAAGTGCTGGTAGGTGACGAAGTAGTGCATAAGCAAGACCGCGACGGCATTTACCGTTTGCGCAGGAAAATGGGCATGCTGTTTCAGCATGGTGCCCTGTTTACCGATTTATCGGTATTTGAAAATGTCGCTTTCCCGATTCGTGAGCATACCGATTTGCCGGAAAGCATGATTCGCGACCTGGTGCTGATGAAGCTTAACGCGGTGGGTTTGCGCGGCGCGCATGCATTGAAACCGACCGAGCTTTCTGGCGGTATGGCACGGCGAGTGGCTTTGGCCAGGGCGATTGCGCTGGACCCTAGTATCATCATGTACGACGAGCCGTTTGCGGGGCTGGACCCGATTTCAATGGCAGTGATCTGTGACCTGATCCGCAGCCTTAACGATGCATTGGGTGCAACTTCTATCATCGTCACGCACGATGTAGAAGAGACCTTCCAGTTTGCGGATTATGTATATTTTGTTGCCAATGGCGTAGTGGCCGCCGAAGGGTCACCTGACGATTTGCGCAACTCTGAACTGCCGTTCGTACATCAGTTTGTGCATGGTGAAAAAGATGGTCCGGTGCCATTCCACTACGCCGCGCCTGAGTATCATGCCAGTTTGTTGAGAGGGGCACGTTGATGCACAAGATCGAACGCCTGCTCAAAAATCTTGGCGCTGGCTTTATCAATAAAATGTGGCGGTTTGGCGCTGGTGCCCGCCTGTTCGGCTTGACGCTGATTTCTTCCGGTGAAAGTTTCCGCCGTTTCCGCTTAACCATACGCGAAGTCTACTTCACGGGTGTATTGTCGCTAATCATCATTCTGGTGTCGGCATTTTTCGTCGGTATGGTGCTGGCATTGCAGGGCTACCATACGCTGCAAAAATACGGCTCATCCGAAGCCATCGGTGTATTAGTCGCGCTGGCGCTGGTGCGTGAACTTGGTCCGGTAGTCACAGCACTGCTATTTGCAGGTCGCGCCGGTACTGCCATCACGGCCGAAATCGGCTTGATGAAAGCGACTGAGCAGCTGTCTGCGATGGAGATGATGGCGGTCAGCCCGATTGCGCGCGTGATTGCGCCGAGATTCTGGGCGGGTGTTATCGCCATGCCTATCCTGGCGACGTTATTCACAATGATGGGTATCCTCGGTGGCTATATGGTGGCCGTGCCATTGATCGGTGTGGATGCCGGTTCCTTCTGGTCGCAGATGCAGGCTAATGTAGATTGGGAATACGACATTCTGAATGGTGTATTCAAAAGCGTGGTATTTGGTGTGGCATGTACCATGATTGCATTGTTTGAAGGCTACGACGCGCCACCAACGGCAGAGGGCGTCAGCCGTGCAACGACGCGCACAGTAGTCACATCGTCACTGGCAGTATTGGCACTGGATTTTATATTAACGGCGTTTATGCTTGGCTAGAACATCGATCAAGCATTCGTGAGGAGCAGCAATGGAAAAAACAACAATTGATTTATGGGTAGGGATTTTTGTGGCGATGGGCTTTGCAGCCTTGCTTGGTTTGGCTATGAAAGTAGGCAACCTGACGACCACCAACATTGGTGAAACTTATCTGGTTACCGCGAACTTTGAGAATATTGGCGGTCTTAAACCACGTGCGCCAATTAAAAGCGCTGGTGTGGTGGTGGGCCGGGTTGAAGGAATTAAGCTGGATCCTAAAACTTATGAAGCCGTTGTGAGTCTCAACATCGACAAACGCTACAGCTTCCCTAAAGATACTTTCGCGAATATTTACACTGCGGGTTTGTTGGGTGAGCAATATGTAGGTCTGGAAGCCGGTGGCGACGAAGCCAGCTTGAAGAACGGCGATAAAATTATCCAGACACAAGACGCCGTGGTTCTGGAAAAATTGATCAGCCAGTTTTTGTATAGCAAAGCGACCGAAAATGATGACAAACCGGCAAAAACCGCTGAGGCATCAACCGAATCGGGTGCTGATGCGTTAGATGCCAGTCCATTGGACAAAATTGGTAAGTAATTTAAATGCTTAATAAAGGGAATTCGATGAAAAAATGGTGGATGGCTTGTGCCATGTGGCTGGTAACTGGTGTTGCATTTGCAGGTTTGGCACCGGATCAACTGGTGAAGAAAACTGCGGATGATGTGATTGATGTCATTAAGTCTGACAAGGATATCCAGGCTGGCAACCAGCAAAAGATCTTCGCCCTGGCTGAAGAAAAAATTCTGCCAAACTTTGACTTTGAAAAAGTATCTCGCTTAGTGCTGGGTAAGAACTGGACCAAAGCGACTCCTGAGCAACAATCTGCTTTCCAGGCCGAGTTTAAAACCTTGTTGTTACGTACTTATGCGACTGCTTTATCCAAGTATAAAAACCAGACCATTGAATACAAACCTTTCCGTCAGGAAGCTGGTGCGGAAACTGCAACGGTGAAAACCGCAATTCAGCAACCGGGTGGCGAGCCGATTTCTGTTGATTACACTTTGAGTAAAAAAGGCGAAGACTGGAAAGTGTTCGATATCGTGATTGAAAGCGTCAGCCTGGTAACCAACTATCGCAGCCAGTTTGCACAAGAAATCCGCCAGAACGGTTTGGACAGTTTGAACAAAAAACTGGCTGAAAAAAATAAAGCCGCTACTGGTAAATAATTCTCTTAAGGGTCATCGTGGCAACTATTACGCAACAAGAAAATACATTGAGCTTCAGCGGAGATTTGTTGATTAACAATATCAATGATGCTTTGGCGCAGTTGCAGAAGTTGCGTCTTGACCCGCCATTGACCTTGGATTTTTCCAAAGTTGAAGAGGTTGATACGGTGGCTGTCAGCCTGATCTTCGAGATTCAGCGACAGTTTCATCATGAGCACGCTCAGGCCGGGTCAGTCTCGGTGGTGGGGGTGCCTGACAACCTGCGTAGTTTGATGCAGTTATATGGTGTGGATAGTTTTTTGTTAAATTAACCAGACATTCAAGTCAGAAAACCCCAGCTCTGGACAGAGGTGGGGTTTCGTTTTTTTAGGATAGTGAAAGGCAACACCGTGGTGGCAGCCGTAAAAATTCAAGGAATTACCAAGCACTTTGGAGCGTTTGAAGCATTGCGTGGCATCGACCTGACCATACAGCCAGGAGAATTCTTTGCTTTGCTAGGTCCGAATGGCGCCGGTAAGTCAACACTGATCAACCTGCTGTCTGGTCTGATCAAACCTACCAGTGGCCAGATAAGCATCATGGGCCATGATGTGCAAACATCCTATCAGCAGGCACGTATGGCTTTAGGCGTCGTTCCTCAGGAACTGGTATTTGACCCGTTTTTCAATGTGCGCGAAATGATGCGTTTCCAGGCGGGTTATTTTGGCTGCGGCCCGGAGAATGATGCCTGGGTCGATGAAGTGATTGAAGGGCTGGGCCTGACCGATAAAGCGCACACCAATATGCGCCAATTATCCGGTGGTATGAAACGCCGTGCCCTGATTGCGCAAGCGCTTGCGCACAAACCGCCGGTCATCGTGCTTGATGAGCCGACTGCCGGTGTCGATGTTGAGTTGCGCCAGATGCTGTGGGGCTTTATACAGAAGCTCAATCAGCAGGGCCATACAATTATCCTGACCACGCATTATCTGGAAGAAGCCGAAACACTGTGTGAGCGTATCGCGATGATGAAGCACGGCAAGATAGTGGCGCTGGACACTACGCAGCAATTATTGCGTAGCCATGCAGCCAAGCAACTGGTACTCCGTCTCGAAGGAGGCGTTCCGGCGAATCTGAGCGCTTTGATTAAGCAGCAAAAAGACGATTTGGTCATTTTTAATTTATCGGATATTGCACAGGTTGAAACGATTTTATCTGCTCTGCGCCAGGCGCAAGTACCGGTAACGGATATGCAGTTGCAAGAAGTGGATCTGGAAGATGTATTCCTGAATCTGGTGGGCAGTCACGGAGGGGAGGCTTAATGAAATCACTTTTAACTTGGCTGAACCCTTTCTACTGGCTGGATAGCCACATCAGTACGCGCAGGCGTGGCGTCTATACCTTGTTCAAAAAGGAGATGCTGCGCTTCTGGCGGGTGGCCTTTCAAACCATTGCATCTCCGATCATGACGGCATTGCTGTATTTGCTGATTTTTTCGCATGTGCTGGAATCTCATGTGAAGGTTTACGACCAGGTAAGTTACACGGCTTTTCTGGTGCCCGGCTTGATGATGATGTCGCTGTTGCAGAATGCTTTTGCCAATAGCTCGTCCAGCCTGATCCAGTCTAAGGTCATGGGTAATATCATCTTCCTGATGCTGACGCCGCTGACCTACCTGGAATTTTTTGTGGCATTCCTGGCTGCATCCATGATTCGCGGCTTGGCCGTCGGCTTCAGTATTTATCTGGTGGCGCTGTTTTTTGTAGATGTACCAACAGTGCATCCTTGGTGGATCATTACATTTGCGTTGCTGGGAAGTGCGCTGCTCGGTACATTTGGTGTCATTGCCGGTATCTGGGCGGATAAGTTTGACCAGATGGCTGCTTTCCAGAATTTTGTGATTATGCCGCTGACGTTTTTATCGGGCGTGTTTTATTCTATTCATTCCTTGCCACCATTCTGGCAGGTGGTGTCGCAACTGAACCCGTTTTTCTACATGATTGATGGTTTTCGATACGGCTTTTTCGGGCAGGGCGATGTCTCGCCATGGCTAAGCGTCAGCGTTGTAGGCGTGTTTCTATTGGCATTAGCGTGGGGTTGCCTAAAGATGTTAAAATCCGGTTATAAATTACGTAGTTAACTTGCTCAGGCAAAGGTGAAAAGCAGGTGCAAATCCTGCATTTGAACCCTGGGTGAATTGAAACAAAAAAGCGAGGTTTTGTGTTAACAGCAGCTCAATTGCAATCGTATATCCTGAGTGGTTTGGAATGCGATTATATAAAAGTGAACGGCGACGATGGCACGCATTTTGATGCGGTGGTCGTCAGTCCTTTATTTGAAGGTAAACGCATGGTGCAGCAGCACCAACTGGTATATGCCGCACTGGGTGACCGTATGCGCGTAGAGATTCATGCGCTGGCCATGCAAACGTACACGCCGACACAATGGCAGAAAATGCAGCAGGCATAAGCCCTGCATAAACAGAATTGATTGGAGAAAAAATATGGACGCGCAAGCAAAAATTAAAGACACGGTAACCAATAACAAAGTGGTGCTGTATATGAAAGGTAGCCCGAAATTCCCACAATGTGGTTTTTCAAACGTGGCGACGCAAATCCTGGATGCCTGTGGTGCTGAATTCGTGGCCGTGGATGTACTGCAGGACATGGATATTCGTGAAGGCATCAAGCAATATGCTAACTGGCCTACGATTCCACAGTTGTATGTAAAAGGTGAGTTTATCGGCGGTGCCGACATCATGCGCAGCATGTACCAGAGCGGTGAGTTGCAAACGCTGTTGTCGGAAGCATAATCTTGGACAAACTGATAATTGAAGGCGGCGTGCCTTTGCACGGCGAAGTGGTCATTTCCGGCGCAAAGAATGCTGCACTGCCGATCTTGTGTGCTGGGTTGCTGGCTGAAACGCCATTAGTCCTGACAGGTGTTCCTGAATTACGTGATGTAGCTTCCACCCTCAAACTGCTGGACACCATGGGTGTGAAAGTCGGCAAAGACAATGGCCGCGTCACACTGGATGCCAGTGATGTGGCTTCTTTTGAAGCGACTTATGAAATGGTGAAAACCATGCGTGCTTCTATCCTGGTACTTGGACCCTTGCTGGCGCGTTTCGGTACTGCCCGGGTTTCATTGCCAGGCGGCTGTGCCATCGGTTCCCGTCCGGTAGACTTACACATTAAAGGTCTGCAAGCCATGGGTGCAGCCATGCATATTACGCATGGCTACATCCAAGCCAGCACCCTGCATCTGCCCAACCGCCGTTTGCAAGGCGCTACTTATTATATGGATATGGTCACTGTCACCGGTACTGAAAACCTGATGATGGCTGCAGCGCTGGCACAAGGCACAACCGTGCTGGAAAATGCAGCCAAGGAACCGGAAGTAGTTGACCTGGCCGAATGCCTGAACAAGATGGGTGCCAATATCAGTGGCGCCGGCACCGATACCATTACTATCGAAGGTGTGGAGCGACTCACGGGTGCCGAGCACCATATCGTTTGTGACCGGATTGAAGCTGGCACCTACATGGTCGCCGCAGCAATGACCGGTGGTGAAGTGACACTGAAAAATGCGCGCCCCGATTTGCTGGAAGCGGTGATCGAAAAACTGCGTGAAGCAGGGGCAGAAATCAGCAGCGATACTGATAGTATTACCGTCAAAAGTAGCGGCCAGTTAAAAGCGATCAATATTCGTACCGCACCTCACCCGGCTTTTCCCACAGATATGCAGGCGCAGTTTATGGCGATGAATACCATCGCTGAAGGTGTTTCTACTGTGGTCGAAACTATTTTCGAAAACCGCTTTATGCATGTGCAAGAGTTGCAGCGCATGGGCGCCAATATTGAAGTGCAGGGCAATACCGCGGTGGTAAAAGGTATTTCTGCGCTGGAAGGCGCCAACGTGATGGCGACTGACTTGCGCGCCTCAGCCGGACTGGTGCTGGCCGGATTGGTGGCAGATGGTGAAACCGTAATTGACCGTATTTACCATCTAGACCGTGGTTACGAGCGGCTGGAAGAAAAGCTCAATCAATTGGGCGCAAAAGTGCGCAGGTCGAATTAAGTGCAGGTCAAACCAGTTCCGCAGTTCAAATTAAATGATACGCAGGTTAAATAAATCATGATTACTATCGCGCTCAGTAAAGGGCGAATTTTTGAAGAAACCACGCCATTGCTGGCTGCTGCTGGCATACAGTCGCTGGAAGATCCGGAATCTTCACGCAAACTGATATTGCCAACCAATCGTGAAGATGTGCGGCTGATTATTGTCCGCGCCACTGATGTGCCAACCTATGTGCAATATGGGGCCGCAGATATCGGTATCGCCGGTAAAGACGTGCTGGATGAGCATGGCGGAGAAGGCTTGTACCAGCCACTGGATTTGAATATTGCCCGTTGCAAGATGATGGTGGCTGTGCGTGAAGACTTTGATTACGAAGCCAGTATCCGCCAGGGAGCGCGCCTGAAGGTGGTTACCAAATATGTGAAAACCGCGCGTGAGCATTTTGCCGCCAAGGGTATGCATGTAGACCTGATCAAGTTATATGGTTCTATGGAGCTAGGCCCTTTGGTAGGCTTGGCCGATGCGATTGTGGATCTGGTCAGTACCGGCGGTACTTTACGCGCCAACAAGCTTAAGGCGGTAGAAGAGATCGGTGCGATCAGTTCACGACTGGTGGTGAACCAGGCGTCATTCAAGGTCAATCGTCCTTCGCTGCAGCCGATTATCGACAGTTTTGCCGGCGCCATCCTGAAAGATTAATGTTTCTAATATTAAAGATATGAAGATTAAACGTTTATCCACCCAATCTGCTGATTTCCAGAGCGAACTGAATGCCTTATTGGCGTTCGAAACCGCGCAGGACGATAACATCGACCAGGTGGTCGCCAATATCCTTAAGGACGTTAAAGCGCGTGGTGATGCTGCTGTGCTGGAATACACCAACCGCTTTGATAAAACCAGTGCGGATAGCCTGGCGCAACTGGAGATTCCTCAAGCTGAATTGCAAGCCGCGCTAGCTGGCTTGCCAACCGAACAGCGAGAAGCATTGCAAACAGCGGCTGACCGCGTGCGTAGCTATCACGAAAAGCAGATCATGCAATCGTGGCAATATACCGAGCCGGATGGCACGTTATTAGGTCAGCAAGTCACCTCGCTGGATCGCGTCGGTTTGTACGTTCCAGGTGGTAAAGCCGCGTATCCATCTTCTGTGCTGATGAATGCGATTCCGGCGAAAGTGGCCGGCGTGCAAGAATTGATTATGGTGGTACCAACCCCGAATGGTGAGAAGAATCCATTGGTGCTGGCAGCCGCAGCAGTGTGCGGTGTGACACGTGTATTTTGTATCGGTGGGGCGCAAGCAGTTGGTGCCCTGGCTTATGGTACTGAGACCGTGCCCCAAGTGGATAAAATTGTCGGCCCGGGTAATGCTTATGTAGCAGCTGCCAAACGCCGCGTATTCGGCGTGGTCGGTATTGATATGGTGGCCGGGCCTTCCGAGATTCTGGTGATCAGTGATGGTAAAAGTAACCCGGACTGGACGGCGATGGATTTATTCAGCCAGGCGGAACATGATGAATTGGCACAAGCAATTTTACTTTCCCCAAGTGCTGAATTTCTGGATCAGGTGCAAGCCAGCATTGAGCGGCAGGTTACTGACATGCCACGACAGGAAATTATCCGCACTTCACTGCAAAACCGTGGCGCATTGATCCAGGTAAAAGATCTGGAAGAAGCTGCTGATATTTGTAATTTTATTGCGCCTGAGCACTTGGAATTATCAATGGATGATGCACTCGCTTACAGTGAAAAAGTGAAACATGCCGGTGCCATTTTCATGGGCCGTGATACCTGTGAAGCGCTGGGTGATTATTGTGCCGGGCCTAACCACGTGCTGCCTACTTCACGCACCGCGCGCTTCAGTTCGCCATTAGGCGTTTATGATTTCCAGAAGCGTTCGAGTCTGATCATGGTTTCCAGTGCTGGCGCGCAAACGCTGGGCAAAGTCGCAGCGACGCTGGCTTACGGCGAAGGCCTGCAAGCGCATGCCCGCAGTGCTGAATACCGTTTGAAATAAGGCTGGCGCAATGAGTAAATTGTGGAGCCCGATTGTGCATACCCTGACACCTTATGTGCCAGGCGAGCAACCCAGGATTCAAAACCTGATCAAACTGAATACCAATGAAAATCCCTATGGGCCAAGTCCCAAGGTGATTGCAGCGTTGCAGGCGGAAGCGGCAGATAGCTTGCGCCTGTATCCTGATCCGGATTCCAGCCGTATGAAAGCAGCGATTGCTGAATACCATGGCTTGCAGCCTAATCAGGTGTTTGTCGGTAATGGTTCAGATGAAGTGTTGGCGCATGTGTTCCAGGCGCTGCTTAAACATGACTCGCCATTGCTGTTTCCTGATATCACTTATAGTTTCTATCCGGTCTACTGTGGTTTGTACGGCATTCAGTATGAAACTATTCCGCTGAATGACCAGTTTGAAATTGCGATTAACGACTATTTGCGTCCAAACGGCGGGGTTATTTTCCCTAATCCGAACGCGCCTACCGGCATTCCGCTGCCTTTGACTGAGAGTGAGCGATTGCTGCAAGCCAATAAAGATTCAGTGGTAGTGATTGATGAAGCTTATGTCGATTTCGGTACTGAGTCAGCGGTCGCGTTGATTAATAGTTACCCCAACCTATTGGTGACGCATACTTATTCTAAATCACGTTCATTAGCCGGGCTGAGAATCGGTTATGCAGTGGGCGATGCAAGTCTGATCGAAGCACTAATAAGAGTGAAAGACAGTTTTAACTCTTATCCTATAGACAGGTTTGCTGAGGCCGGGGCTGTGGCCGCGCTGCAAGATGAAGAATATTTCCAGCAGACGCGGCAACAGGTGATGGTTTCCCGCAAACAGCTAGTCTCGCAGATGCAATCGCTAGGATTTGATATTCTGCCATCGGGTGCTAATTTTATCTTTGCACGTCATTCAACACAGGCAGGTGAAGAAATTGCAGCAAAATTACGCGAACATGCGGTTCTCGTCAGGCATTTCAAAAAACCGGCCAGAATTACCAACTTTTTACGCATTACAGTAGGCAATGACACGCAAAATGCTGTATTGATACAGGCATTGAAATCCCTTTTAAGCACCTGATGTTGCTAAAATCAAAGTATTTGTAGCAATCTAACCGTTAACATCGCTTAAATGATTCTATCGCGGTACAAAAAAATGTGTCGCAATATTGTCATTTTGTTTGAAATACGGTTATGATGCACGCTATTGTACATAATGTGCAGTGAGGGTTGCGTTTGCATCGTTGCTGCGCAAAAGTTCATTGGATTTAAAATAGAGCAAACTCGGAGGAAGAAAAATGGCACAAACCCAGATGGCATTAGACTCATTGGATTTTGACGCAACTATCGCTTTGGCGGCCAAAGTAGCGCCACACGTTGATATTCTGGAAATTGGTACACCTTGTATCAAGCACAACGGTATCGAACTGTTGAAAGCATTGCGTTCTAAATTCCCTAACAACAAGATTTTGGTTGACCTGAAAACGATGGATGCTGGCTTCTACGAAGCTGAGCCATTCTATAAAGCAGGTGCTGACATTTGTACCGTTTTGGGTACTGCTGATGCTGGTACGATCAAAGGTGTAATCGATGCTGCTAACAAATACGGCAAAGAAGCACAAATCGACCTGATCAACGTTAAAGACAAAAAAGCCCGCACTTTAGAAGTTGTTAAACTGGGCGCGCACATCATTGGCGTGCATACAGGTTTGGATCAACAAGCTGCTGGTCACACTCCATTTGCTGACCTGGGCCTGGTATCTGGTTTGAAAACTGGTGCTAAAGTTTCTGTTGCTGGTGGTGTTAAAGCTGCTACGACAAAACAAGTAGTTGATGCTGGTGCTGACATTGTTGTTGCTGGTGCTGCTATCTACGGTGCTGCTGATCCTGCTGCTGCTGCTTCAGAAATCACTAAAATCGCTCACGGTTCTAGTACTTCTGCTAAAGGCGGTAACAAATTGCTGCCATGGATCATTGCTGCTGTTGCTGCAGTATTGGTATTCTCTTTGTTGGGCAAAAAATCTGAAGAAGCTGCACCTGCTGCTGAAACTCCAGTCACTGAAGAAGCTGCTCCAGCCGCTGAAGCGCCTGCTGCTGAAGCTCCAGTAGCTGAAGAAGCTGCCCCAGCTGCCACTGAAGAAGCTGCACCTGCTGCAGAAGCTCCAGCTGCAACTAACTAATCTTCTCACTATCTTCGGATAGTAAGCAGGCTAAAAAAGCAGTCCTTTAGGACTGCTTTTTTGTTTTTACGCAACAGATTTTGCCAGGCCGATAAGACTTGCTGTAAAAT
This sequence comes from Methylophilus sp., assembly GCA_032153875.1. GTDB lineage: Bacteria > Pseudomonadota > Gammaproteobacteria > Burkholderiales > Methylophilaceae > Methylophilus. The sequence goes on from JALDYP010000033.1 coordinate 23,231, forward strand.
GCCCTTATTATTTGCTAAATCCCTGTGATTACCTTTCCCCACTATGTCACGCCAAGCTGAAGTAACGCGCAATACACTCGAAACCCAAATTACAGTTGCTATTAACCTGGATGGCACAGGTCAGTCGGATTTGCAAAGTGGGTTGGGTTTTCTGGATCACATGCTAGATCAAATTGCCCGTCACGGCATGATCGACTTGAAAGTACACGCCAAAGGTGACTTGCATATCGATGGCCATCACACTGTAGAAGATATAGGCATTACCCTGGGTCAGGCTTTTTCAAAAGCGCTGGGCGATAAAAAAGGTATCACACGCTACGGTCACAGCTATGTGCCATTGGATGAAGCATTAAGCCGTGTAGTGCTGGATTTGTCCGGCCGCCCGGGTCTTGAGTTTGACTGCAAATTCGTGCGTGCCATGATTGGTGAATTCGATGCCGACCTGTTCTACGAGTTTTTCCAGGGTTTTGTAAATCACTCTCTGATGACATTGCATATTGATAACCTTAAAGGCCACAATGCGCATCACCAGGCCGAAACCATTTTTAAGGCATTTGGCCGTGCATTGCGTATGGCAATCACGCCTGATCCGCGCATGGCCGGTATGATGCCATCCACCAAAGGCTCGTTATAAACCGCTTCTAACAAAAAACGTTTGTTTAAAGTTGCCAATTAAAACATTGCTTATTGATAAGTTGCTGATAGATAAGTTGATAGTCAAACCATGAATCGTTTGCAAGTGGCCGTTGTTGATTACGGCATGGGTAATTTAAGATCCGTTGCGAATGCCTTGAAGGCAGTGGCACCAGATGTCAGTATCGAGATCACCAGCGACCCGGAATTGATTGCTTCTGCTGAGCGCGTAGTGTTTCCCGGACAAGGCGCGATGCCTGATTGCATACGTGAACTGGATATGCGTGGTTTGCGCCAGGCAGTGATTGAAGCGACCCGAGATAAACCATTTTTTGGCATTTGTATTGGTTTGCAAATGTTGTTTGAGCATTCTGAAGAGGGCGACGTCCCTGGCCTGGGTATTTATGCAGGCGAAGTGAAACGTTTCCCCGCCGAAAAAATGGTGGATATTCACGGCGCCAAGTTAAAAGTGCCGCACATGGGCTGGAGCCAGGTACATCAATCGGGCAAACACGCCATGTGGCAAGATATTCCTGACCAGGCGCGCTTTTATTACGTGCACAGCTACTATGTGGACCCTGACGAAGCTGCGCTGACTGCTGCGACAACGGCTTATCCCTTTAACTATACTTGTGCCATTGCGCGCGAGAATGTGTTTGCAGTGCAATTTCACCCGGAAAAGAGTGCAGAATCAGGCTTGCAACTTTTACGTAATTTTGTAAACTGGAAACCATAACCGCGTTTCCCTAAACTTTGTCCAAACCCGTTATATATCTACACTAAAACAGCATGTTAATTATCCCGGCAATTGATTTAAAAGATGGTCACTGCGTACGTTTGAAGCAGGGGCTGATGGAAGAGTCCACCATATTTTCTGAAGACCCTGCGGCGATGGCCAGGCATTGGGTAGACCAGGGTGGCAAGCGCTTGCACCTGGTGGATTTGAATGGCGCATTTGCCGGTAAACCTATCAATGAAAACGCGATCAAGTCTATCGTGGCGGCTGTTGGTGGGGATATTCCTATCCAGCTGGGTGGCGGCATTCGAGATCTGGATACAATAGAACGTTATCTGGATGACGGCATCAGCTACATTATTATTGGCACTGCTGCGGTGAAGAATCCGGGTTTCCTGCATGAGGCTTGTTATGCGTTTCCTGGCCAGATCATGGTCGGCCTGGATGCTAAAGACGGCAAGGTGGCCGTCGATGGCTGGTCAAAGCTGACTGGTCACGATGTGATTGACCTAGCTAAGAAATTTGAAGATTACGGTGTGGAAAGCATTGTCTATACGGATATCGGCCGTGACGGCATGCTCACCGGTGTGAATATTGAAGCGACTGTAGCGTTGGCGCAAGCGTTGACCATCCCTGTGATTGCCAGTGGCGGTGTGACTAACCTTGATGACGTGCGTAAATTATGCGCGGTGCAGGCAGAAGGTATTATCGGCACGATTACCGGCCGTGCGATTTATGAAGGCACTTTGGATTTCTCCGCGGCCCAGACCCTGGCCGATGAGCTTAGTGCGTAATGGGATGTGCTAAACGCATAATCCCTTGCCTGGATGTCACCAATGGCCGTGTGGTCAAAGGCGTTAATTTTCTAGAGCTGCGCGATGCCGGTGACCCGGTTGAAATTGCCCAGCGTTATAACGAGCAAGGTGCAGACGAGCTTACCTTTCTCGATATTACCGCCAGTTCTGATGACCGTGACCTGATTTTGCATATTATTGAACGGGTTGCGGAAAAAGTATTTATTCCACTTACAGTCGGTGGTGGTGTGCGCAAGGTGGAAGATGTCAGGCGGTTATTGAATGCTGGCGCGGACAAAGTCAGTATCAATACGACAGCAGTGCTGAATCCGCAGGTGGTAGAAGATGCCGCGAGCCGCTACGGTTCACAATGTATTGTTGTTGCCATCGATGCCAAAAAAGTAGACAACCAGCCTTTTGAGTGGGAAGTATTCACCCACGGTGGCCGTAACCCGACCGGACTAGATGCCGTTGAATGGGCACGCAAAATGGTCGGCTTGGGTGCGGGTGAGTTGCTGGTGACCAGTATGGACCGTGACGGTACCAAAATCGGTTTTAACAACCCGCTTAACAAAGCGATCAGTGATGCAGTCGCGGTACCGTTAATTGCCTCCGGTGGTGTGGGTAACCTCCAGCATCTGGTGGAAGGTGTCACACTGGGCGGTGCAGATGCGGTACTGGCTGCCAGCATTTTTCACTATGGTGAATTCACGGTGCAGCAAGCGAAAGACTACATGCGTCAACACGGGTTGGAGATACGATGAACTGGCTGGATCAAGTGGCCTGGACCGATGCCGGCCTGGTGCCCGTGATTGCACAGGAACAATCATCAGGCAAGATTCTGATGTTTGCCTGGATGAATCGCGAAGCGTTGCGGCTGACGCGAGAAACAGGTCATGCTGTCTATTTCTCACGCTCGCGTAACAAACTCTGGCACAAAGGTGAAGAGTCCGGGCATACGCAAATCGTGCACGACATACGTCTCGATTGCGACAATGATGTAGTTTTGCTCACTGTTGAACAGCAAGGTGGTATAGCCTGTCATACCGGACGCCATAATTGCTTTTTCCAACAGTTGCAAGGCAATGACTGGGTAACGGTTGAACCGGTCATTAAAGATCCGAAAGCGATTTATCATGAGTGATGTATTAAATCGTCTGTCTGAGCTGATGGAGCAGCGTAAGTCCGCTGATCCGTCCTCTTCTTACGTGGCCAAGCTGTACGGCAAAGGGCTGGATAGTATCCTGAAAAAGATCGGTGAAGAGGCAACTGAAACCGTGATCGCGGCCAAAGGCGGCAACACGGATGAAATCATTTATGAAACCGCGGATTTATGGTTCCATACATTGGTATTGTTGAGCCACGCCGGTTTGAGCGCGCAAGATGTGCTGAATGAACTGGCGCGCCGCGAAGGTTTGTCGGGTATTGCAGAGAAAGCGAGCAGGGCAGAATGAGTGTGGACTGTATTTTTTGCAAGATCGCGGCTGGCAGCATTCCTGCAAAAAGCCTCTACGAGGACGAGAATGTCATTGCCTTTCATGACATCCGTCCCATGGCGAAAACACATTTTCTGATTGTGCCGAAAAAGCATATCGAAACATTGAAAGACTGTACTGCTGAAGATCAGGATTTACTGGGCGGGATGATGTTGCTTGCGCCAAAACTGGCGGCAGAGCAGGGCCTGGTAGGATACAAAACGTTAATGAATGTGGGCCGTGAAGGTGGTCAGGAAGTTTTTCATATTCATTTGCATGTCTATGGTGGCGGGGCTGTTGATAATGAGCCTCAGGCCTGACCGCTATCCAGTTAAAGGAGATTGTGATGGGAAGCTTTAGTTTATGGCATTGGTTGATCGTGTTGCTGATCGTGGTGCTGGTATTTGGTACCAAGAAACTGCGCAATATTGGTAGCGACGTGGGCGGCGCGGTGAATGAATTCAAAAAAGCCGTGAATGACGGCAAAGGCGAATCCAAGCCAGACGAACTCTCGGACAGAAATAAATAACGACAGCGATTCACTGTGTTTGATATTTCTTTTTCCGAAATGGTGGTGATTGCTATTGTGGCATTGATAGTGATCGGCCCGGAAAAGCTGCCAAAAGTCGCCCGCACTGCGGGCGCTTTTTTTGGGCGCTTGCAACGCTTTGTGTCGCAAGTTAAAGATGAAGTGAATCGCGAATCGCGTTTTGCGGAACTGCAAAAGTTGCAGCAAGAAGTGCAGTCCAGCCTGCAGCAGAATTATGCCGATATTGAGCAAAGTATCCTGCCACCAACACCGCAATTGCACGAGCCGGTGCCGGTAGAAACGCCTAAAAAACCGCGCAAGCCGCGTCAGGCTGGAGTAAAAGACTTAACATCAGAACAGGCTGTTAAACCACGCCGCCGTTCTAAAGCGGCGGATGTATCTGGTGAATCCGTCACAGTCAAAGAAGCTGCTGCATTAGAAAGTAACGCCGCCTCAGAAAGTTTGGCCCCAGTGAGTACCAGCGTTGCGCGTCCGCGCAAAGCAAAGCCGAAAGCAACCACTGATACGGCAGATATGTTTACCGATGAACATAAATCCTGAGTAATTGCTGGTTCATGACGCCTACCGAAAACTTTATTTCCCACCTGATCGAATTGCGCAACCGTCTGTTGCGTGCCGTGGTCGGTTTACTGCTTGTCTTTGTCGCCCTGTTTCCATTTGCTGACAAGTTATATAGCTTATTGGCGGCGCCACTGCTGGCTAAGTTGCCGCAGGGCGCTCAAATGATTGCGACGGCGGTCACCACGCCATTCTTTGTGCCGATGAAAGTGACCATGCTGGCGGCGTTCCTGGTGGCTTTGCCTTGGATACTTTACCAATTCTGGTCATTCGTGGCGCCTGGTTTATATGCACATGAAAAGCGCATGATGCTGCCTTTACTGGTCGCATCGCTGTTCCTGTTTTTTATTGGTATGGCGTTCGCCTATTTCGCGGTTTTTCCGGTGGTATTCGGCTTTTTAATTGGCAGCGCACCGCAAGGGGTGGCGGTGATGACTGACATTGCGGAATACCTGGATTTCGTTATCGGCCTGTTCATGGCGTTCGGTTTTGCATTTGAAGTGCCGGTCGCTGTGGTGCTGATGGCATTGATGGGTTGGGTGACACTGGAGCAATTAAAAGAAGCGCGTGGTTATGTGGTTGTCGGTGCCTTTGTAGTAGGCGCGATTTTTACACCGCCGGATATCGTTTCCCAGTTTATGCTCGCCATTCCTTTGTGGATACTATACGAATCCGGATTGCTGGTCGTGCGCTGGTTGCCGCCACGAACCAGCGATCCATCTGCAGTGTAAGCTATTTCGGTATCTTGTTCGGCAGTGGGCGCTTACCTACGACCAGGTCGATATCCATTTTTTTGCCGGTACGCAGAATAGATAAAGTCGCTTTCTCGCGCGGCTTGAGCATGGCAATAATGTTTAGCATCGACTGACTGTCGGTCACCGGTTTTTTGTCGATGGCAGTCAGAATATCGCCCGGACGCAAGCCTGCTTTATCAGCTGGGCTATCAAGCAAAACACCCGCAATCAGCGAACCATCAATATTTTTCAGATTAAACGATTCAGCAAGTTCAGGCGTAATGTCTTGCGCTTCAATACCTATCCAGCCTCGCGTCACTGAGCCGCTGGAAGTGATTTGTTCCATCACTTGCTGGGCAATGCTGACGGGAATCGCAAAGCCTATGCCCATGCTGCCGCCATTGCGCGAATAAATGGCACTGTTGATACCGATCAGGTTGCCATTGATATCAATCAATGCGCCACCGGAGTTGCCGGGGTTGATAGAAGCATCCGTTTGAATGAAGTTTTCAAAGGTATTGATACCGAGATGATTGCGGCCAAGCGCGCTGATAATGCCTTGTGTCACGGTTTGGCCAACGCCAAATGGGTTGCCAATCGCCAGCACCACATCACCAACCTTCATTTGTTCGCTATTACTAAAGGTGATTGCAGGCAAGTCCTTGCGGTCAATTTTAAGGACGGCTACATCGGTTTCTGGGTCTGTACCCACCACCGTGGCGGAAGATTTACTGCCGTCACTCAAAGCCACTTCAATCTGGTCAGCCGAGCTGATCACATGGTTGTTGGTCAGAATCAATCCATCAGCACTGACAATCACGCCGCTACCTAAACTGTTTTCTGGCTGTTCATCTTCTTCTTCCATTTCTTCACCAAAAAAATGACGAAATAAAGGATCGTTCTTTAACGCCCGGTGCGGGTCCTGGCTAATGTGTGCGGTGGTAAAAATATTAACCACCGAAGGTGTGGCTTTGCTGACTGCACTGCGATAGCCTGCCTTTGCGATGGCGGCGGTTTGAATGCCTGAGGCGGATTCTTGAACAATGACCTTTTGGCTGCTCGGTTGTGTCAGCAGGTTGGGATAAAATAATTTCATCACAAACAGAATACCCAGGCAGACGGTGACTGCTTGTGAGAATATAGTCCAGAGTTGTCGCATGGCGGCCAGAAAATGGTTGTCTTAATAATTGATTAGTATATGAGAGTCAGACATGGAATTGAATCGTCTTGTTAGTGAATTGGCTAATTTTTTGCAGGTTGTCAGATTTCAGGACTATTGCCCGAATGGATTGCAGGTGGAAGGGCGGCCGGAAGTACGGCGTATCGTCACCGGCGTCACTGCCAGCCAGGCCTTGATTGACGCGGCCATTGAAGCCAACGCCGATGCGATTTTGGTGCATCATGGTTATTTCTGGCGTGGCGAGCCTGCTGAAATCACCGGCATGAAACAAAAGCGTCTCAAGCAGTTGTTGACACATGACATCAGCTTGCTGGCTTACCATTTGCCTTTGGATGCACATCCCGAAGTGGGCAACAACGTGCAACTGGGCAAAGTGCTGGGTTGGCCGATAGTGCGCTATCTGGATGATAAGAGCATGGTGCCAATGACGGTGTTGCCTGATGATATTTCGCTGCAGCAACTAAGCGACCACATCAGCAAGCAACTAAATCGCCAGGTGCAGCTACTTGGTGAACCGGACCGGCAAGTGCGTACTGTTGCCTGGTGCACCGGCGCAGCACAATCCTATATGCAACAAGCGGTGACTGCCAATATCGATGTATTCATCAGTGGCGAAGTATCCGAACCAACCTGGCACACCGTGCAGGAAACCGGCACGGCCTATATTGCTGCCGGCCATCATGCGACAGAGCGCTACGGTATCCAGGCATTAGGGCAATGGCTGGCAGACAATTACGGAATTGAACACACTTTTATAGAAGTGGAAAACCCTATTTAGTTGATTAATATCAAACACTTATTGAATTAAATTTGGCTTGTGTAAGCGGAAAATGTATAATCGCGACTCAAGTTTTGATCACACTGTTACCTCAAAAGGGTAGATTAAGGAAGCCAATGTCAGAAAACAAAATTGACAGCAACTGTTTGTCGTTTTGCGCGCCATCTGAGGTGGATTTGCAAAAACGCGACTTTTTGGTGAAAGCAACTGCTGCCACCGGTGCTGTCGGTGTCGCCGCTGTGGCGGTGCCATTTGTCGGGAGCATGTTGCCTAGTGAGCGTGCCAAAGCCGCTGGTGCACCTGTAGAAGTAGATATCAGCAAGCTGAAACCAGGTGAAAAAATGACGGCCGAATGGCGCGGTCAGCCGGTGTGGATTGTGCGCCGCTCGCCAGAAATGATGGCCATACTGGACAAGCATGACGGGGATTTGTCTGATCCTGATATGGAAGTGCCGCAGCAGCCTGAGTATTGTAAAAACAAGGCGCGCGCGATTAAACCTGAATTTGCGGTGATGTTGGGTACATGTACGCATCTGGGTTGTTCGCCTAACGACAATTTTGCGCAAACAGCAGATTGGCCGGGTGGTTTTGTCTGCCCATGCCACGGGTCCAAATTTGACCTGACTGGCCGGGTGTTCAAGGGCTCGCCAGCACCAACCAACCTGGTTGTTCCGCCACACCAATATCTGACAGAAACCACCATTTTGATTGGTGATGACAAAAAGGCGGAGGCTTAAATATCATGGCAAATAATAAAAATACAATTGCCGCTGGTTTGCTGGACTGGGTTGATGCCAGATTTCCACTGACCAGTACCATCAAAGGACACCTTACCGAGTATTACGCACCGAAAAACTTCAACTTCTGGTATTTCTTCGGTTCATTGGCTTTATTAGTATTGGTGCTGCAAATTGTCACCGGTATTTTCCTGACCATGAACTACAAGCCGGACGCTGAGTTGGCATTTGCTTCGGTCGAATACATCATGCGGGACGTATTTGGCGGCAATATTATTCGTTACATGCACTCGACCGGTGCCTCCATGTTTTTTGTGGTGGTTTACCTGCATATGTTCCGTGGCATTATTTACGGCTCATACAGAACGCCACGAGAGCTGATCTGGCTGTTTGGTGTAGGTATTTTCCTGGTATTGATGGGTGAGGCGTTCTTTGGCTACCTGCTGCCTTGGGGCCAAATGTCCTACTGGGGCGCGCAGGTGATTGTGAACCTGTTCTCCACGGTGCCTTTTATTGGTCCGGATTTATCAGAGTGGTTGCGTGGTGACTACCTGGTATCTGATGCGACATTGAACCGTTTCTTTGCCTTCCATGTGATTGCGTTGCCATTGGTGCTGTTGGGCCTGGTCGCTGTGCATATCGTGGCCTTGCATGAAGTAGGCTCCAATAACCCTGACGGCGTTGAAATCAAGAAACACAAAGACAAGGAAACCGGTATTCCACTGGATGGCATTCCTTTCCATCCTTACTACTCAGTGAAAGATCTGGTCGGTGTGGTGGTATTCCTGATGGTGTTCTTCGCTATCGTGTTTTTTATGCCGGAAATGGGTGGCTACTTCCTGGAAGGTAATAATTTTATTCCAGCAGACCCACTCAAAACACCGTCGCATATTGCGCCAGTCTGGTATTTCACGCCTTACTACTCCATCTTGCGTGCAGTGCCGCCTATTGGTATTTCGCAATTCCCTGGTGTGGTCGCCATGGGTCTGTCAGTCGTGGCGTTTGCATTCCTGCCATGGCTGGACAAGAGTCCGGTGAAATCCATCCGTTACCGCGGTGCATTGTACAAACGCTGGCTGGCTGCTTTTGTGATCAGCTGGGTGGTGCTTGGTTATCTGGGAACTATCCCTGGTGATGCTTGGGGCCAGTTTGGCCCTTGGTTGGGTCGTGCAGACCGCGCAACAGTCGTTGCCCGTATCTGCAGTGTGGTGTATTTCGCATATTTCGTTTTAATGCCTTGGTACACCAAAAGAGACAAAACCAAGCCAGTGCCAGAAAGGGTGACATTCCATGCTTAAGAAATTGTTTATTCAGGCGTTTGCCGGATTGGCGTTGCTGGTTTCAGGTGCTGCTGTTGCCAATGAGGTGCATATTGATGTGACTGCACCAATCAGCATGAGCGACAAAGCATCGCTGCAACGTGGCGCTAAAATCTTCGTGAATTACTGCCTCAATTGCCATAGCGCCAATTACATGCGTTATAACCGGTTGCAGGATATCGGCCTGACCGACAAGCAGATCAAGGATAATTTGCTGTTTGCCGGTGAGAAAGTGGGCGATACCATGCGTGTCAGCATGAACCCTAAAGATGCGAAAAAATGGTTTGGTGCTGCACCGCCGGATTTGAGCGTTGAAGTGCGCGCACGTGGCGCTGACTGGGTGTATGCCTACCTGCGTAGTTTCTACAAGGATGACAGCCGTCCAACCGGCTGGAATAACCTGGTGTTTGACAAAGTGGCGATGCCGCACGTGCTGTATGAATTGCAGGGCGTGCAAGTGCTGGATCACGAAACACATACGCTGAAACTGGAAAAAGCCGGCAAATTGAGTCCTGAAGAATATGACCAGTTTGCAGGTGATTTAACCAACTTTATGGCATTTATGGCTGAGCCGGCAAAACAATCCCGTATGTGGATTGGTGTGTTCGTATTGCTGTTCTTGTCTGTGTTGTTAGTCTTGGTGAAGAAAATCAAAGCCGAATACTGGAAAGATATTCGCTAGCCAGCAACCAAGTCCGACACCAGGGCATTAGGCCTTGGTGTCTTTTTTTATAGGGAAAATAATTATGATGAGATTGTATTCGGGTACCGTCGATCCTTACAGTCACCGTTGCCGTATTGTGCTGTTTGAAAAAGGCATGGACTTTGAAGTCATTGATGTTGACCTCACCAACAAAACTGAAGACCTCGCTATCCTCAACCCTTACGGCGAAGTGCCGGTATTGGTTGAGCGTGATCTGGTGTTGTCAGAAGCCAATATTATTAATGAATACATAGACGAGCGCTTCCCGCATCCGCAATTGATGCCGGCTGATCCGGTCATGCGCGCACGTGCACGTTTGTATCTTTATAACTTTGAAAAAGATTTGTTCAATCACATTAAAGATATCGAATCTGGTGAAGATGAGCGGGTTGAGCGCGCACGGAAAGTGATACGTGACAATCTGACACAACTGGTGCCGATTTTCAGCAAGCAAAACTACCTGATGGGTGATGAATACTCCATGCTGGATGTGGCCATTACACCATTATTGTGGCGCCTGGGTCATTACGGTATCGAATTGCCTAACCAGGCTGCACCATTGCTGAAATATGCAGAGCGTTTGTTCTCGCGCCCTATGTATGCTGAAGCAATGACGCCTTCTGAAAAGGCCATGCGCAAGTAATTTTAAGTTCGCATATACACAGCGCGGTGAAGTTTTCCCGCGCTGTTTTTCCAAGGAAAAGTCAGTATGAGCACATTGATCCCAACCACTGCCTATTTGATACGCGCAATCCATGAATGGTGTGTTGATAACGCATTGACACCACATCTGTTAGTGAAGGTAGATGCGCAGACGCGTGTGCCGATGGCGTTTGTGAAAAATGGTGAAATCGTACTGAATATTAACTATACCGCAGTGAAAGACCTGCATATCGATAATGATGCCGTCGTATTCTCAGCGCGCTTCAGTGGCGTCGCCCAGCATATTTATGTGCCTATCGGGCGCGTTGCAGGTGTATTTGCCAGGGAAAACAGTCAGGGCATGTTTTTTGAAGTGACAGATGGGCAAGCGCCAGATCCACAAAAAAATGCAGAATTATCAAAGACGGAAACGCCTGAGCCAGGCACGCCAAAAAAATCCCACCTTAAAGTCGTCAAGTAAGCTTGTGCAGTCACAAAAAA
>JALDYP010000074.1:0-6634 GCA_032153875.1 Methylophilus sp.
CAAAAAGGCATGGGCCTGACTGATGTACTGGTCAGGCAATTGAGCAAGTTCAGCCCCAAGCCAGCTGAAGATACCGCGAAAACCAAAACACAACTGCACGGCACCAAGAATGATCTGGTGAATGGGCTTTCTTCAAGTAATCCGTCTGCTAGTGGCATGGCTGCTACCAACCAGGTTTCCGGCAAAGCGGTATTGATGCAAGCCGCACAAAAGATCCGTGACGCTTACCAGCAATGGGACGCAACCAAACCTGAAACCCCCAGTACCGACAATGATACTGCCTGGGCGCGCGGCATTCCTGAACTGCCACCGTTGATGGAAGAAGCGCAGGAAAATGTGAAGAACTTCACCTTGCCACAAGCTGCGCCATTAGCGACCGCCATGAGTGCAGTCGCCAGCAAAACCCAGCAATTCATTCAGCGCATGTTGCCACATGCACAAGCTGCCAGCAGAGATTCCGGCATTCCGGCCAAATTCATGATTGGCCAGGCCGCGCTTGAAAGTGGCTGGGGCAAACATGAAATCAAAACCACCGATGGCGTGAACAGCCACAACCTGTTCGGCATCAAAGCCGATGCCAGCTGGAAAGGCAAAGTCGCCAGCAGTGTGACCACCGAGTACATCAATGGCGTTAAGGAAACGCGGGTTGAGAAATTCCGTGCCTATGATAGCTACAGTGATGCATTTAAAGATTATGCCAAACTGATTTCACAAAATCCACGCTATGAAAAAGCCATGAGCAACACGCACGATGCCAGTGCTTATGCGCATGCGCTGCAACGTGCCGGCTACGCGACTGACCCGCAATACGGCAAAAAACTGACCCAGGTGATTAAAAACCTGCAAAGTTAATGTTAAAGAATATGAAAATACTGCCGTTAGGCTAATTAATCGTAACTACACAAGTGTCAAAAGCTCTGCAGGGCCCAGACACATGAGGACTCTCAAATATGTCCAGCATATTGAATATCGGCAAAACGGCTTTAAATGCCGCCCAGATAGGGATTACCACTACCGGGCACAACATTGCTAACGCATCCACGCCTGGTTATAACCGACAGGTCATCGTGCAATCAGCCGCGCAGGCGCAAAACTTTGGCTATGGCTTTGTCGGTCAGGGTACAGACATTTCCGGTGTCAGCCGCGTTTACAACGATACCCTTGCAAAACAGTTACTTACCACGACGGCAACCAGCAGTTCCAGTTCAGCCTATTACAACAGCATTAACGAAATTAACGGCCTGCTGTCAGATTCAAATGCCGGCCTCAGCCCGGTGATGACCCAGTTTTTCAGTGCTGTCAGCGCCGCTGCTGCCAGCCCGACTGATGTGGCAACCCGGCAAACTGTGATTTCCTCAGCCAACTCCATGCTGAACAGATTTGCAGCGGTCAACAGCCGCCTAGATGCGATCCGCCAAAGTTTGAATACCCAGGTTTCGGCAGGTGTAAATACGATTAATAGTTATGCCAGCCAGATTTCGCAGTTGAATACGGTCATTGAAAAGGCGATGAGCACCACCGGCAATCCGCCCAATGACCTGATGGACCAGCGGGATCTGTTACTTTCCAAGCTTAGCGAGCAGGTCAAAACGACAGTTGTTAAACAGGCTAATGGTAACTACGATATTTTTGTCGGTAATGGCATGCCGCTGGTGGTGGGTGATGATACCTACTCACTCTACGCAAGAGCTAGCTACACTGACCCTAACCGTCTTGAAATCGCCTATGGCGATCCGGCCAGTCCGAAAATCATCGATAGCTCTACCCTGTCCGGGGGATCACTGGGCGGACTGCTGGCATTCAGGAATGAAACACTAGACACCGTACAAAACCAGATAGGACAACTGGCGATTACGATGGCGACGCAGTTTAATGAAATGCAACAAAACGGTTACGACCTTAACGGCACGGCCGGTGTTGCATTATTTAATGTGCCACAGCCTATGGTCACCAGCAGTACCAACAATATTGACAAATCCAAGCAGGCAACCGCGACGTTTGCAGCCGGGCAGTCACAGCAATTAACCAATAGTGACTACTCGTTGAGATATACCAACGGTCAATACAACATCATCCGCAATAGCGACAAACTGGTCACTGCCAATGTCACACTGCCAGTGACTGTAGATGGCATCACATTTGATGTGAATACCACTACACCTGTAGAGGGCGACGAATACATGATTCGCCCTACCCAGGGTGCCGCCGGAAAAATCACTCTCGCCTTTAACGATGTGCAAAAACTGGCATTGGCTGAACGCGTGGACGCCAATGGTAACGTGGTTGCGTTTAAAGGCACGGGTGACAACGGCAACGGTTTACGCCTGGCAAAGTTGCAAGACTCAGCCAGTGTGCGCCTGCTGGGCAGCAATTCCAACCGTTCATATGCACAGGCTTTTGCCCTGATGGTGAGTGCGGTGGGTACTAAAACCAACGAAATGATGATCACCAGTAAAGCCGATGCTTCTGCACTTGAAAGCGCTACCAGCGCGATGCAGTCAGAATCCGGTGTTAACCTGGATGAAGAAGCGGCTAATTTGTTACGTTACCAGCAGGCTTACCAGGCTGCTGGCAAAATGATGCAGATTGCAGGCCAGTTGTTTGAAGTATTGTTGCAGCTGGGTCAGTAATCAGCTTAGGGAAAGTCAATCATGAGAATTAGCACCAACACCATTTACCAGAACGGCACCAGCCGCCTGATGGATTTGCAGAATGACCTGAGCAAGCTGAATGAACAGATTGCTTCTGGCAAAAAAGTACGCTCACCGGCAGATGATCCGGTCGCGGCGGCGCGTATTCTAGAGCTCAGCCACGCCCAGAATATGAATGACACTTACACCAGCACGCGTAATGTGGCTAAAACATCGCTGGAAACTTATGAAACCAATATGACCAGTATCACCAATGTCATACTGGATGTGCAGTCTGCTTTAGTGTCTGCCGGTAATGGTTCATACAATGACCAGCAGCGCCAGAATATTGCCAGCGAACTGCAAGGCCGCCTGGATAGCCTGGTGGGTCTTGTGAACACCAAAGATGCGCAAGGGAACTATATGTATTCCGGTTACCAGACCGGAACTGTGCCTTATGCACTAAACACCGGCACTGGCAATATTGATTTTAACGGTGATTCCGGAACGCGCTCACTGCAAGTGGATGTCCAGCGCCAGATGGCGGTTACCTACAGTGGCGATCAATTGTTCCAGGCCAATGGTAACGACCTGTTTGCCTCACTGAAGGACATGATAGGCTTACTGAAAACGCCTATTACGGATAACGCCACCCAGCAAGCGTTTACTACAGGGTTAGCAACCAACGTATCGCAAGTGCAAGGTGTACTTGATCAGGTGCTGAATGTACGCGCTGACCTTGGCAGCAAACTCAATGAGCTGGATACACTGGATGTCACCGGCAGTGATATGGATTTGCAATACACCTCATCGATTTCCAAATTGCAGGATCTGGATTACACCGAAGCGCTATCAGACCTGTCCAAACGGAGCACTATCCTGGAAGCCGCGCAAAAGTCTTACGTGCAGACTTCACAGTTGTCTTTGTTCCAGTATATTTAAAACACTCATCGCATTAACCGGACTGCCTCAAATAAAAGAAGCTGACATGATGTCAGCTTTTTTTATTGCCTATGATTAAAGAAATTTGTCAGCGTATGACTTGCAGCATCAGTTGCTGTGCATCTATCAGCCAGCGATTCACAGGGCTCACCAGTGAAGGCAAGCTTAGTAATGTCATCACCATACCAACAGAAATGGTGATCGGGAAGCCGATACCGAAGATATTGAACTGCGGCGCTGCTTTGGTCAGGATACCCAGTGCCATATTGGTAATCAGCAAACTTGCCACTACCGGTAAAGAGAGTAACAAGCCCTGCGAAAAAATATGCCCGCCCAGCTCGGCAATCGTCTGGCTATTAAGTTGCCAGTGATCCAGCAGGATAGGCATGGTTTCAAAGCTTTGCAGCATGACCGCGACGACGATCAAATGCCCGTCCAGGCTCATGAATACCATTAGCGTTAACATGGTGAGGAATTGTGCGAGCGCAATGGTCTGGCCTTGCGCTTGGGGATCGTAAAAGCTGGCAAAGCCCAGGCCCATACTCATCCCCATCATAAAACCGGCCATTTCAACGGCGGTGAACATGATGCGCATGACAAACCCCATGCTGATGCCGATCACCATTTGTGCCAGCAAAGAAAGCATGCCTTGCCACGAAAGTACTTCAATGGCGGGAACCTGGATGGATGGCAGGATGGCCAGCGTGATGACAAAGCCCATGCCCAGTTTCATGCGCGTGGGAATGGATGGATGGCTGAATAAAGGAACCACTGAAATACAGGCCAGGATGCGGGTCAACGGCCAGAGCAACTGAACAATCCATTGTTGCAGGTCTGAAGCATGGATAGTCAGCATGGTGTGATTCGATAGCGCTTTATGGTAATCAATCAGTTAACTAACTGCGGGATCATGCTGAACACACGATGCATGTAATCAACCAACGTCATCAGCATCCAGTGGCCAGCCAACAGCAACACCGCCATCACGCCCACCAGTTTGGGGATGAAAGACAGTGTTTGCTCGTTGATCTGCGTCGCCGCCTGGAAAATACTGACCACCAGGCCGATCGCCAGCGCGGTGCCCAGGACCGGGGCTGCCACCAACAATGTCGTCTGCATGGCTTCGCTGCCTATGGTAAGTACTTGTTCCGGACTCATGTGTTACTCCTGTAAATATTCAATTAATAGCTATTTGTTAATGGGTAACTACATGACAAAGCTTTGTGCCAGCGACCCCAGTATCAGTTGCCAGCCATCCACCAATACAAACAGCATCAGCTTAAACGGTAGCGAGACAATCGACGGCGACACCATCATCATGCCCATGGCCATCAGTACACTGGCGACCACCATGTCAATAATCAGGAACGGGATGTAGATGGCAAAACCGATCTGGAAAGCGGTTTTCAATTCGCTGGTCATGAAAGCGGGCACCAGAATACGCAATGGCACTTCTTCCGGTGTATTGATCGCCTGTGTGTGGGCCATATTGGCGAACATGGCGAGGTCATTTTCACGGGTTTGCTTGAGCATAAAGCCTTTGAGTGGCAAAGCACCGCGATCCAGCGCTTCCTGCATGGTGATTTTGCTCTCGGACAATGGCTGGTAGGCATCCACATAAATCTTGTCGAATACCGGGCCCATCACGAAAAAGGTGATGAATAAAGCCAGGCCGATCAATACCTGGTTGGATGGCGCTGATTGTGTGCCCAGTGCCTGACGCAATAAAGACAACACGATCACGATGCGGGTAAAACCGGTCATCATCAGGATCGCTGCCGGAATAAAGGTCAGCGAGGTCAGCAGGATCAGGGTTTGCAGGCTGAGTGTGTAATCCTGGCCGCCACCGGCTGCCGGGGTCACCGAGCCAATGGATAAGCCTTCAGCTGCCCAGGAGTGTGCTGGCCAGAGGTAAATCAGCCCAAGCAACAGGGGAAACAAAAGAAATTTTAACACTGAGATTACACGCATCGTCATCGCATCCAGAACTGAGGCATGCCGTTATCGCCGTGCATGCTTTTAAAGATGGAGATAGTGTACGCTGGCCGGATCGAAATCAAAGGCCGGAACTAAACGACTCAAGGCTTGTTTTTGAAGGATTTGACTGTTTGCTGCATTGCTTGCTGTAAGCGAACCGCGAAAGAGGCTTGCGGATCGACGCCGTTACCTGAAGAGTTATTATTACCGGATACAGGCTCTGCTGTGGCAGGGGATACTTCACCCAGCGCAGTCATTTGGCCCGCGCTAACGCCAACCACCAGCCAGCGCCCGGACACTTCCAGCACCACGACACGTTCCCTGGGCCCTAACTGCACACCACCGACTTGTTTGATCACACCCGCTTGTGCCAGGCCCTGCCCTGGCAGCACTCGCCTTAACACCCAGGCAATGGCGGCAATCACCAGTAATACAATAACAGTGCCGAATACCATACGGCCCAGGCTGTCACTGGCTGAAGGTGGCGCTGCCGTTTTCACTGCTTCCGCAGAAAATGCGATGGCAGGCCATAACAGGCTGGCTACACAGGCTGACAAACACTTCACAAACTTCGTCACTTTTTGGCTCTAGTATGCGTTTTAAATTGATGGTTACTGGCTTAGCGGTTCAGTTTACGGATACGCTCGGCCGGGGTAATGATATCAGTCAGGCGGATACCAAACTTGTCATTTACCACCACCACTTCACCTTGCGCAATCAGGCAACCGTTCACCAGTACGTCCATCGGTTCACCTGCCATCCCATCCAGCTCGACTACCGAACCCTGTGCCAGTTGCAGCAGGTTCTTGATAGAGATTTTGGTACGGCCTAATTCTACCGTCAGTTGTACCGGGATATCCAGGATGAAATCAATATCATTCTGTGTGCCTTCCAGCTTGTTGTTGGCACTGAATTCGTTAAATACTGCCGTTTTGCTGACTGGCTCCTGCAGTGCAGAAGACTCAGCTTGTGTTTGCTCAGCCAATGCCGCACCCCAGTCATCTTCGGCGATAGTTTGCACATCCCCGGGATCTGACACGCCCATTGCAGCCATCGCTGCTTCCATTTCATCATCTGCACTGTTG
>JALDYP010000075.1:0-6502 GCA_032153875.1 Methylophilus sp.
AAGATGATTTTTGCCAACGTTTTGGCTGTGATTATGATGACATTTGAAGGTCACGCCCCTGCAGAAATAAATGAAAAACCACAAAAAGTGATTGGTGACCAATCTAGCCGTACCGGCAGTACCCAAGCCAGTGGCATGATAAAGGTTGCCGATAACAGCCAGACTGAAGCTACTGAGACCAGCGTTCAGAAAGAACCTGCTGTGGCAAAAAAACGTATGCACAATACGCAGCATGCGAATGCCAAAACACCACGCGCCCATTTGGTTAAAGCCAAATCAGCACCGGTTGATTGCTGCTTCCGTGGTTATCGTAGCTAGTATCCACTTGACAATATTGATCCTCCAAAAGCCTCCTTGTGAGGCTTTTTTCTTGTCAGCATTTTTTCATAATGCTTTTGGTGGTCATTCTTCTTGCGGGTAAGAGGCAGAGGCAATACACTGGCAAAAAATCCATAAAGAAAACACCATGTTCAAATCCTTTTTTCCTGATTCCCGCTGGTTCTGGCCTTCTGTCATTTTATGGTCTGTGATTTGTTGCGGAGTCTGGTTTCAGTTTTCCACCGTGATTGGTGCAGCCGTTGGCCTCGATATGGCTGAAAAAGAACCGGTCATCGGGCTTGGGCATTTTGTCACCGACTCTTTCAAACTGTTTTATGTCTATTACGCGCTCAGCGTCGCTATCTTCGCTTTGCTCTGGTTCACCCTCAAGCCTAGCCGCTGGCAGTGGTGGTCGATTGTTGGCTCTGCGTTTATCCTGTTTTCTACTTACTATTCTGTGCAAGTTTCAGTAGCCATCAATAACTGGCGCCGGCCGTTCTTTGATGGCGTGCAGGCGGCGCTATCTCCTAATTCAAAAGTCACAACCGCTGAACTGTATACGCTGATGTTGCAGTTTGCCGAGATCGCGTTCGTTGCGATTTTTATTTACGTGATCACACGCTTCTTTGTCAGCCACTATATTTTCCGCTGGCGTACGGCGATGAACGAGTTTTACGTCAGCCAATGGCCGCAAGTACGCAAGATTGAAGGTGCTTCGCAACGTGTCCAGGAAGACACCATGCGCTTTGCCACCATCATGGAAGGCCTGGGCGTATCCATGGTAGAAGCCATCATGACGCTGGTGGCTTTCCTGCCGGTATTGTGGAGCCTGTCATCTTATGTCAGTGAGTTGCCGGTGTTTGGGGCAGTGCCAGCGCCGTTGTTTACGGCAGCGATTGCCTGGTCGATATTTGGCACATTATTGCTGGCGGCAGTTGGTATTAAATTGCCTGGCCTCGAGTTCAGGAACCAGCGGGTTGAGGCGGCTTACCGTAAGGAGCTGGTCTATGGGGAAGATAATGCTGAACGGGCACAGCCAGAAACGCTGAAATCGCTATTCCTGGATGTGCGTAACAACTACTTCCGACTATATTTCCACTATATGTATTTTAATGTTGCACGCAGTATGTATCTGCAAGCGGACAATATTTTTGCTTACCTGATCCTGGTGCCGACGATTGCGGCGGGCAAAATCACGTTTGGTATTTTGCAGCAGATACTGACGGCGTTTTCGCAAGTGAGTAACTCGTTCCAGTACCTGGTGAATTCATGGACGACGATTGTTGAGTTGTTATCGGTGTATAAACGTTTGACGGCGTTTGAAGCGGCGATCAAGCATGAGGCATTGCCGGAGATTGAGCTGACGAATTCGTGATGTAGTACAAACGCGCACTGTAACAGATCGTCATTCTGGTGGAGGGTGTAACAGGGGTTTCCATAGAGCATGCTCTATGCCTGCGAAACGACTGGCTTCTGCGTAAGCCAGTGCGCCATGCAAGGGAGAATCCAGGCGAGGTTAATTTTCAGCTTGGTAACTATAGGCGAGAAGGCGTTAGATCTTTTGTAAGTTCTAATCGGTATTTCTTCAGTCTAATCACCATTTTCTTTCGCCTCTAGGCGAGTTACTTATTCTTTGGGCAAGCAAAGAAAAGTCACTCGCCTAGTGGGGAAAAGGAACGGTTAAATTCCAGAAGAATTACCGAATGAAAACTTCAAGAAAACGTGACGCACTTTTGTAAACTCGTTACCAACCTAAATTTTCACCTCGCCTAGATTCCGGCCTCCGCCGGAATGACGGTTAAGGAATCTAGCATCTTCTTGGGAGGCGAATCCACTTTCAAAAGCAATCGTCGCGCAATTGCACTGCCGAGTTTTCATAGTCATGACACAGCATCAATAACGCAACAATGGCCAGTCTTACCTGGCCACTCTCTGCATATGATCAAACTTCGGCTGTTGCTCCCGCATGAATTCGGTCAACGCCTCTTCCGACAACGGTCGGCTGTAGTAATAACCCTGCCCGACATCACACCCGCTATGCAGTAAAAACCTGTGCTGATATTCCGTTTCTATTCCTTCTGCTGTTACTGATTTATGCAGGCTTTTCCCCAGGTTAATCAACGCCAAAAGAATATTGCCATTGGTCACGCTTTGCTCGAGATCCTGCACAAATGCTTTATCAATTTTCAGTTCATCAATCGGGTAGTTTTTGAGGTAAGCCATATTGGAATAGCCTATGCCAAAATCATCAATGGCGATACATACACCTAAACGCTTCAGCTGTTCCAGCGTACGCGTAAACATCGCTTCATCTTTAAAGCGGGCGTTTTCAGTCACTTCCAGCGTCAGCAGGTGTGGCGGTACGCGCTCCTGGCGCAATACTCTTTGTACGGTCTCTACGAGGTTGCCGCGCAAAAACTGGATTGGGGATACATTGACTGCAATCGGCACCAGGTAGCCCCATTCGGTCTGCATGGATTTGATTTTCTGGCAGGCAGTTTGCAGTACCCATTCACCGATGGCAAAAATATGCCCGGTCTCTTCGGCTACCGGTATAAATTCGTCTGGCGGAATCAAGCCTTTTTCAGGGTGCTGCCAGCGGATCAACGCTTCCAGCGCACTGATATTGCCATGCTGCATATTGAGTTGCGGCTGGTAATAAAGCATCAGTTCACCGCGCTGTAGTGCGTGGCCGAGGCCATATTCGATTTCATTGCGTTCACCCAGCTGTTGCGCCAGGGTGCCGCTGAACATTTGCACTTTATTCTTGCCGGCATTTTTGGCGCTATAGAGTGCCGAGTCTGCACAACTTAATAAAGTGTCGATATCTTTGGCGTGGTCGGGGTAAATGCTGACGCCGATGCTGCAAGTCATATTAAATACATAATCGCCGATTTCTATCGGCAGCGAGATGGCTTCCATCACACGTGCCAGTAATGGCTCCGCATCTTCGCCGTCACGCAAACCTGGGTAGAGCATGACGAATTCGTCGCCGCCAAAACGCACAATCGCGTCGCTGGGACGCGTGCTCTGTATCAATCGTTGCGCTACATTCTCCAGCATTTTGTCGCCTGCGCGATGGCCAAGGGTGTCGTTAATCAGCTTGAAGTGGTCTAGGTCAATAAACGCAATGGCGATCTTGCGCTGCATCTTATCGGCTTCGGCAATCAGGCTGGCGAGTTTGCCGCTGAAGGCATGGCGGTTGAGCAGGCCTGTGAGTTTGTCGGTCACGGCCAGCTGGTGAATCTGCTGTTCGTGGTTCCTGCGGTCAGTGATGTCTTCTACCGTGCCTTCGTAGTACAGGATATTGCCAAGCGTGTCGTAGACCGCATGGGCATTCTCGGAGATCCAGATGGCTTCGCCGTTGTGCCGGTATACCTCGGATTCAAAGTTTTGCACGCGGCCGTAAGTGCTGATGGCCTGAGTGAATTCACTGCGGCGGCTTACCGCCACATATAGCTGGGTGCTGATATTGTTGAGGTCGCTGATGAGATCGGTGGCAGATGCATAGCCATACAGGTTTGCCAATGCCTGATTGGCATTCAGGTAGGTGCCGGATTCTGTGGTCTGGAACATACCTAACGTTGAGTTATCAAACATGGAACGGTATTTTTGCTCTGTGCTGAATAGTGCCTGTTCAATCCGTTTGCGGCTGCTAACGTCCTGGATGATGCCTTCCAGTGCTACCGGTTCACCATCGTCATCAAACACACCGCTACCGCGTTCAGCCACCCAGAGAAAGTCGCCGTTGGCACGTACAATGCGGTATTCCAGTTGAAAGCGTTCGCGCTTTTCCAATGCCTCGGCAATGGTTACCCGCACCCTTTCGCGGTCATCAGGATGCGTCATGCTTTCATAAGAAATATCCTTATTCAGCAATAACTCAGACGGCGTATAACCGGTCAGCGTTTCGCAGCCTTTGCTTACATAAATCATGGTCCAGCTGTCGTCATACAGGCAACGGTAAATCATGCCATCGAGGTTATCCAGCAGCGTATCCATCAGCCTTTGCTGCTGGGCAGTGAGTAAGGAATCCATGATGTCGTTTTGCATAATGCCGAGTATGGTTTGGCTGTTCATCAGACCAGCACCTGTTCTTCCTGCCTGAGGCTGCGAACGGTGAGCGCCTTGTTCCATAAGCTTTGTGCGGAGACCAACGTCAGCATGCTGTTTTGCGCGATGTTGGCAATGGCGATGCCAGGGTTGTGGCTGACACCTTTAAACAGTGAAGTCAGTGGCTGAATCTGGTTGGGCGAGAGATAAGGGATTTCCCCCAGGGCAGAGACAAATACGCCAAATTTCAGTGAAGTGGTTTTATCTTCAATCACGATGATTTGCCGGTAATCGGTAGAGTAATTCGCATGGCCCAGCATGCGCGCCAGGTCGATGATAGGGATGACCTCATCGCGGTAAGCGTGCATGCCGGCAATAAATGGCGCCGCTTCCGGCAGTGTGCGTAGCTGGCCTTCATCAATCGCTTCACGCACGAAACTGGTTTCAATACCCATCCAGGTATCGGCCACATAGAAGGTGGCGTATTCCTGCGATTCTTTGCCGGATTGCAAAAACAGGTTGGGATTGAATTTGTTATGGATCACCTGCGATTCCGCACGGATGCGGTGATTGATCTCATCCACTTTACCCAGTGGTGTGAAAATCAGCGCAATGACCTTGTTGCGGTAATTGTCCCTGGCGTCTTTGTATTCGCGGTAGCCGTAAGAGGCGTGCGCACCGACGGCATAATAGGTATTGTGGTAAACGGCGATATCGAACAGTTGCTCGCCTTCCTTGAGTTTGCCGATGGCAGGCATCAGATCGAAATTTTCGCCAATGGCGATTTCCTGGCAGGTGCTGGAAATCACATTGAGCTGGTCATTCACAAACACGGTAAAGCTGCCAGCGACTGGTGCATCATCGCTATCGCGCGGCACCACGTCTTTGAGCATGGCCTGGAACTGCGGAGCGCTATCAAACACAATCGCGATGCCGCCAACAATGCTGTTGTTATCCAGGTGGCGGATAGGCGCGGCATAAATGTAGGTGAACCGGTCATTGTACAGAGGCGTTTTTTCAAATGCGGAAACCACATAATCCTGCGTCGACAGGCAGCTACGCGTCCGGCCTACCCATTCATCCTGCAATTGCGTACCGAGCAAATGTTCATAGTGGCGGTTGGAAACGGCCATCACCTCGCCCTGGCGGTCGAACACAATCAGGTTGTCATACACGGTGTACAGATTGTTGATGTAGCCTAAGGTCTCGGTGATCTTGCGCTGATCATCTTTAGTGACTTGGCTTTGGCCGAGCAGCTCCCTGAAGCTGTGAGTAAGTGCCCACCAGCGGACGTCATTGGCTCGTTCATAAAGGTTGCGGTCCATGATATCCACCGCCATTTGCGCGCAAAAACTGGAGTTTTCCAGCATCACCGAAACCACGGTCTGGTAAAGCTCGGACACCATCTGCTCAATGATCTGCTGGGTTTTATGGCCGGTATTGCTGATTTCGCACAGCAGGGTTTTGGAAAAGTTTTTCTGCTGGGTATCTACATAATTGCTTTGCCAGATATTGCCGTTCCAGACGGATTGATTGAGTTTGCTCTGGATACTGGCCGCCTGTTTCGGAATATTCAGCAGGCTGTCTGAGAAGATCAGCGGGCTACGCATCACTTTGCGCAATGTTTCGCTATCAATATGCGCTACCATTTCATGCATGCTGTGGCGGAAGGCATACTCCAGTGGAATCATGGCCTGGCCTAGCCACCCTGGTCCCAGATAGCCCTGGTAGCCTTCTGAATGTTTGGTCACACACAAATACTCACGGCCGGAGAAACGGCTGATAAACCAGTCCTGGTCTGGCTCGGCACAGATTTTTGCACCCAGCGGAATCTGGTAAACGTCGCTGGAGGCAATGACCTTGCGCTCTTCATCCAGCAAGACCCCGATGGTCCAGTCATGTTCAGGAATCAGGTTATGGAAAATCGTGTCCAGCTCATTGACGAATTTGAAGCTCAGGCACAACACGCCCAGGGATTTTTTGTCATCCTTGCTGCGTACTTCATGCGCATATACCAGCGATTTATAGGTGCTGCCGTTGATGACGGTCTCGTAAAAACGCTCGATGTAAGGTTCTGAAGATTGCTGTGCCAGCGCCACGATAGGGTGGAAATGATCAAGTATGGTCTGGC
>JALDYP010000076.1:0-6334 GCA_032153875.1 Methylophilus sp.
GTCGGGTCGTTTTTATCCATGGAACCTACGTTACGTGGGTTTTCGTAGTGGTCCAAAACTTTATCGCTATATGCCATTTCACACTCCTCGAAAAATTAAAATGCTTCACAAACTTTGCGTTGGTTCGGCTTGCCGTACTATACGTACTGTCTTAGCCTCACCGCCTTGATTTTGTTTTGCCTTTTAATTTTTAATTAAACTTCCGTTCTGAAAAAAATTGAAGATTTGATTGTCTGGTCAGGCGGAGGATTGCGCCGTTTAGTTAGTCTAAACAAGCATTCCGACAACGCCGCCAGGCGATCAAAGATCAATTTTAATGCTCAGCCCATTCTACTTTGGACAGATCAATCCCGTCTTTAAACATCTCCCACAAAGGAGAAAGTTCACGCAGTTTGCCAATCTTGCTCTTCAATAAATCAATGGTGTAATCCACATCTGCTTCAGTCGTAAAACGGCCTATGCTGAAACGGATAGAGCTATGTGCCAGCTCATCTGAACGACCTAAAGCACGTAGAACGTAGCTTGGTTCCAGGCTTGCTGAGGTACATGCAGAACCGGATGAAACGGCGATATCTTTAATCGCCATGATCAGTGATTCACCTTCAACAAAGTTGAAGCTTACGTTCAGGTTATGCGGCACACGATGATCAAGGTCGCCGTTAACATAAGTTTCTTCGATATCCAGCAGGCCTTTCAGCAAACGGTCGCGCAACATGCGGATGCGTTCATTTTCACTTGCCATTTCTTCGCGTGCGATGCGGAAAGCTTCGCCCATACCGGCAATCTGATGCGTTGCCAGGGTGCCTGAACGCATGCCGCGCTCATGACCGCCACCATGCATTTGAGCTTCAATACGGATACGTGGTTTACGGCGTACATACAATGCACCGATACCTTTAGGACCGTAGGTTTTGTGCGCTGAGAAGCTCATCAAATCGACGGGCAGTTTTTCCAGGTCAATCACCACTTTACCGGTTGCTTGTGCTGCATCTACATGAAAAATTACGTTGTTCGCACGGCAAATATCACCTAACGCTTCAATATCCTGGATCACGCCGATTTCATTATTCACCAGCATGATAGATGCCAAAACGGTGTCAGGACGAATGGCAGCCTTGAAAGTTTCAATGTTAATCAGGCCATCCGCTTCTGGTTGCAGATATGTTGCTTCATAGCCTTCGCGCTCTAGTTCACGGAACGTATCCAGCACCGCTTTATGCTCGGTAGCTGCGGTAATAATATGCTTGCCTTTGCCACTGGCGTAAAAGTGCGCTGCACCTTTGATTGCCAGGTTGTTAGACTCGGTTGCGCCTGATGTCCACACGATTTCGCGTGGATCAGCATTGACCAGTTTAGCGATTTCTTCGCGTGCATTCTCAACTGCTTTTTCAGCTGTCCAACCGTAAGGGTGGCTACGTGAAGCAGGGTTGCCGTAATCCTCAGTCAGGTAAGGGATCATTTTTTGCGCAACACGCGGATCCACCGGTGTGGTCGCTGAGTAATCCAGGTAAATCGGCTTTCTTTCAGACATGTTCATACTCTTTCAATAAAAATCTTATGCCGCAACGGCACTTAATCCTTTTAAGCGTTTCACTTCCTGTTGCAACGCTTTTAAAAATCCCTGTACTTCAGTCTCGGTATTAGTTTCACCTAAACTGACGCGTACTGCACTGCGGGCCAGGTCAGGGTCAACCCCCATGGCCAGTAATACATGGCTAGGTTCTGTGCTGTCACTTGAGCACGCTGAACCGCTCGCTACCGCATAACCGGCTTTATCCAGTGCCGTTACCAGTGTTTCGCCCTCAATATTGGGGATAGCAAAAAAACTGGTATTTGGCAGGCGCTGAGCCTGTTGACCAAAAATAACTGCATTCAAATTCTGCAAGCCAACTTCAAGCTTGTCACGTAATATAGTTTGGGCCAAACCGCGTGTTTTCAATGTTTCCACCGCCAACTTGCATGCTGCGGCAAATCCTACAATACCAGCCACATTCTCAGTGCCACTGCGCAAGCCGCGTTCCTGGCCGCCACCATGTAACAAAGGCGCAATATCTACACGCTTGTCCAGTATCAATGCACCTATGCCCACCGGGCCGCCAATCTTGTGGCTGGAGATGGTCATGGCATTCACACCTAAAGCACCGAAATCGACTTCGAGTTTGCCAAATGCCTGTACTGCATCCGTGTGTAGCAAAGCGCCTTTGGCTTTGGTGAATGCAGCCAGTTCGGCAATCGGCTGGATGGCGCCGGTTTCGTTATTCGCCAGCATGGCTGATACCAGGCCGGTACGTGTATTTAACTTTTGTTCAGCATCCGCCAGATCAAGTACGCCTTGTGCATTGACCTTTATACTTTGCACTTGCCAGTCATGCCAGGCCAGTGCTTGTGCGGGACGTGATACGCAAGGATGCTCAATCGCGCTCACTAAAATCTGACCAGGTGTCAAATTGGCAGTGATGCCTTTAACCGCAAAATTGTTGGCTTCGGTGCCGCCTGAGGTAAACACCACTTGCGAGGCTTGCACACCTACACACTCAGCAATTTGTTTGCGGGCTGCTTCAACCGCATCCCGCACATTGCGGCCATAAATATGACGGCTAGTGGCATTGCCAGCTGTTTGTGACAACCAAGGCAACATGGCTTGTAAAACCTGAGGTTTTAAAGCGGTGGTGCTGTTATGGTCGAAATAAACCGTGTTCATGCGCTTTGAGAGCCTTAAGCGGCAAGCGTGGCGTCAGAACCACATTTACGTGGAGAAAAATGTACAGTGCCAGCACCAGCGCTTTTTTTCTTTTGCATATCCACCATGTCGGCCAAACTCACACCGGACAAGTAATCCAGAATTTTGCCATTCAGTGAAGCCCATAATTCATGCGTCATGCAGCGGCCTTCATCGTGACAGTCTTCATTGCCACCACATTGCGTAGCATCAATTTGCTCATCCACCGCAGTGATGATGTCAGATACCGAAATCTCAGCGTGGGCTTTGGCAATACGGTAACCGCCACCTGGACCACGCACACTGGAAACCAGGCCTTGTTTACGCAGGCGGCTGAACAATTGTTCCAGGTAGGAGAGGGAAATGCTTTGGCGCTCGCTGATGCCAGCCAAGGTAATGGGCTTGTCAGCCTCGTAAAGTGCAATGTCCAGCATCGCTGTCACTGCAAAACGTCCTTTTGTGGTTAATCGCATCTATTGCACACCTTTTAAAACAGACTCAAATTGTATAATAACCTACTAATTTAGTCAATTATTATGGGTAAAAAGTTCTGTATTAAAAATGGCTGTAACCCGCATGGATGCTGGTATTGGGAATGGTTCTTATTCAGGATAGCTATTCGGGCTTTTTGGCAAAAGCGTCGCCAACATCGGATTCGGTCTCGGCGTCGCTAAGTTTGGCTAACTGTGATTTAAGTTCAGCAATATCCAGTTCCTGCTTGTGCGCATGATCGAGTAGACTGTTGATGGCTTTGATCATCGGATCATTCTCATCGTTACCGACCGCATAAGCACTGAAGCCCATTTTTTGTGCTGCGTTTTGGCGTTGTTTGGTTTTTTCTTCTTCCAGGATACGTGCTGGAATACCAACCGCAGTTGCGCCTTCAGGCACATCTTTAACGACCACGGCATTGGAGCCGATTTTTGCATTTTTACTGATGGTAATAGGCCCCAACACTTTGGCGCCAGCACCAATCACAACGCCGCTTTCCAAAGTAGGGTGACGTTTACCCTTGTTCCAGCTGGTGCCGCCTAAGGTTACGCCGTGATACAGCGTACAGTCATCGCCAATAATGGCGGTCTCGCCAATCACTACGCCCATGCCATGGTCGATAAATACGCGGTGACCTATCACTGCACCAGGATGGATTTCAATCCCGGTGATCCAGCGGCCAAAATGAGACAGCAGGCGGCCAAACCAGTACAGGCGGTGTGTCCAAAGCCAGTGGCTGACGCGATGAATAATCAGCGCGTGTACACCAGGGTAAGTAGTCAGGATTTCAAAGTGCGTGCGTGCAGCCGGGTCGCGGTCAAACACGATAGAAATATCTTCTTTGAGGTGATCAAACATGCGCGCATTATGCCACAAGTGCTGCGCATGCTGAAAAGCAGGGAGTTAGTTGGATTAAGATTAGGCTTTATTAAAGATGCTGATCTTTACACATTGATAATCTAAAGCGCTTCTTTAAGACTTGCAGAAATAGTCTCAGTCTAAAAATTAGTATTTATCATGCTTCTTCGGGTTGACCGACAATGTCAGGATTCCGCGTAATAAATTCACTTCTTCCTTCTCCAGGCGTGTCCGGCCGTACAAGCGACGCAAACGCTCAAACAGTTTTTTCGGCGCCCGCGGGTTGATGTAACCAATATGCTCCAGCACTTCACGCATATGCTCGTAAAACCGCTCGAGATCATCTTGCGAAGCGAGCTCAACCGGTTTTTCCTGGTAATGTAATTGCCCAGTCGTCATCGCCATGCGGATTTCATAACTCATGATCTGCACCGCTTGTGCCAGGTTGAGCGAAGTGTATTCCGGGTTGGCGGGTATAGTCGCCAGCACATGGCAAAGATCCGCTTCTGCATTACTCAGCCCACTCATTTCGGTACCGAATACCAGTGCTACCTGGCTGTGCGCGGCGGTGTTTTTCACTTCTTGTGCCGCCTCGCGCACGGTCATGACCTGCTGCGACAAAGAGCGCTCCTTGCCGCTGACGCCAATCACAAACTGGCAGTCGGCCAACGCTTCTTCCAATGTTTCTGTCACCACGGCATCATCGAGTACACCAGCAGCATTGACTGCCAAAGAGGTCGCTTCTGGGTCGGGGAAGTGCTTGGGCCTCACCAGGTAAAGACGATCCAGGCCCATGGTTTTCATGGCGCGCGCAGTTGAGCCGATGTTGCCGGGATGGCTGGTCTGGCAAAGCACAACGCGGATATTATTGAACAGAGTAGTCATGTGGATAGTTGATAACGCTCACAAAATGACGGAGATAAAGAGCATTTCATTTTGTGAACGCATGATAAAACGTTAAAATGCTATTTTATCAGTTGATCCTCCCAAACACAGCATGCATCCAACCTTAAATGTCGCCATTCGCGCCGCGCGTGAAGCGGGCAAAATCATTAACCGTGCCGCCCAGGATATTGGCGCTTTAAAAATTGAACAAAAGGATACCAACGATTTTGTCAGTGAAGTCGACCGCGGTGCTGAACAAGCGATTATCGATATATTGAAAGATGCCTATCCAAAACATGGTTTTTTTGGTGAAGAAAGCGGCAAGACAAATTCAGAATCAGACAGCATCTGGATCATCGACCCACTGGATGGCACAACCAACTTTTTGCATGGTTTCCCGGCTTACTGTATCTCGATCGCCTTGCAGGAAAAAGGCTCGCTGACCCAGGCGGTGATCTACGACCCGGTGCGTAATGATTTGTTTACCGCGACTAAAGGTAGCGGTGCGTTTTTGAATAATCGCCGTATCCGCGTGACACAACGTGCCAAATTGCAAGATGCTTTGCTTGCCACTGGTTTCCCGTTCAAGGATTTTAGCTACCTAGAAACCTATATCAATATATTCCGCGACATGGCCAAGAAAACCTCCGGTTTGCGTCGCCCAGGCTCAGCAGCGCTTGACCTGGCTTATGTAGCGGCAGGCTTCTCTGATGGGTTCTTTGAAATCAATTTGTCACCTTGGGATATTGCAGCCGGGGCTTTGCTGGTGCAGGAAGCAGGCGGGATAGTAGGGGATTTTGAGGGTAATGAGAGCTGGTTGCGCACGGGTAACATTGTGGCGGCAAACCCTAAGGTGTTTGGGCAGATGTTGCAGGTGATTGCACCGCATTTGACGGAGCGGATTAAGACACCGACGTTAGAATAATAAAGTTGTAAGTCGTTGATGAACCCGGATAGAAATATCCGGGTTTGTTTTTGGTCTTGTTGAGTTAGCTAACTTGATTCGTTAGTTACATCGGAGAAGGTGTGGCAGGGTTGCGGATTATGTCTTCACTTCGTAGCGGCATCACTGATGAGTAAGCAAAGATGCACTGCAAGCTCGTCATTCTGGCGAAGGCCAGAATCCAGGCAGGGTTGATGTTTAACTTGGTACCTTCAAATGAGCATGTTTTAAGTTTTCTGTCGGGTTGAAAAGGTAATTCTTTCAGTATTCAACATTTTCTTTCGCTTCTAAGCGAGTTACTTTTCTTTGCTTGCCCAAAGAATAAGTAACCAAAAGAAAAGGCACCCTAGCTTCCGCTTGTTTCCTGCGTTGCTCGTCAAAACAAGCGGTCACGAAACTCGACCTGGCAGCTCACACACAACGTGAGCTGCTGCGGG
>JALDYP010000077.1:0-6145 GCA_032153875.1 Methylophilus sp.
GCCAGCATGAACAGGTTGAACGCACTCCAGATCAGCCACAGATATAACCACCACCAGTCGCCAGCACCTCGCATCAGCCAAAGCGCAACAAACAATATCGGGCCACCTAGCAGGAGGCCTACAATTGAATGTTTAATCAAGTCACCAAAAAACATGGCGCGCGACATTTTGTTAAAACCAAATTTTTCGTCCACGTTAAAGGTCTGAATGTAGTCAAAAGGCAAGGTTGCAGCACTCGAAATTAACATGGCCGAACAAATCACTAATGCGCCGCGGATGATTTCGTGTTCCGGTAGCCACTGTAACCAGAGCTGGTCCAACATTTGCAGAACACCGCCCAAAGTCAATGCCAGCAAAACCACTGATTCCATCACCGTTTCACTCAGGCGCAACTTCACTTTTGCCGAGGTGTAATCAGCCGCGCGCTGATGTGCTTCCAAGCTGATGCTTTCACTAAAGGCAGCAGGGACTTGCTGACGATGTTGCTGGATATGACGGATATGGCGAAAACCAAGCCAGACACGGATGCTGAGGCTGATGACAATGACAGCAACAAAAATTTGAGTAAAGAGTTCAGTCATAACGGTCACGGATTCTTAGAGTAATTGGTAGCTATTTTGATGGATTTATATCCACCTTGTTCACTGAACTGAATATAATGTTTTATTTTAATGGAAATCATGACATGAGGCACACAATTGGCGACTAATCAGGACAATTTAATCTGGCTGGATATGGAAATGAGCGGCTTGCTACCGGATACCGACCGTATTCTTGAACTGGCAGCCGTTGTAACAGATGCGCAACTCAATGTGATTGCAGAGTCTCCGGTGCTGGTCGTTCATCAATCTGATGCCGTTCTGGATGGTATGGATGCCTGGAACAAGGGCACACATGGCCGTAGTGGCCTGATTGACAAGGTGAAAGCTTCTACGCTGGATGAAGAAGCGGCGACAGATGCGATGCTGGCTTTCCTGAAAGAACATGTGCCTGCGGGCAAATCGCCCATGTGTGGCAACTCTATCTGCCAGGACAGGCGTTTTATGGCGCGCTATATGCCACGCCTTGAGCAATTCTTTCATTACCGTAACCTGGATGTCAGCGTGTTCAAAGAGTTATCACGTCGCTGGCGCCCAGACATTTATTCCGGCTTTAAAAAAGCCAGTCGCCATGAAGCCTTGGCCGATATTTACGAGTCTATCGATGAGTTGAAGTATTACCGTGAACATTTCCTGGTCATGACAGCACCGGTCAAGACAGAAAATAGCTAAAAAAAAGACGCCTACTTGGGCGTCCTGAGGGAGGAGAAGTTAGCTTTGGAGAAGCTTGATTAGTAATAAGCATCTTCTGTGCCAGCTCTCCTCCATTTTTTATGTCTTTGAGGTAAGTATTTATTTTTTCATTTTAAAACAACGGCTTGATAAAGGTTTGAATAGTTTTCAGCCCTGGTTTCCCAACTCACATCTTGTAACATGGCCTGTTTTTGTAGCTGTTGCCACTGACTAGAATTGGCAAATACCTTAATTGCCTGACGTAATGTGACCAAAAGTGTCCACGGATTATTTTGCGGCATTACAAATCCGGTCATTTTTGCCGGCACACCTTTTTCCCTGATCTCGCCACCATGCACAGAGTCTGCCAGCCCACCTGTTTTGGCGACCAGGGGTATCGTGCCATAGCGCAAGCCGTACATCTGGTTCAGGCCGCACGGTTCAAAACGGGATGGCATCACGAAAATATCTGTACCTGCCATGATGCGATGAGAAAGTGGCTCGTTATAGCCTATGCTGACAGATACTTGTCCGGGATATTGCTGCATGAGCGCTTGATATTGTTGTTCCAGCACCGGCTCTCCGCTACCCAGCACTGCTAACTGGCAACCGCTTTCCAGCAATTGATGCGCAATGGTAACCAGCATATCCAGGCCTTTCTGGTGCGTCAGCCGGCTGACAACGCCTAGCAGAGGCACATCTGCATTCTGGTCTAATCCCAGTTCGGTTTGCAGCGCGTGTTTAACCTCTTTTTTGCAGCGCAATTTATCAACATGGTAATGCACCGGCAGATAGGCATCCGTCGCCGGATTCCATACCTGTGTATCAATGCCATTCAAAATGCCGGTCAAGTCTGCTGCTCGGTGTTTGAGCAAGCCTTGGAAGCCGAAACCGAATTGCTCGGTTTGAATTTCCCTGGCATAGGTCGGGCTGACGGTGGATAAAGCGTCTGCATAATAAATCCCTGCTTTCATGAAAGAAACATGGCCATAAAACTCATAGCCATCTGCCTTGAAATCCTGTTCATCCAGGGTGAGGCGGAAACGCCAGTCTGTATGAAAATTGCCCTGAAATGCCAAATTATGGATACTGAAAACAGACTTTGCCTTGCTCTGCATCTGGTGTAGATAGTAAGGCACCAGGCCGGTCTGCCAGTCATTACAGTGGACTACCTCCGGTTGCCATTCCTGCAAATCATTCGGGATCGCCAGCAAGGCGGTGACTTTGGAAAGTACGCCAAAACGTAAAGCGTTATCCTGCCATTCACCATATAGCGGATGATGGTAGGGTCCTCCTTCGCGGTCGTAAAGCGGCGGGTAATCGATCAGGAGCAGGGGAATCTGCGTGCCAGGAAGTTTGGTCTGGTAAATATCACAGCTGATATCGTGAAACACCTGCAGTGAACCAAGCAATTGCGGCGATTCACAGGTAGCCAGCATGCCACGGTAGGCGGGCAGTACAATTTGTATATCCATGCCGCTGGCGAATAATGCTGTTGGTAAAGCGCCGCTGACGTCTGCTAAGCCTCCTGTTTTGATAAGTGGAAAAATTTCTGAGGTGGCAAATAATAAACGCAAGGGAATCTCTTTAAATCAAACAGAATGAGGTGGACAGGCAGTATCGTTAACGAGTTATGATACATTGCCTGAATTGGTTTTAGAAGGACATTAAAATGAAATCTTGGCTGGCAGTGGCGGTAGGGGCAAGTGTAGGCGCATGGGTGCGCTGGGGCTTGTCTCTCAGTTTTAATGGAATAGGAGTAATACCCCTCGGGACTTTTCTAGCCAATGCCATTGGCGGTCTGTTAATGGGCGTAGCGCTTGGCATATTGCAAAGCGTGCCAAATTTATCACCGGAATGGCGCTTATTAATGACTACCGGCTTCCTCGGTGGTTTAACGACATTCTCCACTTTTTCAGCAGAGGCATTTACCCTTATGCAGAAACAAAATTATGGTTGGGCATTACTTTACATCAGCAGTCATGTGATTGTTTCGATTGTACTGACAATGGTCGGTTATTGGTGCGTGCTGCGATGGCAGTAAGCATATTGAAAAGGTCTACGAAAATACCACATAAAAAAAGAGAGCCATCACTGGCTCTCTTTTTTGTTACTGCTTAGATATAACTAAAGAAGTAAAAACTACTCTTTCTTTTGGGTTTCTACCATGACCATTTGATTAGCTTCGCCAGTGGCGGCTTCATCCTTTTTCCACTTTGCAGTAGCACGTGGTTTCTTAGGTTTCACTGGCGCATCCGCCGGTTTAGAGGCAACTTTGCTTTCACCAGCGTTGGTTTCTACCAGTTGAATGCCTGAGTCTGCGCTTGAGGTGCCAGCTTCTTTGGCAGCAGCCGGTTTGCGCTTGCGGGCAGCCGGTTTCTTCTGGGCTTCTGGCTTTTCAGCAGCATCTTCTTTGCTGGTTTTGCTAGAAGCAGCTGTTTCAACCAACTCGATGGCTGGCGCAGCGTTAGTAGCAGCTTCATCTGCTGCTTTACCGCGCGCTTTGTTAGTAGTTTTACCACCACGTGAACGGTTACGCGCAGGTTTTTCTGCACTGTTATCGTCAGTTACCGCTTTTTCCGTAACTTTTACTTCAGAAGTTGGTTTAACTTCGCTAGCTGCTTTGGCTGGCGCAGCCGTTTCAACAGTTTCAGCAATATTCGCTTTAGCTGCTGGCTTGGTTTCAGCGGCTGGTACATTTGCTTCAGTGTTGACCGCTGGCGCTGGTGAAGCAGGTGCTTGCGTAGCAGCAACTGGTTGCACTTCAACCGCCTGGTTATTGCTCAAGTTCTCTGTATTTTCGCTGTTTGCAGCTTCATCACGAGGGCGACGGTCACGGCGACCGTGACGGTTGCGACGATTACCACGCTCGCTACGCTCTTTATTCTCACCTGGCTGTGCAGTTAATGCTGCCTGGTTAGCATCGGTTTTAGCAGCTTCTTGCGCTGGTTGACGTTGTTGCCTGTCTTTGTTTCTGTCTTGCTGGTTATTTCTTTCCTGCTGCGGACGTTCTTGTTGTGAGCGTTCCTGCCTAGGCTTGCTAGAAGCGTCTTGATCTTTTGCCTGGCGCTCGCCACGTTCCTGCTGCGGGCGATCGCCGCGCTGACGGTCGCGATCACGACGGTTGCGGTTTTTATTACGGTCGCGACCATTATCTTTGGTTTCCCTGACTGGTTTGGTGACTTCTACCACAGCCTCTTTTTCTTCCAGACCTAACCAGGATTTGATCACGCCAAAGAATGATTTTTTAGGTTCTACCGCTACGTAAACAGGTTTCTGTTCCACGATAGGTGCAGAAGTTGCCGGAGTAATACCTTTTACCAATGCTTCAACCTTGCCTGGCGCAGCAGCTTGCTCCAAACGGTGCTGGTAATCAGACTCGGTTGGCAGGTCTACCATTTTGTAGCTGGCCTGGTTGGTCTCTTCATTCACATCATCCAGGCGGATACGCACGATATTGTAGTTTGGCGTTTCCATATGGATGTTAGGGATGAGGATGACTTCAACCCCGGTGCGCTGTTCGATTTTATGAATATCGGCACGTTTTTCATTGAGCAGGAAAGTCGCGGCTTCAACAGGCAGTTGCACCTGGATAATCGCGCTGTTGTCCTTCATCGCTTCTTCTTGCGTGATGCGCAGAATATGCAATGCCGTCGATTCGATACCACGGATATGGCCGGTGCCGTTACAACGCGGACAGGTCATGTGGTTAGTTTCACCCAGGCTAGGGCGCAGGCGCTGGCGTGAAAGCTCCAGCAAACCAAAGCGCGAGATTTTGCCCATTTGCACGCGGGCACGGTCATGGTGTAAGGCATCGCGCAGTGCGTTTTCCACTTCGCGCTGGTTTCGCTGGTTTTCCATGTCGATAAAGTCGATCACCACCAAACCACCCAAGTCACGCAAGCGCATCTGGCGAGCCACTTCTTCAGCTGCTTCAAGGTTGGTATTGAACGCAGTTTGTTCAATATCGGCACCCTTGATTGAACGGCCGGAGTTAACGTCGATGGATACCAGCGCTTCAGTGTGGTCGATCACGATGGCACCGCCGGAAGGCAGGCGCACTTCACGTGAGAAAGCGGATTCGATCTGGTGCTCGATCTGGAAGCGTGAGAACAGAGGAATCTCGTCCTGATACAGTTTTACACGTGTCACATTGCCTGGCATCACGTGATTCATGAACTGCAAGGCTTGCTCGTGCACATCAGCAGTATCGATCAGGATCTCGCCGATATCGGCACTGAAATAATCGCGAATGGCGCGGATCACCAGGCTGCTTTCCTGGTAGATCAGGTAAGCGCCAGGCTGGAAGTTGGAAGCATCTTCAATCGCTTGCCATAATTGTGTCAGGTAGTTCAAATCCCATTGCAGTTCTTCAGCGGTGCGGCCAATACCGGCAGTACGCGCAATGATGCTCATGCCATTTGGCACTTCCAGCTGTGCCATGGTGTCGCGCAGTTCATTGCGGTCTTCACCTTCAATACGACGTGAAACACCGCCTCCGCGTGGATTGTTAGGCATCAGCACCAGGTAACGGCCAGCCAGTGAGATAAAGGTAGTTAAGGCGGCGCCTTTGCTGCCGCGCTCATCTTTGTCTACCTGGACAATGACTTCCTGGCCTTCTTTGATCACATCCTGGATGCGGGCACGCCCTTCAGGTTTATCCTGGAAGTAGCTGCGGGAGATTTCCTTGAAAGGCAAAAAGCCGTGTCTGTCAGTACCGTAGTCGACAAAGGCGGCTTCAAGTGAGGGTTCGATACGGGTGATGACCCCTTTGTAGATATTGCTTTTACGCTGTTCTTTGCCGGCGTGTTCAATATCGAGGTCGATCAGTTTTTGTCCATCGACAATGGCAACGCGCAATTCTTCTGATTGCG
>JALDYP010000034.1:0-30664 GCA_032153875.1 Methylophilus sp.
GGTGCATTTCTTTTGGTTACATTTTCTTTGTGCAAGCAAAGAAAAGTAACTCGCCTAGAGGCGAAATAAATATTAAAGAATACCCATCAATGCTTACCCATTATTCTGCTGGGAGATGGTTTTCTCCAGCGCTTTCAATCGCGCTTCCAGTACAGCAATCTTCTGGTCCCGTTCCTGTATCGCCGGAATCACATCCTCAACCTTCAACAGCTTAGGAATGTGCTTATGGCAATTCGCATCCCAGGCCTTGATGCTAAACACAATCACGCGCTCGACCTTGGCCGGATAATCCGGCGAAGAAACACGTGCGATCAACGCCTGGTCACCAGTCACAATCTTTGCCTCACCCCAGATTTTGACGCGCTGGGTATTGGCATAATCCATCAGGAATAATTGCGCCTTTGGGTTTTCATCCAGATTGCCTGCCGTAATATATTGCTTGTTACCGGCATAATCGGCAAACGCCAGCGTGTGCTCATCCAGCACATGCAAAAAGCCTGGCGGACCGCCGCGATGCTGCATATAAGGTTGCCCTTCTGCATTGGCAGTGGCAATGTACATGCTGGTCTGTGCTGCGATAAAGTCAGCGAGTACTGGCGTCACACGTGATTCCCAACCGCGGGTGCTTTCGAATTTGGCATAACCCATTCTGGATCCCATTTCTTCCTGCCTGGCTTTTACTGCTGGCGTGAACGCTACCTCACTGGGAGCTACCAATGTTGAAACGAATGATTCAGTCATGATCGTTCTCCTGTGCTTGTTTACTGATGGGCGAATTTTAGTAAATAATGCGAGGGAGAGAATCAGGGCTGGCCGCAATACATTATTTCGCCCACAGAAATATTGCAGCTGGTTTTTCAGAAATG
Organism: Methylophilus sp.; assembly: GCA_032153875.1. Taxonomy (GTDB): domain Bacteria; phylum Pseudomonadota; class Gammaproteobacteria; order Burkholderiales; family Methylophilaceae; genus Methylophilus. The sequence goes on from JALDYP010000034.1 coordinate 867, forward strand.
TTGAAGGTGGTTTTTAAAGTGATAAGGGAGAAATAGCATAGACCAGTTTCATTTAATGCGGGTGTTTGCCAGCGTCGCTGAAGAGGGCGGGTTTGCGGCAGCCTCACGCAAGCTGGATATTTCACCGGCAGCAGTCACACGGGCAGTGGTCGCGCTGGAAGAACAGTTAGGCGCCCGGCTGTTGCAAAGAACCACACGTAATGTGCGCTTCACCGATGCCGGCCGCCAGTATTATGAAAATGTGCGTGCCATCCTGGCCAGTATCGCCGAAGCGAATGAGGCAGTCGCAGAAAGTAATGCCACGCCGCGAGGTACACTTTCCATCACTGCACCGGTGATGTTCGGACGCATGTTTGTCATGCCTTGCATCATCGATTACATGCAGCGTTATCCGCAGGTGAAAATGGTGGCGAACCTGGCAGACCGCGTCACCAACCTGGTGGATGAGGGCATGGACGTGGCAATCCGTATTGGGCATTTGCCGGATTCCGGGTTGCGTGCCATCAAAGTAGGGGAGGTGCGCAGGGTGTTGTGTGCATCGCCTGCCTATCTCGAAAAATCCGGCACCCCCAAACAACCTGCTGAGCTGGCCAAGCATTCCATTATTTCATCCCGCGCGGTGTCCCCACATACCGAATGGCACTTTAAAAATAATCAGGAGCCGTTACAGGTGCGCATGGAACCGCGCCTGACCGTCACCAGTAATGATGCGGCGTTAGCGGCTGCTCTCGGTGGCCTGGGCATTGCACGCCTGCTTTCATATCAGGTGTGGAGCGAGATCGAAACAGGTGCTTTGCGGATAATTCTTGCAGATTACGAAGAAGAGCCCTGGCCGGTGCATGTCGTGCACAGGGAAGATAAATTAGGCTCATCCAAAGTGCGTAGTTTTATCGATTATGTTGTAGCGCGCCTGCGCGATAACCGGAAGTTAAATCCTTAATGATATTGCGCCTGGCGAAACAATCCATTTCACCGTAAGTAGTTTTTCCTGCTGCTTTCAATCTCTAACATTCGGGCTGTCTACTAACGACATCACCAAAAAGGAGAGCACCATGAAAGCAGCCATCATCATTTTTTCTGACCCCACCCACGGCGGTGAAGAGGCTCTAGGCCGCGCCTTCAATGGTCTGGCAGCCGCCTATGATTTCAAACAAAGCAACGTAGAAGTGGCCGTGTATTTTCAGGGTACCGGAACGCGCTGGGTCAGCCACCTGAACAAAGTCGGTCATCCTTTATATCAATTGTATTCCGCAGTGTCTGATGTGATAGCCGGGGTTTCCTGCGGTTGCGCTGAGGTGTTTGGTGCCAGGGAAGAAGCGGAAAAGAATGGTTTCGATCTGGTGACTGATAACAGTGTGCCGAGTACGTCTGGCCTGACCAGTATTGCGAAATTATCCGGCGATGGTTACACAATCTTCAATTTCTGATCAGTGCAATTATGTGCTGGAGCCTGAAAAGGCCCCCAGCTATCGTTTAAAAATAAAACTGCGATTGATCCGCACCATCACGTCTCAACTCTTTACATAAAATTAATCTGATTATTGTTACAATAAAAACCGATTATTGTTACAATAAAATCCATGCGTGAAGAAGACAAGAAAAATGGTGGCAAAAGACCTGGGTCAGGGCGCAAGCATGGCACCGGTACTTACATGGAAGCGACCAGCGTCATCCGTGTGCCAGACAGCCAGAAGCCGGTGATTGCCAGCTTTCTGGAGGCCTATGCCAGGAAGCAGCGTCTGCGCCAGATGGAAGGGAATCTGGATGGTGTGGGTGAATTTGCACAGCTGGCAGAAGAGCTGGATAGCCAGAGTTTGCCGCTCTACCAATCCAAAGTCCCGGCCGGTTTGCCTTCCCCGGCAGATAGCGATGAAGAATCGCGCATGGACCCGAATGGCTATTTGATCCAGGACCCGGCCAACACTTTTTTCGTCACTATCCAGGGCGAATCCATGATCGAGGCCGGGTTGTTGCCAGGCGATAAAGCGATTGTGAATAAAAGAAAACAGGCATCCATAGGCGATATCGTGCTGGCGATGATTGATGGCGAGTTCACCATCAAGACCCTGGCCAAACAGAAGAACGGCGACCCCAAGTTATTGCCCGCCAACTCCTCAGGTAAATATGAACCCATCCTCATCCAGGGCAGAATGCAATTCGCCATCTGGGGCGTGGTCACCGGTTCTTTCAGGAAGTTTTAATCATGACTCGCAAAAACATTATTTCTGCAAACTGGATAGATAGCATGTGCCGCGCAAACAGCATCAACATTCACTATTTGAGAACAGGCAGTGGCGACAAGCCAACGCTGATCGCGCTGCATGGCTTAACCGGTAGTGGCGCGTGCTGGTCGCAACTGGCACGTGAGCTTGAAGAGCATTTTGACATCATCATGCCTGATGCACGTGGTCATGGTTATTCCAGCGCGCCTCAGCACGGCTATACCTACCAGGACCATGCCAATGATGTGATCGAACTGATCAGGACGCTGGATATTAAATCGCCTTATCTGCTCGGCCACTCGATGGGCGGCATGACTGCTGCGATGGTTGCCAGCCGGCTGGGTTTCGCTGTGAGCGGCATTATCCTGGCTGACCCTACTTTTGTCAGCCCTGAATGGCAAAACCGCGTGTATGAGAGTGATGTGGTTGAGCAGCACAGGCAGATGTTGAAATCCACCAAGGAAGAGTTATTTAAAGAAGCCAAAGCCAGGTACCGCTACCGCTCATCTGAAGTGATCGAATACATCGTGCAGGCAAGGTTACGCACCAGCGAGAATGCTTTTGATGTGCTGATTCCACCTAACCCGGAATTTGACGAGTTGATCCGCAATATTTATGTACCGACCTTATTGGTGCTGGGCAGTGAAGGCATTGTATCTGCGGAGACTGCGCGCGAACTGCATGCACTCAATCCGGATCTGCAATACAAGTTAATTCCTGATGTCGGGCATGGGCTGCCGTACGATGAGCCTGCGCGCCTGGCAGCAGCGATTGATACATTTCTCAAGCCAAAAATAACGGCCACCAGCCATATCAAGAAACCAGGCAGGCTCTCTGTGCAGACTGCAGGTGCTTACTAAGGTTGATTCTGTTTATCGGTGCGGTGAATCCTTGATGTTCACTGATAGACGCTGCGGCCAAGTACGTTTGAATCAAGACTTTTTTGAATCTAGTACTTACGTTACCTGATGGAATATCTGCTAGAGATATTTCTAAAGACTGCACTTCGGTAATTCTTTAAATTTCTGCAGGAAAACCAGCCAGGCTTAATGCTGTACTGGTACCTGCTATTCCAATATCTGTCTATTTCTGACGAAACACAATCACACCAATCAGACCTAACCCCAACAACATGAGGCTAATACTTTCTGGTTCTGGCACTGGAGAGTTTGTTGATGAAGCGGCGTGAGCGGCTGCTGTAGCGAGCAAGCCCATAGTTAAAATCAATTTCTGAAACATATTCTTCTTTATTGTTGTTAGTGGTGACACGGGTAATTCTATGAGGCCCGCATTGGCTAAGACTAAAGGGCTAAAAGCGGTTGTTATTTATTGTATATTTATATTAATATAATGTTAACACATTTGGTTTGTGCAACGGAGGTAAATGTATGGAAGAGTCCATTTATTTCAGCCATCACGGCATAAGTGTCAGTAACAGCCGGTTTATTGTTAACGGTAAACCCATCCCGATCAGGCATGTGACCACAGTCGAATCGAAGAAGCTTTGCCCCAATCTGAGCATGGCAAAAGTTTGCCTGGTTGGCGGCCTGGTGTTGCAATCTGGTAATGGTAATTTACCTCTGATCGGTATTTTCTCACTGGTCTATGGCGCAGTCATGTGGCTGCTTGCCACCCCAAAATACGCAGTGGTGATTCATACCCTGGCAGGTAATATTCAGGCTGTCATAGGCGAAAACATTTTAGATGTCGAGAGCGTGCTGACCGCCTTAAATGTCGCGCTCGCATTGCGCGGAAGCCCGGCGCAAGAATAAATCATTTCCAGTCAGACTCCTCTTCCTCTCGTGATCCTCAAGATGCGGGAGGTTTTTTTTGTCTGCGATTTTCTGACCGGACAAAATTTTCAACGAACCTATTTTCCTGATACTTTCCATAACCGGATGATTAATTGCTGTATTAAGGATTAGTGCAATCGTGTTTCGTGTAGATTAAATCTGCAAAAGATGTGAAACTTCATGAAAAATTTTGTGTATTAAACATATGAACAACACACAACAACAATCACCGTCGCATTCTGCAGAGAATACATCCAACAGTTTCCCTCCATTATCTATCGTCTTAAACGCCGGTTCTGGCGCTAAAGATGCAGCGACTGTCGCCAATGAGCTGGCAAAAATATTTCACGAGGCTGAGCAGCCCTATGAGTTGCTGCTTTGCCAGCGCGGTGATGACCTGCCGGAAATGACAAAGAAGGCGGTGGAACAGGCAAGCCAGCGTAACGGCGTGGTTGCCGCAGCGGGCGGCGACGGCACCATACGCTTTGTCGCGCAGGAAGTACTGACAGCCGGATTGCCGTTTGGCATAGTGCCGCTAGGTACCTTCAATTACTTTGCGCGTGACAATGGCATATCGCAAGAGGTGGCCTTGGCCGCAAAAGCGTTGATTGATGGCATGCGCCAAAATAGCGAGCGGCAGATACAGGTGGGGCTGTTGAATGATGAGGTGTTTCTGGTAAATGCCAGCCTGGGACTTTATCCGCAATTGCTTGCGGACCGTGAAGAATTTAAACAGCAGCATGGCCGTAGCCGCGTCGTCGCCAAGGTGGCGGCTTTTCTTACCTTGCTAAAGCGTGATATCAAAATGCTGCTGCGGATTGAGCATGACGGCGGGCAACAGCAAAGTAAAGAGAAACAGCAAAGTAAAGAGAAACAAAATAGTGGCGAAGAAGTCCTGCCGGCTTCCACTATTTTTGTCGGCAATAATGCTATCCAGCTGGAAGCCATCGGTCTGGCGCCTGAATCTGAACACGTCCAAAATGGCCAGCTGGCGATTATTGCACTGCCGCCCATGAGCGCGGCCGAACGGGTGGGCGTGGCTTTTCACGGCATGCTTGGCGTGCTTAGCAAGTCGGATAAAGTCACCCATTTTACCTGTCGCCAGCTGACAGTCGAACCACTATCGCGTCGCCACAAACGTTCAGTAAAAGTGGCGATGGATGGCGAAGTTTCCCACATGCAGCCACCTTTGATATTTCGCGTCGGGCCCAAGCCTTTGCGCTTGGTCGCGCATATCTCCTCGGAGAGCGAAGCATGAGTGTGATCCTGCATCTTTCCGATACGCATTTCGGCACTGAGCAAGCAGCAGTCACTGCTGCTTTATTGCAGCTGGCGCAAGAGCTGCGCCCTGAAATCGCTATCCTGTCCGGGGATGTGACCCAGCGCGCACGCGCCGGGCAATTTGATAGTGCCCGCAGTTTTTTAGATCAACTTTCTGCGTCGGTGAAACTGGTGATTCCTGGCAATCACGATATTCCCTTATTTAATATTTTCGCGCGTATTTTTAATCCTTATGGCAATTACCGCCGTGTATTCGGGCAGGCGCTTGAGCCGCAATTTTCAAATCAGGATACTGTGGTGATAGGCGTGAATACCACGCGGCCATGGCGCCACGCGGATGGTGAAGTCTCTGCAAAACAGATCCAATATGTTTCCCAGCAATTGCAGAGCGCTTTACCAAGCCAGTTGCGCATCGTGGTGGTTCACCAGCCGGTATACGTCGAGTGCGAGAGTGACAAGGAAAATTTGCTGCATGGACACCAAAAAGCAATAGAAGCCTGGGCAGCAGCAGGGGCAGACCTGATATTAAGCGGGCATATCCATCTGGCCTATATCCGCAATCTGCAAGAAAAATTCCAGAATGTCGCACGCCCGTTCTGGATAGTTTCCGCCGGTACCGCTGTCTCCAAACGCGTACGCGAAGGGAAGCCGAATTCAGTGAATCTTATCCGCTATGACTCAACCATACGCTCTTGCAAGGTCGAGCGTATGGATTTTGATACCGCATCTTCCAGGTTTGTTACCGCAGAGACCAGGCTATTGGCGCTGGACTAGATATTGATGGTTAAACGCTGAATATGGCTTTGGTCTTACTTGGCAGTAGTCTCATGGCGGGCATGCTAATGGTGCTGTCAATCTGGAGTTATCAAGTAATTAACCGCCCTCAACCAGTGCGCCTGTTTGTAAAGATAGGCATCACAGTGCTGATGGTTACTGGGTTGCTTTTCGGCTTCATTGCCAGAAATGTTATCAGTGACGGGACGTTGACCGTAGTTGATAAAGACCTAGCCCAGTGGTTGCATGCACACGGCTCGCCGCTTCTCACACAATGTCTGCTGGTCATTACCAACGTGCATGATCCATGGGTAATTAGCCCCGTAGCTGCCCTGATAACGGTTTACCTGGCCTGGAAAAAACACTGGTATGCAGCACTGGCTATGTTGTTAGTCGTACAAGGAGGAATGCTGCTCAACCTGCTGGCTAAACATATGTTTCACCGGGCGCGGCCATCATTCGAAAATCCGCTCGTCACCCTCACTACCTACAGTTTTCCCAGTGGTCACGTTGTCGCCAGTACGGTTTTTTATGGAGTGCTGGCAGCGCTATTGATTTCACAAAGCCATTCGCGGAGTCGCGCCGTATTCATTCTCTTTACAGCTTCTGCGGTGATCGTGCTGGTCGCGTTTAGCCGGCTTTATCTGGGCGCACATTATTTGAGTGATGTACTGGCAGCCTTTCTGGAAGCCATTGCCTGGCTAGTGTTGTGGTTGACTACAATACAGGGCTATCGTATTTATAAACAGCAGCGTTAAATTTTTATTGAACTAACAAACCTCATTTTTATCCTATTTTTTTCTTTGTTGGGTAATGGTTAGTTTAGTTTTTCTGTCGTGAAATTCTCAAAACCTCGTTTGCTTCTTCTGTAAGTTCAAATAAATAAATATCCTGACTAATCATTAACCTTTCATAAAGGAAAGAAATGAATAGCTGGCTTCAGTACAAATTTCTAAGTTTCACCATCAATGAGTGGCTTTATACCCTGCTGATCTTTGCAGTCACGTATGTTGGATTGCTGCTCGTCTGGAAATTTGCCATTAAAAAAATCTCAAGGTTTGCTTTAAAAAACCCGACAAAACTGGGTGATTTGGTGGTCGAAGTCATGCGCAGTACCACCCAGTTAACGTTCGCATTATTTTCATTGCTGTTCGCCATGCACTTCCTGGAGTTGAACGCAAAGTGGGTCACCCGGCTGGATTACCTTTCTTTCCTGGTCATCGGCATTCAGGTAGCGATATGGTTCAGCAGGGGAATCACGCTATGGGCTAAAGCCAAAGTGGTCGCCACCGATGGTTCAGCCGAAAATGCCGTGTTGACCACCATGCTTTCCTGGATTTTTAAAACAATAGTGTGGTCAATTGCGCTGCTCAGTATCCTGGCCAACATGGGTGTGAATATCACCGCGTTTGTTGCCAGTTTGGGTGTGGGCGGCGTGGCAGTCGCGTTAGCGGTGCAGAATATACTCAGTGATTTATTTGCATCGCTGGCGATCGGCCTGGATAAACCATTTGTGATTGGCGATTTTATTATTTTCGGTGATGTGCTCGGCACCGTGGAGCGCGTTGGTTTAAAGACTACGCATATCCGCAGTTTGAGTGGCGAACAGATTGTCTGCGGCAATACAGAATTACTGAAAAACACTATCCATAACTACAAACGCATGGCAGAAAGACGGGTGGTGTTTGAGTTCCGCGTCACCTACGGTACCAAGGCTGATGTAGTTGAGAAAATCCCCGAGATCGTCAAACAGGCCATCACTTCACAATCCCAAACCAGATTCGACCGTGCGCACTTTAAGGGTTTTGGTCTGAGCTCACTGGATTTTGAGGTGGTTTATTACGTGCTGGATAGCAGTTACAACATTTATATGGATAAACAACAGGCAATCAATTTATACCTGATGCGCGAATTAGAGGCGATGAAAGTCAGTTTCGCTTTCCCGACCATGACGCTGAATTTATCTAAAAATGCGGAGTTGAAAATGCGATTGCCTGAAGGCGCAATGAGCACTTCACTGCAATAATGCGAGCACTGCATTGCAATAAAGTGTGTATTTTGTGGTTTCGCTGCACCAGACTGACTAACCCTTTGCAAACTTGGTAGCAAGTACTGAATAAAGCGGGCGGCTATATGCACGTGAAGTCGCGGTGGCGATGAGTGAAACCGCCATCAGGCTGATGACCATTTCGTGCCCGTCAATCATTTCCATCACAATGATGAACGACGTGATGGGTGCTTGCGTCACCCCGGCCAGAAAGCCGGCCATACACAAAGCCGTCATGGCAATCACCATGCCATCATAATGAAAAATGCTTGCCAGGTCATAGCCTATGCCGGCACCAATCGAAAGTGCTGGCGCAAAAATACCACCGGGAATGCCACTCAGATACGTGAAAATAGTGGCCAGATATTTGACCACCGGATAGTACCAGGTTTCATCGATCGAACCATGCAGCATCGCTTTGGTCAGCGAATAGCCCGAGCCATTTGCTGCACCGTGACTGACAATGCCGAGCCCCGCAACCAGCAAAGCGCAAAACCCTGTCCAGTAATAGGGGTGGTTAGTGCGAAAGGTAGTGACTTTTCCAGGCAGGTTATCTGAAAACTCGATCAACACTTTACTGAATATGCCGCCCGCCACGCCACAGACCAGCCCGCAGATCAATACCGGCACCAGAATATCTTTGTTGATCGTACCCACATTCAGGTTGCCGAAGTAGGTGTAATTGCCTTGTATAGAAATGGAAACCAGCCCCGCCAGCACGATCGCTGTGATCATAACGCCATTGGTTTTTTGTTCAAATTTTCGGCTTAGCTCTTCAATGGCAAAAATAATCCCTGCAAGTGGGGTATTAAATGCGGCTGAGATGCCGGCTGCACCGCCAGCGAGAATCAGGTGCTTGGGATCTATGGTGAAACTTGCCGGCAGGAACCTGCGAAAGCTGTGCATGATACTGGCGCCAACCTGCACAGAGGGCCCCTCTCTCCCCGCCGAGAATCCTGCAGCAAGCCCTAATGTCACGAGGAAAAATTTGGCAACCGCTATTTTCAAGGAAATCAAATGGCTGATAGGCTGGTGTTCAGCATGGTTTAAAGCTGCCATCGTTTGCGGGATACCACTACCAGAAGCGCCCCTGAACCAGGTCCTGGTGACCCAAATAATGAAAATGCCAACCACAGGCATAATTAAGATAGGCGCCCACCAGATCTCGGATTGAACTCCGTCAAAAAATGAGATCGCTTTTTCAGTCGCCTTTGCAAAAAGAACAATCACCAGACCGGTCGCGGCAGCGGCTGACCAGATAATAAACCTGCCCAGCCAGGCGTGGATGTCACTGAGTTGAATCGATGAGATGATCTTTTTTAACTGGCTGAACATGATTGTGTTTCTACGCTATTGTTTTTCTTAAGCTCAGGCAAACTATTTACTCACGATTGTTTTACCAATCGGGGCCAGTGCAAGCACTGCAAGTTTCAGGTGTTGAATACCAAAAGGAATGCCGATAATGGTGATGAAACATGCAAGCGCAGAAGCCACATGACCAATCGCCAGCCATGCACCTGCAAAGATAAGCCAGATGACGTTACCGATAAATCCGAGGGTGCCGGTGCCAATGTCATCCTTTTGATTTAAATCTCTGCGACTCACTGCTTCACGGCCAAACGGCAGGAAAGTAAATTGGCCAATCACAAAGCAGGCTTTACCCCAGGGGATGCCTATGATGGTTATGAAAGCCAGAATACCGAAAAACCACCAGGCCAGGCCCATGAAAAAGCCACCAAAAACAAACCAAAGAAAATTACCGATACTACGCATTTTTATTCTCCCTTTTTATGCGGACGAGATCATTGGCTAAACATAACGTAAAAAAGACTCAACTAACAGCATTTGAGTCTTTTTTATCAATGTTTATTACTGAATGGATCACTAAATACATGTTCAGAACTGGTGGATCAGGTTTTCTTGGGGCTCCAATTGTTCAACTCAAACAAAACTCCCACATCGCCAGGGTTCCAAACTACTTCGTCCAAACCCCAGTGGATAATATGCGTCGTGCTGCCAAACACATTAGGGGTAGAAATGTCAGAACCTTTTTCAGAGTGCAAATGAATGATATCTCCTTCTTTGACCTCTTTAGGGTAGAACCAATATACCTGGCATAGCTTATTTGAAATTGAAGTGTCATAGTCTGCATCAGCGACCATATAGTTTTGGAGTTGACACGCTGCTTTGGCTTTAAGCTCTACAAACTCTTCACTAAGATCCCCGTGGTTGTGAATAGTGACGATTTCTAAATTCATGTTGCTTCTCCATATATTTTTGTCGGGCAACCTTAAGGAAGTTAATTTTTTACAGATAACTACCTTGAGTTTTCGCTGCATTAATGAGTTATCCAAGGCTTTTTTCAGCATCAGGATACAAAGGGAAGTTTTCTTTTTTGGGATAGCCTAAATTAGCTATCGCAGAAGTATTTAACGATGCAAGTAATATTCAATGCATCAGTATTTATCTCATTTAATTGTAGGAAGAAGCTTACTGAGTACGTAGTTAATTTGGATAGAATCGGTCAATCATCGATAAATCACCGATATGAAAGCTGAAGAAATGAGCACAAAAAAGCCAAGCAGTAATCACTATCTTGGCTTCTTTTAGCGCTGTTGTAGCCCGAGTTTTAATGGAGTCGCTTTTGTGGACTGCGATGTGCAACAGTTTAATTTGTCCTGAAAGCAACCAGAAAAAAGTTACTCAGTTTCAAACTTCATCAATACCTCTTCATCTGCAACCATGTCCAGAATTTCATCGCTGAATTCCTCGGTACATTCGCTAGACCATTCAGCACCTGCTTTAGGGTCCGAAGTAAACATAGGCAAGAAACTCATATACATAAACCGGCCATCCTCAAGCTTGATTGCTTGCACTTCGTCAGGGTGCTCAACTAACTCCCAGGTGTCAGGAACATCTAGTTCCAACTGTACGTTTATTAATACTTTTTTCATGCTGAGTCCTCAGTTAAATTGTTATCGGTGGATATAGGTGTTTTAAATATGCCAGATTATGTAGTTTATCCTCTTGATGACTACCTTGGCTCTAAAACGGTTACGTCGTATTAGCTTAATCAGATTGGGAGAGTGGATTGCTGAGGCATCTCAGTGTTAGTCCCTGCAATCACTTGCACAGTATTTCCAGTCAGTAACAAACCACCTTGTAATATGCGTGCGGTGATGCCGCCATGGCCGCGCATAGCGTTGTAGCCGCCTGTCCCCAGCACTTGCTCCATTTTTGAGCACGGCTCACAAGGGCCAGTCACCTCCAGCACCACATCATCGATCAAAAGATGCAACGGCTGGTCTTTAAACAGCGATTTTGCCGCCAGCAGATTGATGCCGGAAACAATAAGGTTACGCCTGAGCAAAGCCGGGTCAATCTGTGAATGACCAGTGAGCGCTGCTATGACTGGTAAATGCTCTGCCTGCAGCAATGTCACTTGTCGTTTACTTCCATTCGGGTTCGATGACTGATGCAAGCTTGTGCGATCTCCATCCAATCCGAGATTGGCAATGGCCTGGACTTGATCTTGCAGCAAGCAAGGTTGGCCACGACCTGGACGCAGGTAAATGGCATCCAGCCGACCATGCTGGCAAAAATTTTGGGTTAATTGACGGAGGGTGAGGGCTTGCATGGTTGCGTTATAACCATTGATAAGTGGTGCGCCCGGCGAGATTCGAACTCACGACCCTTGGCTTCGGAAACCAATACTCTATCCAGCTGAGCTACGGGCGCAATCCTGCCATTATAGCAAATAAGTCGCGCTGCCTTGGCGCGCGAGCGGTCATTTTTCTATCCCTTTACTTGCATAAGTCGCCTGAAATAATCCTGTCATAGAGCCTGACTATGCTTGTCGCTGAAAAACGTTAAAGTTATTTAAGGATATAAGCATTATGAAAGCGATGATTCTGGCAGCGGGAAAGGGCACACGCGTACGCCCGCTTACTTATGAATTACCCAAGCCTATGATTCCAGTGCTGGGTAAGCCGGTGATGGCTTACCTGATTGAACACCTCGCGCTGCATGGCGTGGCAGATATCATGATCAATGTCAGTTACCTGCACAAAAAAATCCAGGATTACTTTGAAGACGGCCATCGTTTTGGCGTGAATATCGGTTATTCGTTTGAAGGCGATATCATCGATGGGCAGGTGGTGCCGCATGCGGTGGGCTCTGCGGGTGGCATGCGTAAAATTCAGGATTTCAGCGGCTTTTTTGATGAGACGACCATTGTGCTGTGCGGCGATGCGGTGATCGACCTGGATATTACACGGGCAGTGAAAGAGCATAAAGAGAAGGGTGCGCTGGCTAGCCTGGTGACCATGCAAGTGCCTATGGATAAGGTTTCCGGTTATGGCGTGGTGGTGACCAATCAGGAAGGGCGCATTATTTCTTTTCAGGAAAAACCGAGCCAACTGGAAGCGCGCTCTAACTGGGCAAGCACCGGTATTTATATTTTTGAGCCGGAAGTATTGGACCTGATTCCTTCAGGTAGCGAGTTTGATATTGGTTCAGATCTGTTCCCTCTATTAGTACAGCGCGGAATGCCGTTTTACGCGATCCAGCATCCGTTTAACTGGATAGACATCGGCGTAGTGGCGGATTACTGGCTGGTGATGCAGCAGATGATGCAGGGATTTTTCCCTTCGATGCCGATTCCCGGCAAGCAGATCAAACCAGGTGTGTGGGTGGGGTTAAATGTGCATATAGATTGGGAACATACACATATTGAAGGGCCGGTGTATATCGGTTCCGGGTCACGCGTAGATAAAAATGCACGTATTATCGGCCCGACCTGGATCAGTAATGGTTGCCATATCCAGCGTGACAGCACGGTGATCCGTTCTATTCTGTTCGACTACACCCGCATTGCGCAGGATTACAAAGTGGAAGAGCGTATCGTCTGCGGTGAATATTGTGTGGACCGCGATGGGCGCATGGTGCATTTCGATGACGAGAACTGCGACATTATCTGGACTGATGCGCGTGAAAAAGTGGTGTATCCGCAGAATTACGCTTATGCCCGTCTTTAATGAGAGTGTGCGCTCACAGTTTGAGCGATTATTTGCTGTTTGAAATCACACAAATATAGTCTGCTGAAATATTGCTGACATACCAGCTTCAAGGATTTGTCATATTGGCTCCGTATCCTCATAAGGCCTTTGAGGAGGCACTTTTGAGGAGAGGACACCAAAATGAAAAAAATTACATTAATGCTGGCATTGGCGCTTAGCACTATGAGCGCAGCGCAAGCTGCTTCAACTTATCAAATCAGCAAGGAATGGTCATTTACCCATAGCGGTACCGGCTACCTGGCTGAAATCCCAGCTTATGATGCCATCACCAATACCATCTGGGTGGCAGGCGTGAAGGGCGTGGATGTTTTAAACGCCAGCACCGGCAGTTTTATCCAGCGTATTGATACCAGCGCTTTCGGTAGTATCAATAGCGTCAGTATTAAAAATGGCATGGCCGCATTTGCGATTGAAAACAACACCCGCACCAATGCCGGTATCGTGCAACTGTATGATACTTCGAGCCGTAGCCTGGCTGCGGGTACCAACAGCTTTACCGTAGGCGCTTTGCCGGATATGGTGACGTTTACGCATGACGGTTCAAAAATCCTGGTGGCGAATGAAGGCACTCCGGATAAATACGGTAGCCGTATCGGTAGCTCCGTACCACGCAACTATGGTGCAGCAGCGAATGACCCTGCGGGTAGCGTGACCATCATTGACGTGGCTTCACGCACCGTGGCTGCGACAGCAACATTGAGTGGCGTGCCGACTTCCGGTTCACATATCCGCACCAACACCGGCATGGATTTCGAGCCGGAATATATTGCGGTCAGTCATGACGGCAGCAAAGCCTATGTGACATTGCAAGAGGCAAATGCGATTGGTATCCTGGATCTGAAAACCAATACATTCACCAATGTAGTTGGGCTGGGTGCAAAAGACTTCAGCAAGCCGGGTAATACGCTGGACCCGCTGAATAACGGCGAAGTAAAGTTCATTAATGCCGATGTCAAAGGCCTTTATATGCCAGACGGTATTGATACTTACACCGCCGGTGGCGAAACCTACCTGGTGATGGCAAACGAAGGCGATTTCCGTGAAGATGACGGCGACCGTTCTGCCGCAAGTTCTTTAGGCGCAACTGGCGACCTGGCTAATATACGTGTATCAAACACGGATTCTTCCCAGGGGGATTTGTATGCGGCAGGTGCACGCTCATTCAGCATCCGTGATGCTAACGGTGCGCTGGTATATGACAGCGGTGATATTCTGGATAAAGAAGCAGCTGCACGCGGTATTTATGATGATGGCCGTAGCCGTGACAAGGGTGTGGAACCTGAAGGCGTGGAGCTATTCACCTTGGATGGCCGTACCATTGCGGCGGTTGGCCTGGAAAGAACAACCACTGGCGCGATTGCTTTGTTTGATATCACCGACCCGACCAAAGTCAGCTTTATCGACATGATCGTGTCTACCGGTGACCTGGCTCCAGAAGGATTGATCGCGTTTGAATTCGGCGGTAAATCTTACCTGGCATTTGCAAACGAAGGTTCTAACACGACTTCGCTTTACAGTATCAGCGCAGTGCCGGAGCCAACTTCAGCAGCGATGCTGGGCCTGGGCCTGTTAGCAATGGCCGCTCTGCGTCGCCGTCAGAAATAAGCTAATCACAATAACATTTGCAGTTTGACTTTGGCAGCCGGGCATTCATTGCCTGGCTGTTTTGTTTTTTACAACAGCGAATAAACGCGCGCGGGCTTGCTGTAGCCATGTGTCGTACCCTGACTCCGGGTTCTGCGTTATAATCGCGCAGGTAATTTCAACATCAATGGGGCAAAGATATGTCGGAGTACAAGGAAGGTTCAAGCATCAAAGAGTTAATCATTGTGATACCAGGCACAATTATTGGATTCACTGTGTTAGTGTCATTATTAGCGTATCTTTTTGGCGTGATTGGCAGTGAAAAACCTGCACCCGCTAAAGAAGTCACCGAAGCGGCAGAACAAAAAGTAGCCGCCAACATCCAGCCGGTTGCGACGGTTGAAGTGGCAGCAGACGCTGGCGAGCACGTGGAAAAAAGTGGTGAAGATATTGTTAAAGTGACTTGCTCAGCCTGTCACGCTTCAGGCGCTTTGGGAGCACCAAAAATCGGTAACGCCGGGGATTGGGGTCCACGTATCTCACAAGGTTACGAAACACTGGTGAAGCACGCGATCGAAGGTATCCGCAGCATGCCACCACGTGGAGGCGGCGCTGACCTGACCGATCACGAAGTAGCCGACGCCGTGGCTTACATGGCTAACCAGGCCGGTGCAAAATTTGATGCAGCCAGCTTGAAGAAATAAATATTACGCTTTTGCAAAAGCCGCTGTTACAAGCGGCTTTTTTGTTTTCTCTTGGTTGCTAAGGGCCTCTTTGTTTATAGTGCAGCATAGAGAAGATAGTACTCAGGCATAAACAGGTATAGGTGACAGGCATGGCAAGATATGCAATTGGTGATATCCAGGGTTGTTATTACTCGCTGATGGATTTATTGGCTGAAATAAACTTTCAGCCTGCGCATGACCAGTTATGGCTGGTGGGCGATATTATCAATCGTGGTAATGGTTCGCTGGAAGTATTGCGCTGGGCTTACCAGCACAAAGACCAGATCAAGCTGGTGCTGGGTAACCATGAGTTGCATGCAGTTGCGGTAGCGCATGGCGTGCGCCCGCCTCACAGGTTTGATACCCTGGCCGATATTTTTGCCGCCGAAGATGGTGGTGAGTTATTGCACTGGATACGTCAGCAACCATTGATGATGCTGGAAGACGACTATGCCATGGTGCATGCCGGGTTGTATCCGCAATGGACTTTAACCAAAGCCAAGCATCTGGCCGAAGAAGTGGAAGCCGTTTTGCGTAGTGCGGATTACGGGTCATTCCTGTTTGCGATGTATGGCAATACGCCCGCGAAATGGAGCGATGCGCTGGTGGGCATGGACAGGTTGCGCGCGATTGTGAATGCGTTTACCCGTATGCGTTTATGCGATGTACACGGCGAGATGGAGTTCACCTTTAAAGGCGAAGTGGCTGATATGCCAGCCGATTATTATCCCTGGTTCCAGATTCCTGAACGGCGCTCAGCCGGTGTGCAAACGATCTTATTTGGTCATTGGTCAGCGCTGGGCTTACACCAGGGCGATGGCGTAGTGGCACTCGATACCGGCTGTTTATGGGGGCGCCAGCTGACGGCTTATAACCTGGACGATAAAAGCATCGTGCAGGTCGGGCTGGATCTAAGAGACCGGCCTGCGGCGGGTGGCAGTGATTAACGTGTCTGTGCCGCCAATATGACAGATGTCTGGCTGGTGGTTGCGGCATCATTCCTGGCCGGCGTGATGGATGCCATGGTTGGCGGTGGCGGGCTGGTGACGGTGCCTGCGCTGTTATCCACCTATCCAACATTACCGCCTTCGTTATTGCTGGGAACCAATAAGTGTTCCAGTGTGTTTGGCACGGCGGTGGCCGCAACGCGTTATGCCAAGCGTGTACAACTGGATTGGGCGTGGTTAATCCCTGCTGCGCTGGTGGCTTTTGCCGGGTCATGGTTAGGTGCATGGACATTAACTAGAACCGATCCGGAATTTTTACGCAAACTACTACCGCTGATTTTACTGTTTGTATTGTTGTATACCTTAAAGCACCGCCAGTTCGGCATGTTGCACAGTCCAAAACGTACAGGCCGCAACCGCCTTTTATCAGCCATAGGCATAGGTGGCTTTATCGGCTGGTATGACGGTTTCTTTGGCCCTGGCACCGGCAGTTTCTTCATCTTCTTGCTTATCCGCTGGCTGGGCGTAGATTTCCTGCACGCCTCTGCCTCCTCCAAAGTATTGAATGCTGCAACCAACCTCGCTGCACTGATATTGCTGGCGGCCACCGGTCATGTCTGGTGGCAAGTAGGTCTGGCGATGGCCGCAGCTAATATTGCCGGGAGTTTGCTGGGTACCTCACTGGCGCTCAAGCACGGCGCGTTGCTGGTGCGCCGGGTGTTTATCGTGATGGTGACGCTACTGGTGCTGAAAGCAGGCTGGCAAGCTTATGTGGCCTGACTGCTTTATTGGTTTATAGCTAGGCTACCGCTTGCTGGTATTGCGCAGGCGACTGGTAAAGCACGCTGGTGATTTCGGCGTGCGCCTGTTCGGCCAGTGCCTGGCGGCTCAATTCCCTGGCATTGATAGGCCGGCAAAAATGTAAATGTACGGTAGGCCGACGCATATGGATAAATGCCAGCATGGATTCAAGCATGGTGGTTTCACCGGCATAAGCGGCGGCGTGGTTGATGCTGCCATCAGAGTGTGCATAGCGGATGGCGACAGGGATTACGATGGTATTGGCATCAATAGCCGCCTGTATCAGGCTGCTTTTAAAAGGTAATACCTGCTCACCTTCTGTGGTGGTGCCTTCGGGAAACACGCATAAATTATCTCTCAGTTTTAAGGCATTGCTGGCTAACTGCACCACGCGTGCGGCATCGCGCTGGCGCGTGCGGTTAATAAAAATAGTACCGGATTTCCTGACCAGGTAACCAAATACCGGCCAGTTTCTCACTTCCAGTTTTGCAACAAAACGCACTGGCAATAAGCTGTTAATGGAATGGATATCTACCCAGGAAATGTGATTGGCGACAAATAATACACCGTGTGTGTCTTTGCCCGGCAATGTGCCGCTGGTGGTCAGGGTGATGTTGAAACAGCGCAATAACCGGCGGCACCACCATTGGATGATAGCCATGCGTAGATTGCGATTAGCCAATGGCAACACAAGTGTCGCCAATGTTAATCCTATCAATACATGCAAACTGATGCGGGCGGTGCGCCACCCGCGGATCAGGAAATGCGTTTCGGGTGACGGTGTTTTGATTGAATGATTGTTAGACAAATTATTTCAGGAAATGCGCTGCATATCTTGGGTTGATGCGGGAAAGGGGTAACAGTACCAGCATATCCGCAGTATTAAAAGCAGGGTCCCAGGCGGGTTCGCCACAAATGTAGGCGCCCAGGCGCAAGTAACCCCTGATCAAAGGCGGACAGGTGACAGGCAAAGATTGATCCAGTGCTTCAATTGGCAACGGGTTGTGCGGGAACACACGGTATTCCGCCGGGGAAAGATACTCTTCACGCAGGTTGCTGAACAATGAAGCGGCCATGTGACCACCGTCATGCATGGAGATACTGGCGCAACCTATCATATACTCATATTGGCGCGCCATCATGTATTTTGCGAGGCCGGCCCACAACATGGTAATGGTGCCGCCGGTGCGGTAATCCGCATGTACGCAGGCACGGCCCACTTCGACGGTGCGGTCACTCAATGTCGACAATCTGCTTAAGTCAAATTCACCGGCTGAATAATAGCCGCCAGCCAGCATGGCCTGCATAGGGTTAAGGATACGGTAAGTACCTACTACTTGCTGTGTGGCATCGTCACGTACCAGTAAGTGGTCACAAAAGGCATCAAAACCGTCTACATCGAGGCCATTCTGGCTTTTGATATGTGCGCCCATTTCTTCGGAAAATACCTGGAATCGCAGTCGCTGGGCTTCAGCGATTTCTTCTGCGCTGGTGGCAAGTGCCACGCTGAGTGAGCTCGCCGGTTTGCGCGCGCTATGGATACTGCTTTGAATATCAGACTGATGAATGCCAGGTTGCAAATCTTGTTCAAACATCCTGCTTCTCCTTAGTGATTTAGCGAGATGATAGGATTGGCATGTGAACGATTGGTGACGATGTTGTGACAGTTGTGTGACGCAAATGGCTTTTTGAGGGCAATAAAAAAGAGCGACCAGGTCGCTCTTTTTGTTCCAGGATTAAGTCAGAAACTTAATGGCTTACACGTGAAGTCGAACCGTTTTCAACAATCCGTACACGGTCACCCGGCGCGAATTGTTCATCAGCTTCCTGTACGATAGAAACCAGGTTGCCGCCATCCAGCTTGACGGTGATTTCGTAGGCGTTTTTACGTGTCACACCTTCTTCGATCGCTGAACCAGCCAAACCACCGGCTACGGCACCAATCACGGCCGCGATAATGCTGCCTCTGCCGCCACCGATACTGCTACCTGCAATACCACCCACGGCACCACCGGCAACAGTACCTACCGGAGACTTGGTACCTTCCAGTTTGACGCTACGCACGCTTTCAACCACACCTGTTTTTACCGTTTGTGTTTTACGGGCTTCGTCGCGCGAATAGACACTGCCGGAATTAGAGCTGGCACATGCGCCTAAAAACCCCACCATCACCACTACAGCAACCCACTTTAATGCACGCACTTTCATGTGTTTTCTCCTGTATTATTTTCTCTTTGTTTAACTAGATGCAGAGTTTAGCTCGATGCGGGACGACTTAATGTAGGGTCTTCCTTGATAGCATCCTGTACCAGCGCATGGCTGTAAATACTTTCAATTTCTTCGCGACTGGCTGTGTGATTCTGGCCGCCGCGATGGGCGATTTTAATTGCACCCAGCGTTGCTGCTAAACGGCCACATGCTTTCCAGTCCCAGCCACGTGCAATCCCGTATAGCAAACCCGCACGGTATGCATCACCACAGCCGGTTGGGTCTACCACTGCTTCAGCCTTAACGCATGGAATTTCATGGCGTTGACCATCGGCATAAATATGTGAACCTTCACCACCCAGCGTCACAATCAGTGCTTTCACTTTGGCGGCGAGTTGTTCAAGTGTCAGCCCTGTTCTATCTTGGATGACCTGAGACTCATAATCGTTCACTGCCAGATAGTCTGCCAGCTCAATAAAATACAATAATTCTTCGCCATTAAACATTGGCAGGCCCTGGCCGGGGTCAAACATCATCGGGATACCGGCTTCATGGCACTCTTTGGCATGCTGGAACATGGCGTCACGCCCATCAGGTGCGATGATTGCCAGTACCGCATCTTTTACATCCTTGACGCTGTTGGCGTGCGCGTTTTGCATGGCGCCAGGGTGGAATGCCGTGATCTGGTTATCGTCGATATCAGTCGTGATAAATGCCTGCGCGGTAAAAGCGCCATTGATTGTTTTGACATGAGCGCGATCAATGTTGTTTTGCTCAAGCCAGCTTTGGTAAGGCGCAAAGTCATCACCTACGGTCGCCATGATTTGCGGCTGGCCGTCCAGCAATTGCAGGTTATAGGCAATATTGCCCGCCGTGCCGCCAAATTCCCTGCGCATTTCCGGTACCAGGAAAGCGACACTGAGCTTGTGAATTTTGTCCGCCAGGATATGGTTTTTAAACTGGTCGGGGAACACCATAATGGTGTCATAGGCCAAAGAGCCGCAAATTAAAATCTTCATGTGGTTTTGTGAAAAAAGAGGTTGAGATAAATAAAAGGCTATTATTGCCGCCAGCCCATTAGCTGGCAAGAATTACTTGGTTTTGGGAGCCTTAAGGACCAGTTAGGCTGATGAAAGTCAGGATTGCTTGATCGCGATATCTATCAAGGTTTTTGCGGCTTTTTTTGCTGATTTGATGGCGCCGGAACCACGCTTGATTTGCTCTGCCTGTACCGCGCCTTCAAACAGGATGGAAAGTTGCAAGGCTAAGCCTTCAGCATCTTTAATATTTGCGTCTTGAGCCAGTTTGGTAATGAACTGACGAAACTCGCGAGATTGTTGTGAAGATAACTGATGAATGCGATTTTCTTCGTTTGGGAATTCAGCCGAGGCTTTAATGAAGGCGATGCCCGTAAAGGACGGTGAAGTCACCCATTCCTCAATGAATTCAAACAATTTTTGAATCTTTTCATTTGGACTACCACCAAGGCTGCTCAGTTTTTCATTCATCCAGTTTTGAAAGTCCTGATGGCTTTGCTGAAGCACTGCCAGAATCAGCTCTTCTTTAGTCTCAAAATACTTATAAAGAGTCATTTTGGTTGTGCCGGCCACGGCCACAATCGTATCCACGCCAGTAGAGTTGATGCCGCGCGTCTGAAACAGGTCAGTAGAAACCTGCAGAATCTTTTGCTTTAAAGTACTCATGATTCGATTATATCACTCTATACAACCTTGTATACAAACAGGGTTTGTTATAAGGACTAAATCCTATTGATTAATTTTTAATTGTCGTGTTAAATATACTATACCGTATAGTATATTTTATGGGTAAATCAATCACAAAGGAGAAAGTCATGCGCCAAATAAAATCATTGGTATTAGCAACATTATTAGCTGCTACTGGCAGCGCATTTGCAGCGGAACCCTTATTTGTAGTTAAGTCAGTTGAGCTTGAGCAGCCTGTCGATGTGGTCTGGAAGAAAGTGGCTGACTTTAGCGACCTGGGTGCGTGGCATCCTGCGGTGGCTAAAACTGAAATCGTCTCCGGTAAGAACAATAATCCTGGTGCCAAGCGAGTATTGACATTAAAGGATGGTGGGAAGATCAATGAAACGTTGACAGCTTACAATGCTAAATCGAAAAGCTATTCTTATAAAATCACTGATGGCGTATTACCGGTAAATGAGTATGCTTCAACCGTCAGTGTGCACAGCAACGGCGATGGTAAATCTGTGGTGGTGTGGGAAAGTCACTTTTTGCCGAAAGCGCCTGCAGACGAAAAGGCTGCTTCAGAAGCTATTAAGGGTGTTTACGATGGGGGGTTAAATCAGCTGAAAACAGTTTTTCAATAATTCGGCTAGTTCTCTATAAACCGTCGCTGTAGCGGCGGTTTTTTACTTGGAGTTCACCATCAGTTTTGGCGTGTAATTGCACTGTACCTGGTCCAGTAGCTGATTGACCAGCACCTGCTCGTCACGGTTGGTCGTGACATGGCCGTTAATCACGTTTTCGATATACACGCTCTTAAGCCTTTCCGGCAGCTGTAATGCTTCCAGCAAACGGCATTCGCCGTGCTTCATGGTTTCCAGGCGGCCATAAATGGCAGCTGTTTCTGACGGGCTGGCTTCCAGTGAAAACGGGTTAGGTGCTGGTTCAGGTTGCTCAGCGGCATGTGCGGTACTAATTTCAATATCCTGCGGTGATGACCAGAAGTGACCTGCGAGTATGCCTGTGCATAATGCCATGGTGACGATGCCGTAGTTGCGCACTGCCAGCCAGTTAATTTCGCGGGTGGTTTGTTCTTTAATCAACGCCTGCGCGGCACGCTGGGCATGCTGTAGCGCAGTTGAATGAGGGTGGGCTAGTTTTTCCTGGCAGGCGCTGATCGCCATAAAATATAACTGGTTAGCCAGCATCTCGGGCAGGCGCGCACCGGCTTTTTCAGATTGTGTGATCAGGAACTTCTGTAAGCGGTCGGTGGCTATAGCCGGTTGCGAAGGTGGGTTTTTCGCGGTCAGCGGGCTGGAGAGAAAGTCATCCAGCACGGAAAATAATGCCAGCAATTTTTGTACTGGCTGCGGGCCGGATTTATCCAGCATGCGAATCAACCAGTCTGACTGCAGTAGCGAATCCAGCATGGCCTTAAAAAGGTTTTACTACCACTAACACGACAATGGCAAATAACAGCAGTACCGGGATTTCGTTAAACCAGCGAAACCAGACATGGCTGCGATTGTTGTTATGTGCCGCAAACTGTTTAAGCAATTTGCCGCAATAATGATGATAGCCAAGCAGAAAAAATACCAGCAAGAGTTTGGCATGTAGCCAGCCGCCCTTAAAACCATAGCCCAGCCATAACCAGATGCCAAAAGCCAGCGCGAGTATGGAAAGTGGCTGCATAAAACGGTAAAGTTTTTGTGCCATCAACAACAGGCGGGCATAGGCTTGTGTATTTGTTTCCATTGCCATGTTTACAAAGATGCGTGGCAGGTAGAACAGCCCGGCGAACCAGCTGGTGATGAAAACAAGGTGCAGCGATTTGATCCACAGCATCGTTTAGTGTGCCTGCTGCTCTATGAGTGAACGCAGTTTGGGAAAGTCCAGTTCGCCTATCACTTTTTGCAGGCGGCGACCTTGCGGATCATACACAAACGCAGTTGGCGTCAGGTTGACGTTGCCGAAAGCTTTCACCATTTCACCAAAACCATCGTGCATCACGGCAAACGGCAAGGCTTTTTCATGGCTGTAATTCAGTACCTGGGCGGGCGGGTCATACGGCATGGCTACGGCAATGACTTCAAAATTTTTATCTTTATATCTATTGTAAGTTTCAATCAGCGTCGGCATCTCTTTGATACAGCCGGGGCAGTCGGTAGCCCAGAAATTGACCAGTACGGTTTTGCCACGCAGTGACGCCATACTGATCTTTTTGCCATCCAGGGTGGTGAAGGTGACTTCAGGCGCTTGTGGTTTTTGCATCACAGCCATTGCGAGGCCAATGAATAATGCCAGCGCCACCAGAGGCATGATCCATTTTTTATAGGAAAAGAAGTATTTCGACATAATGTTTCTTGAGATTAAAAACCCTAAAGCGCCTACGTGTTTGAGCCGACCTCTGCATGATATAATTCACTTTTGCTTTTGATAAATTATCAATGAACGCACCAGTGACCGCAGAATTGCTCAATTCGGATTCTACTCCTCTTACGCGTTTGCGCGAAATTCCGTACAACTATACTTCCTTCTCTGACCGTGAAATCGTCATTCGGTTTCTTGGCGAAGAAATTTGGGAGATCCTGAATGTTTTGCGCACCGAGCGCAAAACCGGCCGTAGCGCACGCATGTTGTTCGAGGTGCTGGGCGACCTATGGGTGGTGTCACGCAATCCTTACCTGCAGGATGACTTGCTGGAAAATCCCAAGCGGCGCAAAGCGCTGATCGATGCCTTGTATCACCGCATCTCAGCCATTCGTGAGCGTAGCGGTAGCAACGACAAGGTTGAAAAACTGATCGTAGCTGCGACTAAAGCGGTGGAAAGGTTTGCCGAAGATTTCAGGCAGACTTACGACCTGCGCAAAAAAGCGCTCGCTAAGCTGACCAAATATACCCGCAAGGACAATGTCCAGTTTGACGGCCTGGCACGTGTCTCCCATGTGACTGATGCGACCGACTGGCGCGTTGAGTATCCGTTTGTGGTGATCAATCCGGATACTGAAGCTGAAATTTCCTATCTTGTCCGTACATGTATAGAGCTTGGCCTGACCGTGATTCCACGTGGAGGCGGTACCGGTTACACCGGTGGTGCGATTCCGTTAACGCCGTTGTCAGCCGTTATCAATACCGAAAAACTGGATAAACATACCGGTGTGCAAATGCGTACCTTGCCGGGTGTCGCGCGCCAGGTAGCCACTATCGAGTGTGGCGCTGGTGTAGTGACGCGCCGTGCGATGGATGCGGCGACTGAAGCCGGTTTAGAGTTTGCGTGTGACCCGACTTCTGCTGATGCGTGTTGTATCGGCGGTAACGTCGCCATGAATGCCGGTGGTAAAAAAGCCGTGCTGTGGGGCACCGCGCTGGATAACCTCGCCTCATGGAGGATGGTGACACCGGATGCGACCTGGCTGGAAGTGGAACGCCTGGACCATAATCTGGGCAAGATCCACGATATCGAGCTGGCGCGCTTTAAAGTCAGCCGCTACGACATTGGTTTCAAAAACCTGTTAGCCGAGCCGGAAATCCTGGAGATTCCTGGCCCTAGCTTCCGTAAAGTTGGCCTGGGCAAAGACGTGACTGACAAGTTCCTGTCTGGTTTGCCTGGTGTGCAAAAAGAAGGTTGTGATGGCCTGATCACTTCAGCCACATTCATCCTGCACCGCATGCCTAAACATGTGCGGACGATTGCACTGGAATTTTTCGGCAATGTGTCACACGCCGTGCCTGCGATCGTGGAAATCAAGGATTACCTGGACGCGACCGCCAAGCAGGAACCTGCCGTCATCATGGCTGGCCTGGAGCACATGGACGAGCGCTATGTGAAAGCGGTTGGCTATGCCACCAAGGCTGCGCGCCAGCAACGCCCTAAAATGGTGTTGTTATGTGATATCGCGTCTGATGATGAAAACGCGGTCGGTGAAGTGGCTTCTGCGGTAGTGCGTATGTGCAACGCGCGTAATGGCGAAGGTTTTATCGCCGTATCCGCTGAAGCGCGCAAGAAATTCTGGCTGGACCGTTCACGTACCGCAGCGATTGCGCGTCACACCAACGCTTTCAAGATCAACGAAGACGTGGTGATCCCATTGCCACGCCTAGGTGAATACTCTGACGGTATCGAGCGTATCAATATCGAATTGTCTATCCAGAACAAGCTACGCCTGGTCGATGCGCTGGAAACCTTTGTGCAGGGCGACTTGCCGCTGCAACCGGACGAAGATGGCAATGCTGATCCTGATGGTGTGAAATCCAAACGCGAGATGGCGCTGCAATTGCTGGGCGACATACGCACGAAATGGCGCCTGATCCTGAATACGCTGGATCAGCCGGTGTCTGCTCTGGGCGAACTGGGTAACGACTTTACCCAGTATGACAATGTGTTCCGTGCCGTGCAGTCTTATGATTTGCGTGTGTCCTGGAAGCGTGAACTCAAGCGCCCGATGGCGGATATTTTCGTCGGCCGTGAGTTCCAGCGCATCCTTGAAAAGCTGGACGAGATACAGAAAACCGTATTGAAGAGCCGCGTATTCATTGCGCTCCACATGCACGCCGGTGACGGTAACGTGCACACCAATATCCCGGTCAACTCTGACGATTACGGCATGATGCAGGATGCGCATGCAGCGGTTGCGCGCGTGATGGATCTGGCACGTGGCCTGGATGGCGTGATCTCTGGTGAACACGGTATCGGTATCACTAAAATGGAATTCCTTGACCAGGCGACCATTGATACCTTCACCACATACAAGAATAAAGTAGACCCGAAAGGCCACTTCAACAAAGGCAAACTGTTGATGGGTTCCGGGCTGGAAAACGCCTATACGCCAAGCTTCGGCCTGCTCGAGCAGGAATCCATCATCATGGAGCAGTCTGCCATTGGCGAGATCGCCGATGATATTTCTGACTGCCTGCGTTGCGGCAAGTGTAAACCTGTGTGTTCTACCCATGTGCCACGCGCGAATTTGCTGTATTCACCGCGTAACAAGATCCTGGGTACTTCACTGCTGATCGAGGCTTTCCTCTACGAAGAACAGACGCGGCGCGGTATTTCGCTCAAGCACTTTGACGAGTTCAACGATGTGGCTGACCATTGTACGGTCTGCCACCGTTGCGAGAAGCCGTGCCCGGTGAATATCGACTTCGGTGATGTGTCAGTCAAAATGCGTAATTTCCTGCGCGAACAGGGTAAGAAGAACTTCAACCCTGGTACGGCTGCGGGGATGCTGTTCCTGAACGCCAAGGATCCGGCCACCATTAAACTGGTGCGCGCCGGCATGATCCAGATGGGTTATAAGGCGATTAATATCGCGAATAGCCTGGCGAAAAAGTTTGGCTTGCTGAAAGACAAAAAGGCACCGCCAGCTACCGTTGGTAAAGCGGAAATCAAGGCGCAGGTGATTCACTTCATCAATCGCCCGATGCCGAAGAAGATGCAATCCAAAACCTCACGCGCCATGCTGGGGGTAGAAGATGACACCATGATTCCGGTGATCCGTAATCCGCAAAAGGTGAGCGAAGATTCGGAAGCAGTGTTCTATTTCCCGGGTTGCGGTTCAGAGCGTCTGTTCTCCAATGTCGGCCTGGCGACACAAGCCATGCTGTACGAAGTAGGGGCGATCACCGTGTTGCCGCCAGGCTATCTGTGCTGCGGTTATCCGCAAACGTCAGCCGGTAACCACGACAAAGGCCAGGAAATCACGGCGGACAACCGCGTGCTGTTCCACCGCGTGGCGAATACGCTGAATTACCTGGATATCAAGACAGTGATCGTGTCTTGCGGTACGTGTATGGATCAGTTGCAGAAGTACGAGTTCGAGCGCATTTTCCCTGGCTGCCGTCTATTGGATATCCATGAGTACCTGATGGAAAAAGACATGCGCCTGCAAGGCGTGACCGGTACGCGTTATATGTACCATGACCCTTGCCATACGCCGATGAAGACCTACAAGCCGCTGGAAGTCACCAACAAGCTGATGGGTACTGACGTGGCGCTGAATGACCGTTGCTGCGGTGAATCCGGTACGTTTGCTGCGGCACGGCCTGACATTGCGACACAGGTGAAATTCCGCAAGCAGGAAGAGCTGGAAAAAGGCATGGGTAAAATGGGCCTGACCGTCGGTGCGCCAGAGCAACCGGTGAAGATACTCACCTCCTGCCCAAGCTGCCTGCAAGGCCTGTCGCGGTATGGTGATGACACCGGTATTGAAGCTGATTATATTGTGGTCGAAATGGCCAAGCATATCCTTGGCGAAAACTGGATGGAAGACTACATACATAAAGCCAATAACGGCGGTATCGAGAAGGTACTTCTGTAACCTGATAAAACCCCGCAAGCGCGGGGTTTTATCAAATCAGCGATTGGTGGTGGATGTTTAAAGTGGTGGCATCATCAATCATGATGACTTTCGCGATTTGATGTAAACGTAGATGCCGGCCCAGGTCATCACGATGGTCATGATGGCGATCACGACCAGGCTCATTAAACCGTAATCGGTCGAGAATAAATCAATCAGAATTTTCATATGTCCCTCCTGTGAGTATTAATACTTGCAACAATGACGCTGATGATTATTCTGGCCCCTTACGCTGGCTAGTTTTTTGATGTAGCGCAAACCTGATGCATGCTGCATCCTGTGAAATGCATTTCACGCGCCCATAACAGTAAATAATTCAGGAAATAATTGATGAACGTGTACCCCTTATTAAAACCGTTATTGTTCAAGCTGGATGCCGAACAGGCGCACGACCTGACCCTGAAATCGCTTAAACGCGCCGAGCAGTTAGGCTTGCTGGCACTGGCCGGCAAGCAGTTGGCTGATCAACCGAAAAAAGTGATGGGGCTGAATTTTCCTAACCCGGTTGGGTTGGCGGCTGGCCTGGATAAAAATGCCATGGTGATAGACGGCATGGCAGCGCTGGGTTTTGGTTTTGTAGAAGTAGGCACAGTGACGCCGCGTGCGCAGCCGGGTAATCCGCAACCGCGCTTATTCCGCTTGCCGGAAGTCAATGCCATCATCAATCGTTTCGGCTTCAATAACAAAGGTGTGGATCATTTGATCCAGAATGTTAAAGCCGCAAAATTCAAAGGCATCCTGGGTATCAATATCGGCAAGAATTTTGATACGCCGAATGAGCGCGCCGCCGAAGATTACCTGACCTGTATGCGCAAGGTATATGCGCATGCCAGCTATATCACGGTGAATATCTCGTCCCCCAACACCAAGAACCTGCGTGCCTTGCAGGAAAAAGAAGCGCTCAGCCAGCTGCTGGCAACCTTAAAAGCCGAGCAGAACATCCTGGCGCAGATCCATGGCAAATACGTGCCCGTCGCGTTAAAGATCGCCCCTGATCTAACTACCGAACAGGTCGAGGAAATCGCCGGTTTGCTGATGCAGCATAGAATCGACGGCGTGATCGCCACGAACACCACGCTGGCCAGGGATGCCGTCGCCGGTTTGCAGCATGCTGAAGAAGCGGGCGGGTTGTCAGGTGCGCCAGTGCGGGATAGCTCTACCCAGGTGATTCGCACATTGGCAGCATCATTGCAGAACAGCTTGCCGATTATCGGCGTTGGCGGCATTTTAAGTGGTGAAGATGCCAAAGAAAAAGTAGCGGCTGGTGCCAGCCTGGTGCAGTTGTATAGCGGCTTGATCTATAAAGGGCCGCAGCTGATTAAAGATTGCCGTCGCGCCTTACTTTAATGGTCTTGCCAATACTGTATTCCTATCGCCGTTGCCCTTATGCCATGCGGGCGCGGATGGCGTTATGGGCAGCACAGATTCAAGTGGAATTGCGTGAAGTCTCTCTGCGCGAGAAGCCGCAGCACTTGTTGCAGATATCGCCTAAAGGCACTGTGCCTGTATTGCAGTTAGCTGATGGAACAGTGCTGGAACAGAGCCTGGATATCATGCGCTGGGCATTAGATAAGAATGATCCGAGTGGGTGGCTTAAAGGCGATATGGTGATGGCCGATTCGTTGATCAGTGTTAATGACGGCGAGTTTAAAAAGGCGCTTGATCGCTATAAATATCCTGAGCGTTATCCGGAGCAATCAGCATTGTTTTATCGCGAGCAGGGTGAGCAGTTTTTGCAAAGGCTGGAAGCTTTGCTGGCTGAGCATCGTTTTCTGCTGGGTGATTCGGCGAGTATGGCTGATGTAGCGATTTTCCCCTTTATCCGGCAGTTTGCAGCAGTGGATGCGGAGTGGTTTGGGCAGAGTGCTTATCCTCGATTGCGGGAGTGGTTGGCGGGATGGGTGGAAGGGGAGTTGTTTGCTGAGATTATGCAGAAATTTCCTACGTATACTAAGAGTTAGTTTTCTTGTGGTTGTTCACTGCTAATTTTATTGCGCGTAGTCACGGGTCGTCATTCTGGCGTAGGGTGTAGCAGGGGTTTCACAGAGTATGCTCTGTGCCTGCGTAACGGCTGGCTTATGCAAAAGCCAGTGCGCCCTGCAAGGGAGGATCCAGGCGAGGTTAATACTTAGCTGGGTTACGTTCGAAGGGCTAATCTTGCACGTGCTGTAATTTTAATAAACATATCTTTGTATATTTGCCATTCCTTTTCGCCCTCTCGGCGAGTTACTTTTCTTTGCTTGCCCAAAGAAAATGTAACCAAAAGAAAGGGCACC